>NZ_NIRT01000045.1 GCF_003207795.1 Komagataeibacter nataicola | reverse complement strand
CTTCCATCAGGCGGTCCAGGAGGTCTTTATCAATGCTCATGCGGGGGCTCCTCTTCGAGCAATTTATCACCACACCGCACAAAATTCAGGATAGTCCCACGCCGCCCGCACCCCCGATAATCAGCACGGCTGGCTTCACGCCGGGGACTGGCCGACGGATATCCAGGCGATCGAACAGCATCTCCCAGGCAGTGATCGCTGTCAGCGGCAGGGCCGCCGCTTCAGCCCAGTTCAGGGAACGGGGCTTACGGCCGACAATCCGCTCGTCGACCAGGTGGAATTCGGCATCGGTTCCCGGGCGATCGAGCGCGCCTGCGTAGAAAACCTCATCCCCGATGGCAAAATCCATGACTTCAGGCCCGGTGCCGACAACGATCCCGGCGGCGTCCCAACCCAGAACCCGCCATTGACCCGCATCCGGCGTCGCGCTGCGGCGGACTTTTGTATCGACCGGATTGACCGACACAGCCCTGATTTCCACCAGGAGATCCCGCCCTGAAGGAACAGGCTTCGGCAGATCGATGTCCTGAAGGGACGCGGGATTGTCGATCGGGAGAGGCGTCTGGTAACCGACGGCGCGCATGATGTCTGCTCCTGTGTTGATGAAGGAGAACAGTGAGCATTATGCTGGGTTCAGACAAGAACGCACTTTTAACGCCCATAGTATCGGAAATGATACCGTCATGGCCCGTATCCGGCATAAATCACTTGATTGCAGTCCCGGCTGTGCCGTTGAAGCGACGCTTCAGCTGATCGACGGGAAATGGAAAGGAGTGATCCTCTACCACCTGCTCGAGGGAACCCTGCGCTTTAACGCGATCCGCAGGCGCCTGCCCAATATCACCCAGCGCATGCTGACGGCGCAGCTTCGCGAACTGGAACAGGACGGGTTTGTGCTGCGGACAGTCTACCCCGAGGTGCCCCCGAAGGTGGAATACAGCCTGACGCCGCGGGGACGGACCCTGGAGCCGGTCATCATGGCCCTCAAGAAATGGGGGGACGAGAATACCGGGTTCAGGCGGGATCCTGAATCCCCTGCGGAGCTGGACGAGCCTGCCGCCGATTGTCCGGTCTCCTGCGTTCAGGCTGGCGGTTGAGCGGGCACTATTGGTGATCCGCATCCACGCTGCAGACATGTACCCGGCCCCTCACCCGGAACATACGCGGTTCCCAGTATTTCCCATCCCAGTCGCATGACGGACAGATATACGGGACACGCTATCGGGCCATGGAACCACAGGGGGAGACTGCGTGGCAAGACTTCGACGTCGTCGCGTGAAGCCTCCCGGCAGATGCCGGCTGACGGCCCATGAGGCGCAGGTCTGGCGGTCCTTTCGCGCCGCCATCCAGGGCGAGAAAGGAGAGAGCGCCGTAGCCCATGTGCTCGACCGGAGCGGCCTGGCCGTGCTGCACGACGCCATGCTGCCGGCAGGTGGCGGCAGGACGACCCAGATTGACCACCTGTTCCTCAGCTCGAGAGGCATCCATGTCGTGGAGACAAAGCAGTATGGCGGCGAACTGACCGGACACCCGGAAGATGAACGGTGGCGACAGCGTTTCGCGGGCGAGACGCCCGACGCCCCGCCCCGGCTGATTTACAGCCCGGTGATGCAGAATGCCGCCCATTGCCGGGCCATCTACGCGCTGGCCCGCCTCGTGGACCCGACCATCCAGGTCTTCAGCCACGTCGTGATGACGGGAACTGCGATCCTGTCACCGTCGCTTGTCGCCTGCACCCTTTCCCTTTCCGAATTGGAAGCCCTGCTGCACGATCTTGAGCGAAACGTGCCGCGAAGCAAACTGACTGACGCATGGCGGCGCATCGGGCTTGCCTGCCATGCCAGCGGGCATCAGTAAGCGGCCTCCCTGTCGAGAAAATCGAGTAGTTCCGCGATTTCCGCAGTTGAAAGCATGCGCCCACGACAGTCCTCGCTATCGCGGGGAAAATCGAGCGGCTCGCCGCCAAGATCACGGTTGCCGGCACTGATCCAGAGTACCCGCTCCGGCTCCTCGGGATCATAATCAAGGCGAACCCCGAGGCCATCTCCAAGGTCGATGAAATCGGAGAACAGGTCGTCCTCACACCGCAGCGGAAGCGTGCCGATTTCCACACCGACCCACCTGTCCGGAAATCTGGCCCGGAGAAAGTCGGCGAGCTGGCGCGTATGCAGCCTGAGATCCGCCGGGTCCCGGACGGGCGGCGGTGGCTTCAGGGGCTGCAGGAAACCCGCCCCGTCATCATCCCAGTCATCAGGCTCAATCGGCGGCACTGGCTTTTTCGCCATAAAACAGACGTCCTTCGACCAAAAGAAAAGCGATTCAAGATCAAATCGTCGGACGGAACCAGTCTATTTGATTCCAGTTCACGTTGACAAAAGACCTATTGGTCTGGGGTAAGATTTGTTTCACCGATTGTCGTGGCAAGGCAACGTAGTGTAGTGGGCTTATGATGGTTTTGTGGCGACTGTCAGGAATTTCATGCGCGATGCGTTGTTCACATAGTTGATCAGACGGCAGCGCGGGCGAAGCGGTCACCGACGAGAATGGCGAACCGGGCCTTTGCCATGGACCATTCCCTTGGAGGCATGATCCATTCTTTCTCAGCTCGGTTCAAGGCCAGGAAAAGGAGCTTGAGGAGCACGTCGTCATCGGAGAAATGCCCTTTGGCCCGGACGGCCCGCCTGAGCCTGGCTTTCAGCGCTTCTATGGCATTGGTCGTCTAGACCAGTTTTCGGCCGTCGGCAGGGAAGGCGTAGAAGGGAATGACCTCCCCCCTGGACTGGACGATCGCTGCATACTTCCGGCTCCAGGGACTTGCAGCAAAGGCGGCTAAGACGGTTTTGCCAGTCTCGGCGTCCACCGCACGGTAGATATCCTTCAGAGCCGTGACCACGGATTAGCGGTCTTTCCACGCGACGAATCCAACGAATGGCACAGCAGATGAACGATGCAGGTCTGCGCTAGGGCTTCGGGGAATACGGCACGGATGGCGTAGTTCGTTCATGACACGGAGCCAGAATTTGGCGCCCTCGTTTTGCTCGATCCACGGGCCAGGGGCCTCCTCCTTCGTGCCGTCGGCGCGCACGCCCAGGGCGATATGCACCGCCTTGTTGTGCATCAGGCCTTCACCGCGGATCTTCACCCACAGGGCATCGAAGAACACCACCGGATAAACCGTCTCCAGTGGCCGGATCTGCCAGACTGCCACTTCGTCCAGAACGGCGTCGGTGATGACGCTGATCAGGTCCGGCGAAGCTTCCATCCCATAGATTTCAAGCAAATGGCCCCGGATCTCACGCACGCTCATCCCGTGCGCATACATCGAGACGATCCGATCATCGAAACCGGGAAACCGCCGCCGGTCGCGCGCAATCAGTTGCAGATCCAACATTCCCGCCCGATCGCGCGGGATGTCCAGCCGCACCCGACCGGCATTCGTCAGCATGGTCTTCCGCCCGTAATCATTGCGACAGTTCGGGCGGCCGACCATAGCCTCGCCGTCCAGATGGTAGTCCAGTTCGGCGTTGAGCGACCGCTCCGCCAGGGCTTTCTTCATATCGTCCAGAAGGGCCTCTGCTTTCGACATCGTGCGGACCACGCGACCAGCCAGAACCTGGTCCAGAACACCATCAGGGAACGCGGGCTTCTTGGGTCGGGCCATGATGCTTCTCCTCCCTCAGCATCACACCAAACACACGAAATTCAGGATAGGCCCCATTGAGGGCAACATTGCCTCCCGCCTCGACGGCGCTGCCATCAAGCGTGATATCCCCGCTGTTCGTGAGGCCGCCCTTCCCCGGCGGCAGGTAAACCTGCATCTGCACCACCTGCTGGCCGTTGACCATGACGGTCACGGGCCAGACAAGGGGCACCTGCAACCGGGCCTGCTGCGCGGCCGTCAGGGCAACGCCGGCCGTCAGACCCAGGCGGGAAGAGGCGAGATAGGCGTTTTCCTCAAGGACACGCATCTCCTCGGCGCTGACCTGCGCCGTGCCACCGGTAAAGATCTGGCCGCTGGCCCCCATCACCTGCTGGGGCAGCGTCTGCGTGTCATAGCTTTCATCCTGCAGGAACTCGTAATCAGTCCTGTCCGTGCCCAGAAGCGCAAGATCCGTCAGCAGGCCACCTGCATTGGTCAGGTCAGTCCGTCGCGAGCCTGATTGTGGTCATAACCATTATCCCAGTCGCAGCAAAAAAGCACTCGGCTTATGGAAGAAGTAGCAAACATATCTTCAATAATTTATGCTTCAAGAATCACGGTTTGCATGTTTTATCCAATGCACCAACCCAAGATACAAATGGAACCGTCTGCCCCTCAATAGTTTTTATTTTCTGCACTAAAGCAATGTGCCCTCTCTGTTCAGGAGTAGAATTATAACCAGTCACAATATACCATGTCCCAGCGGGGAGATTAGAAAAAATAAAGTGCCCTGCAGACGTGCAGATTGCAGCACCTGCATCGGGACAAGAAAAATGAGGTATAAAATTAATAATTGACGAATCGACCCACCGTGGATCGTTTATGTTTTTATAGCTATGCAATCTTAGGCTGTAAATATACATTTTTTTAGATAATTTATGCATATATTCGCTTTCTGGCAGAAGATCTATCGTAAAACTACGCTGAGGATGCTCTACAGATGATCCTATATCAGGATAAGACGTATAATACCCATCCGGTATCTTATAAGTATTATATTTTGTAAATTCTGCACCACTAACACATCCTTTTATAGTCGAATTTCCTATTTTACGTGCCCATGAAACTTCATCACTATTAAATGGAATTCTTGGAGGCTCCGGGCTTACGCATCCACACAATGGGGATAACGCAATAAGTGAAGAAAATATTAATTTAATATTATGATTTTTTATCATTTTATATCCTTTCTTGATCGGTCAAGTCTTTATTACTCTTCATGGACTTGACCGCTTTTGAATCCTTGTACGCGGTATCGACTGAATTTTCAAAACTGTTCGTTAGGGACATGATCTCGCCCTCTTCATTCGCATCAAAATCATTATTGATCGCATGGTTCGCATCTGATGGATCACGAGACACAACACCTCTTGTAGATCCGGAATTAATTGTAATATTTGACCCAATAGAAGAGAGGCTGTTCGATGAAGTCATGCCAATTACTGGTGCTGCTAATCCGCTTACATTAGCTCCGCCATCAAAAGTTTTTCTTTTCGTATTTGGTAGCCCATCGTCCGGACCTGTATTTCCACCACTACCAATATTTCCATATGATATACTGGCAGACGCACCTGCATATTCTGATCTGTTCTGCTCATCATTGGCTGTCAGGCTACCGGTCGTGACCGTATTGCCGGATCCTGCCGCGCTTTCCATGATGCCTGCATTGAGGGTCGTGTTGTTAGCCACTTTGACATCAAGCCCGCCCTGACCCGCGTATAACCCGGAAAGACCACTGGCTTCTGTTGAAGTGTAGGTATCATACAGGACACCCGCCGAGGCGTTGACCGAAAAACCCATCTCGCCACCGGTACCATAGACGGGAATGGCAAAGCTGACGCCCCCGCTCTCATTCGTGCTGAGATAGCTTGCCGTATTCTGTGCCGAGGTAATGTCCAGGTTGCCCGCCGTCACGTCCACGGAACCACCGGATATCTTGGCCCCGTCCAGCGTCGTGCGGCCTGCCCCATTATCGATGGTTACATTCTTTGTACCTGAGACTGTCGTATCAACCTGCGTGACACTTTTAGAATCCGTGTGGGAATGGGATGCACTGAGTTGCCCTGTAACACTGACCCCCCACTGCAGATTGGCGTTCAGCGAGGCTGTCGCCCCAACAAAAGCGGACAGGGCCGTCTGGCTGATGACCGTATGCGTGGTGTCCTGCCCCGACTGAAGCTGAATATGGCCCGGCGCCGCCAGCGTGACAGTTTCACCCGACAGGCTGGCTGCGGTGGCAACAATATCCCCGGCACTCCTGTCGGTCGCAGGCACCGCCCCGGTCGCGGTAATGGTCAGTCCGTCACCCGCTTCCGCGACCGATCCCTGCGCTGTTGTCGAGGTCGTTTCCGATGTCTTGTGATTATCTTCAAAGCCGACTTCTGCCTGCACGCCCACCAACTCGATATTGGCTCTTGTGACATTTGGTGACGTTGACGCCAATTTGGGGTCTATAAGCGTCGCGACAGTTTCCCCGATACTGACCCCGCTCTCAGCCGTTGACAACGCATCAACGGACTGGCTGGCCATATCCTGGTCGCTCGCAGTCTTGGCTGCCGCCAGGGCAAGGTTGGCAATCCGCCCGACAAGGGAAGTATCCGACAGCCCGACCTGCACGCCAATAAACTTGAAATCACTGGTCTGCTTCGTGCTGGAGACATCGGATAGCGCGTTGAGCGAGACGGATGACCCGGTCACGTTCAGGTCTTTTGCAGCCGACACCCCGGAGGCATTGATGGCCACCGGGCCATTGGCCGCGATGTCGAGAGTGCCCGCTGTGGAGGCGATCATACTCGGGTTCCACGTCGTGCTGCTGTCACTGACGCTCTCTTTGGAATCTCCATACCCCACATGAGCCTTCGCACCATCAGTATCGAAATAAAGTCCTTTGGTTTCCTTTTCGTAGTAGGATTGGGCCGTGCTCTGAAGCGCGTTCTCCGTAAGGCTGCCGCCCGCCTTGAGCGCCACGTTGCCACCGCCCGCAACAGTGCCCGCCACCGACATATCCCTGCCCGAGACCATGGTGACATTGTCATTGGCCGCAATGGTGCTGCCGATCTGGTCCGTCGAGCTTTCACTCAAGGTCGTGGTGGTCCTGTTGAGGAGCCCGTGCCTGACGGTGCGGGTATAGGAGGACTGGCTGTCGGTCACCGCGTTGAGGGTCACGTTGCCCGTCGCCATCAGCGTGGCCGACTTCCCGGCGGCAACGGTAGAACCCGCCAGGGTCAGGTCACCGCCAAGGGCGGCCATCTGCACATTGCCCCCGGCACTGACCGTCGTGCCGAAGTTTTCCGTCTGGCTGGCCCGATGGCTATAGTCATGCTGTTCCACATCGGTCGCAGCCGTGCCGGTGGCCTGCATGGTACCGCTATTGAGCACGCTGACGCCTGACAGCGTAACGTTCTTCGCGGCCATCACAGCCCCGCCCGAAAGGGCCTCATGCCCCGCGACCGATTCATTCGACCATGCTCATTTGGATTCATGTTATGAAAATTCAAGTCCAGTACGCATAGCCATGAATAACTGGCCACAAATTTCAATACGGCACGACTGCACTGCATTGCCCATGCTGTCAGGGCATATAGATGACAAAACCTGACAGTATCTGGACAGTAATGGTCTTACCACAGCCTCACCCTATGTCGCCACGAAGGCGGGTAATTCCAGTCATGCTTCAGAGTGATGGACGTAGTCTGGCCCGGCTGGATCCGGATTTCCTTGACGGCAATATTCCCCTGCCAGATATCTGTCACTGCATACCAGATACCAGCAGGTAGGTTAGCGAAGGTAAACTGTCCGTCCGCATCACATGTCACGTGCCTAACGAATGGCGCAACCTCAGCAGACTCCACCTTGGGTCCGGTCATCGTACCGTAACGGAACATATGATCGACCACAGGATCGGACGCCGGACTTTGCGGTAGCAGTTGCACATCACGCCCGGCGCAGGTGTATGTGTGCCCCTTGTTAAGAATAAGCGATCCGCCTCCGCCAGGCATGCGGACCTGATTATCATCATCAGGGACGAATATGGATGCCGAACCGATGATGGTCGCTGTCCCCTCTTTTGTAGACCACGACATATCCCACGCAGTAGGGGGTGCGCGCATGGAGTCAGAATCTGGACCTGAATGACATCCAACAATAAAAAAGAGCGGCATAATAAGCATATATTTTTTCATACGGATTGGTTTCCAGAAATATTTCTCATCGTGGAAAAAATGTTCATATTTCATGATATCTCATATATTTATAAAAATAAATTGTACCATTGAAATATTAAAACAGAACTTCATATTACTATGGTCTGCTATGCATGGAAATGTATAATGGCTGTCATTATCGCCCCTTTCACGGCTTGTACAGGGTGCCAGCGTTTGCAACGATGCATGACGCCCTGCCATCGGCCTATCTTCTGTTGCTGCCAGGTTTTGCTATTTCACAGGCAACTGCGTTGCAGAACTCTTTGAAGACCCTGCGGCACCACCGAGTGCATCATGTGCAACTGGTGTTCCGCTCTTCTTGCTGCCGTGGACCTGCTTATAGCCGTTATAGGCCGTCCATCCAGCTTTCTGGGCAACTGTCTCGGCCACATTGGTCAGTGCCAGAATATTACTTTCCGTGCTGGCGTTAAAATCATTGGCAATGGCCTGGTTGGCGGTGGTGGCATCACGCGAGAGGGTGCCAGACGTGGTACCCACATCCACCGTAATGTTCGAACCGATCGCCGATTGGCTTTCTGTCTCATGGGAACTGGCAACCGCCGCCGCTGATCCCTGGAAGGTGCCACCATCAGCAAAACCTTTTGTTTGAGGCACTTTATCAATACGACCCGTCTTTCCTCCACCCGTCAGGTTACCGAACGAAAAGCTGGCCGAGGCTCCGGCATAGTCGGAGATATTCTTCTCCCCGCCAGCCGTGAGACTACCCGTCGTGACATTATTGAGCGAGGGTGCCGCCGTGCTGGCGATCACCCCGGCATCAAGGTTGGTATTACCTGCAACTGCAACGTTGACCCCGTTGTTACCAGCGTAAACTCCAGATAGCCCACCGCCTTCCGTCGAGGCATAATGATCCTGAAGAGCACCTGCCGAGGCATTAACCGAAAAGCCTTTTTCGCCCCCAACCCCATAAACCGGGATCGCAAAACTGAAGCCGCCACTTTCTTGGTCGCTGGCATAGCTAGCCGTGTTCTGTGCCGAGGTAATGTTCAGATTGCCTGTCGTTACATCCACGGAACTGCCCGAGACCTTTGCCCCATCCAACATGGTGGCTCCTCCTGCGTTGTTGATGGTCACATTGTCTGTGCCCATTACGGTCGTATCGACCTGCGTGGTACTGCGCGCGTTGCTATGGGCATGGGAGCCGCCGAACTGACCGGTAATACTGACTCCCGGCTGCATATCAGAACTGAGAGATACCGTTGCCCCAACAAAAGCCGACTCGGAAGATTGCGTGGAGGTGGTATGCGTAGTGTCCTGACCGGACTGCAGGGTCACTGTTCCCGGCGCATTCAGCGTGACGGTCTGCCCGGAAAGCTGCGATGCGGTGGCAATGATATTGCCAGCACTGGAACCCGCAGCGCCTGCGGTCTCCCCCGTTGCCGTCACACTCAGGGCGTTCCCTGCAGCCGCGGTAGCGCCCTGCACGGCAGTGGTGGTGGAACTTTCGGTCTGCCGGTTATGCTCGAACCCGACCTCGGCCGAAACCCCGACGAGTTCAACTTCCCCGCTTGCAGCATCCTTGCTCAGGGCCTGCGCGATCGACAGACCGGCTGAAGCACCAGTGATCCCAATCGAAGCCGCATCAAGGGTCAGGTTCGCCGTATTCTTGTCATTCGCAGCCTGAGCCGCACTGAGCGCCATATCCGCGACTTGCCCAACCACGGAATTGTCCGACAGGCCTGATTTCAGGCCGATAAACATGGAGTCACTGGTCTGGGATTCCGTCGCGACATTATTGAGGGCATTGAACGACACGGATGAACCCGAAACATTCAGGTCTTTCGCCGCCGCAAGCCCCGAGGCATTGATTGCAACCGGGCCACCGGCAGTTATGCTCAGGTTCCCTCCCGTGGACCCGATTTCACTCGGGGTCCAGGTCGTGCTGCTGTCATTGGCGGTCTGGACCGATTTGCCAAAGCCCATCTCGAACCCGGCACCACTTGTTCCCAGATAGAGGCCACTCGTCTTTTTGCTGTAGGCAGACTGCGCAGTACTCTGCAGTGCACTCTCCGTAATACTGCCGCCCGCCTGCAATGTTGTATTGCCGCCGCCTGCTATGGTCCCCGCGACGGACATATTTTTTCCGGCGACGATGCTGACATTTCCGTTGGCCGCGATCGTACTGCCAATCTGACTGGTGGAACTTTCGCTTTCCGTAATGGTCGTCTTGTTCAGCAACCCGTGGCTGACGGAATGACTGTAATAGGACTGGCTGTCTGTCACCGCATTGAGGGCGATATTGCCCGTGGCCTGCAGCGTGACATCGCCCCCCGCCTCGACGGCGCTGCCATCAAGCGTGATATCCCCGCTGTTCGTAAGGCCGACCTTCCCCGGCGGCAGGTAAACCTGCATCTGCACCACCTGCTGGCCGTTGACCATGACGGTCACGGGCCAGACAAGGGGCACTTGCAACCGGGCCTGCTGCGCGGCCGTCAGGGAAACGCCCGCCGTCAGACCCAGGCGGGAAGAGGCGAGATAGGCGTTTTCCTCAAGGACACGCATCTCCTCGGCGCTGACCTGCGCCGTGCCACCGGTAAAGATCTGGCCGCTGGCCCCCATCACCTGCTGGGGCAGTGTCTGCGTGTCATAGCTTTCATCCTGCAGGAACTCGTAATCAGCCGTGTTCGTGCCCAGCAGCGCAAGATCCGTCAGCGGGTCAGGGGCGGCGATCAGGGTCTGGCTGGGCGGGAAAAGCAGATCCCATATCGAGACCGGCTGCCCCGCCGTTACGGATACATTGCCTACGGCAGCCAGAAGGGTGGGCGTATTGGAGGAAGATGACCCGGATCTGTAATCATCACCTCCACTGAAAATCCCGTCCTTGTCACGCGAATAGGTCCACCCCGAAGTATCGGTCGTGGCGGTCAGGCTCACATCGCCGCCCACCGTTACCGTGGCGTCCTGGGCTGACTGCGCGCTGCCCTGCGCCGACAGGCTGCCGTCAGCAACGACCGTCAGGTCGCCTGTGGCGCTGAGGTCACTGCCCTGCTGCTGCGAGGCCGAGGCCGTATTGGTCGTCGTGATCGTGGTCGAGCCCAGGAAGCCGGTTGTGTAGCTGGACGTATTGCTGCTGTACTGGCTGTCGGTCGTCGCCTGCAGGGTAATGTCGCCTGCGGCCATGACGGTAGCCGTGCCGCCAGCACTCAGGCTGCTCCCTTCCATCGACAGGTTGCCGCCAAGGGCAATGGCCGTAACATCCGTCTTGCCCGTAACCGTAGTGCCGTAATTCTGCACGGCGCTGGCATAGGTTCCGTCCCCCGATGCCGCGGAATTCGACGTCAGGGCGCCAAGGTCGATCCCACCATTGGAGGTCAGAGACAGGTCGCCGCCAGACGTGATGGTCCCGCCCCTGACCGAGATCCCGTCTTCCGCGCTCAGGGTCGTGGCGCCCCCTGACGCAAGGACTCCCTGCACCGCCTCATACTGCTCCGGGCTGCCGCCCTTGCCGACAAGGACACCCGCATCCGTGATTTCTCCCGTTGCGGCAGAAACCGACAGATCATCGCGCGCGGAAACGGTGCCGGTATTGCTGACGCTGTTCCCCGTCAGGGTCACGTCCTGTCCGACAATCTCACCCTGCGTGACGGATACCTGATCCGCCGTAGGCAGATAGACGTGGGGCGCCAGCACCGTCTGGCCATCCACGCTTTGCGGCACGTACCACAGGATGGGCTGGGTCAGGCCAGCCTTCTGGGCACTGGTCAGAGCGGTACCGTATGTCAGGCCCAGCGTCTGGGCCTCGGTGGCGGCATTATTGAGCAGCGTCTGCTCCTGCGTGCCGGTCACGGTGCCGATACTGGCCTGTCCCGTGCCACTGAAGACCTGGCTGCTGGCGTAATCGGCATCTACCGCGCCATTGCCCAGAAGGGGCGGGGCCGGGGTTGTCGGTGTCGTGGTGGCGGCGGGCGTACCATCCGTGCTGCCGGATGCAGCAGTACTGGCGGAACCACTCTCGGTTCCCGTGGCAGCAGCCGCTGCGGCTGCCGCCTGCTCGGCAGCAAGCTGGGCCTGCAGATAGGCCGCTCCATCAAGCGTGGTGCTTACGCCGGTATCGAACAGGTAGCCTGATGCTGTAGCGCTGCCACTGGCCTGTCCCGACACGAGCTGGGTCAGGCTGTCGAACCGGGCTGCGCCACTCTCCTGGCCGATCGTCCCGATCAGGGCCTGCTGCAGATAGGACTGGCTGGTGGTATCCGCACTGACCATGCTCATCCCCGCCGATACGTCATTGGTGATGCTATCGGCCGTAACCGTCACATCACCCGCCGCCCGGACCACGCCGGACTGATTGACAAACGCCGTCGCTGCCGCGGTCGCGGCGGGAATGGCCACCGTTTCGTCTGAAGGGCCTGACGTGGCGGATGCGGCCTCATCACCCGTGCCCGATGTCTCCGTGCCGGAAGAAGAAGCTGCTGGAACCGGCCCGTTGATCACCACGTCCCCGGACCGGGACTGAATGGTCCCATCGGTATTGGCAAGGGTTCCCGGCAGGGTGATGCTTACCCCGTCATCCCCCGACAGCAGGCCGGTATTGGTCACGTCACTGGCGGCCGTTACGGCAAGTTTCCGGGCGGATGTGATGGCCCCGGCATTGTCCATGCCGCCAGCACTCACCGTTACGTCGCCTGCCGCCAGAATCCCGCCACCCAAACCGGTATCATAGGCGCCCCCCACATCAAGCGTCGCCGCGCCACCCGTGACAAACCGCATTGCACCGACAAGGTCGCCTGCCGTGGTGAAACTGACCCCGCTGCTGCCCAGCATAAGCCCCGTGCCGGTGGCCGAGGTCGTGGCCTGACCCGCCAGCGCGCCAGCGCTGGCCATCGTGCCGTCATTGTCCATGGTGGCGGTGCTAAAAGTCAGGTCGCCGCCCTGCGCGACAATGCGCCCGCTATTGCCCAGGGCCGTGCTGGCAATACTGATGGCCTGGCCGGACTGGATGGTACCGCCGTTGCTGATGCGCGTCGCGTTGACCTGTATGGCCCCCGGAGCGGTAATGCCGCCGGCCGCCCCACTGCTGTAGGTTCCGCCCACGGTCATCGCGACCTGCCCGCCCGATGCGAACTGCAACGCCCCCCCCAGATCACCAACCGCCGTAACGGAGAGGTCACCGCCGCTGCTGACCTTCCCGTTTCCGGTTCCGGTCCCGTTGACCCGGACCGTCACGGGACCGCCCGCCGTCAGCGCGCCGTCATTATCCAGCGTTGTCGTGGTCACATCCAGCGTGCCCTTTGTGGCTGCAACCCCACCTGACGCCGTGGTCGTGAGCCCCTGGCTGGACAGGCTGGCATCCTGTGCCGCCTGGAACGTGCCGCTGACCGTTACCGTGCCGCCGGATGCAAGCTGGGCATTGCCCGTAGAGGTCATGTTGCCGTTGAGCACCAGGTCGCCGGCATCGGTCAGCGTCATGTCCCCGGCATTGGCCGCCATGGTGCCATCGACCCGCACGCCCGCACCGGCCTCGTTGACCACCATGTAGATCCGGTTGGCGTACATCCCGCCAAGAGCCGCCGTATCAATGGCGAATTCCGGCGTGCTGCTCCCGTCAGGCGTCAGGGGATGCGCTGCATTCGTACCGTAATCGACGGTATTGCGGCCTGCCACGATATTGGCGGTCTGGGCATTGACCTTTGCATTGAGGGTAACGGAACGCGACAGGATGTCGAGCACAGGCACGGTGGTAAAATCCCCGCCCTGCCCCGAGAAGGTGATATTGCCGTTGCTGACCGTAAAATCCTTCAGGCTGCCATTCGCATCAAGCTCCGGCTTGCCGGTCACCAGGGTGACACGCGCGGTATTGATGAACCCGCACCCGGCACACGTAATGCCGTTGGGATTGGCCACCACTACCGAGGCCAGGTGACCCGCAACTTCCGTATAGCCCAGCATCTGTGTCGGCAGGGTACCGGTCACCTCGTTGAGGATCAGGCTGGCGGCATGACCATTGAGATTGGCGTTTCCCGCGATTTCCCCGCCAAGCTTTGTCTCGGTCGCGGATGTCGCATTGTTCAGGATTACGCCGGTATCCGGCACGCCGTATTCGAGAAAGTCGTTATGCGACACGCCTGCCGCATTCGGCGTGGCGATATTGACCTGGTCGATGCCGTTCTGGGTCTTGTCCAGCGTCGGCTCGGGACCGCCGGCATGGGGATCGACCACGATCTGCGGCTCCGCCTGCTGGGCCGAGGCCATGGACACCGTCGAGGCCAGGAACAGGGAGGCTGCGGCAAGGACATGCACGCAGCACTGAAGACGTGACGGATCTGGAATGATGTCGGGCGCGGCGGTCCTGCGGGGCGTCTTCATCATATCTTCGCTCCAACCTGAAACAGCGGGATCAGCCCTTCCGAGGGAAGCGGGCCGGTATACATGGAATGGGTCAGGGAGACGTTCCAGAAGAACGGCCCCGTGGTCTTGCGCAGCCCCAGGCCGCCGCCCGCCATCTCGCCCCCCCGCAGCGCGGGCGGCGTCGAGGACGAGGCTAAACCCGCGCGCACGACACCGACATCAAGGGCGGCATAAAGCTGGGTGCCCTCGATGACGTGGCGGCAGATGAAGGCGAACTTCCCGCACTTCAGGCCCTTTGTGGGCAGCTGCCACGAGAAGTCGTTGCGCATGTAGCCGCCGTCATTGCCCAGCAGGACCTGTTCGAGGAAGCCGCGCACGGTATACGGGCCACCGGCCTGCAGTTCATTGGTGGGGAACTGGTCGCGCGTGCTGTATTCGCCGTGCAGCGTGGTGTGCCACAGCACGCCGCGCGTGAGCGATTTGTAGCCGTCGATATCCAGCGAGGGCTTGAGGTAGGACGAGTGCGGGTCCTGCCAGCCGGGACGGGTGAAGTTCGACCACGTGCCCGCGCCATCCACCGCGACCTTGAGGCCACCGGTGATGTACCACACCCCGCCCCAGCCCTTGAGCGATTCACTGACCTGCACGTTGACGAAGGCCTGCCGCGCCGTCTCGGTGTCGATCACCGTATGGTTGATCTCCGAGCCGAACGACTTGCGCTCGTAGCTGGCCTGGAAGGTGGTCACGCCAATGCGGTTGCGCAGCAGCACGCGCGAGATGCCAAGACGCCAGTCGCGGCGGCTGCCGCCAAGGTGGTAGACATCGGTCAGGGCCAGCAGGGGATAGTCGTCCTGCGAGCGCCACCACGACCCGAACACGGTCCAGTAGCCGAACGGGATCGACCCGTTGACCGAAAGATACGACGTGCCGCGTTGCCCGGCATGGCCGACAAGCGAATGGTCGTATTCCACAGACCACAAATCCAGCAGCCCCAGCGGGTTTTCCGCCGTGAGCATGGCATGGCCCGTCTTCTGGCCGGTAATCTGCTGGCCGTAATTGTCGAACCAGACCTGACCATGCAGCACGCCACGCTTTGGCGCGGTGACGACCACGGTGGACACCCCTGCCTTGCCGCCGGGTGCGATGCGCATGCGCGCGCCCCAGTGGCTCAGCCGGTTCATGTCCTCGATCCCCTGCTCGAGATCCCGCAGGTTGAGGATCTTCCCATGCAGCCCGGGGAAGGCCATGACGGTCGCCAGCCGGGCCGGGCGGCCCTGTAACTGGATACCCGCCAGTTTCCCTTCGATCACCACGATCCGCAGGTGCCCACTGGAAAGCTTCTGCTCGGGCAGGTAGGCCCGCGAGGTGATGAAACCCTGGCGGATATAGGCGGCATTGAGCGCGTTGATCAGCCCGTTGAGATCGCGCACCGTCATGCAGGTGCCGACATGGGGACCGGTGATCGCATCCGTCGTCGCGCGCGACAGGTTCTGCGCGCCTTCGACCGTGAGGTCATGCACCGTAACACAGGTTTTTGATGCCTGCGGCAGGGCGGACGGCCTCTGGATCTGGATGTCGTTTGACGGTGGCGGCAGCGCGTCAAGCTGCTCCTGGTGCTGCTCGAAGCGCTGGAACTGGTCCTGCGACGAGCCCGGCCCCGCCGGCATCACGCCGCCGGGCAGGCCCGGCACCTGGGCCATTGCTACACCGGGCAGCGCCATCATGGCCGCCGCCGCCCCAACCTGCCAGCGCATCACGCGCATTCCGGACTATGCGGCCGGCTTCAGGCAGGCGCTTTCTGGCTGGACCAGGTCTCGATTGCGCCAAAGGCGTCGGAGAAATGGCTCATGTCGTAATTGATCGTGACCGTGCCGCCGCCCTGCGCGGGCACGCGGCTGACGCGGATGTGGCCGGTCCTGCCCGCCTTCAGTGCCGTGATCATGGCGGGCGTCGCCTGCAGCGTCGACAGGCAGCCCGATGCGTTGCACACCAGATAGGGCAGGCTGACCGGCTTGCCGTTATCCATCGACAGGGTGGCAGGCTTCGTGAGGTCGAAGCCCAGCGGGGTCATGACGCTCAGCTCGTAGGGACGCGCGGTAATCGCCACCTTGTCCGTCGCGGCCCGGGCGACGATCACCATGCCCAGCGGCACGGTCTTGCCCTGCTGCTGCATGCTCAGCTGCTGGGCCGCCACGCACAGCGAAGCCGCGCGTGTCGCGGGCGCATAGGTGCAGTTGGCCTGCCAGGTGCCAAAAGTCTGCTGCGTGGTGATCGGCGAAGGCTGGGCCGGGGCCTGCGGAGAAGCAAGTGCCCCTTTTGCAGGCGATGGCGCGGCAGACGGGGCTGCTAACGTTCCTGCAGCATGGGATACGCCCATCAGGGAAGCAGAAAAAAGAAAAGCACAAGCCACGGCCCTGAACTGCATCAGTAACCCCCTGAACGGTCAGCCTGACCGGCGATCACCGGTCGGTCCTGAATTGAATGGAACGTCGCGTTTAAAACGACATATTTCGTCATTCATGGATACAGTTTGGCATAGACGGCCGCAATAAAAGAATTCATTCAACAAGATACTGAATAACGGCCTATTTGATACATTTTATACGAAACTCCCCTGATATAATCAGGGAGACCAGCTGGCATACTCGTCTGTATTTCTATAGGCAATAACAGTTATTTACATAAATACCCAGGCGCCATGACACTTGGAGGACGCACAAACCACCCCGTGGACAGCCATGCCCCCCGAACCAAGACCACCGGCGCCAACGTCGGCGCTGCGGATGGGTAGCGCAGCCAACCGGGCTGTGATATCCTGAAACAGGCGCGTGATAACGCCTTTTGCACTGAGGCGGCCTCCTTGTCGGGTGGCCTGCCGAATACAACACCCGGACCTGTGTCCAGCGGTGAACGGAGAGATCTGTTCACTGTCGTGGAAATAGGCAGGGCGTGGCTATGCCTCATGCAAACACGTTATCACCCGCCCGACGCCAGGGCGGGCAGGAGGCGCATGCCTGTCATTCGTTCCGACCAGACTGTCGTCGCGGAACGGACGTGAGAAAAGAGCGGATGAATGGCAGTTACAGCAAACACGCAGGCCCATGAGGCCGTGGATCCGAACGTCATGATGGTGGCCTTCCTGCGCGAATACGGGCTGCTTGGCGCCAGGGAACGGGCGCGACACCATGTCGGACGCTGCGTCGAGGCCGGCCTGGCAGATGACGCCGCCTTCTGGATGCGAATCAGCAACCACCTCGAAAACGTGGCCTCCTCAGACTATGGTCCCGGGAGCCTTTGCTCGCCTTCCGGACTGATCAGCCCGACTGACGGGCGACCAGGCTCATGCGCCTGACCCTGCGTACGGAGCACGCCTTTCGCGTGCTGATTGATCTGGCCCGCCACGGACACACGCAAAATCGCATGACGGTCCGGCACATCTCCGAGCGGCACAATATCTCCCACAACCATCTCGTGAAGGTCGTCAACGACTTGTGCCATCATGGTATCCTGGTGGGAACCAGAGGCCGGAACGGCGGCATCAGGCTGGCCCGGCATCCGAAAGACATCAATATCGGGCATATTGTCCGTCTCATGGAAACCGAAAGCGAGGTCATGACCGGTTGCGCGCCACTTTATGGCAGGCCCTGTGTTCTGGCGGATACCTGCCGTCTCCGTCACCTGACCAGAGAGGCGACCGATGCTTTCATGGCCATCCTGAACGGCATGAGCGTACAGGATCTCCTGTCATGATACGACCCCTGCGTCATTCACGACTCCACTGCCTGTCCGTTCTACTGTCCATAGATTGCAGGATAGCTTCCTCATGGCGATGATACCGCTTCAACTCGCTTGAAAATACGCTGAAAACGGGTAGGCCTTCATGCCTTAACAGCGACTGTGAAAAGAAAGACCGCTAGGAGACGACCATGACTGACCACGAGGCACTCTTCTCTGAATCCACGACCCTACGGAATATTACAGTCAGGATTGTTACCGCCTATGCAAGCCGGAACAAGATCTCGGCGGACATCTTGCCAGAACTTATTTCCTCGGTGTTTCAGACTATCAGCCAGCTTGGCCGCAAAGTAAGTGAAACTCCGAATCTTGTCCCAGCCGTACCTGTAAAGAAATCCGTCTTCCCAGATTACATTGTCTGTCTGGAAGACGGGAAAAAGCTGAAAATGCTTAAGCGCCATCTTCGCTCAGCCTACGACATGACGCCCCAGCAGTATCGCGAGAAATGGGGCCTGTCAGAGAACTATCCAATGGTAGCCCCCACCTATGCGGTTCGACGATCTGCCTTGGCACAGGAGATCGGACTGCGACGGGCTATCAAGGCACCCGCAGAAATTTCGGAAGCTTCAGAAATTGACATACCCGTCACGCGCCTTCCAGAGAAGAAACAGGGACGCAGGCCAAAGCTGACCTGATGAACCAGGCCGGTAGAAAGCCGGTAGAAACATGATACGAATATGGATCATCACGCTCGCAGCGGGGGCGTCACGATAGACAAAGCAACACGACAGTCCCTCGTTCGGGTGCATGTCGGGGTGGAACGCCAGCGATCGTTTTTTTGTCTCGCCTGTGCCACGTCCTACCAGTGCCATCGCGACACACCGCTGTTCTGGCGTCCGACTGTCAAGGACTGGCGCAAGCGCGCGCGGAACGGGAAGATCGCCGGTCATAGCTCTTCCAGCCCTTCCGCCACGCAACCCGGGGAGGTGGTGATCTTACCGGTCGAGAGCAGGATCGTCGCCGGATAGGAAAGATCCCAGTTCCCAAGCCGGCCTTCCCAGCGTCCATCGATAACCAAGCCGACAGGATAGCCCGGCCGCTCGTAGAGGCGGACTGCACTTTGCGGTATCGGGGGATCGTCTTCTGCCCGCGCCAAACGCTGACGCAGGTGGCGGTTCCAGATGGTCCGGGCCGGGCGCGACCAGGCAAACGTCCGCGAAAGGTCTGCCTTCATCGCCAGACGCGCGATCCCCCGATCCGCATAGTCTGAAACAGATCCCATGACCCTCTCCTGTGTGAGATGATCCTGCGCGCAGGACCGTTCGGCGCCCACCTCTGTGGCACGCCAGGCGTAAATGACGATCATCCCGTGATCGTCGGCGAAGGAGGCGATGCGGCCTGCCAAGCCCTGGCCTCGAGCCATCGAGGCCGCGCGTTGCCCCGCAATCGAAGCGCCACGTAATTCCACATATCCGTCGCCACCCTGGCATAGGCGTTCGGGCATGCGCGCAGGCCTGCATATATCTGGACAAAGCCTGCAGCCCGCGATGCCGTCTGCCCGGTGAGCCGAAAGGATTCACGCTGGCTCACAAGGACATCCCCGGCGATGAACCTGAACGTGGCCCGGCGGGCTTGCCCACAGGTTCAGACGAAGCAGGCAATGATGAGGCCGAAATCCGTGGCCCCCGCTGCGTGCCGTGCGCCTCGGCCTGACCCAGCCATGACGGGGAAACCGTCTCCGGCTGCGCTTTCGCCCCTGAACCCAGGACTTCGGACAGGCGGCACAAGGGCGCAACGGGAACAGAACCTGCCTGCATTCCTTCCCTGCGGGTCCTCAGGACCGCATTCCAATCCTCTCCCGGCCCTTTCGGAGATGGGGTGGTTGCCGTCCTCCCCGCACGGCATCGCAATGTGCCAGAATGGTCGTTGGAAGAAACGACTGCGCGAAAGGACGGCAGATGAAGGATAC
>NZ_NIRT01000044.1 GCF_003207795.1 Komagataeibacter nataicola | reverse complement strand
GCAGAAGATACGGCTGGGATCGGTCAAACGGGATGAAGCGGCTCATCGCGACACTCTACAGCCTTACCCCTTCACAGGGTACCCCAACCCGACAGGCTGTTAGAGCTTTTTGAAAAAAGGTTTGAAATCTATCAATTGTTTCTAGATATGGCTGTGCAATCTCACAAATTATCTCCCAACCACAGAGTAGACAAGAATTTAGAAGATTATGATGATAATATAGAAAGTAATTCAGGATATATAAAATTTATAGAAAATAATATAAATAAACTTATTTCCCTTGGAGAGGGATCTATTTTTCTTTTCGGACCAGAAGTTAAAATTATTTTAGATGAGGCAAGGGGTAATATTTTTACAAAACTTGAATCTGTAAAAATCCTTAATAGTTTAAGAGAGAAAAAAGGGCCTTCTAATAATTTTATAGGAGAAATTACAGAAAAAGATCCTTTAGAAACAGTTCAAGAGAAAGCAATAATTGAATGCAATAAATTTTTAAAAGATTTCTATGAGAGAAAACTCTCAGAAAAGATGGAGCCATATCTCAGAATGACACCGTATCTGTCTAAATATTAAGGGCACTTAGACCTTAAAATCTCAATAATATTACTTGAGAAAGATTAGGTGCGATTGTTCGGACAGATTATGGGTTGAATAGACTATAGTCTGATTGGGACAGAGCAAAGCTATGCAAGAATAAGGGGTATATGTCGGTTTTTGTCGGGAAGTCTGAATGGGACAGATTTCCAGCCATTTCTATTGAAGCTGTCAAAATGGATCTTGTGAAGCGAGGCCCTTTTATGATGATGGGTCTGACAGTGCCGGTTCTTCCCCGAAGGGACGATTGAGGATCGTGAGCACGTCTTCTGCGGCATAGATCCGGTTGCGGGCATAGCCGGTGCGTTCGGTCAGGATCCCGACCTGGCAGAGCTGGGCAAGGGCCGTCTGGGCGGCTGGCGGCGTGATGTCCAGCAGATGGCCAAGGCGGCTGGCTGTCAGGACGGGATAATCGGTCAGCAGGTCCAGCGCGCGCAGCGCGGCCGAGCCCTTGCGGAAAGCCCGGCGCTGCCGCCATGTGGCCTTCAGGGTCTGGGTTGCCTGCCGGGTGACCTGCACTTCGGTGACGGTCCGGATGATGGCGTCTGACAGGAACCCGATCAGGGGCGGCCAGTCGAGCCGCTGCTGGGCCCGTTTGAGCGCCGTGTAATAGTCCTGTCTGTGGGCCTCGATATACGGGGAAAGATACAGGGGAACCTGGCCGTCAGCGGCCATCATCAGCGGCAGCAGCAGGCGGCCCACCCGGCCATTGCCATCGCTGAACGGATGCACGGCCTCGAAATGGGCATGGGCGATGGCCAGCCGGGTAATGAGGGACTGGGTCATCTGCTGCAGCCCGTCAGCCCGCATATAGTCCAGGGTGGCCTCCAGACAGGCGGCCACCTGGTCGGGCGGGGGCGGGTTATAGGTCGAATAGGCGATATGCCCTGTCCCGCCGATCCAGACGACGTCCTGGCGCAGGGTGCCGGGTATCCCGCGATAGGTCGGGTCATGCTGCATGACAGCCTGATGGAGTGCCAGCACGGTGGGCAGGCGGAAGAGGGCCGGCCCTTCACTACTGGCCTGTGGCAGGAACCGCTCCAAGGTCTGCGCATAGTCGCGGACCTGCCGGGTGGCATGGGAAGCGCCCTGGTCGTCTTCATCGACCACCAGCAGTTCATTGAGGGTGCTGTGCGTGCCTTCCAGGGCGGAACTGCTGAGGGCTTCCTGACGGCTCAGGACGCGGCTGATCAGGTACGGATCAGGCAGGGTGCGGGTGAGGGCGGCGATTTCACCCAGGGCGGACAGGGCCTGCCCATGGCGGGCAGCGGCATCGCCCAGCATAACGCCCCCTTCGGGCGGCGGCGGGGGCACGACCCCGTAATGCTGGGCATAGGGGGCAGGCAGCCGCTGCAGACATTCCCGGATCCCGCCGGCCAGATCCTCACGCTTCATCCTGCCCAACCTTTTCCAGAGACCGGATTTTTCTACCATGATTAAGGTTTTTGTAAAAACATTAATCATATATGCCTGGAGTAGGCCCTTGATCAAGGTTCTGCCGTATCGTGCGGGTGGATATGGGCGGCGTGGACGCAAAAGCCCTTCCGGTCCAAATATGTCCGGTAATATGGATTATCGGACAGATTCTGCGCTAGGCTCCGGCGGTCCCGAAAACCACAGGAAAGCGCCCTTTCGTGATTATCGATCCTAACGGGATTGGCCCGGCCGGCAGGGACACTTCCCTGGCCGCACCGCTGGCCCAGGCCCGCGCCTATGCCCGCGCCAGCCGGGCGCCCGCCACCCGCCTGGCCTACCGGCGCGACTGGGCCGCCTTCACCGCCTGGTGCCACGAGCGGGACCAGGGCGCTCTGCCCGCCGATCCCCGGCTGGTGGCACTGTTCCTGGCCCATGAGGCCGCGCGCGGCCTGCGCCCGGCATCGATCGGCCGACGGCTGGCGGCCATCGCCTTTGCCCATCGTCAGGCCGGCTGCGTGCCGCCCCAGGCCCAGCCGCTGGCGGGCGTGCTGGCCGAAGTGGTTGCCGGCATCCGCCGTCAGGCCGGAACCGCCCCGCGCCGCAAGCAGGCCGCCGATGACCGGGTGCTGCAGGCCATGCTGGCCGCCCTGCCGGCGACAAACCTGAAGGCCATCCGTGACCGGGCGCTGCTGGCCTTCGGCATGGCCGGGGCCTTCCGCCGATCGGAACTGGCCGGGCTGCGCTGCGACCAGCTGGACCGTACCCCGGAAGGCATGACCGTATGCTTCGGAGTGACCAAGACCGATCCCGAGGGGCGGGGCGTGTGCATCGCCATTCCCGAAGGACGCCGCATCCGCCCCGTCGCCCTGCTCGAGGCCTGGCTGGAGGCTGCCGGAATCACGGACGGAGCCGTGTTCCGTGACGTGGTGCGCGGTCAGGCCACCGCAGGCCCGATCAGCGACCGCACCGTGGCCCGCGTGGTCCAGCGTGCCGCCCGGGCCGCCGGCTACGACCCGGCCCGCTTCGGGGGGCATTCCCTGCGTGCGGGCTTCCTCACCTCAGGCGCGCGGGCCGGGGCCAGTCTCTTCCGGCTCAAGGACGTCTCCCGCCACCGCTCCACCGATGTCCTCGCAGCCTATGTCCGCGAGGCCGGGCTCTTTACAGATCATGCCGGAGAGGGGTTTCTTTGACCGTCATTTTGGGTAGACGGCTGTGCCGGTCTCAGATCCTCCATTTCCTGATCGGCTGCGTCCAGATCTTCCGTGCATTCCGGCAGAGTTTGTGGTTGGTCTGTTTTCTGAACTTTCCGTAATTCTGGAAACTCTTTCCCATGGTCAGTATGCCTTCTTTATTCTCTCCCGGCGTCGCCCAGAACGACAATGAGGCTTCCATAGCCACTACCCGTTCCAGGCGGGCCCGTCGGATGCGGCGCCTGGCGCGGGTCAGAACCCTGAAGTGGCATCGAACCATCATGTATTGTACCGGGGCCGTGCTGATTGGCATTATCTCCGTAATCTTTGCCCATCTCGGGGATTGGGCAGCCGAGCTGCGTTATCATGTTGTCTCCACAAACCCGCGGTCCATGCTGGTGATTGCCCCGCTTGGGCTGGTGGCCATTTCCTGGCTGACACGCCTGTTGTTCAATGGTGCTCAGGGGTCCGGAATTCCTCAGACAATCGCAACCCTGCATATGCATAATTTCGTGCTTGTGGACCGGATCCTGACTTTGCGCATTGCGCTGGGCAAGATCCTGATGACATGCTTTGGTCTCATCTGTGGTGCCTCGATCGGTCGTGAAGGGCCGAGTGTCCAGATCGGCGCTTCCATCATGCATGCATTTTCGCGTGCCATGGGGCAGCATAATGATGTCACCAGGCATGGTATGATCCTCGCAGGGGGGGCTGCCGGCATGGCTGCCGCTTTCAATACGCCTCTTGCCGGTGTCGTGTTTGCGATTGAAGAACTGGCGCACTCCTTTGAACAGAAGGCGTCGGGACGTACTCTGACTGTCATTATCTTTTCGGGGATTACGGCAATTGCCCTGCTGGGGAACTATACATATTTTGGTCGTACGAATGTTTTTATTCCGGTAGGACGCGCATGGCTGGCCGTTCTGGTATGTGGTGTAAGTGGTGGATTGGCGGGAGGGATTTTCGCCCGTCTTGTCATCCGTCTTTCAAAAGGTCTGCCGGCTTTTCTTGGCCGGTTTTCAGGTCGATTTCCTCTTGTATTTGTGGCGCTATGCGGCCTGTTGCTGGCTCTGATCGGACTGGCGTCAGATGGTGCGACTTATGGTACGGGCTATCTGCAGGCGCGTGGGATAGTGGATGGAAGCCTTCATTATCCTGCGTCTTTCTTTCTTCTTAAGTATATCTCCATGCTGATTACTTTCTGCTCTGGCATTCCTGGCGGCATGTTTGCACCTTCCCTTGCCATCGGTGCTGGAATGGGAGGATGGGCCGAGCAGTTTCTGCCTCATACGTCGCCTGGAGGCGTTGTACTGCTGGGTATGGCTGCCTATTTCTGTGGCGTTGCCCAGTCACCGCTGACGGCAACCATCATCGTGATGGAAATATGTGACAATCAGCAGGTGACCCTCGCCCTGCTGGCCACGGCCTTCCTGTCGTTCGGTGTATCCCGCATGGTCTGTCCCAGGCCGCTTTATTCGGCACTGGCTACCGGATTTCTGGAAAAAACAGAGCGAATGGCACGACCGGCATCTCACGATAGACTGGAAAAATAATTTTATTCTGAACCGGGTTCCTGATCGAGCGGCTGATCAGCATTCTGTTGGGCAGATCCACCAGCAAGAAAAGAAATGTGAAATCATGCTGCCTCATCTGTCCAATCCGGTTCCACAATCAGGGAAACCGGAAAATGTCTGCAGTCTGGTGTTCCTGTCTGCGGCATCTGTCGTGATCGGGGCATCTGCCGGTATGATCTGTGGTACCTTCCGTCTGTTGCTGGAATGGCTGGAGGCCGTCCGGACAGATATGGGAGTGGACGTGTCGCTTCAGCATGGTTTTTCTTGCGAAGGCGTGCTGTTGATCATCGGATCTGGCACAGCGGCATGGCTGGCTTCAGGTCTCGTTCGTCATTTTGCTCCTCTTGCAGCAGGAAGTGGCATCCCGCATGTGGAAGCTGTCTTGTTGAGCGCGTCACCGCCTGCGCCATGGCGGGTGGTGCCCGTCAAATTCGTGGGTGGCCTGCTGGCGATCGGAAGTGGGCTTGCCCTGGGACGTGAAGGGCCCAGTGTGCAGATGGGAGCGACTGCGGCTCATACGTTTGGCAGGCTGCTCTGTCTGGAGAAGACAGACTGCCTTGCCCTTCTTGCTGCAGGCGCGGGAGCAGGGCTGGCGACCGCTTTCAATGCGCCGGCAGCCGGTGCTGTTTTCGTTCTGGAAGAACTGGTCGGCCGGTTTGAAATCAGAATGGTCTGTGCCGCATTGGGAGCATCCATTTCGGCCATTCTGGTCAGCCGGGGTATGCTGGGTAGCCAGACGGTCTTTATGGTCGCTCCTCTGATCCTTCCAGAATCGCTTGCCAAACAGCTGTTTTTCGTCATGACCGGGCTCATGACGGGCCTGGTTGCTGTCGGATACAACCGGACGATCATGACAGCGCTCCGTCTGGCCGGGAAGCTGCCTGTCAGCATCTCAGCCAGGCCTGTTCTGGTGGGAGGTTTGGCCGGGTTGGTGGTCTGTCTTGCACCTCACTTGGCTGGAGGGGGAGAGTGGATCACACAGACGGCCATAAACAACGGGATCGGATTACAGCAGCTTCCGGCACTATTTGCTTTTCGGCTGATTTTTGGCGCCCTGTCTTATGCCGCTGCAACACCGGGAGGTCTGTTTGCCCCCATGCTGGCCCTGGGGGCGCTTTCTGGGCTGGCGAGTAGTGTTGTGGCACAGGCATTAAGTCCTGATACACCTCTGGCGACCGCACCTTTTGTGATTGTCGGCATGGCATCCATGTTTGCCGGATCCGTGCGTGCACCCCTGACCGGGATTATTCTGGTTATGGAAATGACAGGTTCGTCCGAGCTGATAATGCCGCTTTTATCCGGGAGTTTTGCTGCGATGGTCGTAGCCGGCGCACTTGGAGACATGCCCATTTATGCTGCCCTGAGGCTCAGGGCCCAGTCACACACGCGATGATTTCAGAGAAGTGTTCTATCCCCGATCTGGGGGGAAGCAGAATGCAATTGCATAATAAGTCTCTGACCTTAGATCAGGAGGCTATGATGCCCCGGACTAGCTCTCATCCGAAGGTGGAGAATTTCAACTTCCGGATTGACCCGGCGCTGAAGGCAGCGTTCACGGCGGCAACCAGTGCGGATGAACGGCCTGCTGCCGATGTGCTGCGGGATTTCATGCGCGCTATGTGGCGGGGCGGGAGCGGCGTGCTTTCGAGGCAGAAGCGCGGCGGCAGTCCCGTGACGTGGCCGTCTTCCATGATTACGCGCGATTTTCCGGTGTTTCAAAGGGCTATGGGCAATAGTGTAACAGGGCGGGCCTGAAACCGGCCGGCCTGTCCCGCGTCAGCGGCGGTTTTCCTGTCCGGGTCGAGGGAAGTATGTTACACTTTCCGGGATCATATGCCCAGACCCGCCCCGAAGGCCCCTGTCCGGCCGCCTTGCCAGCTGTCGCTGTTTCCCGAAACGGCGGCGCTGGTGCGCGTGGACCCGGCCGCCAACTGCTGGCGGTTCTCCCATCTGTCGCTGCAGCCCGACCTGTTTGGCGGTACCGCCCTGGTGCGGCAGTGGGGGCGGATCGGAACGGCTGGCCGGCAGGTCTGCGAACGGCATCATGATGCCGGGCCGGCGCGCGACGCCCACGCCCGCCAGCTTCGGGCCAGGCGCCGGCGGGGCGACCGCGACAGGGCGGCCGGATGAGCGGCACCCCAAAACCGGGACAGCGGGCGACCCCGGCAGGCGCTCCTGGCGGGATGCAGCTCTTCGACCGCGACGGGAGCCGCAAATACCTCACGGTCGCCGAGCGGGCGCGGTTCCTGCGCGCGGCCGAGCCGGTGCCGCGCGAGGCCCGCACGCTGTGCATGACCCTGGCCTGGTCGGGCTGCCGCCTGTCCGAGGCCCTCGCCCTGACGGCGGACCGGGTGGACCTCGCCGGCGGCGTGCTGGTGTTCGCCACGCTCAAGAAGCGCCAGGACGGGATCTATCGCGCCGTGCCGGTGCCCCCGTCCCTGCTCGAGGCCCTGGACCTGGTGCATGGTATCCGCGAGGCGCAGCGTAGACGGGGCCGTGGATCGGCCGCCCAGCTGTGGCCCTGGTCCCGCATGACCGGCTGGCGGGCGGTGCATGCGGTCATGGTTGCCGCCGGCCTGTCCGGCCCGGCCGCGTCCCCCAAGGGCCTGCGCCATGCCTTCGGCGTCGCCGCCGTCTCCAGCGGCATCCCCCTCAACATGGTGCAGAAATGGCTCGGTCACGCCCAACTCTCCACCACCGCCATCTACGCCGATGCCGTCGGCGCCGAGGAGCAGGATATCGCACGGAAAATGTGGGGGTGATTTTCTGTTATTCTCTCTTGTAGATAGAGCAAATTTTCACGTATGACCACATGCAAACATGAGGTCATGTAAGGACGTTCATATGCCAACAATAGCGATTATTAGCCAGAAGGGTGGGGCTGGAAAAACCACTCTGGCCTTGCATCTGGCGGCTGCGGCTGAGGATGCTGGCCATACGGCATTGGTGATTGATGTGGACCCACAGGCGACGGCGAGCCAATGGGCCGCATGGCGTAAGGATGCTCCGCCGGTTGTAATTGACAGTGCTCCGCCTCGTCTCGCGGCTAAGATCGGACAGGCAATGAGTCAGGGTGCTGAGTTCATCGTGATTGATACTCCGCCTCACGCTGATAGTGCGGCTAGTGCTGCCGTTGAAGTCGCCGATTTGGTATTAATTCCATGTCGGCCGAGTGCGTTCGATCTGGCAGCGATCAAAACGACTGCCAGCCTTATAAAAATGCGTGGCAAACCAGCCTTCGTCGTTTTTACAGCGGGAAGTCCGACTGCTCCGCGTATGTATGAGGAGGCCACACAACTCGTACAAAGTTACGAACTGAACGCATGTCCACATATTATCGCTGATCGTGCAGTTTTCCGTCATGCTGCGGCGGAAGGGAAAACTGCAATGGAAATAGAGCCAAAAAGCAAGGCGTCTGATGAGGTAAGGCTACTTTACAAGTGGACATGCAAGCATGTAAGCATGCAATCATCAAGGAAGCGGAGAGCTAATGCATGAGCCGGAAGGGGTCTCTATTGTCGTTGCGGGATCGTGATTCCGCAATATCGCCGGTTGCTGTTGCATCGGAAAGCAAGGTTGCTGCTACCAATGTTGTTGGTACAGCCAGCAAGCTGGTTGCGCCGAGCCGTCAGGGCAAAAAAGCCATGACCGGCTATTTTAGTCCGGAAATGTCATTTGCTATGCACATGACCGCCAGAAAGCATGGGATGAGTTTACAGGACGCGATGGCTGACGCGTTTAACGACTGGCTACGCAAGATGGGAGAAAGTCCTGTGGGTAAGTAGGCATGTTTACGTGCGGGCATGTTTGCATGTAAGCATGTACACTTTCTGGCGTATGCCGGAATCAGCGTATTGGGTTGCGTTCGTGCCGTTTTTTACAAAAGCCAATAAAGGCTCCGGCAGGGCTTTTAAGCTCTGGTTTCCCCATGTCGTGCCACCATGAAACCCATTCGTCATGGAGAGCATAGATGTCATATCCTGGCGCAACGGTTTTAGCATCATGCATGGTTTCGGGGTCGATGTAGGGGGCATCCTTCATAGGGGCGATAACATCGACCTTTGTTTTAAGGCTCAAACGGTTGCGAAATAGAATGATGTCGTCGGCCATTGTGATGGCATAGTCAGGAAAATGAGCATGGCTGGTGTCATGCGCACAAACTTTCTTAACCAAGGATCGAAAGACGCGAAGCGGGCTATTTGAGCCACATTTTTTTTGCAGCAGCTCTAATCCGATCTTCCATTCATCTTTCATACCGCAGTGTTTGCGGGCTAGTTCGTACATGCGTCGTTCGAACGGTTTACGAAGTCGGAAATAGTCTCGGTGAAGTGTTAGGACATTCTTGCTGATGACTGAACGATAGACCCAATCTGACAGAGTGATTTCAAGATCAAGCATTCGGCCGTCAAACGTCTTACGGGTGATTCTAGCTTCTTCGATCAAACCGAAAATTCGCGTTTCTTCAATGCCGCCTGTTTGAATGTTGGTTCGCACGGTTGTTCCGCGCAAGCGTGTCAACGCGTCGGTCAGTAGCCTATAACCTGCTCCGCTGGTTTGACGATTGGTAGCGACCAGCATGTCATAAGCTTGAAGGCGGAGTGTTCGGCCTGGTTGCTCGCCGTGATTCATTTTCGCAACGAGCTGAGAGATGCAGTAGATTAGGATATCCTTGTCATGGATCGTTGCCAGCCCTTTGCCAGACGGGATGATCTCTATGATATTCCCATTGTGTTCATAGCGTCGCATCCGGTTGTCTGGCTTGGTCGAGAGCGAAAAAACTGGATGCTCCATTGACGCCATATCATCTTTGGGAATGGCATCGAGCACGTCACAGATGAATAGATCCTGATTTGGATGGCGGACTGGAAGGAGGGGCGTGCGATCATCACCTTCCACAGCCAGAGAAGGCGCAATGTCGAACAAGGAAGGAGAAGATTCTATCGTCATTTCAATTACAGATAACTACTATCGTCACTTCACATACGCAAGCCAATTATCGTCATTTTAGATTCAGACTGGGCTTATCGTCATTTCAATTACGCATACTTTCTATCGTCATATTAGATTCAGTTTATCGTCATAGTGGATTCAGTTTATCGTCATAGTGGATTCAGTTTATCGTCATAGTGGATTCACAGGACGATAGAATCTCTCGATAAAAGAGTTATTATTCAGTATGTTATTTAAACTCTAAAAATCCGTAACACTATTTAAACACCTACTTAAACACTCCAGTGCTGTGGATAACTTTTTCATTCCCTGAAAATTTCAACCAAATTGAACCCAAGCACCGCCTCTTGGGGGCTCCGCCCCCGCCGGCTCACGGCCTATGGCCGCCCCGACCGTGCTACGCACGATCTCCCACCCGGCATCCCCCTGCTCGCCCTTTCAGGGCTGCGCTAAACGGACACGCCTACGGCGCGAAATCATAATCTGACAATGCATTCCGCATCGTCTCTCCATCAGCACCTTCCTCTCCCGCGTCGGCGCCTTTAGCGCCCTACGGGGCTCCCGCTCCGCGCTCGCCCGACGCCTGCAACACCAGAAAAACCGGGCAAGACCGCAATCTGCTCAAGACGCACCGGTGTTCAAGCGATGATTAGGCGGCTCACGTGTCGCAGCATGCCCGCCAGACGCCACAGGATGGCCGTACAGGCATTATCGTGCATGGTGGCTGTTGGGTCTGTCCTGTAACGGGAATTGCGCCTTGTACGCCCCTCCCAGAGGGCCTGCCGCCATCATGGATGTACTCCAGCGCGAAATTCAAAGGGGACACTTTGGGAACGGAACGGGGACCGTTGGGTTCTAATTGTGTTGCATTTGTGTAGACAAATGCATATCTTCTCTACATGAAGATTGCGGGTTTCGACTGGGATGACGGCAACTGGCCGAAATGTGGCAAGCATGGTGTCTCCCGTGTGGAAATCGAGCAGGTCCTACTGGGAGAACCTGTCGTTATGGCTGATCCGCATCCAGGTGAACCCCGGATGCGGGCTATTGGCCGGACTGAAGCCGGACGTTATGTTTTTCTGGTCTTCATGTTCAGAACGATCAGCAGCCAGACCCGGTTACGTCCCATCAGTGCCCGTTATATGCATCAGAAGGAGATCGACCACTATGAGCAGCAAAAATAGGTCCATGCCCTCGCTGCACAGTGACGAAGCGGCCGAGGATTTCGTCGCGACCGCCGATCTGAGCCGGTATGACCTGTCCGGTTTCAAGCCCATGCGCTTTGAGATCGAACCCAAGGCGGCTGCCCTCAACATGCGCCTGCCGGCGTCACTGCTGGACGCCGTGAAAGCCAGGGCGAAGGCAAAGGGCATCCCTTACACACGCTATGTCCGGATGCTGCTGGAGACCGATGTCGCTCAGGCGCGGTAAAGCTGTATTCCGACCAGAACAGAGGAGATCGGGCGATGTAGGTACGCTCGGAAATCACTCCGCGCGTCATGGAGGGAAAGCCCCATGTCTCGCACCTATCATCACAGCCGCAAACACGGCCGGAACCATCGCTGGGCCAACCGACCGGATCGCTGTGGCTATGGAGGCTCACGTGATGCCTCTGAATCCCCCAACTGGTACAGCCATCTGCACGATATCCGTCCTGGCCGTCATCATGACAGGCATGTTGCCCACCTGATCATCAAGGGCGACCTTGATCCTCTCGAAGCGGTCTTTCCGTATAGCGGAACCCGGCGGCCTCACGAATATTACTGGTAATCTTCAGCGCGGGAACGATCTTTCGTTCCCGTGTCCCGCGAGGCCATCAGGGACGTGGATTTCGGGGTGTGATCGTTCTCGACACCAACACCCTCATCAATCCGTGGAATGAGGGGGAGAAAGGGCGTCAATGGCCGCCTGAATCCGGGCCAGATCGGCGTCCAGAAGAGCAAGGACCTGATCGGCCGGGACTGCGGGTTTCGTGCTGTTGCGCCCCTTGCGGATTGCAGCCCTTTTGGCAGCCTGTTCGTCAGAAAAATCCGTTATGGTCATGCCTTCATCGCCTCGTGTTTCGCGGCAGCGACAGGGGCAGAAATCCGCCATGCATAATCGCAGACATTATCCAGCAATTCTGCCCGTTGTGTCTGACTGTAAGCTATGACGAAATCAGCGACGATTTTTTCTGGCACACCTTCCCGAAGAAGATTGGCAGCCGTTTCCGCTATTTCCAGATTGACCGCTTCATTGAGCAAGACCAAGGCATCCGTATCGGTCATACGCTTTGCCGCCCGTGCAACGAACCGGGCATTCAGATTCCACATCCATTGATGCCGGTTGAGTGTATCAGAAAACCATTCTGGAGAAGGGTATTCCGGAGCCATCAGGTATCCTCTTGAAGTATGTGATGATCAGTTTTCAGGCCATAAAATTGTTCTGCGGCCGAGAGTACAGTCTGTCCGTTCTGGAAGACCGTATTTCGTCATCAGTCATGATCACGGTCTGCATCGAAGGCATGAAGCCCTGCGCGTCTCCAGCGTGTTTTCAAGTCAACCGGAGCGGTATCATTTTTTCCCTGAAGCTGTCCGGCAATGTCCAGGAAGGCCCCGAGCATGGTGGCGCGGTCATCATCGGTCAGATCGACCAGTCCCGCCTTCTGGACCAGCCCACCCAGTTCGATCAGATGATGGGTGCGTTCGCGTCGTGCCTTCGCCCAGTCGCGCATGTCGGTGCGTGCCTTTCGTGCCTGATGGCGATGGATCAGGGCTGCCTGTTTCCTGATCCGTCTTTCAAACGCCAGCAGTTCCGTTCTGATCGTTTCCGGTTCCTTTCCGGCTGCCCTTTTTTCCGCCTGCCTGAAAGAACGCTGTCCCCCGTTCGGTCCACCTCACGACGGCTTCGGGTTTGCCATCCGCCTGTTCGACAGCCGCAAGCAGCACCCCGGCCAGCGCCTCGATCGTCAGAGTATCGGCTCCCGTCGCCTCAATCAGTTCGCCGAGCTGGATGGTTCTTTTCGCTTTAAGCTGCTTCGCCTTTTCCTGAAGCGCCTTCAGTTCCGCATCAATGTCCCGTGGCCTGCGCATTTCCGGTCCCCTGTCTTCGCAATCTGTGCCATACTCTATCATACACGTGAGAACCGCGTCACTTATCCAGACAGATCAATCCCTGTAGCGCAGTAAAATGTGAGTGCGCGCTTATACGTCACTTCGTGACGTGCGCTTAAGTAGTGTGATAGGATCGCGCTCATGGCGATCTACCACCTGCATGCAAAGGTCATCAGTCGCGCCACCGGCCGGAGCGCGGTGGCAGCGGCGGCCTATCGCGCGGCGTCGCGCCTGCATGACGTACGGCTGGATCGTGATCATGACTTTTCCAACAAGAGCGGCGTGGTGCATTCCGAGATCCTGCTTCCCGATGGCGCACCGGATCGGTTTCTTGATCGGTCTGTTCTGTGGAACGAGGTCGAGGCGATCGAGAAGCGCAAGGATGCCCAGCTTGCCCGCGAGGTGGAGTTTTCAATCCCGCGCGAAATGACCCAGGCACAGGGGATTGCGCTGGCACGGGACTTCGTGCGGGAGCAGTTCGTGGAACGTGGCATGGTGGCCGATCTCAATGTGCATTGGGATATTGGCGAAGACGGACAGGCGAAGCCCCATGCCCATGTGATGCTGTCCACGCGGTCAGTAGACGAAAACGGGTTTGGTGCGAAAGAGCGTTCGTGGAATGACAAGGAACTCCTGCTGACATGGCGTGAGCGGTGGGCGTCACTTGCCAATGAACGGCTGGCTGAGCTGGATCTGGATGTGCGGATCGATCATCGGTCATTTGCCGCGCAGGGGATCGACCTTGAGCCGCAGAACAAGATCGGTCCGGCCGGGATGCGTCGGGACGAGCGGGGCGAGGACGCGGAACGGGTTGCCGACCATCTGGAGATCGCGCGACGCAATGGCGGGAGGCTGCTGGCGGAACCGTATGTGGCGCTGGAGGCGCTGACGCGACAGCAGAGCACGTTTACCCGGCAGGATCTGGCGCGGTTTGTGGACCGGCACACGGTGGACGTAGAACAGTTCAGTGCGGTCATGGTTCGGGTGGAGGCGTGTCCGGAACTGGTCGCCCTCGGGAAAGACGGTCATGGGCGGGAACGGTTCTCCACGCGGGAGATGATCGGGGTCGAGCAGCGGCTGGAAGAGGCATCGCTTGCGATGGGACAGTCCCAGGGGCATGCGGTACCGCTGGCGATACGGCGGGCGGCGATGGCGCGGGACGGGCTTGGGGACGAGCAGGCGCTGGCGGTGGGCGAAGTTACGAAGTCCCGCGACCTGTCCGTGGTGGTGGGCTATGCCGGGACGGGGAAGAGCACCATGCTGGGTGTGGCCCGTGAGGCGTGGGAAGAGGCCGGGTATCGGGTGCGTGGAGCGGCGCTGTCGGGGATTGCGGCGGAAGGTCTGGAGGCCGGGTCCGGGATCGAGAGCCGGACGCTGGCCTCCCTGGAGCGCGCGTGGGCGCGCGGGTTCGACCTGCTGGAGCGCGGGGACGTGCTGGTGGTGGACGAGGCTGGCATGGTGGGCTCACGGCAGATGGAGCGGGTGCTGTCGGTCGCGCGCGGGGCCGGGGCGAAGGTGGTGCTGGTGGGAGATCCCGAGCAGTTGCAGGCGATCGAGGCTGGTGGTGCGTTCCGGGCAGTGGCCGAGCGGGTCGGGTCGGTGGAGATCACGACGGTGCGCCGGCAGCGTGAAGGCTGGCAGCAGGCGGCCACGAAGGAGCTGGCGACCGGGCGCACCGGTGAGGCGCTGGGGCGCTATGAGGCGGCTGGCCTTGTGTGCGGGCATGAGACCCTGGAAGAGGCGCGGGCCGGGGTGGTGGCCGGGTGGGATGAAGCCCGTCAGGCCGCGCCAGAGGACAGCCAGATCATGCTGGCGCACCGGCGTGTCGATGTGCAGGCGCTGAACGAGGCGGCGCGCGAGATCCGCAGGGACGCGGGTGAGCTGGGCGAGGATGTTCTGGTACCGACCGCGCAGGGCGAACGGGTGTTTGCGGACGGGGAGCGTGTCTATTTCCTGCGCAATGACCGGGAGCTGGGGGTAAAGAACGGCACGTTGGGTACGGTGCGGGGCATCACGGGGTCGGTCGAGGCCGGAGATCTGGCGCTGTCGGTGCAGCTCGACGGGGCAGGCGGTGCCGGGCATGGCCGGGTCGTGTCCGTGTCGGTGGCGGACTATGACGCGCTGGATCATGGCTATGCGGCCACCATCCACAAATCGCAGGGTGTGACGGTGGACCAGGCGCATGTGCTGGCGACGGGCAGCATGGACCGGCACGGGGCATATGTGGCGCTCTCACGGCATCGGGAGAGTGTGTCCGTTCATTGGGGCCGGGATGATGTGGGTGACCGGGACGGGCTGGTGAAGCGGCTGTCGCGCGAGCGGCTGAAGGATACCACGCTGGATTACCCGCAGATCCGGGATCGGGATGCCGGGTTCGCGCGGCGACGCGGGCTGTCTGTCCCCGAGAGCGAGATTGTGGTGGAGCGCGGCAAGGCTGCCTCAGGCCCCCGGCAGGACAGGCAGGCGGAAGCGGTCCGTACGCCAGATCCGGCACCGGCGCAGCGGAAGCGCGGGATGTTTGACGGGCTGGACCTGTCCGTACGGCCTGGTCGTCGCATATCGGAAAAAGACGTATCGGCCGGGCTGGAGGCTGAGGCCGGGAAGGGGAGGAGTGGGGTTGAGCGTGAGGCTCCCGCCTCTCCCTTTGCGGGTTTGAGGCTGCCCCGTGTGCAGCGTGAGCAGGTGCCGGTCGGGCTGGGCGGGTTTGTGCCGGGGAGTGACCCGCTTCACCAGGCGGTGGAGCGGTATGCGCGGGCGGTGCGGGACATCGGGCGCATGGTGGAGCAGGATCTGCCGGTGCTGGAGCACCAGAAGAAGGCATGGCTTGACGCCAGCACGGCCCTGGAACGGCTAAAGCCCGGGGCCGTGATCGATCTGGAAACCGCCGTGAAGCATGAGCCGGAGATCCGGCAGGCGCTGTATGGTCTGGAAGGGCCGGCGCGGGCGCGCAGGCTGGTCGAGGGGCTGGAGCACGAGGACAGGGTGCGGAAGAGTCCGGAATTACGGGCGGCGCGGTTCGTGAGGACGTGGGACGGGCTAAGCCGGGAGCAGCAGGGTGTGGCGCTGAAGGAGCTGAAGCGGGATGCGCAGCTTGAGTCCATCCTGCGGGAGAAAAGCCGCGAGCTGGGCATCCGGAAGGGATCGACGCTCGATCACGGGCTGCATCCCCATCAGCGGGAGCAGTCCCTGTCGCGGTCCAGGTCGCGCGGCATGGATATGGGGATGTAATCTGCTTGAGAGAGGCTACGTTGATGTGTATAATTTTCACTGGAGATACACATCATGCGAACCAACATCATTATTGACGATACCCTCATGACAGATGCGCTGAAGGCGTCTGGTGTCAAAACCAAGAAAGAAGCCGTCGAACTCGGATTGCGGACGCTGATCAGGTTGAATCAGCAGCGGCAACTGCGTTCCATGAAGGGCAGGCTGGAGTGGCGGGGTGATCTCGACGCCATGCGTTCCGACGCATGATTCTGGTCGATTCATCGGTCTGGATTGATTTTTTCCGGGGTACGGCGACGCCACAGGTTGATGCTCTGGACCGGTTGCTGGGAGAGGAACTGGTCGCCATTGGGGATCTGATGATGACGGAAGTTCTTCAGGGATTTGCGAGCGAACGGGATTTCAACAAGGCGCGGAGAATGCTTGGTGCTCTGGATCTGGTAGAGATCGGGGGACGTGACGTCATGATCGAAGCGGCACGATATTTCCGTGACCTGCGCGGCAGGGGCATCACCATCCGGAAGACCATTGATACCCTGATTGCCACACGATGTATCGTAAGCGGATATCGGCTCCTTTACAGCGACCGGGACTTTGATCCGTTTGTGACACATCTGGGGCTGGAACGGGTTGTCTGATTTCAGCGTGGTGACTGGAGAGGACATGCAGAAAAAAGAAGCGGCCGTTCGGCTGGGATCACTTCTGGGGGCCATCGGTCGTGAGGGCGGTGTGCGTGATCAGGATGTCGCGGTCTTGCAGACCCGCGATCAGACCCCGGCCGAGGCAATGACCTTCGAATGATCCTGCTGCTTGATACCAACGTGATCCTGGAGACGTGGAGGCCTGTCCCGGAGCCGCGTGTTCTGGCCAGCCATGACGTGTCGCCTTTCGAGGCAGCCGATGTGCGGGTTTTTAATCCATGGGAGGACGTCTGATGTCAGAGGAAGGTTCGGCGCAGCGCGCGTTTGATGATCTGCGTGCTGAAATATCGGTGCTCCGGCGCAGTATGGAAGCATTGCCGCAGGCGTGGCGGGAGAACCGGCCGCCGGATTACACGGAGGATCTGGCCCGCGTTGTAAAAGCCATGAACGCGGTTAGTACGCGGATGAAGGCGATCGAGGACACTCCAACGCTGAAAATGACGCCTCAGGCGTATGGGCAGGGAATACGTCAGGCAGGGCTTTCTGCCAGTCAGGAGATACAGGCAGCGTTTCAGGAAGCGATAGGTGAGGTTCAGGGTGAGCGTCAGAAGCTTGCTCATATTATTGGTCAGTCCCGTCATCAGGACCGTCAGAACTGGTGGCTGTTAGGGGTGGGTCTTGCCTGTCTTGTTGTAGGGATCGGGTTGTCGCCTGTGCTGGCTTATCTCCTGCCTTCTTCTGTCGGGACGCGGGTGGCATCCTTTATCGTTGGGGAGAAAGATCGCTGGAACTCTGGGGCCATGATGATGGCGATCAGCAATCCTGAAGGCTGGCAACGTGTACGTGAGGACAGCCAGCTGGTTGAGACCAACAGAGACAGGATTGCAGCTTGCCAGAAAGCGGCATCCGGTCAGGAAAAAACTCAGAAACCCTGTATCATTACCGTTCCGGCACAACAGGAATAGTTTTGAGGAGATAAAGGCCGACAGTAGAATATGACGTGTCAAAGAAACCGGATTTCTTTGACGGATTCTTCTGACGTGTTAGGAAAAACGCATATCGCTACCACGTTGGGATGTCATGTTAACGCCAACCTACCTTATTCGGCCTTTGCCGCCTCAGACGGAGATAGAAACGGTTCCGGTTCTCAGGGCATTGGTCGAGGCCAATAAGGCTCTGGCGGAGCTGAAGGGGCGGGCGGCCACTATTCCCAATCAGGGGATCCTGATTGATACGCTGGCTTTGCAGGAAGCCAAAGCGTCCTCGGAAATCGAGAATATCGTCACCACGCAGGATGAGCTTTTTCAGGCCGATCTGTTTCCCGAGGGGCCGGACTCAGTAGCGGCCAAGGAAGTCGCCCTCTATCGAGATGCACTGCATCTTGGGTTTCGGCAGTTGAAGGAAACCGATGGCCTGATTCTGAACAAGGGGCTGATCGCGATTTTTCAGATGCTCAAGAAGCGGGAGGATGGGTTTCGAAATACCCCGGGAACGGCCCTGAAGAATGAGCGCACGGGGAAAGTGGTCTTTGTGCCGCCGCAGGATGGGCGAGAGATTATCCGGCATATGTCGGATTTGGAGCGGTTCGTGAATGATGACGGGCTCTGTGATCTGGATCCGCTCATCAAGATGGCTCTGATCCACCATCAGTTTGAGAGTATCCACCCGTTCCCGGATGGAAATGGTCGGGTCGGGCGGATCCTGAATGTGTTGTATCTGACCCGGACCGGCCTTCTGGATATCCCGATCCTCTACCTGTCGCGCTATATCACCCGCCACAAGGATGAGTATTATCGCCTGTTGCAAAAGGTGCGGGATGAAGGCGCATGGGAGGCGTGGATCCTCTACATGCTGCGTGCCGTGGCCGAGACATCCAGGATCACCCTGGAGCTGATTGAGGGCATGCGGGCGCAGATGGCCACCATGAAGCAGCGGATGCGCACAGAGCTGCCCAAAATTTACAGCCAGGAGCTGCTGAACAACCTGTTCCGGCATCCCTACACGAAAATCGAGTATGTCCAGTCGGACCTGAGTATCGCGCGTCAGACGGCTGGGAAATATCTCGATCAGCTGTCGGAGAAAGGTCTGCTGTCCAAGCACCGCTCAGGGCGGAGCAATTATTATATCAACGCACCTCTGGTCCGCCTCTTCCTGGAGGTGTCCGGTGGCGCATGAAGTGTATGATCTGTTTTTCGAACGTATGGAATTTTACGCATGAATCCCGTTGAGATTGAAGAAGCTGTCTCCCGGATTGCCGAGGCACCTTTTAATCCCGGGGAATTTCCTTTCGAGTTCCTGCAAGCATTCGGAAACCGCGATATCACGATCAAGCGGCTTCGCAAGGATAACCGCTCGGACGTTCCCGGAGCGGTGCTCCAGCGCAACAACATCCATCTGGCCGTCTGTCCTGAAGGCCAGGTTGTCCAGACCCTGAACCTGCTCCGGGAAAGTCCCAAGACCCAGTCGGCCAAGGCGCGGTTTCTGCTGGCCACGGATGGAGTGACGTTTGAGGCGGAAGACCGCACGGAAGATGAGCACATTACAGATGTGTTTACGCATCTGGCTGATCGGTTCGGGTTTTTCCTGTCCCTAGCGGGCATTACAACCGTCCAGAAGATCAAGAACAACCCGATCGATGTTAAGGCCACGTCACGCCTGAACCGTCTTTATGTCGAACTTCTGAAGGAAAATCCTGACTGGGCAACGGAAGAACGCCGCCACGACATGAACCATTTCATGGCGCGTCTCATCTTCTGCTTTTTTGCCGAGGATACCGGGATCTTCCTGAACAATCTGTTCACCAGAACCATCCAGACCATGACGGAAGGGGCTACGAATCAGACGCATGAGGTCATGGCCGAGCTGTTCCGGACGATGGATCTGGATACGCGCAATGACGATCGTGAAAAAGGCAGGGTCAAATCCTGGGCCAGGGATTTCCCGTATGTGAACGGGAACCTGTTTTCTGGAGCAACGGACTGCCCGAAATTCAGCAAACTGGCCCGCACCTATCTTTTGCGTGCAGGGGAGCTGAACTGGGCGCAGATTAACCCGGATATCTTCGGGTCCATGATCCAGGCCGTGGCCGATGAAGGGGAGCGTGGTGCGCTGGGGATGCACTACACCAGTGTGCCTAATATCCGCAAAGTGCTGAATCCCCTGTTTCTGGATGGTCTGCGTGAGGAACTGGAAAAGGCAGGTCATAATACTCAAAAGCTGCATGCCCTGAAGGAGCGTCTATCTGGCATTCGGGTGTTTGATCCTGCCTGTGGATCGGGCAATTTTCTGGTGATTGCCTATAAGGACATGCGGGACATTCAGAGCGAGATTGATGACCGGCTGAAGATAGAGCGGGCAGAACGGAAATCAGTGAGACTGTGTAGAATTTTGTGCGGTGGCACTTTTTCAGGCCATTGGGAAACGATCATCGAACATGATGGCGAGCTGGCATCTGACAGCATACCATTCG
>NZ_NIRT01000043.1 GCF_003207795.1 Komagataeibacter nataicola | reverse complement strand
CGCCTCCATGAACTCCTGCCCTGGCACTGGAAAGCCCACCAGCAGGTCCACAATACCATCGCCGCCTGAATACGCCCGCGTCTCTCGCCGGATGATTACTCAAAGACAACCGCCGAACGGGCATTGCCCAGATGAGCGTAATTATAGACGGTAGGGCCGCAAACATACAGTGTGACCCTGTTCGGATCACGAGGCTGGAACCTCTGCTTTCTTCCCGAAAGCGTATTTGTCAGAAACAGGGCATGACGACCCGGATCTGTTCCAGTTTCTTTCATCATGACGGTCGATTTCCCGGATAGAGATATAGAGTGCGATAAGGACCTTCCCGACCGTCACATTCTGTCTTGGCGTCCAGCCGCTGCATTATGAAATCCGCTCCTGAGGCCTGCCAGACAGTCCAGGTGCCACAATCCCCTAAACTGTCGTCCCGATGAAGCGACGTCAGAACACCTGACTGATCATCGTAGGTCACATTGAACAGATAGGGTGACGTGTTCCAGACCCCATGGTCCCATTGCCTGAATGTCAGAAGCTCTACAGGTGAAGAGGGCATAGCCCGGATCACTACCTGCGTTGTTTCTGACAGTCTGACCGTGCAGGGTATGATCCAAATACGGCCCTTGTTCTCTGGGAGGCTGCCCATCCGATAGGCCTGCCGTCCTGAGGGATTATGTGCATAATGCGTGCAGCCCTCCGGTATGACGTCCTGCACCATAGCGGGAAGATCGAAGCCCTTAGCATTACTGGGTGTAGAGTTTGTTACACCCAGAAGAAACACATAGAACAATAATCGCTTTTTCCGACCTTCTCGCATTCCCGCATCAGGTTACAGCTGATTAGCGATACGCCGGTAGGATCGTGCGAGACTGACATTCATTTCAGCCACGCTCTCAGAAAATGCCGTGGCATCTTTGGTGACCTGTGGGACAGTCAACAGGTCGGTATTTGAATGAATCGTCGTTGTCGACGGGATATAAAACCCTTCTGTCAGCACACAATCTTCTACGACTGCATTATGCCGGACTACGCAGCCTCGCTCTACGGTGCAATTGAAGATAACCGAGTTAAAACCGATGAAAACCTCATCACCTACAGTGCACGGCCCATGAATGATCGAACGATGCGCGATCGAGGTTCTCGACCCGATCGTGACGGCCGCGCCATCTTTCGAATGAATGACGACGCCGTCCTGAATATTTGATCCTCTGCCGATCCGTATCGGTTCGACCTCGCCGTTCTCATCGGTTTCGTCAGCACGAATGACAGCGTACGGTCCGATGAATACATCATCTTCAACAATCACGTGGCCACACAGAATAGCCGTCGGATCAACGAAAGCGCTCTCCGCCACTACGGGATAGTCGCCTCGTGGATTTGGTCTCAGCATGAGTTAGGTCCTCGATTTCCAAAGTTAGAAGCGAAAGGCGCCAAAAAGCGATGATCAGGCATCCATCAGAATTTCGCCGGGCAAGTCGTTCGACATGGTCTCACCAGGCTGGTAGTGCATGACAGACCGGATTGCCTCACCACGATGCAGCAGATCGAAGGCCTTGTTGATCTGGTTATGCGTCATGTTGTGCGTGATGTAGGGATCAACACTGAATTTTCCGGCCAGCCATTCATCCACCATTCCAGGAAGCTGCGAGCGCCCTTTCACGCCTCCAAAGGCCGTTCCGCGCCAGACACGCCCTGTAATCAACTGGAATGGCCGAGTGGAAATTTCCTCTCCGGCACCCGCGACACCGATAACGGTGCATTCTCCCCAGCCCTTGTGACAAGATTCCAGCGCAGCCCGCATGACATCGACGCGTCCGATCGCCTCGAAGGAATAATCCACTCCGCCGCCCGTCATCTCGACGATCACCTTCTGGATCGGATCGGTATGATCCGTCGGATTGACCAGATCTGTCGCCCCCAGATTTTTCGCCAGCAGGAATTTCGCGGGGTTGGTATCGACACCAATGATTCGCGAGGCACCAGCCATGACGGCCCCCTGAATAACGGCCATCCCTATCGCGCCGAGGCCAAAAACCGCTACAGTAGAGCCGGGCTCGACCTTTGCCGCATTCCGCACGGCCCCCATGCCGGTCGGCACGGCACAGCCCATGACACTTGCCTTGGCAAGAGGCGCGTCCTTGGTAATTTTCGCAACCGCGATCTCGGGCAGGACGGTGTATTCGCTGAACGTGCTGGTGCCCATATAGTGAAAAATCTGCCGCCCCTTATAGGAAAAGCGACTTGTTCCATCGGGCATTAGTCCGAGAGCCTGTGTCTCACGGATCGTCGAGCAGAGATTGGTCTTGCCCGAACGGATCATCGGACAGTTCGGATCTTCGGGAATGTAGAGCGGAATGACATGATCGCCCGGAACAACAGAAGTGACGCTTTTGCCTACATCCTCGACGATACCCACCCCCTCGTGACCGAGAATGCACGGAAAGCGTCCTTCAGGGTCATGCCCTGAAAGGGTAAACATATCGGTGTGACACAGGCTCGTGGTGACAATCCTGACCAGAACCTCACCCTCCTTCGGGCCTTCGAGATCGACCAGATCAATCTCGAGCGGCATGTTCGGTTCCCATGCAATAGCAGCACGCGTCTTCATTTTTGATGATCCCTCAAGAAAACATTAGTGGTTGACAATCGTATCTGTCAGGCTGGTTCCAGGCTTTCTGACTGACGGCGCCATATGGGGAATGGATCCGGCAGATGGGCATAACGGGCCGGATCAAAACTGTTGGTTTCGGGCACAAGGCAGGCATCGAGATCACGACGCAGTGCGGCCTCGTTCATCTCCGCAGTGCCGATGAAGACGATTTCCTGCCGACGGTCGCCATAAACAGAATCCCAGTTTCCCAACACGAAATCACGCCACTGATCGGTGTCAGGCCACTGGTTTTTCGGAATGGAAGCCCACCACAGTCCCATGGCTTCGCTGCGAACAAGTGCGCCCGCCTGGCTCATCTCCCCGACCCATTCGGGGCGTGTCGCAAGCCAGAAATGCCCTTTCGCGCGCACAACGCCAGGCCAGTTACGATCCAGAAACGCCTGAAATTTTGCTGGTTCAAACGGACGACGCGCACGATAGACGAAATTGCGAATGCCATACTCATCGGTTTCGGGCACATGGTTGGCGAAACCATAAAGTTCCTTGAACCACAAAGGATGCTGATGCGCCTTGTCATAGTCAAAGCGACCTGTATTCAGAATCCGCTCGATGGGAACCTGACCCATGTCCGTTTCAATAATATCCGCATCTGAGTTCAGGGCACGAATGATCTTCCGGGCAGCGTCTACCTGGTCGACTGTGGCGGTGGAGACCTTGTTAATGACCACGACATCTGCGAACTCAATCTGCTGGACCAGAAGATCGACCAGAGCGCGGTCGTCGTCCTCACCTGCCGTTTCTCCACGATCTTTCAGGAAATCACTTGAAGAATAATCCCGCAGCAGGTTTACGGCATCCACGACCGTCACCATCGTATCCAGCCGGGCAATATCGCTCAGACTGACACCATTCTCGTCGCGAAACTCGAACGTGGCCGCAACAGGCAGAGGTTCGGCGATCCCGGTCGATTCAATGAGAAGGTAATCAAACTTCTGCTCTTCGGCGAGACGCCGCACCTCCTGCAGCAGATCGTCACGCAGCGTGCAGCAGATGCAGCCATTGGTCATTTCGACAAGTTTTTCATCGGTCCGGGAGAGATTACTGCCACCCTCGCGCACGAGATCGGCATCAATATTGACCTCGCTCATGTCGTTGACGATGACCGCAACCTTATAGCCCTGACGGTTGTTCAGGACATGATTGAGCAACGTCGTTTTGCCCGCCCCAAGAAAGCCGGACAACACGGTAACGGGAAGTCTGTTTTCCATTTCCATTGTTCCTTCAGAGCTGTGTTGGGTTCGGAGCATCGCCATAAACGGCAATCGGATCGAAAGTCTTCTCTGCTTCACAGAAGACAAGCCTGGCCGCCGGGGCCGAAACGCCTTCATCAACCGGGAGATCAACACGCCGGTAAAAACAGCTTCGATAACCCACATGACAATTCGCTCCGACGCCAGCTGTTTTGACACGGAGCCACACGGCGTCCTGATCATCATCGATGCGTAATTCGACAACATGCTGGGTCAGACCGCTCGTCGCACCCTTGTGCCAGAGACACTGACGGCTTCGGCTCCAGTAATGCGCTTCACGGGTCTCGATGGTGCGGGCGAGAGCCTCCGCGTTCATGACCCCGACCATCACAACATCGCCGCTCTCCGCGTCGGTCGTGACGACTGTGAGAAGCCCGGCGGCATCGAAGCGGGGCGCCAGATCAGTGCTTTCTTCCACCTGCACAATGGAGAGGCGCGGCCGAAACGCTGCGGATTCATGGGCCAGGATCACACCCATCATGCGCCTCCCATGCCGGCCATGGCGAAAAACTGCCGGCGCAGCGTCTCCGAGGACTCAAACTCGCCAATCATGCGACTGGTCACCATGCTAACGCCGGGTTTGTGCACGCCGCGCGTGGTCATGCATTGATGGGCCGCATCAACCACCACTGCGACACCACGCGGTTTGAGAACGCTGTGGATCGTATCGGCGATTTGCGCCGTCAGCTTTTCCTGAATCTGCAATCTGTGCGCAAACACATCGACCAGACGTGCCAGTTTGCTGATACCGACGACCCGCCTGTCCGGCAGGTAGGCGACATGCGCCTTGCCGATCAGTGGAATGATGTGATGTTCGCAATGCGATTCCAGTCGGATATCCCGCAACACCACCAATTCATTGTAATTCTCTGTCTCTTCAAATGTCCTCTCAAGAAGGGCCACGGGGTCCTCCTCGTAGCCTTCGAAAAACTCCTCATAGGCACGGACCACCCGATCGGGTGTGCCTCTCAGTCCCTCGCGGTCCGGGTCATCCCCCGTCCACGCGAGCAGCGTCCTCACCGCCTCCTCCGCCTGAGCTCGCGTGGGCCGGGGCCGTAAAACCCGGGTGGGCGCATGCGCTGGCGGGCGCGTCTCCACGGTTGTGTCCATTCAGCCCTCACATTCAGCGTTGACTATGTTATGTTATAATATAACACTAGAGGTAACGACAGCATCCCGTCAAGCATCGGATTCATGACAGCTCCTTTCACCACACCAGCAGTTACGGAAAAGCGCCTCATGCCTTTCCCGGATGAGTCTGCAATCATGTCCCGGGATCCGCATCAACGTCGCACTGCCACGCTGTTCGTGGAAAGCTGGCCCGCCCCGGCGCCAGACAGTCCTGAGATGCCGCCTCTAGCCTATCCCGCCCCACACGTGATTGCCTGTTCCAATGCATCCGTCCTGCTGGACCTCCATCGCGGCGATATCGACATGGTCGTCTGGGGCCGCGTGGTTCCAGATGTCTGGCACAAAGCGTTGGCAGAAGCTCCTTCCTCCCAGACCGTCTTCGACATGTCCGGCACCCCCGATGAACTCGCCGACGCCCTTGCGTCCAGAGCGGTGATAAAGGCGTTCCCGCCTCTTGTTCTCAGTGATGTTGCCGAATTATTGAGCCTGTTTTCCGCGGTCACACAGGATTGTCCTCAGCGTCTCAGACTGACGACAGAATCCCTTGATGACACTGGCTTTGAAGCGGTGCCGGGAGCGCTCAGACTTGTCTGTTGCTATGGCTCGGCCAGTGCCGAGTGGTGCAGTTACCCCGATCCAAACGCGGGCATGACCAGCACGCTGGACTCTTTCTCAGTGGCGTTCATCAAGGGTTCTGACGGTCAGGATGCCGGCTGTCTGCATCGTATCTGTCACGCGGGTCACGACACTACTGCGCCCGGGATCCATCTCATCATCGATACAGTCAGAGGATGAAGAATATGGAAACATCTTCTCGTCGTTTCTGTTCTTTACCATCCCGGCAATGTGGATCTTCAGACCGCACGACGTCGGTCCGGGACGACGTCCTGACCGTTCTGACAAACGCCAGACTTCCACTTTCCGCCTACGACATACTCCGGTGCATTGACAGCCCGGACGGGCGCACGCTGGCTCCTCCAACCATTTACCGTGCACTGAGTAAACTTATGGCCGAAGGCCTCGTCGCCCGTCTGGAAAGCCGGAATGCGTTTGTGCACATCAGAGCGAAAAATCCCTCTCGTCTGGTTTTTTGTATCTGCGAGCAATGCGGTATCGCCCAATCGGTGGAAAACGAGGCCTCCTCCCGTCTGATCGACAAAAATGCCGACAGTCTTGGATTTCAGGTCAGGCGACGGATCATTGAGTTGCAGGGACTTTGCTCTGATTGCCAGTCCTGTCCTGCAACGCCCGTCCGTTCGACCACGCAATCCCTTCCTCCGCAGGCCATCAAATGAGTTCCTGCCATCTCTCCGCTCTTTTTCGTCAAGGGTCTTCAATGACATCGTCTGCGTCCCTCCACCGTCCTGCCCAAAAAGAGCCAGGCGAAGTCCTGGCCTGCCGGATCAATGGTGTTCTTCATGACCGTTCGTCCAGCATAGCCGATGACATTCGGTCCCAATCTGTGTACCGGCACGATGCAGATGCGCTACCCCTCATCCGCCATGACGCGGCGCATATTCTGGCTCAGGCGATCAGCGAACTGTTTCCGGGCACTCTGTTTGCGACCGGGCCGGCTACTGAAAGCGGCTTTTACTACGATGTCGAGCCGGAAGAGCCGATCACGGCGGACGATTTGCCCCGGATCGAAGCCCGCATGCATGAAATAGTCGCTCGTAATGAACCGATCACTCGCGAGATATGGGACCGGGAGACGGCACTTTCCTGGTGTCACGAACAGGGCCAGGACTACAAAGCCGAGATCATCAACGCACTCCCGGCTGATGCTGTTCTGACGTTCTATCGACAGGGTGATTTCGTGGACCTGTGTCGTGGGCCTCATCTCTCCAGTACCGCACAGATAGGTCATGCTTTCCGTCTTCTTGAAACAGCCGGCGCTTACTGGAAGGGTGACCAAAACCGCCCGATGCTCCAGAGGATTTACGGCACGGCCTGGCGTAACGAGCAGGAACTCGAAACCTGGGAAAAGCGACGGGAGGAGGCTATTCGACGCGATCATCGTCGGCTAGGTCGTGAGATGGATCTCTTCCATTTTCAGGAAGAAGCACCGGGAGCAGTGTTCTGGCATCCCAACGGATGGACGCTGTTCCAGACACTCCTCGCCTATTTGCGTAAGCGTCAGCGCACGGAAGGCTATGTGGAAATCAACACGCCTGACATCATGGATCTGTCTCTGTGGAAAGCCTCCGGTCACTGGGACAAATTCGGGGAGAACATGTTCACCACCGAGACCGAGGGACGCACCTACGCTCTCAAGCCCATGAACTGTCCCGGTGGCGTACAGGTCTTCCGACAAGGGTTGAAAAGCTATCGCGATCTGCCACTCCGTATGGCCGAATTCGGTAAGGTTCATCGTTTTGAACCCTCGGGGGCACTTCATGGTCTCATGCGTGTGCGTGCCTTTACGCAGGATGACGCCCATATTTTCTGCACGCCCGAACAGATGGAAAGTGAGACGCAGACGATTTGTGATCTGGTACTCTCGATTTATCGGGATTTCGGTTTCGAGGACGTCCGTATCAAGTTTTCCGACCGTCCGGAAAAACGGGTGGGATCGGATGAAATATGGGATCGGTCAGAAGCTGCGCTGCGCCATGGTGTCGAAGCTGCCGGGCTGACATACACCCACAATCCCGGCGAAGGCGCCTTCTACGGCCCGAAACTGGAGTTCGTGCTGCGGGACGCCATCGGACGGGACTGGCAATGCGGTACAGTTCAAGTCGATCTCAACCTGCCGGGACGGCTGGACACACACTATGTCGGTGCCGATAGCCAGAAGCACACGCCTGTCATGCTGCATCGCGCCTTGTTTGGCTCACTTGAGCGCTTCATTGGCATTCTTCTGGAGCACCATGCAGGCCATCTGCCGTTCTGGCTCGCACCGGTGCAGGTCGTTGTCGCGACGATCACAGAGGAGGCAAACGACTACGCTAAAGACCTCATCAGGAATCTCGATGCACACGACATCCGGGTTCTATCGGATCTGCGTAACGAGAAAATCTCTTACAAGATTCGGGAACACAGTCTTGCGAAAATACCTGTCATGCTGGTCATCGGGAAAAAAGAGAAAGAAAACAGAACCGTCTCCATCCGGGAATATGGAAATCCGGCTCGACCAACCCTGAAGGGCGAAGAAGTCGTCAAAGTGTTGGCAACTGCCTCTCGTGATCGGCTGCTAAGGGCCTTCGTCGGATGAAGAGCTTTCGCGCTGCTTTCGACGATTTATGGTACCTCAGCCGACCCTATTTCACGTCTGAAGAAAAGAAGTCCGCGTGGGTATTACTGACTGCGGTACTGGGGCTGACCCTGCTGCTGGTTGGAGCGGACGTCCTGCAATCTTTTTCCCGCAATATTTTCTATACTGCCCTGCAACAGCGCGACGTCACATCGTTCCTCCGGGGATTGTTCTGGTTCGTCCGGACACCGTCCATGATCATTCCCGGTTTCTTCATCATCACCCTGCCATCGCTGCTGATCTCGGTCTACGCCACCTACCTCCAGCAGCTCCTGCAACTCCGCTGGCGGCGCTGGATGACACACCGCATGCTCGCCCAGTGGCTCGATCAGAACCTCGCCTTCCGCATTGCCGTGACACGGGCTCACTTAAAAGAGACCAGCGACAATCCCGATCAGCGCATACAGGAGGATATCGACGGATTTGTACGTGATACACTCTCACAGTTTCTCGATATTGTGTCGCGCACGATTACCTTCGTCAGCTATGTCGGACTTCTCTGGGCTCTCTCCGGATCCATCACCGTGCTCGGGGTTCGTATCCCCGGCTATTTCCTGTGGATAGCCCTGCTTTATTCTGCTTTTGCGTCAATTGTCACACATCTGACAGGTCGACGGCTGATCCCGTTACGCATTACCCAGCAAAAGGCGGAAGCAGATTTCCGGTATGGGCTTGTGCATGTCCGGGATCATGCGGACAGTATCGCCCTGAGCGGCGGGGGAGACCGCGAAAAGCATCTTCTGCTGGGAAAATTCTCGTCCGTATATGACAATTTTCTTGGCATTATGACCAGGACGAAATGGCTTGGCTTTCTGACAGACGGGTTGGGCACGTTGTCCGGAAATTTTGCCCTCCTCGTCGGATCAATCCGCTATTTCGCAGGAAAGATCACCTTTGGGACCCTGATGCAGTTGGTTCAGGCATTCTCACGCGTCGAGGAAGCGCTGGGCTGGATATGGTCTGCTTACCCGGCCATTACCGAATGGCGAGCCAATGTTTCCCGTCTGGCAAGCTTCCAGAGAACGATGGATTTCATCGCCGTCAGCGACCATGATTCCTTGCGTGAAAAATCAGCTTCAAATTCTGATATTGTTACAGAGAATCTGACTGTACTTCGTCCGGATGGTTCAGTTCTGCTTTCAAACGTCAACATCACGCTGCCTCAGGGGCAGGATATTGTTCTGACCGGCGCATCTGGCGTTGGTAAATCCACCTTTCTACGCGCCCTTGCCGGAATCTGGCCATTTACCAGCGGTCAGATCCACGTGCCTGAGGCACGGGTAATGTTCCTGTCGCAGCGTCCGTATCTGCCACTGGGGACACTGCGCGAGGCACTCTGTTATCCCGTTGCCCCAGAAGCAGTTCCCGATGAGCGTGTTTGTCGGATCCTTGATCTGGTAGGCCTGTCATTCCTTGCTGATGAACGCGATACGGAAGCAAGGTGGACAGAACGCCTTTCGCCCGGCGAGCAGCAGCGTCTGATGTTTGGACGCATTCTGATAAATAGGCCTGAATGGATATTCCTCGATGAAACCACGTCAAATCTTGACCAGGAGGGAGAGATCCGTCTTTACGATCTTCTGCGCGAGCATATCCCGAATCTGACGATCGTTTCCATAACGCATCGTCAGGCACTCCAGGATCAACACGCCGTACAGATTGACATTGGATGCCATTCGCCCGGGCCGCGCGTGTGACAGCAGACCTCCAGACAGGGTGAAAGCTTCCGGTATCTCTCATGGATACCAGCAAACAATGATTGGTATTACATGACGCAGGGTGCCACCCATAGTAATGTGTTATCGTCCGAATGACGAACTGTAAGCGGAGAAATACGTTATGGATGAACAGATCCGAAAAACCGTCCTGAGAATGATCCCCTATGGGCTCTACGTACTGACAGGAGGAAGTCAGGACAGCACGATAGCATCGGCGACTATCAATTGGGTAACGCAGACCAGCTTCGTTCCTCCTCTGCTTGCCCTGGGCATCAAGACCGATTCCGCCATTTACGCAGAGGCAAGCAAAAGTGGCGATCTGGTGCTGAACATTCTCGGCAGAGAGCAGGGAAATCTGGCCTTTGCGTTCTTCAAGCCCGTTCCGTATGCGGATGGCAGACTGGGAGATTACGAGGTCAGGTGGGCCGCCAATGGAGCCCCCATACTCGCATGCGTCCCGGCGGCGGTTGAACTGAAAGTGAGACAGATTGTGGAACTGGGTGATCATCACACCTTTGTTTGCGAGGTTACCGGCGTCTACCTCACAAAAGACATTGCCGGTCGCCCTGATGACGCCATCCTGCACATGAAGGATCTTGGAGAAAAAGTCTTTTACGGAGGATAGACGCCGATCTTTGTCATGAATTGATGTTTTTTCGTCCCTTTGTGATGCATCTTGATCACGGAGAGTCTGAACCAGTCTGCCACCCCGGCAACGCGCATGACAGAACGGGATAAGGTTCCGATTTTACCATGTCTCTGTATCACAGCACGTGACTCTCCAGGATGACCCAACGGTTCTCAACGGGGCTGCGGGCATCAAGGCCTGATTTCGGGCAGGCGAGCGGCGCATCACGTCGTGTCGCCTGACCCAGCGTTGTATTCCTGCCGACTGTGCCATGTCGGTTTATGAATGACGTCTGATACCAGCCGTTGTTTGCCAGAACCCGTGAAAATCAGAGTATCTACCGGTTGTCCCCGTTTGCAAAATTTGCTGTAGATCGCGGCAATGAACGACTGCCATTACGTGAACTCCGGCCTTCAACCCATCTCGAAAATATCTACGGCGCCATGTTTTGTTATTTCTGAACCAGCCAGGACTGCCGTTCAACCAGTCGCCGTAATTGACATCAGACTCGTTCTTCCTGGTTATGTCCGTTTTACCTGTGAAAGTATTCAACACTTTGACAGTAAGCTCAAACCAGCCCGTAGCGTTCCAGAAGATCGTCAATCTCGGTCCCCTGTGTCAGGTGCCGGATCAGTCCGGATGCTGGCACCTTCTCTCCGTCCCGCAGTTCCGCAGCCGCCTGTAACAGCATCCGGACATCGAAAATGCCGCCCGACACTTCCGGCACAGCCCGCCTGACGCTGCACAGGGTATAGACCGCCTCCATCGCCGTGCGGACGGAATATTCCGTGGTGAAAACCGTATCGCGTGGCGTTTCGGCGAACTGCCCGAGAAAGGCGAGATTGACGCTCCCATCCGGCACTACCTTCGGTCGGTCAGCCGGTGCACGCGGCATGAACTGCGCCGTGATGAACGGCATCATGCACGGACGCGTCGTCGCCCCTGTCGCTGCCATGTCGTCGATCTGCTCCACCGGCACGCCCATATGGAACAGCCACTCACGAGTGATTTCCTCCCCCGTGCAGCCCTGCATGGGCTTTTTCACGTAATCGCCAGGCACGTCACTGAACAGACCATAGAGCCAGACCACCATCTGGCCTTCGGGCTGCCCCTTGAAATGAGGCTGACGGCTGACCACCCAGCTCATCAGCCAGGATGAATCCGCGATCGTGACCGGGCCACCCGTGATGATTTTCCCCGAAAACGGATCACGCCCCGTAATCCGCTTTACAAGCTCCGGAATCCGCGCATCCCGGGTCGTAACCGTAGCCGACAGCCAGCGGGATTTTTTCGTATCACCACAGAAAACATCAGGATGCCCGAATGCGGCATCCTGCGCTGCGATAGTGCGCCAGAGCTGCCAGATGCTCCCCTCTCCGATGGTCGTATCAATCGGCGCGGGTGTATGATGGTCGCCCCAGCGTGAATTCTCCACCATGGAACCGTTGGTCACGAACACCAGCTCCGCCGAACCCAGGTCAACACCAGCGGTCGCGCCATTTTCCAGCCAGTCGAGACGGGTCGCAACTTTCGTTCTGCCCGACACATCAACGGCAACATTCGTCACCGTCACACCATGACGGAACACGACGCCCTGATCGGCAAGCCATGTGGCCAGTGGTCTGCTCAGGGATTCCTGCTGGTTATATCTGGTGAATTTCAGCGCATGCAGATCCTTCAGTCCGAGGATCTGATGCACGAACCGTGCGAGATAGCGCTTCATCTCAATGGCGCTGTGCCAGGTCTCGAACGCGAACATCGACCGCCAGAACAGCCAGAAGTTCGACGCCATGAAATCGCCGGACAACACATCCGCGATCGTCTTTCCCGCCAGTTCGTCCTCATCGGTCAGAATGAGGGTAATGATCTCGCGCCGCGCCTTTCCCGTGAGCGTCAGCCTGTCACGATCGGCGAGGGGCTGTCCCCGATTGCACATGGCGCGGACCGGACTTGTAGACGGATCGGCCTGATTGACCTGCCAGACTTCATCCAGCACTGATGCATCGGGAATTTCCAGAGACGGAATGGAACGATACAGATCCCACAGACACTGGAACTGCTCTTCCATCTCCCGACCGCCACGGATCAGCCAGCCGGTCTCCGCATTCCCCGCCCCATCCAGCGCACCACCATCGCTGTCCGATGCCTCAAGAATGGTGATGGCTGAAGGCGTCATGCCCGTATCTCGGATGAGGAACGCCGCCGCCGCCATGCCCGCCAGCCCGCCGCCCACGATCCACGCTGACCGTCCTTCCATACCCTGCGGGGCTGGAGGGTGAACGAAAGCCTCGTAATTGCTGTGAGCGTATCTCATGGCGCATGTCCTTTTCTGAAAAGGGCCGATGGCGGGAAACCCTTCCAGCCATACAACACCTGCTAAGCCGATCTGTCGTTGCGATGTATCAAACGCCCCGAACAGGACAGGATGATCCCCTTTCTCAGTCAGCCAGAGCCGGCGCCTGCACCCGATACAGAACTCCATCGGGCAGCGGACGCTGAAGCGCCAGAGCCTCTGCTATCGGTGCCGTCATCCAGCGCTCCAGCTCATCCGGTTGCGTCAGGATCACAGGCATGGCTTTCGGATGGATCGCGCCCACCTCCAGATTGGCGTCCGTGGTCAGAAAACCGAACAGATCATCCGTCGTCTCTCCGTCCGCCAGCTTGCGCACGGACGTCCATCGACACCAAATCCCGGCAAAGAAGACCAGCGGTTCTCCATCATTCCGCGCAAACCACACCGGTCGTGATGTCCCGTCGGGCAGACGCTCCGGTTCGGAGAACGCCGTCAATGGCACCAGACAACGATGTTGCACGCCCTCCCAGCGTTTCCACCATGTCGAGGACGGATTGCGGATGTTGGTTACACCCCGGTCGACCCTGTGTCCCTTGAGATAGCCAGGAGGTGTCGGCATGCCCCAGCGTGCCATGACCAGTTCGCGACCGTTTCCGCCGTTCCGCACGATCGGGGCCATTGTATTCGGGTATATCTCCGTCAAAGGCTGGAGATTGCCCGTCAGATCATCGAGAACCTTTGCAATCTCCCGGATCGCTTTCTGGTTCGATGTCATGGCGTAGAGATTGCACATCAGGAATGCTTCTCCCCGTAAGCCGGAACCGACGCCGGTTCCTGTTCCGCCACAGGCTCATGCGACAGTGCACCCGGCAGGGCCAGACAGGCCAGAAGCCCCGCCAGCGCCAGAAGAAAGAGAGCAGACCACCAGCCATACAGAAAGGCGCCGGCCACGCCGCCCAGCGTGAAGGACAGCACGATGGCGGCATGCAGCCCCAGACACTCGCGCGTACCGGTCCGCCGGGCTGGGTCAACCGGATGAAAAAAGCTCTCCAACCAGTCCGCCAGTTCCAGCCCCACATCGGTGAGCATTCCCGTCATATGGGTGGTGCGGACACGCGCCCCGGAAATGCGTGTGACCGTGGCGTTCTGAAGCCCCATGAGGAAACTCAACCCAAAGGCCAGCACCGGATCCCGTGGCTGGGCCGAAAACAGAAGATCCACGCCCCCCAGAAACCCGAGCAGGCAGGCTTCCAGCAGGATGCTCCGTGCGTAGATTGAGGGCAGGTTGTGGCGACGGCCCGCATTGACCAGAAGCGCCGACAGCACGGCTCCTGCGACAAAGGCCAATATCAGACCGCAGCAGGACAGGACCAGTTCCAGATGGCCTTCATGCAGGCCACTCGCCAGTGCTGAGACATTGCCGGTCATATTGGCCGAATAATAGCCCACGGCCAGAAACCCGGTGGCGTTCACGGCACCGGCGATAGCCGCCAGCGAGCAGCCCAGACGCCTGTCGATGCTGGCGTTGCGCTCCGCTCCCTCGTGAACAAGCACCTGTGCCTCCCATCGTGACTGACCGCATGAGGGAGACTCCGTGTTTGTCGGTTTCCCCGGACAACGATCTTTTTTATGGGCGGGATGGTAACAGCCCGCCCTCTTCCGACAAAGCGTCCTGTTTTCAATTTCTTAGGACGATATCTTCCCGGATTGCGAATTGCCACAGATGTGGCGCGATACGCTCCTCCGAAAGATGAATGTTGACTCCCCACGCCATTAAAGAACAAATCAGGAACATATAATCAGGAAACCCACCAGGACGAATGGATACTGAGTCGTGACATGACTGCCGAACCCCAGAAAAAATCCGGTCTGGAGACGCTGCGGGCCGCGATCAGCCGTCTCGAAGGGCATAGCGACCGACGCCGCAAGGTACTGCCCTTTGGCGTGCGCGAGATCGATGCGCGTCTGCCCGGTGGCGGGCTGGCTCTGGGCGCCCTCCATGAAGTGGCGGGAGGGGGGAATGACGCCCTGCATAGTGCCGCGGCCGGACAGTTCTGCGCCGGGATCGCGGCCCGCACGCGTGGCAAGGTGCTGTGGATCGTCACCCGCCAGGATGTGTTCGCCCCTTCCCTAAAACAGGTGGGTCTTTCCGCCCGGCGAACCATCTATGTCGAGGCACGCTCGGACGTCGATGTGCTTGCCTGTTTCGAGGAAGGACTGCGGCATGGCGGCCTTGGGGCTGTGGTCGCCGAGGTGGCGCGTCTGTCCATGACGGCCTCACGCCGCCTGCAACTGGCGGCCGAGACGTCCGGCTCTCTTGGCATCGCCATCCGGCGCTGGCGGCGACAGACGGATGCGGCGGATTTTGGTCAGCCGACTGCCAGTGTGACCCGCTGGCGGGTCTCCGTCCTGCCGTCTGTGTCGTTGCCGGTGCCCGGTGTGGGAAGACCGCGCTGGTTGCTGGAACTCATCCGTGCCCGTGCGGGCGAATGTGCCGATTTTGAAGTGGAGGCCTGTGATGGCAAGGGTCGTCTCTCTTTACCTGCCACTCTGGCCGACCGACCGGATCAGGAAACGACTTGGACCAGACGCGCCCGCGCCTGAAACGCCGCTGGCCCTTGTCGGACGGGAAGGACGACGCCGGGTTCTACTGTCTGTTGATCTGGCCGCCCGCAAGCTGGGGCTGCGCCCCGGCACGCCGGTGGCCAAGGCCCAGGCGCTCTATCCCGATCTGGTGCTGATGGACGCCGATCCCGAAGGCGACCGGCTGGGGCTGGAAAAACTCGCCCTGTGGTTCCAGCACAGGGTCGCGCCCATTGTGGCGGTCGATGCCCCGGACGGGCTGGTACTGGACACGACCGGGGCGGATCACCTGCATGGTGGCGAACTTCCCATGCTCAAGGACATGGTTCACCGCATGGCGGGAGCCGGTTTCCGGGCAACGGCCGTGGTGGCGGACACCTGGGGCGCTGCGCACGCCATCGCCCGCTATGGTAGGGTGCCGATTGCCGTTGTGCCGCCGGGTAACACCGCTTCTGTATTGGCCGATCTTCCGGTTGAAGCGCTGCGCCTGCCGGACCCGATCATCGACGGACTGGCCACGCTGGGCGTATCCCGCATCGGACCACTTGCCGCCATGCCCCGCGCCCCTCTGGCGCTGCGGTTCGGGCCGGATGTAGCTCGCAGGCTGGATCAGGCTTTCGGGCGTATTGGTGAAGCCATCGTGCCAGTCCGCCCGGTCGATCCGGTCGAGGTCAGCCGGAATTTCGCCGAGCCCATCGGCGCGGCGGAGACCATTGCCCGTTATATCGGCAGGCTGGTGCCGCTGCTCTGCCAGGGGCTGGACGAGCGTGGACAGGGCGTGCGGCGTCTCGACCTGCTGCTGCATCGCGTGGACAGCCGCACCGAGGCGATCCGCGTGGCGACGGCCATGCCGGTGCGGGACGTCAAACGCCTGACCCGACTGCTGTGCGAGAAGATCGAAACCATCGATCCAGGGTTCGGCATTGAGCGCATGGTGCTGATTGCCTCGCTGGCCGAACCGATGGACCGGCGTCAGACCGTGTCCTCCCTGATCGCCGAGGAAGAAGCCGATGTGTCCGACCTGATCGACACGCTGGCCAACCGTGTCGGCATGCAGGCGCTCTATCGCTTTGCCCCGGTGGAAAGCGACCTGCCCGAACGCTCCTTCTGCCGTGTGCCTGCGCTGGCGCCCGAGGAGACGAAGGACTGGCCGGAGCACTGGCCACGGCCCACACGCCTGCTGGCGCGACCCGAGCCGGTGCAGGCCATGGCGGAACTGCCGGACCAGCCGCCGCTGTTCTTCATCTGGCGCGGCGTGCGGCGGAAGGTGAAATGCGCCGACGGGCCGGAGCGTGTTTTTGGCGAATGGTGGAAGAATGACGCGGAACTGACCATCGCCCGCGATTACTTCCGGATAGAGGATACCAGCGGCGAGCGTTTCTGGCTCTACCGGGCGGGTGATGGCGAGCATGGCGAGACCGGCTCGCAGGGCTGGTTCCTGCATGGGATCTTCGGGTGAGCATCTCGGTACCACGCTACGCCGAACTGCAGGTCACGACCTATTTCTCGTTCCTGCGTGGAGCCTCCTCGCCGATCGAACTGTTCGAACAGGCCAGGGCGCTGGGTATCGAAGCGCTCGGGATCTGCGACCGGAATTCCCTGGCAGGAATGGTGCAGGCGCATGGAGCGGCAAAGCAGGTCGGGCTCCGGCTTGTCGTGGGCTGTCGCCTCGACCTGGCCGATTTCCCGCCGGTATTGGTCTACCCTACGGACCGGGCCGCCTATGGTAGGCTGTGTCGTCTGCTCACCGTTGGCAAGGCACGGGCCGGAAAGGGAAAGTGTCATCTTCTCTGGGATGACTTGATCGCCTGGGGCGAAGGCCAGACCGTCGTCATGATCCCGGACACGGCAGACGATGCCTGCGCCCTGCACCTGCGCAAGCTAAAAAACGCCTTTGCTGACCGCGCCTATATGGCGCTGACACTGCTGCGCCGCCCCAATGACCAGATGCGGTTGTATGAGCTGGCGAACCTTGCCCATCAGGCCCGTGTCCCAACCGTTGTAACCAACGACGCACTGTTCCACACCCATGACCGTCGCATCCTGCAGGATGTCGTCACCTGCATCCGCCACAACACCACCATCGACGAGGCGGGGTTTGTCCGCGAACGTCATGCCGATCGCTATCTCAAACCGCCACAGGAAATGGCCCGGCTGTTCAGCCGTTACACGGAAGCGGTGGCTCGCACCATGGACATCGTGGAGCGCTGCCGCTTCTCGCTCGATGATCTGGCCTACCAGTATCCTGATGAAGTCTCCGTACCTGGCCAGACACCCCAGCAGGCGCTGGAGGCGCTGACTTGGGAGGGCGCCCGTTCCGTCTATCCGGATGGCGTACCGGATGACGTGGCGGAAACGCTCCGCCATGAACTCGGACTGATCGGGCGGATGAACTACGCACCGTATTTCCTGACCGTGAACAGCATCGTCCGCTATGCCCGCTCCCAGGACATTCTCTGCCAAGGCCGTGGCTCGGCTGCCAATTCTGCCGTTTGCTACGTGCTCGGCATTACTGCCATCGATCCGGCCCGCAACTCGTTGCTGTTCGAACGCTTCGTCTCCGAGGAGCGGGGCGAGCCACCGGATATCGACGTGGATTTCGAGCATGCGCGACGTGAACAGGTCATCCAGTGGGTCTATGAGCATTACGGGCGTGACCGGGCGGCACTGACGGCGGTGGTGATCCGTTATCGCGCCAAGGGAGCACTCCGGGACGTTGGCAAGGTGATGGGCCTCCCCGAAGACCTGATCCGCACGCTGTCAGGTCAGATCTGGGGCTGGGGGCGCAAACTGGATGATGAGGCCCTGAATGAGACGGGTATTGACCTGTCCGACCGGCGCATTCGCCTGACACTCGACTTGGCACGTTGCCTGATCGGCGTGCCACGCCACCTGTCACAGCATCCCGGCGGCTTCGTGCTGACGCATGACCGGCTGGATGAACTGGTGCCGATTGAGCCCGCCTCTATGGAGCAGCGTCAGATCATCGAATGGGACAAGGATGATATCGACGTTCTGAAATTCATGAAGGTCGATATCCTGGCGCTCGGCATGCTGACCTGCATGAAAAAGGGGCTGGATCTGCTGGCGGAACACAAGGGCCAGCACTTCACGCTCCAGAGCATTCCGGCCGAAGATCCGCGCACCTACGCCATGATCCGCAAGGCTGACACCATCGGCGTGTTCCAGATTGAATCCCGCGCCCAGATGTCCATGCTGCCACGGCTCAAACCGCGTGTGTTCTATGATCTCGTCATTGAGGTCGCGATCGTGCGTCCAGGCCCCATTCAGGGGGATATGGTGCATCCCTATCTGCGTCGCCGTGAGGGGATCGAGCCGGAAAACTATCCTACCCCGGAACTGGAAAAGGTTCTGAAAAAGACACTCGGGATCCCGTTGTTTCAGGAACAGGCGATGCAGGTCGCCATGATCTGTGCGGGGTTTACAGCCGCAGAGGCCGATCAGTTGCGTCGGGCCATGGCGACGTTCAAAAATACCGGCACGGTCTCGCAGTTTCAGACACGCCTGATCAATGGCATGCGCGCCAATGGGTATGATGAGGAATTCGCCGAGCGGATCTACCAGCAATTGGAAGGCTTCGGTTCCTACGGTTTTCCCGAGAGCCATGCGGCGAGTTTCGCCATTCTGGCCTATTCATCCTCATGGATGAAATGCACCCATCCAGATGTGTTTCTGGCCTCCCTCCTGAATTCCCAGCCGATGGGATTCTATGCGCCGGCACAACTGGTCCGTGATGCGCGGGAACATGGCGTGGAAATCCGGCCCGTTTGCGTCAATGCCTCGCGCTGGGACAGCACGCTGGAAGGCCCGGAAAGCTCCAATGGCCGATTTGCCGTGCGGCTTGGCATGAGTCTGGTGAAGGGACTAGCCAACGACGATGCAGCCCGGATTGTTGCCGCGCGAGCCTCACGCCCGTTTACCTCGATCGATGATCTGTGGCGTCGGGCTGGCGTGAAGTCGGCAGCCCTGACCCATCTCGCGGAAGCCGACGCTTTCCGGCCCTCGCTCGGGCTGGCACGGCGCGAGGCGCTGTGGGGGATCAAGGCGCTACGGGACGAACCGCTGCCTCTGTTTGCCGCAGCGCGGGTGACACGGGAAGCTGAAGAACCGGATGTGCTGCTGCAACCCATGCGCGACGGGGCCGAGGTGGTGCGGGATTACAACCGGCTTGGCCTTACCCTGCGGGATCATCCGCTGACCTTTCTACGCGAGGATCTCCGGGCAAGGGACATCATGTCCTGTCGGCAGGCATTGGCGACAAAGGATGGGAAGCGTCTCACCGTGGCGGGGCTGGTTCTGGTCCGGCAGCGACCCGGATCGGCAGAAGGCGTGGTGTTCATGACGCTGGAGGACGAGACGGCAAATATGAACGTCATCATCTGGCCGGATATGTTCGATGCGAACCGGCGTGTCGTGCTTGGCGGACAGATGCTGGCGGTGACAGGCATGCTCCAGAAGGAAGGCGACGTTGTGCATCTGGTGGCAAAAGAGATCACCGACCTTTCCGGGCTGCTCGCGGACGTCGGTAATCGCTCCTCTACGGAGAGCCCCCATGCCAGCGCTTCCGCCGACGAGCGTATCGTCGTCAGATCGCGCAATTTCCACTGATCAATAAGGGCGCCGATAAATCTCACGACATCGTGACATCGCCTGTTTTAGGCGCAACCTACGCTGGAGTTTCACTCCCATTTGCATCCTATACGCATCCTGCGCCGCGTTTTGGGCACAAAAAAAGCCACCCGTTGGGGTGGCTTTTTCTCTGTCTTTTCAGACACTTAAAGCGTGGTTGCGGGGGCAGGATTTGAACCTGCGGCCTTCAGGTTATGAGCCTGACGAGCTACCGGGCTGCTCCACCCCGCGTTTGTGAGGGAGGACTGGAAGA
>NZ_NIRT01000042.1 GCF_003207795.1 Komagataeibacter nataicola | reverse complement strand
GACGGTCGTGACCGAAGGCGTCGAGACCGAGCAGCAGCGCGACCTGCTGGAAAAACTGAACTGCGACGTGATGCAGGGCTACCTGTTCGCCAAGCCGCTGGCGCCGCTGGATCTTGAAGCCTGGGTGCGCCGTGGCGGGGCGCCTGCCGTCATTCGTGAGATTGAGGCCGCCCGCGTCAGGAAAGAGGGCAAGCCCGAAAGCTCTGGCAAAAAAGAAGCAGCACCTACGGCCACGCCAGCCGCCACAAGCCCAGCAACCCCCGCAAAGTCCTGATCCGTTACGCGATAGATGGAGCCATATGCCATGTCACTCAAGCACGATGACCGCCTGCGCGCGCTGACCCACCAGGATTCGGATTTCTGGGCCGATGTTGTGGACAATGTTCTGATCGTGGCCATTACCGATGTGCGCGGTGTGATTACCTATGTGAATGACCGCTTTTGCGAGATCAGCCGCTACCCGCGTGAGGAGTTGCTGGGGGCGACGCATCGCATCGTCAATTCCGGCTATCATGATGCGAGCTTTTTCAGGCAGATGTACCTTACCATTCGGGGCGGCGAGATATGGCGTGGCAATATCTGCAACAGGGCCAAGGATGGCACGCTGTACTGGGTGGCGACCACCATCATGCCCAAGCACAACTCGCTTGGCGCGGTGGAGGGGTATGTCGCAACCCGTTTCGAGATTACCGAACTCATGAACACCCGCGACCGGCTCAAGTCGCTCGCCGCGACCGACCCGCTGACGGGGCTGTTCAACCGTGGCGGCTTCAACAACATGCTGCAGACCGCGGTGGAAGAAAAATCGCAGAACATTACCCGCGAGATCATGCTGATCATGTTCGATCTCGATGGCTTCAAGCAGATTAACGACATCCATGGGCATCATGCGGGTGACGTGGTGCTGAAGGTGATTGCCAAGCGCATTCTTGCCCTTGTCCACCCCGAAGATGCAGTCTGCCGGTTGGGTGGCGATGAGTTTGCGCTCATCCTCAACCACACGCTGCACAAATATCCGCTGTCCATCATACTGGAGAAGCTTCTGGCCGAACTCGAGGCGCCGATCGAGGTGGGCAACACCATGGTCAACGTGTCGGGCAGCATCGGGGTCAGTCCCATCGCCAGCCAGGAAAGTACTGAATCGCTGCAGAAGAATGCCGATATTGCGCTTTATGCAGCAAAGCGTGCGGGTGGGCATCAGGCACGCATGTTTGACATTACCCTGCACCAGCATGCGCTGGAGCGGGCCCAGATCCTTAATGATGCGCGTGAAGGGGTGCAGAAGGACCAGTTCGAGCTTTACTACCAGCCGATCATGAACTGCAGCACCGGCAGGTGCGACCAGATCGAGGCGCTGCTGCGCTGGCACCACCCGCAGCGCGGCCTGCTGGCAGCGGAAAGCTTCCGTGATGTGTTCCTTGATGCCGCCCTTGCCCAGGTCATGAGCCCGCGTCTGGTCAAGTCCTTCCGGAATGACATGCGGATGTGGAATACAAGCCTGGATGCCTATCCCAACCTGACCATCAATCTCTCGCGGCTGGACCTGCTCAATATCGGCTTCCAGAATGATCTTGAGGCTGAAATAAAGCGGCAGGGGGGCAAGGCATCCGATTACGTGCTGGAAATATCGGAAAGCGTTCTGGCGGGCAGGCGCTCCGATCGCGTGCTGCAACGCCTTCAGGAACTGATAAAAATTGGCTTTCGTCTGACGCTGGATGATTTCGGTCTGGGGACGCTGCCACTTTCGGTTCTGCGCACGATTTCTTTCACGCAGGCCAAAATATCACGCAAGCTGGTAAAAGACATTGAAACCGACCCGCAGGCGCGTGATGTGATGGCGCATCTGATCGGGCTGGCCCATGCGTTTGGCCTGAGCGTGACCGTGAGCGGCGCGGAAACAAAAGGCCAGATGGACGTGCTGCGTGAGATCGGCACCGACCGGATTCAGGGTTTTTATATCTCTCCGCCAATTTCTGCTGCGAATATTGTGCTTGCAGAGCATATCATTGCGCCAGATCATACCGAGATCACGTTACAGGCGTCATGACACGCCATGCGCCTTACTCTTTACACCGACTACTCCATTCGGACCCTCATCTATCTTGGGCAGAATCCAGGTAGACGGGTTGCGATTCAGGAGATTGCCCAGACGCACCGCATCTCCCAGAATCATCTGGTCAAGGTGGTGAACCGTCTGTCGAGCAGCGGTATCATTCTGGCACGGCGCGGGCGCAGTGGTGGCCTGGAACTGGCTGGCGCGCCGCATCAGATCATTATTGGCGACATCATCCGCCTTATGGAGGCAGATATGGGCAGAATTGTGTCCTGCAATCCTGAAAAAGGACAGGCCTGCGTATTGGCGGATGCCTGCCGCCTGCGTGGGCTGCTTGCCAAATCACTCAATGCTTTCATGTCTGTACTCGATCGCATTACCCTGCATGATATCCTGCATGAGCCTAAAAAACTGTAAACAAGACCCATGCAGGCAGGCTGGATGCCCACAAATTTTCTGGAAATTCGATGCGCGTGAGACTGGAAAGTCATACGTGTCGGCATAATTCATGCCATTTGGTCTATAATTCGATCCTATGGTTCCATAAGATTTAGATATATAATGGAAAGGCCGTATTTTCCGGTTGCAATAAGGACGGCAGCAGTCTTTTTTATTATGACATGAGGAAATTGGCCCACACCGTGTAATAACAGGAATACCATGTCCCGCACGTCGTCGCCTTGGCCTACCGTCTGCTGCTGCATCATGCAGGCGGGTTTTACAAGACAGGGAGCCAGAGCCCAGATACCATGCGTCTGACCCTTCATACCGACTACGCCATCCGTGTTCTGGTCTATCTGGGACAAAACCCTGGTCGGCGCGTTTCCGTGCATGAGATTTCCGAAAATCATGGCATTTCCCATAATCACCTCGTCAAGGTGGTCAACCGGCTTTCTACCAACGGGATTGTCGATACCCGCCGGGGCCGGGCAGGGGGGCTGGAACTGCCATGCATGCCGCATGAGATCATCATAGGCGACATCGTGCGCATGATGGAGGCGGACATGCTCTCCATGAAAGCCTGCCAGCCAGAATACGGGCAGGCCTGCGTACTGGCCGATATGTGCCGTCTGCGTCACCTTCTGGCGCGTTCGCTTACGGCTTTCCTCGATGTGCTGGACCAGACCACACTGCACGATCTTCTGCCCCAACAAGCCGCCTGACATGCCAGCGCATGATGGGGACAGGTCTTTCATTGTCTATATATATAAATATATAGACAATGCTGATCTGAGGCCGACGGGCAACAGGATCAACCGGATTGGCTGTTAAAGAAAAACACAATCCGCATCCCGCCGTGCGCGATATGCAGCAGCATCGGCATTGTCACCTGCGTAGTCTCTACCAGAAATGAAATGCCGCGCCCTGTCGGGCAAAAGGGCATGATACTGTCCGGGCGGTTTTCCTATTTCGTCTGTACTGATATGGCGAATGGAACGGTCAATTACGCTGGTGCAGTGATTGTCCGGCCTACGGGCTTTTTCTGTTGCAGGTCCATGCCGCTCATCGCTCAAGTCGAACCGGGCGTGTCCAGTCATTTCCGTAGCGTGAGATAGGGGTGGTCATATCCACCCGTGCCTCATTCCGTCACAAACTGGCAGTATTAAAGTATTGCGCCATCAGATATGCCGGGTACGGGCCTGACAGGCATGGGGTGCGCCGCGCCTTATATTAAGGTCCGTCCTCATCATGCCTATATGTAAACCTGTCATGGACCTGCCACCTGCCGTCTGGTTTGTGGATATAAACGAAAAAGAAAAATATTTGTACCCATATAAAACGATACGCTTCGGTATGGTTTCTAATGTCCATATAATGCAACAGCAGGCTACAACATGCCTGTTTTCAAAGCAGATTTATTGACGTCATAACCCGGAGTGACGGTTAGTGGCGCACAGCAGTTTTTACGGTAAAACCGAAATGGTTTCCTCGGTCGGGGGCACGAAGTAAAAAATATTCTTCCACTACGCTTCGCTTGCAAGGCTGGTTGCTGAAAGTGGCATGAGTCTGCCGTTTTTTTGGCGGATTACTGTGACTATTGATACAATTATAATAAATCCGTTACCGACCTCACGATTAAGTTTTTTCATGCCCGATATTAACGGGATTAGCTTCCATTACATGATACTGGAGGAATATCCATCATGTCAGCTTTCGTAAAACCACAGACCCCCGCCGCGTGGGCGATCCTGGGCCTTGCGGTTGTTATCGTTCTTCTGGGGCTGCCCCTTGCTTATATGGGCGCCGAACTCGTGTTTCTGGGCGGCTCCTGGTATTATGTCATTATTGGCATAGCCGTTACGGCAGCGGGTGTGCTCATGGCCATGGGCCGGGCCATGGGGGCCATCCTTTATCTTGCCGCTGTCGGCGTGACGTGGCTGTGGGCCTTCTGGGAAGTCGGGTTTGATGGCTGGGGCCTGCTGCCCCGCGTGTTCGGGCCGACCATCCTCGCCATTGCCGTGCTGCTGTGCCTGCCCGCCCTGCGCCGCATGGAAAATGCCCACTCAACATCCGTGCGGGAGGTCGCATAATGTCCGCCAAAACCCCCATGCTCCGCACCCTGCTGCTTGGCGCCACCATTATTGCGGGCACCGCCGGTTCCGTAGCGCTCGCACAGGTGCCACCAGCCGACCAGCCGCCCGGTAATGGCAACGCCACGGTCTCGCCCGGCACGCCCACGCCACCGACCGATGCGTTTTCGGCTCCTTCGCCCAACGCCCCGCAGTCGCCGGGTGTGAACGCTGCCAACATTCCCGACGGGCCGCCCGCCGAGCCCAGCGAAGCCACCCCCATGGTGGACCAGGTCACGGCCAACCCCGCGCATGATGACTGGCCTGGCTATGGGCGCGATGACAAGGCAACCCGCTTTTCGCCGCTGGACCAGATCACGCCGTCCAATATCGGTCACCTCAAGCGTGCCTTCATCTACCACACCGGCAGCAAGCCGGGGCCGGGGCAGACCAACAAATGGGCCGCCGAGACCACGCCCATCAAGGTGGGGGATGGCCTGTACATGTGTTCCGCGCTGAACGACATGATGCGCATCGACCCTGCTACCGGCAAGGAAGTCTGGCATTTCCACGCCAACGAGAAATATGAGAGCATTCCCTACACGGCGGCGTGTAAGGCGGTGGTGTACTACACCTCTTCTACCGTGCCGGAAGGCGAGCACTGCCATCACCGCATTCTTGAAGCCACGCTTGATGAACGCCTGATCGAGGTGGACAGCGAAGACGGCAAGGTGTGCGAAGGCTTTGGCTGGCACGGCATGGTCAACCTGATGAAGGGCATGGGTGAATCGGTGCCTGGCTTCGTGGCCGAGACCGCGCCGCCGCCGATCGTCAATGGCGCGATCATTACCAACCAGGAAATTCTCGATGGCCAGCGCCGCTGGGCGCCATCGGGCGTGATCCGTGGGTATGACGCCGAGACCGGGCGCTTCCTGTGGGCGTGGGATGTCAACCGCCCGCATGAACATGGCGAGCCGAAGGAAGGCGAGCATTACAGCCGCGGCACTCCCAACTCCTGGGCCGCCATGATTGGCGATAACGCGCTGGGGCTGGTTTATGTGCCCACCGGCAACTCGGCCGCCGATTACTACAGCGCCATGCGTAGCCCGGAAGAAAACAAGGTCTCATCCGCCGTCGTGGCGATTGACGTCAAGACCGGCGAGCCGCGCTGGGTGTTCCAGACCGTGCATAAGGATGTGTGGGACTACGACATCGGCTCCCAGCCCACGCTGATGGACTTCACCAAGCCCGATGGCTCGACGGTTCCGGCCCTGATCATGCCCACCAAGCGTGGCCAGACCTTCGTGCTTGACCGCCGCACGGGTGACCCGGTGTTGCCGGTTGAAGAACGGCCCGCGCCTTCGCCGGGCATGGTGCCGGGCGATACGCGTTCGCCCACGCAGCCCTGGTCGGTTGGCATGCCGCGCCTTGGCTTCGCCCCGCTCAAGGAAGCCGATATGTGGGGTATGTCCCCCATCGATCAGCTTTACTGCCGCCTGAAATACCGCCGCGCGCATTATGTGGGTGAGTTCACCCCGCCCAGCATCGACAAGCCCTGGCTGGAATATCCCGGCTATAACGGTGGCTCGGACTGGGGCAGCGTGGCCTATGACGAGAAGACCGGCATCCTGATCGCCAACTGGAACAACACGCCGATGTATGACCAGTTGGTCAGCCGCAAGAAGGCCGACAAGCTGGGCCTGATGCCGGTGGATGACCCCAACTACAAGCCCGGCGGTGGCGGTGCCGAAGGTGCTGGCGCCATGGCGGAAACGCCTTACGGCATCGTGGTCTCGCCGTTCTGGGATGAATATACGGGCATGATGTGCAACCGCCCGCCCTATGGCATGATTACTGCCATCGACATGCACACCCAGAAAGTGCTGTGGCAGCACCCGCTGGGCAGCGCGCGCGCCAACGGCCCGTTTGGCCTGCCCACGCACCTGCCGCTGACCATCGGCACGCCCAACAATGGCGGCCCGGTCATTACTGCTGGCGGGCTGATCTTTGTTGCCGCGACGACTGACAACATGATCCATGCCTTCGATATCCATACCGGCAAGGAAGTGTGGAACGATGTGCTGCCCGGTGGCGGTCAGGCCACGCCCATGACGTATGAATACAAGGGCAAGCAGTATGTCGCCATCATGGCCGGTGGCCACCACTTCATGATGACGCCGGTGACGGATGACCTCGTGGTCTATGCGCTGGATAACGTGAACTGATCCCGCCTATCAGGATCTGACTGACCCGACCGGGGCCGTGCAATGCGGCCCCGGTTTTTTTGTGCAATGACTTTTTTCAGGCCCATCATTTTCCATAGATGCCAGCGGTGTCGCGGGTGCGCTGGTGGGGTGGGCTTTTGGTTGCATGTTGTCTGGGACGCCAGCACGCTCTATTCCTCATGGCGGAATATGAGGTGATGGATACGGTCATGATCTGCGTGCCGCACGGGGCCGGGCGTGGGCGTGATTGCAGGACGGGACATCATGAAAAACATCCTTCTTCTGAACGGCGGAAAAAAGTTTGCCCATTCGCACGGCCGGCTGAATGACACCCTGCAGGCCGTGGCCGCGCAGACGCTGGCGGCGGCAGGTTTTGCCCTGCGGCAGACAAAGATTGATTCGGGCTATGATATAGAAGAAGAGGTGCGGCACTTCCTGTGGGCTGATCTGGTGATCTACCAGATGCCGGGGTGGTGGATGGGCGCGCCGTGGATCGTCAAGAAATACATGGATGAGGTTTTTACCGCCGGTCATGGCGTTCTGTACGCCAGTGATGGCCGTAGCCGTGCCCACCCCGAGCGCAAATATGGCTCCGGTGGGCTGCTGCATGGCAAACACTACATGCTCTCATTGACATGGAATGCGCCGGAAGAGGCCTTTGTCGACCCCGCACAGTTCTTTGAGGGCAGGGGGATCGATGCTGTCTATTTTCCTTTCCACAAGGCCAATCAGTTTCTTGCGCTCTCGGCGCTGCCGACCTTTCTTGCCACTGACGTCATCAAGAACCCGTCGATCGAGGCGGATCTCCAGCGCTATCGCCAGCATCTGGCCCGGACGCTGGCGTTTACCCTGCCATAGGATCACGTCCATTCCCTATCCTCCGCGCCAGGCTGCTTCCTGTTGGCCCGAGCGGGTGGTGAGACCGCCGGTGGCGGAAAACATGCTCCTGTTTTCATGGGAGCGGACCAGCCTGTCATCCGGCGTATGGAAACAGACATGAACAGACCCGATCCTGCCCGCCCACGCTGCAAATGGGCGCAGGCCGATGCCATGATGATGCGCTACCATGACGAGGAATGGGGCGTGCCCGTGCATGACAGCCGCCAGTTATGGGAAATGCTGGTGCTCGAGAGCTTTCAGGCAGGACTGTCATGGCGCACGATCCTGCGGCGGCGTGAAGGGTTTCGCCGTGCCTTCATGGGGTTTGATCCGGATCGCGTCGCGCGGTTTACCGAGGCCGATATCAACCGCCTTATGGCCGATCCTGGCATTATCCGCGCCCGCGCCAAGATCGTGGCGGCGATTGGCAATGCCCGTGCCTATGTTGCCATGCGGGCTGCGGGCGAGGACTTTGCCACCTTCGCATGGAGCATGTTGCCTGGCGGGAAAGCAGTGCATGAGCCAACGCCTGTGGTGCAGGCAGCCTCACCCCTGTCTCAGGCCATGGCATCGGCGCTGCAGGCGCGGGGCTTTCGCTTTGTCGGTCCGGTCACGGCCTATGCCTGGATGCAGGCCGCCGGCATGATCCATGACCATGAGGCCGGCTGCTTTCGTCATGCGCGGGCAGGGACATGACGGGTGCGGCCCGTCATCTATGCGGTTCATCATGAAGCAAGAAAATTTATAGTAATATCAGCATTATTTCCTGCCTTGATGGAAAGGGGTGGCCCGCAGGGCGCAAGGCTGCGGGTTGATGTTGCATAACAGCAACATAAAACGTTTCGATAAAAAATTATTCCGGCACAGATATGGTTAAGCCCCTGTTTGTTGGTTAAGGGTAGAGGGCTGTTTTCGTTGATTGCTTGGGATTTCTTGATGACAAACGCTCATCCACGTAAAGCCCCCACGCGCAGGCAACTCCTTACCCGTATCGGTACATTGGCCGGTAGTGCCGCGCTGTATCAGGCCATGACATCCATGGGGCATGCGCAGGGCACGGATTTCACTGCGCCGCCCGTCCTGTCCGGTGTAAAGCGCGGTACACGCGTGCTGGTGCTCGGCGCGGGCCTTGCGGGCATGCTTTCCGCCTACGAACTGCGCAAGGCGGGCTATCAGGTTCAGGTTCTGGAGTTTCAGGGGCGTGCGGGTGGCCGCAACATCAGCCTGCGCGGTGGTGATACCGTTACCGAACTCGGTGGTGCCACCCAGAAGGTCGGTTTCGCACCGGGCAACTACATCAATCCCGGCCCGTGGCGCATTCCCTACCACCATCAGGGCCTGTTGCATTACTGCCGCGAATTTGGTGTGGAACTCGAACCATTTGTTGAACTCAACCACAATTCATGGCTGCATTCGAGCAAGGCGTTTGGCGGCAAGGCCGTGCGCTACCGCGAATATGCTGCCGACTTCAATGGCTTTACCGCCGAATTGCTGGGCAAGGCGATTGACCAGCACAAGCTTGATGATGTGGTCTCGCCCGATGAACGCGACCATCTGCGCACGGCCATGCGCCAGTGGGGCAGCCTTGATTCCGGGCTGAACTACCGCAAGGGCGTGATCAGCTCCGAATGCCGTGGTTATGAAAAGGCGCAGGGCGGCGGCCTGAATGGCGAACCCGTACCCTCTGACCTGTTCGACCGCAAGGATGTGCTGGGCTCGGGCCTGTGGACGTGGATGGCCTTCCACGAACGCCTCGACATGCAGACCACCATGTTCCAGCCCGTGGGTGGCATGGACATGATCGGCAAGGGCTTCAACCGCCAGGTGCACGATCTCATCACGCTCAACTGCAAGGTCACGTCCATCCATCAGGACGACAGGGGCGTGAGCGTTACCTATAACGACATGAACCATGGCGGCGCCGTGCGCGAGGCCAAGGCCGATTACTGTGTGTGCACCATCCCGCTGCCCGTGCTCTCGCAGCTTGACGTGCAGGTCAGTGCGCCGCTCAAGGCCGCGATCATGGCGGTGCCCTATGCATCCTCCGTCAAGCTCGGGCTGGAGTTCAAGCGCCGCTTTTGGGAGGAAGAGGACCAGATCTACGGCGGCATCAGCTTTACCGACCAGCCGATCAGCCAGATATCCTATCCCAGCCACGGCTACTTCTCACGCGGGCCGGCCGTGCTGCTTGGCGGTTACATGTTTGGCCCGGCGGCCTACGACTTTGCGGGCATGACGCCGCAGGAGCGCATCGAGCACGCACTCGCGCAGGGCGAAGCCTTCCACCCCAGGCATTATCGCAAGGAATTTTCCAACGGCGTGAGCTTCGCCTGGAGCCGCGTGCCCTGGTCCATGGGCTGCTGCTCCATGTGGAGCGAGCAGGCCCGCAAGACCCACTACAAGGCCCTGTGCACGATGGATAACCGCGTGGTGCTGGCGGGCGAGCATGCATCCTATGTAGGCTGCTGGCAGGAAGGGGCCATCCTGTCCGCTCTTGATGCCGTAACCCAGTTGCACAAGCGCGCGCAGGGAGCCAGCTGATGCGTAAGATCCTTCTCCTGTCCGCGCTTGCGGCCCTGCCGCTGCTTGCCCCCGCAGGCCCCGCGCGTGCCGATAGCGCCGCAGCCGTTGTGGGAAGCGTGCAGCCGCTCAATACCGGCGAGGACGTGTACCGCCATGTCTGCCAGGGCTGTCATATGCCCGATGGCAAGGGGGCCATGGGTGCTGGCGCGCAGTTCCCGGCCTTTGCCGGTAACACCAAGCTGCAGAGCAGCGCCTACCCGGTTTACGTGATCCTGAATGGCTATGGCGGCATGCCGTGGTTTTCAGGCACGCTGAAGGATGACCAGATCGCCAATGTGGTGAATTATATCCGCACCCATTTTGGCAATCACTATACCGATGCCGTAAGTGCCTCTGACGTGGCGGCCCAGCGCCCCCCCGCAACACCACAGGAGCAGTAAGAGAATGTTCAACCTCAGGAAAACCGTTGCCGCCATGGCTGTTCTTGGCGGCATGGCGGCTGCCATGCCGGCCTGTGCCGATGATGGCATCGTGCGGCATGTGGAGGGGAAATTCCCCATTTCCACCGCCATCGAGGTGCCTGCTGGCGCTTCCACCGTTTATCTCAGCGGCATGGGCGCGCCGGTGCAGGACAAGAAGGCCGACCCCAGGAGCCTTGCCGCCTATGGCGATACGCAGACGCAGACCTATGCCGCCCTGCAGCGCATTCAGGATGAGCTGAAAAAGCTGGGGCTGGGTATGGGCGACGTGGTGCAGATGCATGTCTACATGGTTGAAGACCCCAAGCTGGGCAAGCTTGACTTCGACGGCATGATGAAGGCCTACACCCAGTTCTACGGTCCTGCGGCCAAGCAGCCCAACCTGCCGGTGCGCTCGGCCTTTGGCGTGGCGCATCTGGCCAATCCGGGGTGGCTGATTGAAATCGAGACTACGGCCGTGCGCGCGCCGGGAAAATAAACGATTAATAAAAAAACAATATGAGTTTCTGGATGCCGCTTTTTTTAAGGCGGCATTTTTTTTAACCAATTATTCGTGCAGTCTTCATGCCCGGCGCCTGTAAAAAAGGGGGATCGACCAGATCCCCCTTTTTATGCCTGTGGCTCAGGGCAGCGGATGCTGCGCGTCAAGCGCCTTGCGCTTTTCAATCACGGCGGGCGGCGTCAGGGCTTCCTTGCGGCCGGTGGCAACATCCTGTGCAGTAAACACGGTTGCATCGGGGCCTGAGGGCAGGCCCGCCACATGGTTCAGAATGGCTGCAATCTGGTCATCGGGCAGGGTCTTGAAGGGTGGCATGAAGCTTGCATAGGTATTGCCCGCAGCCGTAATCGGCCCCATCAGGCCATTCAGCGCCACGGCAATGACATACTGCCTGCCTTCCGGCGTGGCGGCAATCTTGCCAACGCGCCCGGCCAGCGGCGGGAACTGCCCGGGCACGCCCTGGCCATCGGCCTGATGGCAGGCGCTGCAATTGGTCTGGAACAGGTTTGCGCCATCAGCCGCAAAAGCGGGTGCTGCGGGAAGGGAAAGGGAGAACAGGGCGGCGAGCAGTCTTTTTTTCATCGATCATTCCCAGGTATGGCAAATATTTGAACCTGTCGGAAAAACAGGCTTTTCAATCGTTTCCCGGTCGATCCTATTACAAAGCAGGCGCACTGCCTATATCGCCGTCCGCACAGGCAGTGGCCCCCGCATGGTTTGGCCCCTGCCTGTGTTCACAAATCCACATCCTGCCACAGGTAAAAGGCAGGTTGAATTACAGGGGTGAATGGCTGGCCGCCTCCTGCTCAAGCGCGCATGATGCTGGCGTTGCCGTGGCAGGGGCCTTGCTGCGCAGGGCGGCAAGTTCCGTCCGGGCCGCGTCCATATCCGTGCGGAAGGCAGGGCTTGCGTGCATGGCGGCGATCTCGGCTGAGCCCAGCATGTAGCCTGCCTGCACGTCGCTTTCCCAATGCACGCCGCATACGATCCGGCTCTCGCCAAACACCCGGCCGCGCTGCAGGATCTGCGTTGCGCGCTCAGGCAGCAGTTCGGCCAGCACAAGCGCCGTGCTCCAGCCCAGCATGGTGTGACCGGAAGGATAGGCGCCCGACGTGGCCAGATGCGCCCGATCCTTTTCGGTGCAGATGGGCTGGCTGTTCCCTACAAAGGGCCGTGGCCGGTGCCAGTAGGCCTTGCTTTTGCGCATGTCGGGAATTTCCGACTCATCCATCTTGTGAATGAGCGCGCTGAGTTTTGGCGCATCGGTGGTGCTCAGGGGCAGGCCAGCAGCACAGGAGAAGCTGTGCAGCAGCGCATTCGCATGCAGGTCGGCATCCGCCTTGGCCAGCGCCCAGCGCGGAGTGTCCCGTAAGGCGCGGGTGGCGGTGAAGGCCTGGTCATCATTCGCCTGCCGCACCGTGCCGGGCTGGGGCGGGGGCGGCAGGTAGGCGGTTGCGTCGGGCTGGGTGGCGGGGGTGAAATATCCCTGTTCGGGCGTGGTGGTTTCAAGCGGGTCGGCTGCAAGGCACGGTGCGCTGGCAAGCCAGGGTGCCGCAAGCAGCGCCGCCGCAAGAGGCAGGCCCAGCCGTGACGCAGGGCGGAGGAAGGGGGCGGTCAGTCTGGATCGGGTCATGCTATGGCTTGAACAACTCGGGGTTACGAAGGGCGAAAGGGTTTCTGCCCGGAGAATTTGCCGACGGATCATGACACAATGCCAGAAGCAGAAAACACCCGTCCCGTCATGGACATGCAATTTTCATGAAACTGTCACAAATGTTTTCTTTTAAAATCCCTTACACAGCAACGGTCTTTTCCAGCAGCCCCAGATGGGATGAGGAAGCCGTTGAGCGAAAAGTGGTTGCCCTGCCGGCAGGATTGGCTTCGCCTTTACCGGCGCGTACGATCCCTGACGCGCCGCGATGATGCGGAAGATCACCTGCAGAGTGCCTTCGTAAACTATCTCGAACGCCCCGATGGCAGTATTGGCCATCCGGAGGCCTATATTACGCGCAGTGCCGTCAACCTGTCCCACAATGCGCGCAGGCGTGAGCAGGTTGGCTGCATCGCGCCGGGTGGCTGGGATGACATGCTTGGCGACGTGCGCGATACCGCCCCCACGCAGGAGGAAGCCTATCAGGCGCGTGAACGCCTGCTCCGCTTCCATGCGGGCTGCCAGCGCCTGCCGCGCCGCACCCGGCAGGCTTTTGTGCTGCACCGCGTTGAAAAAATGACATATCGCGAGATCGCCGCCCTGATGGATATCAGCGAAAGCAGTGTCGAAAAACGCATCGCCAAAGCCCTGGTCTTCCTTTCCACATGGATGGAGCAGTGAGGCTGGTGTGGCGGCGCGCCTCCATCCGCTCTCACGCGGCGCGCTGGATTGCGCGCCTGCATGCCGATGACTGCACGGAGGCGGACAAACAGCGCTTCCGCCAGTGGCTGTACAGTAACCCGCGCCATGCCAGCGCCTTCGAGCAACTGACCGAATTATGGGAACTTGGTGGCAGCCCCGGCCCGGCATCCGCCCGGCATGCGCCCGCCCGCGCCATGCGGCCCAGCCGGCGGCAGGTGCTCGCCGGTCTTGCGGGTGCGGCCCTGCTGCTGCCCCCCATGCCCCGCCGCGCGCAGGCCGCCCGCGTGTTGCAGACACCGGCGGGCACTTTTTCAGGCATAACGCTGGAAGGATCGGTGCGCTGCGAACTCGATACCGATACCCGGCTCGTCCTTTTGCCAGACAGCCAGTGCGGCCGGCTGGAAAAAGGGCAGATCGTGCTCTCGGCTCTGGGGCGCGCGCCGCCGTTATGGCTGTTTGCAGGCCCGGTCAACCTGCGGCTCTGCGTGCAGGGGGCGGCCAATATCCGGCTTGACCCCGATTGCGTGCATGTGACCGCCGTGCGCGACAGGCTGCTGGTGAAGGATCCATCGCTGGCAGGCGGCAGGGCGTGGCTGCCACCGGGGCAGCGGCTGTCCTTTTTTGCCAATGGCCATTCGCGGCAGGATACCCCCGACCTCAATGCCCTGCTGGCCTGGCAGCAGGGGCGGATTGTGTTTCGTAACTGCCCGCTAGGCGAGGTCGTGGCCGAGATCAATCGCTACATGCCACAAAAGATCACGCTCCAGGCCCCCTTGCTGACCGGGCGGCGGCTGAGCGGGGTCTATTACATCAGCCGTGGCGACAGTTTTTTGCAGATGCTGCCCCACCTGCTGCCCGTCAGGCTGGTGCGTACGCCCGATGGGCTGGAAATCGCGCCTGTATGAAACTTTGGTGACAAAACGCGCCCGGCGCACGCAGGCGCTTCCTTTTATTTGTCATGACAGGATACGGGCCGCGCGGTCGGCCTTGATGCAAAAGGATATGTTCCATGGTGTTTCTCAAGCGCAGGCAGGTGCTCGCGGGGCTTGGCACGGGGCTGCTGTTTTCAGCCCGGGTGCGCGCCCTGCGGGCGGCAACCCCGCGCAATCTGGATGAAAAGCCTCAATTCGACGTCTCTCCCTTTCAGCTTGGCGTCGCGTCAGGCGATCCTGCCCCCGATGGTTTTGTTATCTGGACCCGCCTTGCCCCGCGCCCGCTTGAACTGGAAGGCGGCATGAGCCGCAACCGCCCCGTGCTGGTGGACTGGGAAGTAGCGGAGGATGAAAAACTGGGCCATGTCATCAGGAAAGGGCAGGCGCTGGCGCATCCTGAACTGGGGCATTGCGTGCATGTTGAAGTCGCGGGCCTCAGGCCGGATCGCCCGTACTGGTACCGGTTCCGCATTGCGGGGTATGACAGCCCCACTGGCCGCAGCCATACCTTTCCGCTGCCCGGTACCGCGCCCGCGCGGGTGCGCTTTGCCGCCGCGGGCTGCCAGCATTATGAGGAAGGGTATTATACCGCCTGGCGCAATATCGCCAGCGAGCCGATCGATTTCGTCTTTCATTATGGCGATTACATTTACGAAGGCCCGGACAGCAAGGGCCGCGTGCACGAGATGAACGGCCGCCCCTTCCAGGCCCTGCGCCGCCATATCGGGCCGGAATGCTATTCGCTTGATGAATACCGCCGCCGCTACGCCCAGTACAAGACCGACCCCGACCTGCAGGCCGCCCATGCCGCCGTGCCATGGATCGTCACCTCCGATGACCATGAGGTTGACAATAACTGGGCAGGCGACACCGATCAGGACGGCACGCCGCCTGAAATCTTCCGCCTGCGCCGCGAGGCCGCCATGCAGGCCTATTACGAGCATATGCCGCTGCGTCTTGCAGCCCTGCCCGATGGCAGCCACATGCAGCTTTATCGCAGCCTGCGTTATGGCACGCTCATGAATACCTTTGTGCTCGACACGCGCCAGTACCGCAGCGACCAGGCCTATGGTGATGGCACCGCGCCGCAGGGCCCCGATGTGTGGTCGCCCAACCGCACCATGATGGGCGCCGAGCAGGAAAAATGGCTGTTTGACAGGTTGGGCCGGTCCGACACGCGGTGGAACCTGCTGGCGCATCAGGTCATGATGATGAACCTTGCTCACCGGCGCTCCCCGCAGGGCGAACTGCTTTACAGCATGGACCAGTGGTCGGGCTACATGTACAGCCGCAAGCGCCTGCTGCAGTTCATTGAGCAGCATTGCTCCGGCAATGTGGTGAACGTGACGGGCGATGCGCACCGCCACTTCGCGGGCGACCTGTTGGTTGATCCGGACCAGAAGGAGCCGGTCTCGGTCGAGTTTCTGGCCACCTCCGTCACGTCAGGCGCAGATGGGGTGGGCGATGATGACAGTTTCAGCCGCTCCGTCCGGCGCGAAAACCCGCACCTCAAGGCCACGACCGACCAGCGCGGCTATGTGCTGTGCGATGTGGGGCCGGATGTATGGCGCGCCGACCTCAAGGTGCTCGACAAGGTGATGGAACGCGATGGCAGGCTGTCCACCTATGCCAGCTTCGCGGTGGAACGCGGCCAGCCCGGCCTGCAGAAAGCCTGAAGAATTATAAAGTCGTCCCAGCGCCCCGGCAGAGGGGCATCGGGCAAAAAAAGGGCGTCCCGCCGGAACGGGACGCCAAGTTTAGGGATTGGGAGACGTTGTGGTGTCACGAAAGCCACATCCCATTAACTCCATTTATGGATAATAGTTTTCCTGGAATTGAGCCAATATGCAAAAATAATTGCCCGCCCCCGTTCAGGCCGGGTGAATCATGACATATTGCCGCGCAAAGGGCAGCATGACGCCAATGCTCAGCAGCCCCAGCACAATGGTCATACCCGCGAACGTGGCCATGTGGTGTGGGTAGTCCTCGGTATAGAGCAGCCCGCAGACCCAGAAAATAACGGCTTCGACCGCCAGCGCCACGCCGAGTATGGGTACGTGGAAGAAGGATCCGGCCAGCCACCACATAAGGCCTGCCACCAGCACGACGGCCAGTGTCGAGCGAAACAGGAATAGAATGGCGCGCATGGCGGTCCTTGGCCGTGTGGGGCAGGGGGGAGAGGCACCTGTTCAGGCGCAGTGTCCGCCGGGCGGGCGGGGCATGCGCCCTGCCACGTGCCCTGCGGACCCGGCGGCTTACATCTTCGCGCTGCTGTCCGGCTGCGTGGTGGTAGCCGGGGTGTTGTTGTCAGGCGTCATTTTGCCTGGCGTGGTTGAATGTTCCACGTCATAGGCGGTTGCCTTCTCCATGTAGGTACCCTTCGAGCCGGGGTGTTCCTGATCATACAGCTTGGCTTTGGCCCTGGCTTCCTTGCGGTATTCGTGGCGCTTGTACATGCCGGTCACGCAGCCGGCTGCTGCGCCGAGCACGCTGTGGCCACCGGCCACATGCCCGCCCACGGCACCCACGGCGCCATATTTCAGGCAGCCGCCGGGCTCGGCCTGCGCGGTGGCGGTAACGCATGTAATGGCCGCGATTGCGGCGGCGGTAACAATCTTACGCATGAAATGGCCCCTTTTGTGCATGAATGCGAATAATGCGTTCATGGCATATCCGATACGACATATTTTGTCACCTTGCTATGGCACGTCCGGGTCGTGTTCATGCAGGCTTGCGGCAATGATGTGCAGGCACGCCAGAGCCTCGGCCAGACCTGCGCGGTCGCGCGCATCATGCGGGCGGGTCTGTTCATGGTGCAGCCAGGCCAGCACATAGGCGGTGGTGGGGCCAGCCTGCCCGCGCTGCCACCGTGCCAGAAAAAGGGCGATCATGCGCGTGGCCCGTGGCGGCAACGCGCCGGTGCGCAACATGTCGCGCAGGCGGATGATGTAAAGGCCAACCGTCATCGCCCCGATCTGCTGGCTCAGGCAGGCATTGACGGTGGGCTGCGGCACGGCGGTGGCCTGGTGCAGGATGCGCACGAGGCTGGCCGCGCAGGCGCCAAGCCAGGTGGTGGCGTTGGTGTGGTCGCGGGTCTGGGCCAGATGGCGCAACCGCCGGTTTATGGCTGCGGCGGTGCGGCGGATATGCACATCAAGCCGGAAGGGAATGACCAGCCGGTAGGTCAGCAGCACGAACACGATACTGGCCACGAAGGCCAGCGCGTTGTTGAGAAAGGCGACCTCATCATACCGCCCCTGGTTCATCGGGCCGATCAGCACGGGCAGGAACATGTTGAACGAGAAGGCATAACCCGCAAGTCGCGGCCTGCGCGCGGCCAGGCCGCCAATGGTCATGGGCACCAGAAGGGCCGCGAGCAGCATCTCGGGCGATGTGATGGCAGGAATGACCCACAGCGCCATCACGGCGGCGGTGGCCGTGCACCACAGCCCCCCCTTGAGGAAAGGAAGGGTGGCAACCAGCGGGTTCTCGCGCGTGGCCATCAGCCCGTAGATCAGCGCCACGAACGAGATGAAGGCCGGGCCATGATGCCATGCTGTAATCTCCCATATCACGGCTGCTGCCATGATGGCCACGCTGGAGCGGATGCCGTTATGCACCGCCTCACGCGCATGGCGGCGCGAGGTCAGGCTGAAGCGGAACCGGTCGCCATGGCGGGTGGCGTGGCAGGCCAGCATTTCATCATGCACCACCGTGGCTTCATGCGTCAGCGCCATGGCAACCGGCTGCCAGGCCCGCGCGGCCATGTTGTCCGGGTCGGGCGGGGGCGCATGATCGCGCAGCCATGTGGCCAGCGCGCGCTCGGGCGCTTCATGCGTGGGCAGGGGGCTGGCATGGGGCCGGGGGGAGAGGATCTGCAACGCACGGGCATGGGCCAGCATGACCAGCATGCCCGCCAGCGCGCGGCGGGCATGATCGCCCACCCGGTTGCGTGGCCCGAGTTCGAGGGCCGCGAATTCGATCTGCCCGCTAAAGGCCATGATCCGGTCCAGCAGCCTGCCTGTTGCGGCCTGCCGGGCCACGGGCGCGGTCATGCCCAGTAATTGCGGAATGGCGGCGCAGGTGGCCTGGAATGTATCATCCAGCCGCGCCTGCAACTGCGCGCGGGTGCGTTCGACCATGTTGGGCATGAACAGCACGGCCAGCACCGCCTCGCACAGCACGCCCAGTATGATGTAGCTGCTGCGCGCGACGCTTACGGCAAAAACATCGTCAGGCTGTAAGATGGCCCCGGTTGCAATAATGGCGGAGGTGAATCCCGTCAGCACCAGCCCGTAGGCGCGGTACTGGTCGAGCAGGGTGGCGAGGGCGCAGCACAGCCCGATCCACAGCGCGAGGCAGGTAAAGAACATGACCGGGGCCTGCGGAAAGGCGGCCATGAGCGTAATCGCGGCAACGCCACCCGCCAGCGTGCCCACAATACGCCATCGCGCCTTTGACAGGCTCTCCCCGCGTGAGGACTGCGCCACGACCCAGACGGTGAGCGGCGCCCATTGCGGGCTGTCGAGTTCCATCCACATGGCGATGAGCAGCGAGAGGATGGCGGCGCATGACGTGCGCACCGCAAAGCCCAGATCGGCCAGCGAGGGCGCGTAAATCCATGAAAAGCGCCGGATATGGCGCAGCAGGCCCGTATCCACGGAGCCGTGCAGGGGAAATGCGGTGCTCTGTCCCCCCATGTCATTATGCCTTTACATCATGTGCCGGGTTCAGCCTGAAGGCTGAGTGTGACGGAACATGAAGGCAGCCCTATGGAGGGGTCCAATCGTTTGTCATGATATTTTGATAAATGCTGCTTATGAAATTTTCATAAACGGCAAAAACGTCAAAAAACGCTGCCTTTTTGAAAAAAATCGGCGTTTCAGAAATATCTTACATATGTTACGGGTTATATTATTAAATAAAACAGCCTGTGGTTCTGTTGACAAAAGGTATTCTCAGACTGGCCTGGACGTGATTCAACGCTGGTCTTTACGGAGACCTGTGGATGCGTGGCGACCTGACGGACGAGGAATGGGCGATCATTGGTGGCCTGCTGCCGCCTGAACGTGGCCGCTGGTCACGACCTGCGCAGGATAACCGTCTGTTTCTCAATGGAATGCTTTATGTCCTGCGTGTTGGTTGCCCATGGCGGGACATGCATGAGCGCTATGGAAAATGGAACTCGCTCTATGTGCGCTTCCGTCGATGGGCAGAACAGGGCGTCTGGGACGCTGTGCTGGAAACGCTGGTTGAACTCGGTCTGACCGATGACTGGCAGCACATGATCGACAGCACGGTCGTTCGGGCTCACAGCCAGGCGGCTGGCGCAAAAGGGGGACACACAAGGAAGGTTTTGGTCGAAGCCGCGGCGGCTTTACGAGCAGGATCCACGCCCGCGCAGACGGTCAGGGCCGCCCTCTCGGCTTCGACCTGACGGGTGGCGAGATTTCTGATTATTCCGGCGCTGATGCCCTGTTGGACCTGCCGGTCGTGACACCGCGCCGATTTCTGGCCGACAAGGGATATGATAGTGACAGGATACGGGAGAGCCTGCTTTTTCGAGGCATTCTTCCTGTTATCCCACCGCGTTAAAATCGTACAGAGGATATTCCCTGCGACTTCCGTCGTTATCGGGATCGCAACCGTATCGAGCGGATGTTCAACAAACTGAAGCTGTTCCGACGTATCGCCACACGCTATGACAAGACAAGAAAATCGTTCCTCGCCTTTCTTGACCTCGCAGCCATAAAATTATGGCTACCGTTTTTTGTTAACAGAACCGGGATTGGGATGCGATTCATAATCCATCGTGGTCCAATAGAGTATCTGACCATAGCATTAAACGGAAGGACGTGCTGGACTCTTATCAAGAGGGCGTATCTCTTGAATGTTCGAATTGTAATCGTCGGGAAGGAAATAATGACAAACGATTCAAAAAATGAACTGCCATTAATTTTTGAACATGAATTTGGCGATATTCAATTATCTATGTTGAATACGATAGAAAAGAAAGTTCAAATAATTAAGTACAAAAGAAAATTTGAAACACAGTTTGTGAGTACGCTTGGATTGAGTAATGTGTCGAATAATAAAAATATAAAATCTGAGTGGTTTATGGAATTTGACGGAGATCTGGCCTCTGAAAATGCAGCATCCGTTCTGGATTACTACGTGTCTATGCTAATAGAGGGAAATATACCATTCCCGAAGAGGGGAAGTTTTATTATTTTTCCTAAAAAAAATGATCATATATGGCCAGATGATAATATATGTGGGATATATTTCACATTTCCGGCATACAGGAGTGAAGAATTTCAGGTTAATATGGTTGAAATAGGAATTTTTGCAATATGGGTTGTTCCGATCACAAATTCAGAAAAAGATATTATTGAAAATAAAGGATGGAGACATCTAGAATATTATTGGGATGATAACAATATAAAATTGCATAACCCATTTAGATAATATTTAATATATTGTATTAAATATATAAAATATTATAATATTAAAATAAAGTAATTATAAAAGTGTTATAATGATAATTATTTACAACATGATCTTGGTGTGTGACGTGCCTCCCCTTTTTTTATTACTGATTAAAAATAGAGATCCAGATTTTTATGGTTTGGAGTTGATGAGACGCTTGTCTGACGACCTGATTCGGTGTCCTGCCATTCAGTTAGGAATGTGGGCGCGCCGTATTGTTGTCTTCCCGCCAGTCAGGGGGCTGTAAGGAATTTCGTGTTTGGGCATTTGATGCAAAAGGAGGAGCAGTTCTACTCGAAGTGTCCTTTTCATGGTGTCACGGGCCATTTCTCTGGTAGGCTGACCTGACGCGAAAACCCATCGTGCATCGCTATCCCTGATAATGGCATTTAACGGAAATAACATTTCGACTGACGAAGTGTATTTTGGGAGCGGTGTAAACCAACAACATCATACGTGGAGGCATATAGAAAAAGAGACAAGAATAAATAAACAATATGTAATTCATGACGAAATAAAATATATTAGTGATGCTTTAAATATTATATATGTAATTTTTATAATCATCAAGTTGAAATGCAAATCATATAAGTTTCATAATAGAGGAATGCATGAGAAAAATTAATGAATATGAAATATTTATCGCAAGGAAATTATATTCATGCATTGGAATTAATGTAGGTATTGACTGCAATCAGAAAGTCTGGGTTGTTAATCATGAGATGGGGTCAATACGTGCGGATTATTGTCCAATTAATTGTCCATTATATTCCATAGCTGTTTGCGAAACAAAGGACAACGATGGCATTCCTGTTGTTGTAACTTTATTAATTAACAAGGATAAAAAATTTGGCGAGTTGGATTTCTGGAAGGTAAATGATGAACCTATATTTGATTTTACATACGTAAAGAATCATATAAACAATATATCTAAGATATAAATAGAGGGTGTTATGTAATTCCGTGTCTGATTGGTTCAGTAATGAGGAATGACGCCTGCACGTAAACCGTATCCCTCTGACGTATCAGACGAAGAATGGTCTCTGGTTGTCCCGTATCTGGTCCTGATGCGCGAGGATGCGGAACCGCGACATCACGCATTGCGCGAACTGTTCAATGGATTACGTTACGTGATCCGCTATGGCATTGCCTGGCGCGCCATGCCGAATGACCTTCCACCGTGGTCGGCGGTCTACCAGCAATCCCGTCGCTGGATGGAGGCAGGCTGTTTTGACGCGCTGGTGTCCGATCTGCGTGACGTGCTGCGTATCGCCTCTGGTCGCAGGGCAGAGCCAACGGCAGCCATTCTCGACAGCCGGACGTTACGTTCAACGCCAGAAAGCGGTCCCAGCGCCGGATACGATGGGGCCAGACGCAAAAAGGGATCAAAGCTGCACATGGCCGTGGACACGCTGGGGCACCTGCTGGCCCTGCATGTCACACCAGCCAGTCGGGATGACCGCGCAGAGGTGGGGCGTCCTGCTACCGCCATTCAGGATGCGACGGACGAGAACATTGAACTGGCCCATGTTGACCAGGGATACACCGGCGAGAAACCTGCCGGGGCAGCACGGACCCAGGGGATCGTCCTTGAGGTTGTCAGGTTGTCCGAGGCCAAACGTGGCTTCGTCTTGCTGCCTCGTCGAACGATCTTTCGCATGGGCCACACGATGCCGCAGGCTCGTCAAGGATCATGAGTGTTACGCTTCAACACTCGCAAGTTTTCATGTCATTGCGTTCGCATGTTTCATGCTCAGGAATGCCGCTATACTCGCTCAAGATGCATAACACCCATCAGAACGTAATGCTGCTGTGCAGGCCAAAAATGGCCTCGTTGCCCACGCGGCGGTTGTAGCTTACGCCATAATCCGGCACGCCGCCCGAGGGGTTCCACACGTAC
>NZ_NIRT01000041.1 GCF_003207795.1 Komagataeibacter nataicola | reverse complement strand
AGATACGGCTGGGATCGGTCAAACGGGATGAAGCGGCTCATCGCGACACTCTACAGCCTTACCCCTTCACAGGGTACCCCAACCCGACAGGCTGCTAGATTATAGTTATGAGTCCGTTAAAATGCTAAGTGAATGGTTGGCAAAACATGTCGAATCAGTAAAACTAAACGAAGAAGAGAAAGAGAAAATAAAAAATAGTCAACCATTTCCGATAGCGATTCCAGAATCTGTCATTTCTTCTGTCACGAAATCGCTAGCATTCGATGTAGGTATTTACTTGGGAGAAGTTCTACGAAAAAAAAATCCGTGGGTGATCTGGAAACAAGTTTCAACGGGGAAAAGAAACTATTTTTATGGTCAAATGGTATTGGTTGGACTGGGTAAAGTAGATATTTGCCCTATGCATATAGTAGAAGTATTCTGTGTCGGCGTCAAGGAAGGAGAATATACCGATGGAAAGAGACTATTAAGCCTATTCAATATGTGGAGAGAGAAGGCGCAAAATAATAAACCTGCGGATGATGACGTATAAAACGCTTTATCATTTTAGGCGAGGTAATACTGGTACCGTACGTCAGAGCCTGATCCGAGAGTTCTTCAACTTATTGATTTTCAATGAGACCTGACCCGGGTCCTTAATAAGGAATTGATCTCGCCAGATGCTATCTCCGGCATAGTCGGGCGGGCGGTCAAGAAGATGGTCTGTCCTTTCTGTTTTTCGATCTGATGGGTTCCTCAACAGGACCACCACGACCTCGAGCGAGAGTTCCACCGATCAGGTCGGCAGCACTGTGGCGGCCAATGACAATGTCACCATGGTCTCGAGCGGGGATATGTCCGTGGCGGGCACTGTCGCAGGCGGCGGCAATGTCACGCTCCAGGCGGGTGGAAAGTTCACCGAAAACGCCCTGAAGGATACGGCCAACGCCTTCTATGAACAGAAATCGTCCGGGCTGTTCCTTGGCACCAGCGGGGCTTCGGCCAGGATCGGCTTTGGCAAGACGACCGATACCGACACCTATTCCCAGACCAGCTGGACCCCCAGCGAGATCGCATCGACCGGCGGCAACCTGAGCATTACGGCGAACGGGCCGGTCACGATCAACGGATCCGACCTCGGGGCTGCGAAGGATGCGACGGTCACGGGATCGTCGGTGTCATTCAATGCGCTTGAGGATGTCGCCACCCAGACCCAGACGCACAAGTCACTGTTCATCGGCGATACCACGGGGCTTAACCCGAACTCGGTCGTGGGACAGATGGTGGATATCGCCCTGTCCGCCTCCCAGGCGAGTGGCAAGGATAGTGGGAAGCTTGCGGCCCTGGATGGTGCGCAGGCGGCGATGACGGGCGTCTCGACCGGGGTCATGGCTAGCATGAAGGGCGGGATTACACAGGTGAAATGCCTGTCGAGCCTGTTCGAGGAAGGCAAGACCCCAAAAGGCAACATCGACCTGATTGCGGTGCAGTCGAATATCGGCTTTGACCTCGAGAAGTCGAGCACGACGCTGACGACGGGCACGGTGCAGGGTTCGACGGCGGTGGCGGGCAACACGCTGGCCGTGACCGCGACAGGCGGCGTGCCGACCGACAGCCAGTCGGGCAATATCGTGGCGACGGCGTCCCAGCTTTCGGGCCAGGACGTGACCCTGACCGCGCCGGGGCAGGTGACGCTGCAGGCGGGGTATGACACGACGCACGAGGTCGCCAGCTCGAAATCGATCGAGGCAAGCGTGGGGGCTTCGGCCAGCATCGGCACGAAAGGGGCCGGTGTCAGCATCGAGGGCGAATTCGGCGCCTCGAAGACCAACACCAATGCCGCGTCCAGCACGGCGGTGGACAGCACGGTCAGCGGCACGGACAACGTCACCATCGCCAACGCGACCGGCACGACAACCCTGAACGGGGCGGAGATCAGCGGCAAATCGATTGATGTCGCGACGAAAGACCTGACCATCACCACGGCGCAGGACACGTCGGGCTACAATTCGAAGACCACGGGCATTGACGCCAGCTTCTCGGTCCCGGTCTGGGGCGCGGGTGACATCGGGGGCAGCGCGAGTTCCAGTCACACGACCGTCAAGGACAGCTATGCCTCGACCGAGGCGACGCAGTCCGGGCTGTATGCGGGCAGTGGCGGTCTTGATGTCACGGCGAGCGGGACGACGACCCTGAACGGGGGCGTGATCGAAAGTACGGCGGCGGCCGCGCTCAACCAGCTGTCCACGGGGACGCTGGTGGCCAATGACATCGCCAACCATACCGACGCCACGGCGAAGACGATGGGCTACCAGGCCAACGTCATGAATCCCGAAGGGGCTACGGGCGGTGGCACAGGCAGCTTCGCCACCGCGATTGGCACGGGCATGGCGGCCAATGCCGGTGGCCTGCTGGGGGCCGCGACCCATCAGGACGCCAGTTCGGTCACGCAGTCGGCCATCGGCTCGAACGTGCAGATCGCAGCCGGCAGCACCAGTGGCGACCTCTCCCGCTCGCCCTCCACGTCCAGCCATCCGCTGACCAATACCTTTGACGCCCAGCAGATGCAGAACGACCTGCAGATCCAGCAGGTCGGATCGCAGGCCGTGGGACAGGTTGGGGGAATGGTTTCGGATAGCCTTGCAGCGTCAGGTCTGGATGCCTTCAAGGAAGGTGGATACGGCCGTGTGCTTATGGAGACAGCTGGAAACGCCGGTGTCGCCGCGCTGGGCCACGGCAGCATTGGCGGATCGGCTCTTGCCACGTCGGCGGCCGGGTTTGGAAACCTTGTCACCCTGCCAGCTGCTGCTGGTATCGCAGAAGCCATTGCGCCGAACGATCGTGACGCCCAATACGCCATAGCCAATACGATCGAAACGGCCGCCAGCGCGGGACTGGGGGCAGCCGGCGGAGCCGTGGGAGGAAACTCTTCTGTCGATGCGATCAGCGGTGCCGGGGCTGCCTCAAATGTTGCCCAGTATAATGCCAGCGCAGAGATGGCGATGCAGTATGCCGCAGGATTGGCAGTTAGTGCCGGAACTGCTGAAATACTCGCACCAGCCGCTGCGGCAGCTGTTCTCGTGGCAGGCGGATACGAAGTCTATAATTATGTTGCAGAACATCGTGACAATGTATCGATAAACGCTGTGCCTGCCGGGCCATCGTCTTCGACGACGATGGGGGATAGATCCAGTTCGTCTGCGCAGATGACTGCATCACCGGATGCGTCCGAGCCGACGATCCTGGTAACGCCATCCCCGGAGCAGACGAACGGATACACGGAAGAGTTTCCGATCCATGATCAGCAGGCTTCTGACCATGTCATTGCTGATCCTATCCATGACGATAAGACGTCCTTCGATCTCCCCGGATTTGAGGCGCAGGAGGCCTCCAAGCAGGATAATATCCTGGCCGACCCCATCCCGCGTCAGCTGACGGCTGCTGATCTGATATCGATGTCAACTACGACACTTGAAGATCTGGCTTCAGGGAAAGTGACTGTAGATGCGACATCAAGCAAGACGATCATTGTCGATAGTAAAGGGAATGCCTTAGTCGGCAATTGGTCTGCGACAAAAAAGTTAACGCCTCCTGAAAATGCGTTTGGTCATGCGGTGAAACATCGTTCTGAATTTCCCGCGTATTCGAGTGATTCCGAATATGTAGAAAGAGCACAAAACTCTGTCGCCAATCCACCAGATAATGTTCTTACAAAAACACGAGGCAACGGAGACATTTTGCTCTATGATCCAGAATCAAACACTTTCGCCGTAAAAACTGGTAGCGGAGTGCCGAAAATAATGTTTCGCCCAAATAATGTAATAGATTATTGGAACAGACAATGACAGAATTGCTACCGTGCCCATGTTGCAAATCATTGACGATTTCAGAGTATGGAGATTACGAAATATGCACTATCTGCGGATGGGAAGATGATCCTGTTCAGTCAGCAGATCCAGACTATGCCGGCGGCGCTAATGCTTTCAGCCTGAATCAGGCTAGGAAGGCGTGGCAAAATAAGCGGAAGTTAGATTTAATTTCATAGAGTATCCGTTGCGATCAAAGGAACTCTGGCATGCAAAGCTGATTTTTGCAGAGCAGCGCCTTTGCACGGACGACAAGCTTTCGCATAATTGCAGCGACGGTGCGTCTGTATCCTCTCTTGCCGATGAGCCTATTATAGACGCGCTCGAGGTTCGAGTTAAACCGGAAGGCGACAAGCGTGGGCATATAGCGTAGCGGAAATCTCGGCCAGCAACGCGCTGTTGCTGACCGCGACCAACGGGGATATCGTCAATGCGGGCGGGACGCTGTCGGGCGGCAGCGTGGCGCTGGCGGCGCTGAACGGCTCGGTCGTCAATGAGGACCAGCTCAATACCTTCATGGTCGATGGCGGGAAGGCGCAGTCTCTGGGCGCGCAGGGTACCATCACCTCGGGGGGCGATGCGCAGATCTATGCGGCGAAGGACATCACGTTTGATGGCAGGTCGCTCAGCGCGCTGGGCGATACCACGCTTGTGGCAGGGCAGGGGATCACGCTGGGTTCGGTTGCGGCGAGCGCGTCGCAGGACATCGAACAGCATGATTACAGCCACCGCGCGGCCGAGACGGAGAATTTCGGGGCGTCGATCAGCACGGGCGGGAACCTGACGGCGGCCGCCCTCGGCGGCGACCTCACCCTGGCGGGCGCCACGGTCGCGGCCGGGAAGTCGGCCACGCTGATGGCGACGGGCAACGTGAACCTCAACGCGGTCACCGACAGCCAGTCCTCCTATACCCGCACCGTCGAGCACGGCTTCCTGAACAAGACCACCACGACCTCAAGCGAGAGTTCCACCGACCAGGTCGGCAGCACGGTGGCGGCCAATGACAATGTCACCATGGTCTCGGGCAAGGACATGTCCGTGGCGGGTGCGGTTGCGGGCGGCGGCAACGTCGCGCTCCAGGCGGGTGGCAGTCTTACGGAGAATGCGCTCCAGAGTACGGCGCAGTCATATTACGATAAGGAAAGCAAAGGATTTTATTTTGATACTGACGGTGCCAAGGCTAGGGTTGGGTTCGGATCTTCCAAAGAAAGCGTTAGTGACAGCAGCACGACCTGGACTCCGAGCATGATTGCGGCGACTGGGGGCACCCTGTCTGCTACCGGCGGCGGCCCAGTAGTCATCAACGCTTCTGATCTTGTTGCCGCGAAGGATCTGAACGTAACCGGATCGTCTGTCCTGCTCAACGCGCTGTCTGATGTATCCAGCACGAAGCAGACCAGCGATTTCAAGTTCATTGGCGTGCAGGTCGGACTGTCGGATACCTCCCTTGTTGGACAGGCCGCCAATCTGGCCCTGTCGGCGGCCCAGACTGCCAGCGACAAGGACATGGCGACCCAGTCACTGGATGCCCTGTCAACTGCGGAGAGCGGCGTCAGTATCGGGAAGACTGTGGCCACGCTCGTGGATACCAAGCTGGCCGCGACAACATCAGACGTAACGAAATCCAACATAGAATTGGTAGGAGTACAGGCGGAAGTCGGCTTCGAGCATGACAGCAAGACATCCGAAACTATTTCGACCACGGCAAAGGGATCTGAAGCAGAAGCTGGCGATGGACTGACCATGACTGCGACCGGGGCGCAGCCTGCGACAGACAGCAATGCCGGGGATATTATCGCCACGGCCGCGAGCCTGTCAGGTGAGAGCGTCACGCTGGCGGCGCCGGGCAATATCCAGCTCCAGTCGGGACAGGACACCACGCATACGACTACCAGCCAGACGGCCCTGTCCGCTTTTATCGGGGCGACGGCCTCGCTGAACGCCAATCTGCAGTGGGGGGTCAGTGTTACGGGGCAACTCAGTGCCTCCCATTCCCACACGAATTCACAAAGCACGACACAGGTAGATACGACGGTCACGGGTGCGCAGAATGTGAGCATCGATAATGGGGCGGAGACGACTACGCTGGACGGGGCCAGGGTATCCGGTGGCTCCGTAGATGTGGCGGCGGGTAACCTGAATATTACCTCGGCACAGAATACGGCAAGCTATCTCAGCACGAATGAGAGCGCAGGCTTCAGCTTTGCCGTTCCCGTCTATGGCACGGGCGGGGAGATAGGTTTTTCGGTCAATGCCTCGGCAGGGGTTCTGTCTGACACTTACGCCTCGACGGAAGCCAGTGGCCGTTCCGGGCTTTATGCAGGTCAGGGCGGCCTTGATGTCGATGTTGCCCGCAGCACGACCCTCAATGCCGGCGTCATGGAAAGCACGGCGGCATCCGGCAATATGGTTACAACGGGTAGCCTGACGGCGAATGATGAACAGAATAAATCAGAATATGCCGACGCATACTGCCAGTATTTCATATGGAAATCTTGGTATTGGTGGAAATACAGGGCCAGACGATGGGTTACAAAATACGAAAAGAAAGACTTTTGATGGGGGTGCGAAAGTAAGTGGCTTTGCGGCACCAATCATTGGAGTGAATGTAGAAATTAATTCTGGATCTACATCAGGTGTCGTGTCCCGTGATCCATCAACTGCAAACCATGCGATCAGTAATGATTTTGATACGAATGAAGCGGGCGAGATTTTGTCCCTAACGAATAGTTTCGAAAAGTCGGTCAAGGCTGCGTACAAAGAGTCAAACGCGGTAAAGGCAATGCCAAGCAATAAAAATTTGACAGATCAAGAAAGGATAGAAAATGATAAAAAATAACAATGTTAAAAGATTGTTTTTTGCAATATCTTCGTCGCTTCTTCTTTTTGGTTGTGTGCGGCCTACGCCACCAAAAATACCATTAAATATAAATGAAGTATCATGGGCAAAGAAAAAAGGGAGCGCTTCTATTAAAGGATGTGTTAGTGGAGGATATTTTGAAAAATATCATAACTATCAAGTTCCTAATGGAACATATGATTCTTATCCAATAGAAAGTTCATATCACGATAACCCTTCTCGAAATTTTACAATAGACCTTCTTCCTGAAAATGATTATATGTATAATCTTTCAGAAAAAATGAAACATTACTACTTGTTGCATAGCTATCATACATTGAATGATCCCCGATGGGTTGAATCTTCGGTTATGCCATTTATTCCTCATATTTCGTGCCCTGCAGATGGTCCTAATACTTGCCCATCGAGAGGACATTTTAATTTTAATAATCTTCCTGCAGGAAACTGGTATATAGTGGCTGGATATAATGCAACCAAAGAAGACAATGCTGTGGCAGTTACCGTGCAAAAAATAACAACCATTGATGGGCAGACGGTTCCATTCGTTTCTTGGTTTGGGGTATTGAATAAAAACCAATGTACGCCTTGATTCATGAATTGAATCGCACCGGGATTGGCGGAGACCGAGGTATGTAAGTTACACGGCGATGGAGTAATACCAAGGGCTACTGTCTCTGACTCACCTGTGAAGTGACGCGAAGGGCCTGTTCTGATTCTGTCGTGAGAGGGAGGATCGGGAATGGTTGGTGCGATTGCCTTACGGACCGATTATACGGCTTCTGCGTTACGGCGTCTGGCCTCTCGTATGCGGGATGCGAATGTTGCACGGCGCCGTTTGTCTCTGGCTGTGGTGCGCGACGGTGCCAGCCGGGGCGAAGCGGCGCGGATCGGCGGCATGGACCGACAAACCCTGCGGGACTGGGTGCACCGGTTCAATGCTGCGGGGCCGGATGGCTTGCACGATCAGTGGCGCAACGGGTCGGTCTGCCGCCTGACAGCGGACCAACTGGCAGAATTATCGGCGCTGGTCACGACAGGGCGGGACTGTCAGGAATTTCGTGTTTGGGCGCTTGACGCGAAAGAAAGAGTAGCATCACATGGCCCGACGCAGGAAGCTCGTTATTCCTGACGATATTGTCGGTCAGGTTCTGGTTGGCTATTAAGTCCGTAGTATGTTGGTATTATTTATAATGCGGGTATTGATATACGTTCTCATGACCGTTATTTGGAGAGTGTGGCTACAGCAATCCTGCACTAGATCTGACGTCTGATATGACCAAAATCTGCAGGATCACTGGAATTATTCTCTTTCGTGGCGACACGGACCATTTCTCTGGTTGGCTGGCCTGATGCAGAAATCCGTTGCCCATCGCTACCTCTGAGAATGGCAGTTATCAGGGGTAGAAGGTGTACTAGGGCCTGTTAGGTCTTGAATAACAGAACGGACTATATAGCTGTTTATGATGAACATGATGCAGTCTATTTTTTCCGATCAGACTTGGTCCGTCTGGGAGACTTTGATCGAAGAAGTTCGTCCGAAGGGGAAAATGCCACCGGAAAACCTTCGACAGGCGATATCCGCGATTTTTTGGTGTCATCAGAACGGCGCGAGGTAGCGCGTTCTGCCATCGGAGTTTGGCTCTTGGCGGGCTGCCACACAGCTGTTTATTCGTTGGTGGAAGCGTGGGGTGTGGCAGCGCCCTGCCTGATGATCAGCCATACCCACCGATGTATGCGGTTCGCGATCGTGGGTATGCCTCGCACGAATTCCTTGAAGTTCTGACGATCCTGAAGCCGCCATTTCCGAAATGGGCTTACAGGCCCCGGCATCTGGTCGAAACCTATGGGCAAGGGTTAAGGAATGGCGGTCTGGCGCAAGTCGATGCCGGAAAAAAGCAGCATCTTTTTCTCCGTCATGCTTGCTACTGTAAGGTCAGAAGTGACCATAATTTATCAAGGTATAATAAAAACTCACCCGGTAGTTGCGTAAGTGAAAATAAAACATTCACACAGTAATCTGGATCGCTTCCGCATCGGCCCGCGCGTGTGTTCCTAATAACGCTGTTACCCTATAAATTTCCTGCCACGCAGGATGATTTTTGGATAAATATACCGGACTGGCCAATTCGCGAGCCACACGTCCGATATCCGCCGGAATAGCATCACAGTTATTGCGTAAATCTTGATAGCCGCCCAATGGAAAGCGGTGCGTAGACAGCTTTGCCTGCGCCACACAAACTCCAGTGCCATCCCAGGAACGAACGGCAATCCATAGCTGGGTTTGAACGATTGATTGGTAAATATCGTGTCGCTTTAGGAAATCAACATCTGGATATTCAGATAGAAGAGAGTGAATCATTCTTATTCGGGAAATGAGTTCGAACTTCGATCCAACGGTTGCAATGTGCGACATAATATATCCATCGGTTACTGAGAAACAGGAAGTTGGCAGGAAGATAATTATTATTCAAGATATTCGCCCTATTTTTACGAAAGTTTTTCCAAATTAATGGCTTCTAAGCGACTGAAAATGAGATTTTCCATCTCTGCGGCATTGGTAGCTTTGCTCGCTGTTGGCATAACAAATATTATGGGATTTACAAGTTTGATTGTTCGGGAAGGCAACCAATGATACTTGCGATTAGCGGACAGCAAGATACCCCGTCTCGCCGCGTGACAAGGTAATCATGCCAAAACGCATGGGCATATCCAATTGGAATCCTTGTCATGGACAGACCGCCTCATATATAATCCCATTCTATGGTCAATATATGAGGCAACCTGTCATGTCCGAGACCACGTTTCTCTACTGACGCCTACGATCCGTCCGGACTGATCGCGGCCGAACGGCTGAGTAGCATGCTGCATATCACTCGTGGCGAACTGGCTGCCACCCTGGGCCTGTCCCGCGACGCCGTCTCCAAAAGTGCCCGCCTCGGCCGCCCCACCACCCAGGCGAGGCTGCGCGACATGGTCGAGATCCTCAATCGTGTCCGGCCATGGGCGGGCTCAGCCCAACAGGCTTTCGCATGGTATCGGTCACAGCCCCTGCCCTCCTTCGGTGATCAGACTGTCGAGGCGCTCGTTCGGGAAAGATACGCCGACGCCGTCCGGCGCGCTATCTCGATCGGATTGCAACCGGCGGTTACGCGCGAGGTTTACCGGACGGGTGTTCCGGGCTCATAATCCCCGCTGGTCTTTCACCCCACTGTCAGGCGACGGTGCGGCGCTTCATGGAGGCCGGTTCAACCTGGACGGCACACCTGCCCTTTACACATCTCTGCGGATGGAGACTGCCTGGCTCGAGGCCCAGCAAGGCTTCCCGTTCAAGCCTCAGCCCTTGACCATCTGTGGCTATGACGTCGATAGCGAACCCGTCCTCGATCTGACCGACCCGTCCAATCTTGATAATCGCGGTTTCTCCTCCCCTGCCCCTGGGAAGATCTTGCCGATCAGGGCAAGATGCCGCCCTCGTGGGAACTCGCAAAAATGCTCACAGCCAATGGTGTGGCTGGCATCATCGTCCCGAGTTTTGCCCCCGGAGCAATGGAAAATGACAGGAAGCTGGTCTTCTGGCAGTGGTCAGACAGTCTACCCTCCCGCGTAACCGTCATCGACGATGAAAAGCGTTTGCCAGCAACCGCAACGTCATGGTCGTAAACCGAGAATAAATGAAGGACTTGCGACGATATTAGTCGGTTAAAAGTCCCAACGGAAGCCATTGGGACCATTACGTCACGTCGATCACCAACCATAACAACGGGCGCCCCTCTTTTTGAAGAGCGACAAACAACCAAGCGGCAATTATGCATTCCGTCCTGTAAATGCGTTCATATGAGCCTGAATTTCGAGAGATGCCTCTCCAACGGTCGACGGGTACGTTTGAGCAGTCGTCATCGCCGCGACGCGCTTGTTGTGAAGCGCGAGATCAGCGCCAGCGGTTGGCAATTGTCTAGCTGCCTGCGCCAGACTGATCTGAAGGCTGTTTAAAGGCTCTTTGACGGCATCAATCGAATCACGCATCGAATAAGACGTTGAAGCCTGAACGCTGCTTGGACCTTGATTGTCAGGTGTTTTAAGAAGCTCATCAAGAAAGTCCGGCGCTGCCTGGTCACGTTTGGTTAGAGAACGAATACCAAATAGTTTTCTAAGTGTCGCTATTATTGTCGTATGATCGTAAGGGGTATTGCCTTGTGGCCTGAATACGTGACCCGGCTTTACATATGGTGAGATGATTATTGCAGGGACACGGACACCGAAGTAATCAAAATTAAAACCATCTTGATGTTTATCGTCGGGTGATACTGCTGCTGGTGGAGTCACATGATCATAACATCCTCCGTGTTCATCGTAGGTAATGATTAAAAGTGTCTTATCCCATAAGGGACCATTGCGAACCGCATTATAGACCGATGCAATGAGTTCCTCCCCGTATACGACATCGTGCGCCGGATGCTGGTCATTGGGCATCTTTCTCAAAATGGGGTGAGCAAAATATCGCGGCTCGATGAAACTATACGCGGGTAAAGTCCCTTTTCTCGCATCATTCTCAAACTCCTCAAAATATTTGAAATTCGAGAGCGAGAATTCCCAAAGAGAGGACAAAGTCGTCGATTGCGCAAAGTCATGAAAATATATTTTCCAATCCTTATGAACCTCCCTTAATCTGTTGAATACGGTGGGCATTTCAAACGGGAGCTTGTCCGGATAGTTATTGACCCATCCACCAGACGTGCCCGTATGCGCAAAGATACGGTTTGGCCATGTCTGACATGGCGCAGATGCATGCCAACGGTCTGAAATGCCGAATTCCCGACCCAGCGTCGTCAATACAGGTAGCTGATCGGGGGTGAAGAAATGCATGACTGACTCAGGACTATGCGAACCCGGGCGATCAGGCTGGGCCATATAATTATCTACGAATCCTGACATGTCTGGTAATTTCGAAGCCAAGCTGCCCTTTTCCTGGCGTCCATGAATCTGTTCGTAAATGTCTTTAAATGATTCACCGGGATCAGGATCTGGAATGCGCACCACCTGACGGTCGGTTCCGTCCGTAGTCCACACGGCTATCGATTCGACGGAGCCGTCCGGATGATGCCAGGGATTAGTCTCCGTTCCCGTTAGTCGGTCGATCGGATCGGTGGACGATGGCGACTGTCCAAACATACTATCGAATGACCGATTTTCTAGCATTAATACAACTACGTGCTCAATACCCATTGATTTCCACTCCTTTTATTTTTTACACCATTTAATAAGTCATATATCAGAAAGTTATTTTCTTTTATCTTGTAAATCATACAAATCTCCCGGACCTGAAACCCACGTCTCAGTCATTGATCAAGTCCCAGTTCCCAATGATCACGGGCTGACTGCCCCGCCCAACAGAATGCCAAAAGCCCCCGAATATTGTTACAGTACCAGCTATACTCATACACTAGTTTGTGGGAACTCCGCTAATCCCCTTTTTTTAAACGGGTGACACAAGAGAATGTAGAGAACAAGCCTGCAGTTTCTGTACAGACACTAGCTCGGCATATCCGCGTTGCCCTTCTCCCAACAGTATATCCCGCGTGGCGACGCCACGTAACCCCTGATGGTTAGAGACAGAGATCCAGTCGCAGAAACTGGCCATGACCAAATCGGGTCCCACACCGATGACGCCTCCTTGAGGCACGTTTTCATATCCAATCAATAGGGTAACGGCTTCAGACCCTTTACTCTTCCTTCGGCTCGACTGCGGATGTACCATGACATTCTAAATGTCTGACCGAGACGCCTCTTCTTCCTCGTCTTCACCCGTTGCGTCCATCGGGAGAGACCGCATGTCAGGAAAACAGCAGATGGACGGTCAGCATACGTCCACATCTGGTGCCGTTTAGAGCTGTCCGATGCATCCGGACATCAGGGAAGCGCATCCTGGCAAATGCCCGATATGCGGTATGACACTTCAGCCGATGAGCAGCCCCGATACTATGGAACCAAAGAAGGGAATGGGCCACGACCAGGCGATTCATGATATGGCCTGCCATGATCAGAACCGCCATGCGCCCCAGACCGCTGCCTGGCCGCCTACTGGTGGCCACACGATCTGGACATGCCCCATGCGTCCGCAGATCCGGCAGGACCATCCTGGAAACTGCGCGCTTTGCGGCATTGCGCTGGAGGCGGAGGAACCGACCGAACAGCCTGACGACAATTCGGAGCTGAAGGACTTCACGCACCGCCTGATCGTGGCCCCCGCTCTTGCCATCCCACTCACGGTCGTCACCAATGCGCTTAGGCTCGGCGCCCTACGGACCCGCACCATGCTGGTTCCATATAGTTGGTCCGCTATCTCCCTCATCTAAGACGCGCCGCCGCCCGTCTAACCTGCTCGGGAGCGGACGTTCGTGGTCTTAGTCCATCGCATCTCTTCCGACGAAACCTTCGATCCAGCGTCTCGTCAGGTAGACCATGAAGCTTTGCACGAGTTCCGCACGCGTGGGCGCGTGGCATATGTCAGGCGCACGACGTGGAGCGACATCTCCTCGGTACGCCAGTCGCGCACGGTCTCAACGACACGGCCGTCCGCCCATCTCTCGTGTCCCATGAAGCCGTGATCGCCGTGCCCCGCGCTGTAGGATGTCAGCCACGGTGCTCGGGCAAGCCATACACGCGGCTACTCGATGTCTTCCGACCTCGTCCATACAGTCGGCAAGCGCTTCGCCAAGGCGCACCTTAAAAGTGCCCAGCTACGGTGTGTCGTCAGTTAAGCAGGATCATGATTGAGGCGAACTGCACGGCTGCAAGGAATGTTGACTTCAGTTTATCGTAGCGGGTTGCGATAGCGCGAAACTGCTTGAGTTTATTGAAAATAACCTCTCAACAAGGTTTCGTTCGCTGTAAAGGGAAAAATCGGTTTTCCGTCGTGTTGTTCTGTTGCGTTTTGGCGGGATGACCAGGGTAATCCCGCGCTGTATCAGCCGATCGATCAACCTGTCCGCGTCATACGCCTTGTCAGCAAGGAAAGCATCCGGGTCGATGTTTTCCAGAAGCGGTTCCGCCTGGGTGATATCTGCGTCCTGTCCCGGTGTGATGCCGAGTTCCACCGGATTGCCCAGAGCGTCGCAGATGGCATGGATCTTTGTAGTCAACCCGCCTCGTGATCGTCCGATGGCCTGATCCGTGCCCCTTTTTTGAGAGCTCCGGCACTATGCTGATGCGCCCGGACAATTGTGCTGTCGATCATCATGTATTCGTTGTCGTGATCAGCGGCCAGATAACGAAATATCCGTTCGATGACACCGCTTTCACACCAGCGGCGCAGACGCCGGTGCACGTTTTTCCAGTCCCCGAAACGGGCAGGAAGGTCGCGCCATGGAATGCCCGCGCGATAGCGATACAGTACCGCCTCCACGAACAGACGGTTGTTCGCCGCAGTGCCGCCGACATAACCCTCACGACCGGGGAGAAGATCCTTTATCCGCTCCCACTGGTCATCGCGTAAACCATAGCGCCGCATCCCTCTGTCTCCCCCAAAACTGGGAAAACAGTCAGCACACGCAGCCATAAAGTACAACCCACACGTGCCACATTCAGGGCTTAACTGACGACACGCCGTAAAATAGATGCTTCGAAGGTCAGGGTTATGCCGCATGGCAACCAGAGTAGGCATGTACAGAGCGTTTCTGACATGAATCCGACCAACCCGAATAAAGCTTTTACCCTGCCACTTTCCTCACTGCCTGGTCTGCGAGCCCAACAACCTGTCCATTTCCCAGTGTTCCCAGTTCGGGAATATCGACCCTGCCCCCTGAAATGCCCTCGATTTGAAGTAAGGTCTGTCCATAAGAGACAGACGATGAAGAAAGCACGTTTCACACAGGAGCGGATCATCGGGATCCTGAAGGAGCATCAGGTGGGCGCGACGGCTGCGGATCTGTGCCGCAGGCACGGGATCAGCGACGCGACCTTCTACACCTGGCGGTCGAAATACGGCGGCATGGAAGTGTCGGAAGCGCGTCGGCTGACGGCTCTTGAAGAAGAGAACGCGAAGCTGAAGCGGCTCCTGGCGGAGAGCGTAATGGACGTCTCGACGCTGAAGGCCTGCTGGCAAAAAACTCGTGACGCCCGGTTTGCGGCGGGACGCCGTGGCCTGCGCGATCCGGGAGAAAGACTATTCGCAGCGACGGGCCTGCCGGCTTATTGGTATGGATCCGAAGACCTGGCGCTATGCGTCACGCCGCTCGGATGATGCCACAGTGCGGGGGCGGCTGCGTGAACAGGCTGCAGAGCGACGACGATTTGGCTATCGGCGCCTGCAGATCCTGCTCGACAGGGAGGGGCTGGTGATGAACCACAAGAAGCTGTTCCGGCTGTATCGCGAGGAAGGGCTGTCAGTCCGTAAGCATGGCGGCCGTAAACGGGCGATGGGCACGCGCTCGCCGATGATGCTGCCCGACGGGCCAAACCAGCGATGGAGCCTGGACTTCGTCTCGGACGCGCTGAACAACGGACGACGCTTCCGTGTGCTGACAGTGGTGGACGACTACACGCGAGAGTGCCTGGCGCTGGTAGCGGATACGTCGCTGTCAGGCGAACGGCTCGGCCGCGAACTCGACCGGATCGGGGAACAGCGCGGCTTTCCCATGATGATCGTCCGTGACAACCGCACCGAGATGACCTCGAACGCGATCGAGGCCTGGCAGGAAAAACGGTCGGTGCTGTGGCACTACATCGCACCAGGCAATCCGCAGCAGAACGGGTTCATCGAGAGCTTCAACCGCCGGTTCCGTGACGAATGCCTCAACGAGCACCTGTTCCGCAACCTCGCCCACGCCCGTTCGGTCATCAAGGGCTTGCGGCCTGACCACAATGCCGTCAGGCCCCACACCAGCCTCGGGGGCATGACCCCAGAGGCTTTCGCTCAACACACCGACAAGGCATACAGCAACCCACAGACCCTAACTTAAAACTGAGGGCACGCTCGGGGTAGGGTCACTTCAGGCCCAGATGATCCCGATAGCGGCGAAAGCAGGCCGCGCCACATTCCAGCCGCATCAGGGCGCCTTCGGCGATGGCCGGGGCACGACGCGAATCTTCCGCGATGAGCGGGCTGATAACCTCTGCATTCCATGTTGCGGAATGGCGCACATCCAGCACGGCATGCAGGTCGAAATAATGCCGGTCATCGGGCTGCACGCCCAATCGTTTCAGCCCTGCCGCGACCATGGCCGCCCTACCCGGCGCGGTCAGTTCGATCACGCCCAACGCGCCGACCGCGTGAAACGCCAGATGCCGGCGGCAGGCCAGACCGGACATGGTGTTGGCTAGGGCCAGCGACTGCCACACCGTCGTCTCCGATTGGGACCGCAGCCCGAGGGCATGGACCAAATGCGCCAGCATCGGACCGTGCATGCCGGCTTCCCGGCCATGACCCATTTCGTCCCAGTAATTGCGCGCCAATTCCAACTTGGGGCGCGTTGGCATACGGACCTGGACCAGTGCCGTCAGGTCCTCGAAACCCGCTTCCCCTGCGGCTTCCTGTTCAAGGAACCAGCACATGGCCTCACGGGATGCATCATGCGCCAGCCAGGGGAAAAGGCTGTCGTGCTGGCCGGGACCGGTCTGTTCCAGTTCCTCGAACCATGCGAGGAAAGCCGCGGGCTCCCGGGGAGCCTGGGCGGCGATCGGTGCGACCTGTTCGCGCAGGGAGCGCAGAAAACCCGCTTCCTCCGCCAGCAGACGGGGCAGATCCAGTCCCGCCGCACCGTCCTCCTCGGGCAGGCACGGCGTCAGCCTTAGACGATTGAGCCCGGCCAGTGCCAGATGGAGTTCCCGCTGCGCCCGGTCGCTACTCTTGCCCGTCAGGATATTGTTCATTGACACCATTCCTCTCCTGCTATCGCCGTGTCACGGTCAGGCAGATCACCGCGATCCGCTCCGCCGTGGATAGCGGACCATTCTCCAGCTCCTCACCAAAGACATCCGGATCGAGCTCAGTGGCCGCCCACGTAAACTCCCGGCCATCCAGCAGGGCCACCACATCGCGCAGGAAGGGATTGTCCCCATTGATGATTGCGGTCCCGGTATAGAGCAGCAACGTCCCGCCGGGCGTCAGCCGCTCCATGGCCGTTCTGACAATCGCCAGTGACAGGCCCGCCCCCAGCCTGCCGCCGCCATCTCGGTACAGTCTGCAACCGGGATCGGGCAGATAGGGTGGGTTGGAGATGATCAGGTCGAATGCACCCGAAAGCCCCGACAGGAGATCGCCCTGCCACGCCATGATGCCGCCGACGCCGGCAAGACCAACGTTGATCCGCGCCAGCCGCAATGCGTCGGGGTTGATATCGACCATCACCACTTCGGTTGACGGGCAGACCTGTGCAATCATGATCGCGCCAAGTCCCGTGCCGCAGCCAATGTCCACTGCCCGCACGGGCGGCGGGGCGGAGCGCAGGTGGGCCGCCAGCACCGCGCCGAACCGGTAGCTGTCGGGGCCGAAGAACACCGCATCCGCCGCCACGGTGGGAAAGGCGGAATGGAAGAACCCGTTGCCCCCCAGCGTGGAGAACCGGAACCGGCTGCGCCAGGCCCCGTTATCAGCGACAAGCATCCCTGCTTCCGTCGCCTGCGCAAAGAGGGACACGGGCAGCGCATCACGCCGGAAGGGCCGGCTCCAGCCAAAGATATCGACGGGGTTCGCCGCCCACCCATTACCCGGTCGCGCGTTGACGCGGCGCTGGGTCTCTGGCGTGGGGCAGACAAACCTGTAGCCTGATCGCAACAGCGTGATCCCCACCTGTTGCATTGCGTGATCCCGAACTGCCGCGGGGAAGATAGGATTGTCCATGATGAAGCCCCAACGCAGCACGAATTACGCCTGTTCCCACCATGCTGGCAACGCCTGCAGCTTTGGTGCGATGGAACGGCTTCCGAAGCCGGTATTGTGTATACCCCTTGTCCTGCAGTGGCTATGGCTGGGGCTACGCTATCGCAGCCTGACGCTGCCATCGGTGGTCAATCCGGCGATCGAGACCGGGGGACTGGCAGGCGAATCAAAAGCAGCCTGCCTGGCCCGGATCGGTCAGGCGCATGCGCCATGGGTCGCCCGTACCGTCCTCGTCTCCCCCGCTGACATCCCGGCGGCAGCGTCCATGGCGCGGACACTGGGCTACCCGCTGGTTGCCAAGCCCGATATCGGCTGGTGCGGCCATGGCGTGCGACGGATCGATGTCGTAGATGGGCTGACGGCCTACATCGCGGCCTTCCCCCCCGACGCCAGCTTCCTCTTGCAGGAATTCGTGCCCGGCCCCTTTGAGGCCGGACTGTTCTACAGCCGTGGCCCGACCGAAGCCCATGGCCGCCTTATCGGTCTCGCCATCCGGCATTCCCCACAGGTCACGGGCGACGGCGTGCGTTCCATCGCGGCCCTGATGGCCGCCGACCCACGGCTGTGCTCGCGGATCGGGCATTACCGGCGCGCCCTTTCCACCAGAGGGATTGACCATGTTCCGATGCGTGGCGAATGCGTCATCCTTGGCACGGTCGCGTCCCTGCGGGTGGGCGGCCGCTATGAGGATGCCATGCGGCTCAATACCCCTGCCCTTGAAGACCGTGTCGATGCCATAGCCCGCTCCATGCACGGCTTCCATTTCGGTCGCCTGGACGTACGTTTTGGCAGCGAGGCGGCCCTGCAACGCGGAGAGTTCCGGATTATCGAAATCAACGGCGCCGGATCCGAAGCCATCCAGTTCTGGGACCCGACGATGCGCCTGCGGGATGCCTATCGTGGCGTGTTCGCCAAGCAGGCGGCCCTGTTCGCGCTGGCGGCCCGGATGCGGGCCGATGGCGCGGTCCCGATCAGCGCAATGGCGCTGGCCACGGCATGGTGGCGGCAACTCAGGCTGATGCGGCGCTATCCTTCGTCCAATTAGTTCATATGTGCAGCCCGGATCATGATCTGGAAACAGGCTCCGCATCTGTATGACCCTGATCGGCGCTGTCATGCCATGATACGTGGTTCCACCGCCTCACCCCTTCTGCAATCGGGGAAGCAGGCGTTCCAGTCGCAGCCTCCCCCGGCTGTCCGTCAGCCGCCAGGCTGCCAGGTAGGCCGCGGCTGTCGCGCCGATCAGGTTGCCACTGACGATAAGTGACATCAGCAGGACCTGGTACCTTGAGGCTGCCAAGGGGTTCATCCCCGCCAGGATCTGCCCTGTCATGATTCCGGGCATGGTAATGATCCCGGCGGCCGCCATCTGGTTCAGCGTCGGCAGCAGGGCCGTCCGGATGGCCTGGCGAATCAGGCCGTTCATTGCCTGCGCGCGGGTCGCGCCGAGAATGATCCGCGCCTCGATGGCCTGCCGTTCGCGCGTGATGGCGGACAGGAGTGTATTCATCGACAGGCTTGTTGCATTCATGACATTGCCCAGCAGCAGGCCCGTCAGGGGAATGGCCGTGCGGGCCACATACCACGGGTGGGGCTGGAGGCCGGTCAACAGCCCGATCAGCACCACGATGACCGTCCCTGTTACCGTGGAGGCACCCGCGATCCCGAAATGCCACCACAGACCAAGGCGGACCTGCTGGCGTGACCCGGCTTCCCGGGCGGCGGCGGTGAACATGAAGGCCAGCAGCCCGATGGTCAGCCACACGGAGGCATGACCAAACACGAACAAAAGCACACTGCCGACAAGCGCAAGCTGTACCGCCATGCGCACGGCGGAAACCAGCAGCACCCGCTGCAACCCCAGCGACAGCAGGAACGACAGCGCGCTGCCGATGGCGATCAGGGCAGCGGCCACCAGCATGTCCCCGGTCGTCAGCACTATGGGTGTCATGGCGCGATTTCTTCCATGTGTCCCCGTGCCATCCGGAACCGCGTCCCGGCCATGCGCCCCGCCTGCCCCATGTCGTGCGAGACCAGGACAATGGCCGTCCCCTGCGCCCTTGCCTCCTGAAGAACGGCTTCAACCCTGTCCGTCGTGGCGGCATCCAGCGCCGAACAGGGTTCATCAAGCAGCAGGACACGGGGATGCAGCAGCAGGGCGCGGATCAGGGACAGCCGCTGGCGTTCCCCCGTGGACAGGCGTGACAGCGGCGAGCGCAGGCAGTCTTCCCGCAGGCCAAGGCGCGCGACCAGCGCGCGCACCGCGTCCGTATCCACCATGTGGTCCAGCACGATATCGGACCACCACGCAGGTTCCGCCGGGACATATTGCACCAGGCGGCGCCACTGCGCCGCAGGCATGCCCGAGCAGGCCTGTCCATCGATGCGTGCATCGCCTTCATGCGGGTCAAGATCCGCGATCATGCGCAGCAGTACCGACTTCCCGCTGCCTGATGACCCGGTGATCGCCACGCACGCCCCCGCCGGGACAGTGAATGCAAACGGGCCACCATGGACGCTGCGCAAGGCCAGTACCTCCAGCGCCACAGGCCTGGCCTGATCTGTCGCTACAGTCATCCATCCTCCTGAACAGCCATCCCTGCCCGTTCGCGCGAAGACATCAGCCACGTTGCGTCCAGTCCCGGGCCTTTTCCCATATCTGAATTTCTCGATATGAGGAAATATTATATCCTCGCCGGACATGGCGACCGGCATCGCGCCGGTGTGCATGGCCCGGGCTACGGTCCATTTATGGACAGGTCCCGGCGACAGGACGGCCTGCCCCCGCGCCAGCCCGATGAAACCGGCCAACGCTGTAGGCGTTGGGAACCCTGCCTGTTTGCCCATAATCGGATATTACCATGATGCTGGATCGCCGTTCCTTTCTGGCATTGTCCGGACGAACGACGCCGGCGGCCATGATCCCGCGCCGGGGCCGTGGCGCTGGCCCCGTCATGGGTGGAAAAGCGGACCATACGCTGCGGATCGCCACGGGACAGGTCGAACTTGCCCCCGGGCGCATCATTTCAACCACGCTTTATAATGGCCAGTTTCCCGGCCCCCTGCTGCGGCTTGAGGAAAGCAGGCTCAGCGTGATCGACATCTTCAATGATACCGATACGCCGGAACTGGTGCATTGGCATGGCCGGGGGCGATCTCAACCGTGGTACCTATACCGGGCAGGTCGGGCTGGTCTATATCGAGCCGAAGGATAATCCTGGCGCCCATGACCGCGAGATATTCCTTGTGCTGAAGGAATTCGCGCCATTCTTCAGCCGTGGCGGCGACATGGCGGTGGGTGCGCTTGCGGGCGACCCGGTAGCCGAACTCCAGCGGCTGGGAAAGGGCGCCGACGCGGTCGCCACGCAAGGGACGAAGGGGTTCGAGGTCGGCTACAGGTCATTCACGATCAACGGCCCATTCAATAAGGTGGCGTATAAGCTGGTGCTGCCGGATAGGGCGCCGTCGGGTAAGCAGGCACGACCGGCACGACCGGTACAGGCATCGCCACGCCTGTAGTGGCAGCAACCACGCCCGCGATCAGTCCGGTTACCGCCGCCACAAGCAGGTACTGCGCTCCGGACTGCATCCAGTAATAGCCTGATGGCGGTGCCCACAGGCCATGGTAGCGCCGCCAGTCACGGCCCCGCCACTGCCACGACGGTCATGACCGCCATGCCCCCATGGCGGATCCGCACGGGCCGTCGCACTGGTCAGGATCAGGCAGGCTGACAGGATGGCGGCCGGAAATCGATCTATCATGGTGCCTCCATCGGCAAGCAGGGTAAGGAACACAGGCTCTCATGGCTTATGCATGAACGTACGCCCCCCCCCCCGCGCCAGGACAGGGATTGACATTATTTTATATATCCACAATCAAAGATATATGGATATGGAATCGGCCCTTGCCGCGCTCAGCGCCCTGTCCCAGTCCACGCGGCTGGCTATCTTCCGCCTGCTTGTGCGCCATGAACCGGACGGCCTGCCCGCCGGAGATGTCGCTCGCCATCTTGATATGCCGCAGAACACGATCTCGACCCACCTCGCGATCCTGACACGTGCCGGCCTGCTGAGCGCGCAACGCCACAGTCGGCAGATCGTCTATCGCGCCTGTCTTTCTCGCCTGCAGGACCTGATGCTCTTCCTCGTCAGGGACTGCTGTGCGGGCAGTCCCGAACTCTGTGCGCCCCTGATCGCGACCCTGTCCTCCTGCTGTCCGTCCCCCGAATCCTGCTCATGACCATCACGATCTATCACAACCCGGCCTGCGGCACGTCGCGCAATGTGCTGGCACTGATCCGCAACAGCGGCGAGGAGCCTCGCATTATCGAGTATCTGAAAACGCCTCCCAATCGTGCGGAACTGGTCGATCTGATTGCCCTTATGGGCGTTCCGGTGCGCTCGGTCCTGCGGGAAAAGGACACGCCCTTTCACGAACTTGGCCTCGATAATCCGGCCCTGAGCGATGACGCGCTGATCGATGCCATAATCGCACACCCAATCTTGATGAACCGACCGATCGTCGTCACCCCGCTCGGCGTTGCGCTCTGCCGTCCGTCCGAGACGGTTCTGGACATCCTGCCCAACCCACAGCAGGGCGCATTCGTCAAAGCGGACAACGAGAAAACCGTCGATGAATCCGGAAAGCGGATCGTCTGATGCTGGCGCTTCTGATTTTCGTTGTCACGCTGGTTTTTGTCATCTGGCAGCCTCGGGGGCTGGGCATCGGCTGGAGCGCAATGGCAGGTGCCGCCGTGGCTCTGGCGGCTGGTGTGATCCACTGGCACGACATTCCGGTCATCTGGCACATCGTCTGGGACGCGACCTTCACCTTTATCGCGCTGATCGTTATCTCGCTGTTGCTGGACGAGGCCGGGTTCTTCCATTGGGCCGCCCTGCACGCGGTGCGTTGGGGCAAAGGGCGAGGCCAGACGCTATTCCCGCTGATCGTGGTGCTGGGAGCGGCCATTGCAGCGGTTTTCGCCAATGACGGCGCGGCCCTGCTGCTCACGCCCATTGTCATCGCCATCCTCACTCAGCTCCGCCTGAGCCATACTGCAGCCCTGGCCTTCATCATAGCGACCGGCTTCGTCGCGGACACCACCAGCCTGCCGCTGGTCATCTCCAATCTGGTGAACATCGTCAGCGCCAATTTCTTTGGCATTGCGTTCGATCGCTATGCCACGATCATGGTCCCTGTCGATCTGGTAGCACTTGGTGCAACGCTGGCCGTCTTGTGGCTGTGGTACCGGCGGCAGGTGCCTGCGACCTATCCCGTCGCCGAACTGCCCGCACCTGCCACGGCCATTCGTGACCCTCATGTATTCCGGGCGGCATTTCCGCTGCTAGCCCTGGTTCTGGCGGCCTATTTCCTGACCGCGCCGTTTCATATCCCGGTCTGTGTCGTAGCCTGCCTGGCTGCTGCAATCCTGCTGCTCGTCGCCGGATATGGCCGGGTGATCTCTGTTCGCAAGGTGCTGCGGGGTGCTCCGTGGCAGATCGTGATCTTCTCCCTAGCAGCCTGTCGGGTTGGGCATTTTGCGGCTGATAACGCCGAGGCTGACCCGGCTTATGCTGCCTGAAGCCGTGCCATTCTTTTGCAGTTGTATGCGAGAGCGACGAGGGTCCATTCAGTCGTGACTTTTGCAAGGCCACGCAGACTG
>NZ_NIRT01000040.1 GCF_003207795.1 Komagataeibacter nataicola | reverse complement strand
GCGGCGGGTCGCAACACGCTATGACAGATGCCCGAACGTCTTCTTCTCAGCCATCTGCCTCGCTGCAACCGTCATCTTCTGGCTATGAGTCCTGAGCCTAGGTTCTCTGCGCTTTTGCAGCCTCAATCCCGGCACGCTGTCGATCCTTGATAAATTTCAGCTCCATGTCAGCAACCATGCCGAGAATTGTGATGACCATACGTCCCATGGCTCCGGCCGTCGTAACGTCCGGCTCAAGCACGCGCAGCGAAGCCCCCTTTTCTTCCAGTTCATGGACCAGGTTCAGGACATCCCGTGTGGAGCGACCAAGCCGGTCAAGACGCAGGACGACAAGCTCGTCCCCAGAGCGCAGGAACTGCATGATGGTTTCAAGCTCGGTCCGCCCGTTTCGTGATCCCCCTGATCCTGTTTCCGAGCGGATGATTTCACATCCTCCTGCCTTCAGGTGAGCGATCTGGATATCGAGATTCTGGTCCGTGGTGCTGATACGGGCATAACCGACACGGGTCATAAGAAAATCCGTCACATTAGGGTGGTTATTTTCTCATATCGTCACATTGGAAGAAAAACCATCCATTTGTTACATGTCGCATATGTCACTTTTATCTGCCCCATTGGGGTTTCACCCTAATGTTATGAGAATTTTGCCTCTCATGCGGCCAGATCTGCTGATTTTCACTGAGAACTGATGGGGTGGATGCCCGCTCCCGACGGCATCGCGATGTGCCAAAGTGATGTTGTTGAATAACGTCACGAGAAGGAGAAGGCATCCATGGACGGAGTTACCATTATTGGCCTCGATCTCGCAAAGCGGGTTTTTCAGCTTCATGGCGCCCGGGCGGACGGAAGCATCGCGTTCCGCAAGAAACTGTCGCGCGCTCAGGTGACGATATTTCTGGCGAATCTGCCGCGGTGCGTCGTTGCGATGGAAGCCTGCGCGACTGGCAGCGCCAAAGCAGCGCAATACCAACGGGGAGAAAGCCGATCTTTGGGAAGGCCGCATTCCGCAGGACTGGCAGGACAAGCCGGCAAAGTTGTCCCACAAGGATCGCCATGCGCGATGGACACTGAAGTTCACGAAGGCAAAGTGGCAGGAGGACGGGACCGCTTCCGGCCATGGACCTCGTCATTTTGTTCTTTGGCTACAAATCGCATGTTTCCATCAATCGAAAGTTTCGACTGATCCGGAAATGGAAAGCGACGGATGCAGCAGCCAGTGATGGCGCCAGACTGTGCGTGGGCCTGCTGGATAAAACCAATACGGCCTCAAGCGTTTAGGCCGACACCGCGTATCGCTCGAAAGCCAATGAGGACTTCATGTCGAAGATCCACAGGAAAAAGCCGCGTCTCAAGCCCATGCCCCGCCATATCCAGCGGTCCAACGCAGGGAAGTCGGTGATCCGATCCCGCGTCGAGCATGTCTTTGCCGATCAGAAATCGCAGACGGGTCTGTTCGTCCGGACCGTGGGTATCACCCGAGCCACCATGAGGATCGGCCTGGCCAATATCGTCTACAACATGCGGCGCTTTCTGTTTCTGGAGAGGTTGAACGCGAGCGCGAGCGCGTAGCCATCCAGCGGATGACAGCCCCCGATCCGCTCAAAGCGAAGGTCGAAAGCCACTCCGGGAAACGTCAATCAGAACGCCAGAAACCGGAAATCACGTGCCAGCCCCATCAACCAACGGTTCCTCGATCCCTCCACCTTACAGTTTCAGGAAGCCGCGCGTATCCGGATCAACGGGAATGCCCGTGCGTTTGCGCTCTTCCATCGTTTTCCATTCCCGGTCACCTGGCGCCATCACGCTTTCCCCGGCCGTGGTGGAGAGGATGGCACGTAGCATGGCCAGATAGTCCTTCAACGCCCTGTCAAATCCTTCACGCCCGACAAAGCGCGCGGGATCCAGCACGATGCAGAAATGACCAACATTGCGCGGCGTGGTAAAGTCGGACGTATCCGTCATCTGGATCATGCGGGGATCGATCATCGCGCCTGTCAGCACCGCGGACAGAATGCTTACCATGCCAGCCAGCCCGGCCCCCTTGAAGCCATAGCTTTCCCCCCCAAGCGGCAACAGCATTGAGGCCTGCATGGCGTCCTGCGTCATGTTGCCTTCGGCATCCGCCGCAACACCGGCTGGCAGGGGCAGCCCGAGCGAACGGTATAGACGCACACGGTTGAAGGGGATGGATGACGTTGCCATGTCCAGCAGCCAGGGCATCTGCCCCTCAACCGGGGCCGCCATGGCAATGGGGTTTGTGCCGTGGAATGCGTGAGTGCCCCTGAATGGTGTTACATTAGCATCGGAATTACTGGTCATGATTCCCACCATGCCCGCTTCCGGTGCCTTGAGGGCATAGGCACCCGCCGCACCGCAATGCGATGACCGCATCACCCCTACGGCGCCAATACCGGTCTGCGCCGCCATTTCAATGGCCAGTTGCATGGCATGGTAGCAGGCGTAATGACCCAGCCCGTCATCCGCATCCAGCAGCGCCGTCGCGGGGGCAGTGCGGTGCACCTTCAGCGCGGGCGTACCGTTCAGCCTTCCTGCGCGCAGCATGGCCGCATAATGCGTGACCAGACGTACGCCGTGACTGTCCACCCCGATGCGGGAGGCATAAAGCAGGGCCTGCGTCGTGGCTTCAGCGGTTTCTGTCGAGGCACCGGCCTCAAGCAGGGCATTTCGGGTTCTGGTTTCCAGAATATCGGCGCTGGCATGAAAAATTTCGCTCATATCGGTCTTTCCTGCAAAGGCTGTAGCGATGGCTCAGTCCTGTGCCAGTACACGCGCCATTTTTTCGCGGTCCAGCCGTCCTTCCCATGCACCTATGACAATCGGCGCCACGCAGTTGCCTGCCAGATTACCCACCGCCCGCGCAATTCCGATAAACCAGTCCACCGCCAGCAGCATGACCAAACTGGCCACAGGAATGGACGGAATGGCGGCCAGGGTGGCCGCGAGCACCACAATGGCAATGCCCGGCACACCATGTGCGCCCTTGGACGTGAAAAGGGCAGTGGTCAGCATGATGACCATCTGCCATGTCGAGAGATGCGTGCCGGTCGCCTGCGCCAGAAAGACCACGGCAAGGCCAAGATAGATGGACAGCGCATCAAGGTTGAAGGAATAACCCGCCGGCACCACCAGTCCCACAACCTGAGGGTCGACCCCCATGCGCCTGAGTTTTTCCATTACGCTTGGCAGCACGGCATCTGATGTGGTGGTGGTGAAGGTAATGGCCAGTTCCTCACGGAAATAGCGCAGGAAGCACCATGGATTCACGCCCGAAAGCCGCAGGCATCCCCCCAGTGCGATGATGATGAACAGCGCGATGACCACGAAATACAGCCCCACGAATGCAGCAAGGTGCATGATGGCGTTCATGCCATAATGCGCGGTCGTGGTAGCCATGGCCCCGAAAACGCCCAAGGGGGCCAGGGCGATGATCAGTCGCATCATGCGCGCAAACAGTACCGCCAGCGCATCAACCAGCCTGACCAGCGGCGCACCAGCCTCCCCGATCAGGCTGAGGCAACAGCCGAACAGGATGGCAAAGAACAGGATCTGCAGTACATTGGCCTGCGCGAATGCATCGGTCGGCGAATGGGGAATGAGCGAGAGGATGAAGGCGGTAATGCCGCCTTCATGCAGCAGGTGGGCATTCTGCGCGTAGGAGGCGACCATCTGCGCATCCTCGACCGTTGGCGTGAACACGATTGCGCGCCCCGGTTGTACCAGCATGCCGATCCCGACCGCCATGACCAGCGCGAACGTGGTCATGACCTCGAAATACACTAGCGCCTTGATCCCCATGCGCCCGACAGTGCGCAGCGAACCTGCCCCCACGATGCCCATGACGACAATGCAGAACAGGAGCGGACCGACTGCCATGACAATCAGACGCAGGAAGATGTCCGTCGTCCAGCGGGTCTGCATGGCAAGAGCAGGGTCGATCAGCCCCAGCCCCAGCCCCAGCACACTGGCGATGACAACCTGCATGAACATGCCCGGCAACCGGTAGCGACGGGCGGCAGAGGAAGGCGTATTCAGGTCGCTCAAGCCATTATCCTTGCAAACGTATGGATGCGCCTACAGTCCTGTCAGGCGTTTAGTAGGTATAGTTCAGGCGTGCGCCCACGAAGCGGGGCAGGCCGGGAATGACACCATAAAAAGTAGCCTGCGTGCCACCTGATAGCCAGTAGCGGCGATCGGCCAGGTTCTGCGCATAGACGGTCGCCGACCAGTGCTGCTTGGGTGATGCGAAGGTCAGGAAGCTGTTGACCAGGAAGTAGGCGGGGGCGCGGTAGATGCCGCTATCACCGATATGCTGCGGCTGGGTCTGTGCACCGCGATAGCTGTAATCGACATCGAACGTCATCTGGTAGTCACGCAACACATGCCATGAATAGGTCGCCGCCCCGCTCAGGGTCAGGTTGGCCAGCCCCATGGAGTAATTGTCGTAATTGGTGTTGATGGCCGACCATACGCCTGTCTGCGTGAACTGGTTCGTGGTGGCCGTACGGTTCAGGGACTGGAACTGGCTGTAGACGCCATGCTGGTAGCCGAAATTCTGCGTCAGCGACAGGCCATGGATGGGGTGTGCCTCAAGGTCGAATTCCGCGCCATAGATATAGGAGCGCGGTGCGTTCACATAACCGGACAGCGCGCCGAACGGCGGCACAAGCACGGTGCTGACAACCTGCTGGTCACGATAGTCGTAATAGAAACCGGCCCCGTTGAAGCGCAGCTTGTTCTTGAAGAAGGTCGTCTTGAACCCGCCTTCATAGGTGATGACCTGTTCGGGCTTGAACGGTTTGAGCTGCGAGGCCAGTTCGGTAATGTTGGCGCTGAACCCGCCCGGCTTGAAGCCGCGGCTGAACATTGCATAGCCCATGATGTTGGGCCTGAATTGGTACTGAAGGCCTACATGACCCGAAAATTCGTTGGCCAGGGCCCCCGCATCACCAAAATTGGTGGGCGTGCCTTCAATCGCACCGGTATTGAGGTTGTAATTCGTGCTGGTGACGTTGCGGATATGCCGGTCATCGGATTCATGGGTAATGGAGCCGATCAGGCGCAGCTTGGGCAGCACGCGATAGGACAGTTCCACGTACTGGTTAAAGGTCTGCATGCCTTCGGTATAGGATGTCTTGTTCAGCGGCGTGGTACCGGGACGGTCTGATGAATCATACCAGAAATTCTGCGCCTGTTCGGTGCGGCTGTAATACATGCCTGCCGTCCAGTGGAAACGTGCCGCGGGATTGATGGATTCAAGCTTCACTTCCTGCGAGAACACATTGCTCTGGTTGTTACGGAACATGTTGCCGTAGGACAGGACGGAATCCGTCTGGTTGGACAGTTCATGTTCGTCAATGGATTCATAGGCGCTGAGCGTGGTCAGGCGCCCCCACGTGAAATCCTTGGTAAAGCGGATGTTGGCTCCCCAGAACATGTTGTCTTCACGGGGCTTGGTGTTTCTGCCGTCAATGCCGATGATTTTTGCAAAACGTGGGTCAAGGCCCCAACTGGTCTGCATGAGGTCGGAATTGATCGGCACGCCGTAGCCGTTGTACAGGTTGTGGCCTGAGGCGGCTTCCGACTGATCGGTTGTCCAGTGGCCACCGATATCAAGGTGCGTGGTGTCATCAATGTTCCAGCGCAGTTTCGCGCGCAGGGCACCGAGGTCGGCATTGCCAAACCGCTGGCCCGAGGCGCTGTGCTGGTAGCCGCCACCCGTCATGGACTGCCCCGAGATACGGAACAGAACGGAGCGTGAAATGGGGCCGGATATAAAGCCCGTTACGCGGTTACGGTCATAGCTGGCGATATCTTCCGTAATGCCGGCATGGAACTGCTCGGTCGGGTCGGCGGTATGGAAATTGATCTCGCCGCCCGTTGTCATCTGCCCATGGGTATAGCCACCCGGCCCGGGGTTGACGGAGATGCTGTCCATGTCAAACAGCATGCCCGATGTCATGATGCTGATGGGATAGGCCACGCCATCCACATAGGGCATGACCGAGGGCGTGTTGTTCTGTGTGAAGTCCATCAGCCCGACGCCGCGCAGGGCAAAGTTGAGCCCGGCGCTACCAAAGGAAGGCTGTATGGTCAGATTCGGGGCGACGCGCACGATATCGGTCATCTGGCGCACGTTACGGTTCACCAGTTCCTGGTGGTCGATATGCGTTGCTGAGTCCGCTACGTGCTGCTGGCGCATGAAATGCATTTTCTGCGAGGAAACCTTGATCGATTCCGGTGCCGCTGGTGTCTGGTGGGCCGGGGCATGCGCGGTGGTGTGTGCGGGGGTGGCCGCGGGTGGTACCCGATCGCGATGGGTTACCTTGGTCGGCGTGGTGAGTGTCGCAGCCTGGGATATGACGGGAGAGACCAGCATGACGAAGGATGCATGCAGGAATAGCTGTCGACGCCAGGGTGCGGAAAGGCATGGTACCATCTTTATCTCCTTGTTGTTGTAAGTATTGACTTAATGAATGGGAGTATAAAAAAATCTAAATTGCTGTTATTTCGCGCGCATCGGGCCCGCAGGGGGATGTGCCGGCAATGATGCGGCTTCCCGGGGGGGCAAGTCCTTCTATGTTCTCGATAACCAGGTCGGCCAGGTCGCGGGTAGCGCCTTCAAGCTGCTCCGTCGCGCCAACCATGACAAAATCAACATCAGGCAGGGGGGGAAGACCCGCACTGGCGGGAACGGGTACGATTTCCTGGCTGACCAGCAGGCCCGATTGGGCGAACACGCCGTAACCGGACCGGACGGCTGCAACAAGCGCCCCGAGGTTCGAACTCATGAAAGAGGCGCGCCATGCCCGGCCGACCTTATTCATGGCAGTAATGGCCGCTACCCGGGTAATGCTGTTGCCCGAGAACAGGACCAGGGGCACGGCTCCTTCGGCCAGCGTGTCAAAATTGCCGCCTCCCAGCCATTGCAGCCGCTCACGCCATAACGGTATGCCGCGTTCGTCGCCCTCCTTGCGCTTGGTGCAGATCAGGTCGAGCGCACCGGCATCAAGCAGGTTGTAAAGTTCCCGGCTCAGGCCGACGGTCAGCCGCACCTCGACATGCGGGTACAGGCGGCGAAAGCGCTTGAGCATTTCAGGAAAGCGGGAGACCACCATATCTTCTGCAATGCCCAGGCGCAGTTCTGCGCGCAGGGTGCCACTGCGGAAGTAATCCATGGCCATTTCCTGCGCGTGGATGATGTTCTGGGCAAAACTCACCATCTGCATGCCTTGCGGCGTCAGTTCCACCTGCTTGGTGGTGCGGTGCAGTAACGACGCGCCAACTGCCTGCTCCAGCCGGTTGATATGCTGGCTGATGGTCGATTGCGTAACACCCCGCATCTGTGCAGCGGACGTGAAATGCAATGTTTCGGAAACGGCAAGAAACGACCGTAGCAGAATGATGTCAAGTTCCTGATTATCGCTCATGAAAATAAGATACACGCAGTAATTATTATATCAAATCATAAATGCATCGAAACGGATTGATCGATTTCCCTGTTGCCTTAAAAACACAAAATGATGATAACTTTTTTAAAACAATGTAATATCAATATGTTATATTATTAACTTCGTACCGTATGCTCCAAGGTATGGCCATGAAATGCCGTGGGTGCGTTTACAGTAAAGCAACATGACACGATCTTTGTTCATTTTTTATCACAAAAATTCCTTATTGATTATGATATGTGATGATAAATTCCGTTCCTTACGCGTTATCATCAGGCGGGGCTTGTAACGGTTTTATGCTGGTTGACTGAGCGTCTTAAGCTCACATCGGGGGACAGGCGAGTACAGCACCGAAGGTGAAGGCGGTGACGAACGCGGGGCCGATCTCGCGCAGGATCGGTGCGTTCTCCCGGGAAAGCGCCACGGGATCGAGAGGGTTAGGACGGACGAGATGTCGGCCTTCCGCGATTTCTCGTGTCAGCGCGTCCCAGCCGATGATATTCTTGATCGCCTAAGGATCGGGGTTGCCTTAGCGCGCGTTCAGCAATACATCGCCGATCTCGGCCAAAAGGCGGATTTTGGCGTTAATGGTCCGGCGGTCACGTTTCACTGCGGCCTCCTCACGACGCTTTGCCCGTCTAATACAACTGCTCTACGGGCATTGCAGGGAATTGACGGCGCGGCCACATCCTCTCACGGGCCTTCTTGAACAGGGATCCATCCGTGTGTATGATGTGTAAATGAAGAGTGCCAATCTGATCCGGGAGCTGGAAAAAGCAGGCTGGAAGCTGGATCGCGTGCGCGGTTCACACAACGTCTTCAAACATCCGTCGCGACCTGGGATCGTGGTCGTCCCTCATCCCAAAAAGGATCTGGGCACCGGTCTGGTTGCCGCCATCCGCAAACAGGCGGGTCTCTAGGAGGATCATCATGCGCTATCCGGTTGTTATCGAACGGGGCAGCGAGACAACGGCATTTGGTGTTGTCTTTCCTGACCTTCCCGGCTGCTTTTCGGCAGGCGACACGCTCGATGAAGCCATTTCCAATGCGGAAGAGGCCGCTGCGGCATGGATCGATGCCACGCTGGATGCCGGAGAGGCTGTGCCTTTTCCCAGCACGCTCGACGCCATCCAGAACAACCCGGATTATGAGGGCTGGACAGTGGGCTTTGTTACCATTGATCCGGCCGTTCTTGACGACCGGGTGGAACGGGCGAACATCTCCCTTCCCCGGCGTGTTCTGGAGCGGCTGGATGCGCTTGCCAGATCATCCCATGAGAGCCGTTCCGGCATGATTGCGGCCATGACCCTGCAGGCAAGACTTACACCGGTGGTCAGAAGCAAATGAACAACCAGAACAGGGGAGATCGGGCGATGTAGATACGCCCGGAAATCACTCCGTGCGTCATGGAGGGGAAGCTCCCATGTCTCGCACCTATCATCACAGCCGCAGACACGGCCGGGACCATCGCTGGGCCAACCGGCCGGATCGCTGTGGTTATGGAGGCTCACGTGAAGCCTCTGAATCCCCCAACTGGTACAGCCATCTGCACGATATCCGCCCTGGCCGTCATCATGACAGGCATATTGCCCGCCTGGTCATCAAGGGCGACCTTGATCCTGTCGAGGCGGTCTTTCCGTATACCGGTACCCGGCGGCCCCATGAATATTACTGGTAATCTTCAGCGCGGGAATGAGAGATCGTTCCCGCGTTCTGTTTCTGCCAGAGCTGAGGTAGGATCATTCTACCTCCAGCTGCATTATGGGAGTACAGAGCCAGCGCGCGATCTATGGAATGCCAGGGTGCGCGGCCTGCATCCTGATCCACAGATCAGGACCATTGCCCAGTAGTTGACCCAGTTGTTCCGCCAGTTCGGGTCGCCAGGATCTCGTGGAGATGCGCACAGGATATGCCAGGGGCCTGTGCAGTTTCTGACGTCTCCATGAGGCCGGCAGGAATGACGTCCATCCGGAGCAATTCCCCCGGATGGGTGGGGCAACGGTGCCTGTCCCGTGGCATCATGATCTCCTGGCGTGAGGCTTTGACGAGGGCAATGGCCCATGCATCAGCGTTCCCCCTTCTGCTGGAATGGGACCATCCTATTGGCCCGGTTCTGGCATGGGGAGCGGGTGATCGGTGCCGAGGCTCTCAATCCAGGCATTGGCCGCTTCCGCACTGACCACACGGCCCGCTGCAATTTCTGCCAGTGCCTGACGCGTGGCTGCGTCCTTTTCCGCTTCCCGGTCGCGGTCAAACCGGTTTGTATCCGTCGCCATGTTCGTTCCCTTTCCAGGCTGCGGCCTGTTGCAACCATTAAGAGCCAGTTTCCTCAACGGGCATGAGAAATTCAACAGGGGAAATGTCTAGCACGCAGGCCAGTTCATAAAGGGTGACGACCGTTGGATTGCGAACTCCTTTTTCCAGGCCGCTGAGATATTGCTGGCTGAAGCCTGACCGCTCGGCAACCTGTTCCTGTGTCAGGCCTTTATTCCTTCGGATGCGGGAAAAATTCCATCCCACAAGGCGTCTCATGTCCATCAGGACATGCTGGCGTTTTACATACTATATTTTTATCAACTATAGTATGTAAATTCCCATTCAATGTCGTTCCCCTGGATATAGAGAGGCCAAGATGTCTGACTGCCACCCCGTTTCTGCCCCACGGATCTGCGTCCTGTCAGCTGCCGGTGGGTGTGGAAAAACCGTCATTGCCTTTCATCTCCTGGCACCTTTCCTCCAGAATCCCCTTCTGGTCTGCGTCAAGGAACGGATCGACTTTTCTGGTGGCCTCAGCCCAGATAATCTTCTGCTGGTCAGGAATGGGGACTTCGGGGTGGTTTTTGAGGAACTCACCCTGAATCAGGGCCGGCCCATCATCATCGATATCGATATGACCGCCCTGGAGGCTACTTGCGCGAAGATGAAGCGCTTTTCTGGTGCTGACGAAGATATCGACGTCTTCCTGATTCCCTTCACGCCGGAAGTCTACAGTATACAGCGGATGATCTGGACGGTTCGGAAGCTCCAGGCCTGCGGTATTTCCGGACAGAAAATTATCCTGGTTCCCAACCGGCTGCAGGACAGGACAGTGTCCTCGTCAATCGAAGACGTGATGAAAATCTGCGAGGGGCCTGATGCTCCGCGTTTTTTCTGGGATGTCTTCGTGGAAGAGGACGAGATCTATAACCACTTCTTCAGGAAACAGGCTTCCTTCAGGTCGCTTCTGCCTTGCGAATTCTATCGTCAGAAGGCACGTGACAGGCACGCGACGCGGGAAGATCGTCAGAATTATGCATCCTATGCCGCTCTGGCCGCCAGGGCCGAACGCGTGGAACCCCGGCTGAAACAGACCTTTGCCCGTCTCATGGCCCATATCTCTCCAGGGATGGCTGCAGCAGCCTGACAGACCACCTCATTGGCCCGGAGCGATCTTCTATTGCCATGGCTTTGGCAGAGGGAGGGGGTTATCCGTCGCGAAGCTGGCGACCCATGCCTTCATGGCCTCCCCATTGATCAGCAACCCGGCCTTTCTCCGTGCGAGGGACCATCGCTGACAGATCTTAATTCCAGACATGTTTTCGACGTTTGCGGCCATTCTATCGTATCGGTAACCCGACTATGGTCAGGACAGGCGTGGCATGGGGATGGGTTCATTCTGTCAGAAGTTCGCAAATCTGCATTCATCAGACGTGGCACCAGCTTCTCGTTTGGGCAGACAGCCTATCCCGACGGGGGAGAATTCCGCGTAACCAGCCGCGCTTATGCCTGTCTGCTCCTGTTGGAGACAGGCACCATGAGCACCGTGATCGATGGCGGCAGGCGGGAACTTCATGCGGGTGAGTGTGGCATCTTCATCAACACTACTGGCCGGCGTTCCACCTATGCACCGGGCAGCCAGGTTCAGTGGTGTGAAACGCCGCTGCTGGAGTTACCCGCCCCTGTAGAGCAGGATTTCCTGGGCGACCGGATCCGAGCCTCTCCGCGCATCCGCACGCTTTTCCGGGAAGGGATCGGGTGTGGTCCGTACGTCTCGCTAGCCCTCGATACGTTGCGCAACGCCCTGGGTGAAGCCCTGTTCGCCGCATGGCGTATCGAGGCGGGAGAAGGCATGGCCGGACACATGCCCGCGCCGCTTCTCGCGGCCAGATCCTATATCGACCTGCATTATGCCGAAAAGCCGGACCTTGAAACACTGGCCGCTGTGGCCGGCATTACGCCACCTTACCTGATAGACCTGTTCCGTCGGCATCAGGGCACCACGCCCATGCGCTACCTGCGGGCCGTGCGTGCACAGGCTGCGCTGCGCCTGATCCGACATACCGACATGTCACTGGCCAGAATTGCAGACAGTACGGGCTATGGGTCTGCCTTCCACCTGTCGCGTGAGATCAGGCAGTTCCATGACCTCAGCCCGCGCCAGATACGCCAGCAGGGTACACATTCCAACCCGTCCACCCAGGCGGGTGATGCCGGACGCCTGCCTGCGGATAGCCGGTTTTCTCCCGGTCCTGAGGTAAAAAGGAGCAGTCCCATGACCCATGACATCCCTGTTATCGACATTGGCCCCCTGCGCCAGGGTAACGATGCAGAGCGGGAGGTCGTGGCCAGCGCCATCGGCAGGGCCTGCCGCGAGACTGGCTTTTTCTACATTACCGGCCACGGCGTATCTCCCGATACGATAGCGAAGCTTTTCGAGGCCGCGCACACGTTCTTCACCCAGCCTGCCGCCGCCAAGGAAGCCGTGGCCATGAGCCGTGTGGGCCGGAACCGGGGCTATGTAGGGCTGGGGGTCGAACGGCTTGATACGACTTCCCTGCCCGACCGCAAGGAGGCCTTCAACATCAGCCCTAACCAGCCCGATGGCCAGGACGCATGGCCTGCTCTCCCGGGATGGCAGGATCTCATGATGGCATATTTCGCCACCTGCCTCGATATCGGCGCGGCACTGCATCGCGGTTTTGCCCGTGATCTGGGAGTAGATGAGGATTTCTTTGTCGATAAATTCAGGCACCCCATGGCCACGCTACGCCTGCTGCGCTATCCGCCCGCGCAACAGGCCAGCACGGCACCGGGGGCGGGTGCCCATACCGATTACGGCAATGTCACGATCCTTGCGGTTAATGGCGTATCGGGCCTGCAGGTACGTCCGCGCGGTAGCGACTGGACGGATGCCCCGCTGATTCCCGGCACGTTCATCTGCAATATCGGTGACTGCCTGATGCGGTGGAGCAATGATGTGTATGTCTCGACCCCGCACCGGGTATTGCGCCCTGCAGGCGAGCGGTATTCGATCGCTTTCTTCCTCGATCCTGATGCGGATGCATTGGTCGAGCCGATCGTAACCGGCTCCGGCAAGCATGCGCATTATCCGCCCGTCACCGGGCATGACTACCTGCAGGAAAGACTGCAAGCGACATACGGGCACAAAAACCAGCGCCACTGAGGCAGAAGGCTTCCACAGTGCAGGCATTTCCCGGTGGGTGGTCCGTGTGACGCGATCAGGAATGGCCTGTCGTAAGGCTGGCAGACTGGGCTGAACTGCCCCGGGTTTACCGGAGAGTAAAACTCTCGGAGGATGAACCCTATGGTAGAGAAGAAGAAAACATCGCGTTATTCGCCTGAGTTCCGTGAGCGCGCCGTGCGCCTTCTGGACGAACATCGATCGGATTACCCGAGCATTTCGGCGGCCTGTCGCGAGATTGGTGGCAAACTCGGCTGTTCGGGAGACAGCCTGCACGACTGGTGGAAACAGGCGCGGCGAGACGTTGGTGCACAACCGGGACCAACCACGGCTGAGACGGCACGGATCAAGGCATTGGAGCGTGAGATCCGTGAACTGCGTCAGGCCAATGAGATTCTCAAGAAAGCTTCGGCTTATTTTGCGCAGGCGGAGCTCGACCGCCCGTTTCGCAAATGATCGCGTTTATTGAAGCCTGTCGTGCCGATTATGGGGTCGAGCCAATCTGTCGCGTTATGCCGATTGCCCCTTCCACGTTTTATCATCAGGCGGCCATAGCGAGAGATCCGGCCAGAGCCAGCATACGAGCACAATGTGATAGGGATCTGATGGCGCATATCTGTCGGATCTGGCACGACAGCCGTAGTGTTTATGGTGCGCCCAAAGTCTGGCACAGCCTGCAGCGCGAAGGACGGAAGGTCGCGCGATGCACTGTCGAGCGCCTGATGCGGCAGATGGGCCTGAAGGGGGTGATCCGGGGCAGGAAGATCATCACGACCCGTCCGGATACGGCGCGTCCCTGTCCCGATGACAGGGTCAACCGGCAGTTCCGGGCCGAGGCTCCCAACCAGCTCCGGGTCTCGGACTTCACCTATGTCCAGACCCGGAATGGCATGGTCTATGTGGCGTTTGTCATTGATGTGTTCGCCCGCAGGATCGTGGGCTGGAAGGTCTCGGCCTCCATGACCACCCAGTTCGTGCTCGATGCCCCTGAACAGGCCATCTGGCAACGAAAGCCCTCGGGAAACAGGGCGCTGATCCATCTTTCGGATCGTGGTTCACAATACCTGTCGATCCGATATACCGAACGCCTGGCGCTGGCTGACATTGATGCCTCGGTCGGCACGGTCGGTGACAGTTATGATAATGCACTGGCGGAGACGATCAGCGGTTTATACAAGGCCGAAGTTATCCATCATCTGGGGCCATGGAAATCCATGGCGCAGGTCGAATGGGAAACACTCAGAGGGGTGGACTGGTATAATAATCGACGTCTATTGGCACCAATCGGCTACAGGCCACCCGCCGAAGCCGAACGCGCCTTCCATGCAGATCAGAGCAGACTTGATATCGCAGCCTGAGCGCTGAACAAATCGCTCTCCAGTAAACCCGGGGCAGTTCACTCAGAAGCTCCATGTCAATCACTCCTCAAACTCCCAGCAGATGCTGCCGGGGAGTGTGAAGGCGTGGGTCAAATCTCGATGAAAATTTCCACCCTACCCGGGTCAGTTCTCAGTGAAAATCAACAGACAGCCTTATGATCCTCAAAATGGCCAACCCGACAGGCTGCAAAGAGCTATTCAACATGGAATTTCCAAAAAAGGCTCTGGAAAAAGGGTTTTTTGATCTATCAACCTGAACCCGAATCATTATGAATAGGCAATTGACAGGCGATGTTCGATTTAATAGATAATTAAATTATATGTAATGTGAAAACTGGATTAAGTTTATCCTTTATGGTGCGACAGATATTTATTAATAAGCCCGGAACGATCAAGCTCCAGACTGCCAGACAAACAGCACCTATGGTCTCGTCTTCCGGTCGACAACTTTCTGTCGAGCAACTTCGTCGGCGGCGCAGCAGCAGCTATGTCGATGCGTTACGCAAGCTCGATACCGGCGGTCCAGTTTCAGCGACAGGCATTGATGCCATCCGTGACGCCGTGGCGGCGGAATTCCCCGATGGTCCGGCAAGCTGGCCGTTGGGATGGGTGTCCAAATGCTATCTCGGAGCGCCATATGAGGTGCATATCGTCGATATTTCCGGCCATATCATAAGACATTTCAAACGTGGAGAGGCAATGCCGGGCGGCATGGAACGTGCGCGTTCGCTGGCTGCTTCCGGACGCTATGCCGCGATCGAAGTTTTTTCCGATCGCCTTGTCGCCATCGCCGATGATGGCACCACATCTGTTTCGATGGGCTGATTTTCATGGCTGAACGCATTATCCATACGGCCGACCTGAGCGCGATCAGCGGCGGTCTGCGCACCCTCTCCAGGAATATCGAGGATGTGGGGGAGCGGATCGACAAAGTTGATGACACCGTCACCATAACCCGGAAGGAACTCTTCGACCTGCAGGCGCAGTTTCACCAGTTCCTTGATATATATAACCGTGCCACGCAGGTCAGCCTGGCCGAAACGCGACTGATCAAAATCCGGCAGGAACTGACGTCGAAATTCGGACATTATGACGATGTGCGTCGCGCAGCGGTCGGCCTGTTGCAGGCAACCGACATCAGTGTCGTGCATACCGCGACGATGCGTGACATTACCGAAGAACTCATGGTGCTGACCCCCGCCTACTGGCTGGCCCCGGCACTTGTGGCGCTGGCAGCCTGGCTGCGCGATGACCAGCCCCTGGCCCAACGCGCGTTGGGGGAAGCCCTGCGGCGGGATGATGAAAAAACCAGCCTGTTCTTCGCACTGATCTCGCGTCGTGCCGGGCGGGGCAATGCCTGCGCTACATGGCTGGACCGATTCCTGGGGCAGCAGAACCCCATGCAACTGAAACGGCAGACCATCATCCTCATCAATGCCACCGCTGGCGGCGTATTTGGCCCCAATGTGCAGCAGGTCTGCTACGAGCGGCTGCAGGCCTGGATTGGTGAACTCAGTGACCGGGCCGGATTTGTGGAGGAGCAGCGCGTGCAGTGGCGCGAGGCCCTGCTGTCCAAGATCCCCGAGGACCAGCATGGTGCGCGCTATCCACATCTGGAACGTCTATGCACGAACTGGGCGGACCTGAATGGTCAGCTTAACTGTGCCGGCCTGAATACTGTATTCCTCGATTACATGCGCGAGATCTTTGAATCTCCACTACCCGCGTCCACCCGCCTGGCGGAGGCGGTGGATGACCTGCTGACCCATCTGGTGACTGACCATGATGCCGCTGAACTGCCCCTGAGAAAGGAGGAAGCCCGACTGCAGTCCATCATCGCGCAGGACGGTCGCGTCGATATCGCCGAAAAGCACCATGACCTTGAGCGTGAGGCATTTGAGGAAAATGTCAGCTTCACCCAGCTCCTCACGAACGCGGCCATGCATGCCGAACGCTCGGGGGCGTCACGTGCTTCGCAGCGCCTTGCCTTCGCGCTGTCGCGCGCCTGGGTGCATAACGCATTTTCCGACCTGACCATTGAAACCCGACGGAACCAGCCAGATACAGCATACCTGCAGATCGGCAACTGGACCGGACAGACGCATGACGGCACGGAGGAAAAGGCGCTTCGGTCCAGTCTGGAGCAGCATATCCACAGTGAATGCCTAGCGGCGCTGGCATTGGTCAAGCTGGGGCCGAAGCATGTGATCTGCGGCATCCTGGGTGTATTGTTGCTGTTGAGCATGTTCACGGGGAATTTCATCTTCGCTTTTATAGGGGCGGCGCTGCTGGCCTGGGTATTTTTTGAATACAGAGGGCTGGAAAAAAAGCGTGACATGGTACGTGATTCTTTCGACAGGCGCGCGCAGTCTGAAAAAGCGGATCTCGATGGATGTCTTGCGGAATATGTGGAATGGCTGCGTGATTTCGCGGCACGTGATGCCGTGGCCACGCAGACCAACGCCTATATCGATGCGATTGCCCCGGACAGCCATCTCGCATTGCGTGAGGAAAGTTCACGCCGCATCCTGAGCAACAGCTAAAAACATAGGGAAGTCGCCTTCATGACCCGCGATGTCTTTATTCCCCGCGCCGGAACGCCTGTGACAACGTCCTCTTCCATACCATCAACTTCGGCCCCGGTGGCGCAGGTCCAGATCTCTGACAGCAATGCGACCGACGATCCGCTGGCCAGTGCTTTCCCCGAATGGGACCTCTTGCCCGCCACGCAGTTCGTACGGCGACGATAGGCATGTTCGGATTATGGCGCGAGCGTGCGGCACCAGATGGTCCCAACGCTGGCAACGCACCCGAAACCTATGCCGAGTGGAGCGCCTGGTTCGAGCGTTTTGAACACGGTGGAGAGGATGACGTGTTGCTTGGCCTTGCGCAGCGGGGAAAGGTCAACTGGACCCGTGGCATGGCGAATTCCTTTGCCACCCGTGCCGCCGGTACACTGCATGCGCGCATGGAAACCATCCGGCTCATGCTGCAACGGCACCTGGAGAAGAGCACGGACGTCAATGACCTTGGCCGCGCCATGGTGAACGCCCGTCGTGCCTTCGCGCAACTGTCGCGCTACGCCACGTTGTCGTGCTGGCCCGATCCGTTGCCGGCGCAGCTTGCCGACATGATCCGCCAGACCACTGCGTCCATCCAGAAAAGCCTGCTTGAAAGCGCTGCGAGCGACCGCACGGGGCGCCTGGCCAAGATGCTGCGCGACAATCCGATCGACCGTGATTTGGCGCCAACAACCATGGTGACGGAAAATGGCCACGCTTCGCAAACGTCCGGCCGTCGCATCCTGCTCTGATCCCATGAGGCCATAGTGTGAATACCAGCGAATTTCTTGATGCTTTCGAACGGACCTTCAAGGCCCGTGTTCCCTTCATCCTGATCCAGACGACCGAGCGCAGCCGGGCGGTTGAGTTGATCCGCGATGTCTGCGCGCGGCAGAGTGTCACGGCCTATGTCCACACCCTGTCCAAGGGGACGATGGATATCACGACCAACCGCGTGACCAATGAGGACCGTTCCGTTATCGGCGCGGTCGATTTCGCGGCACAGCAGATGATGCAGCGTCAGAACCTGACCTTCGTGCTGACCGAGTTGGATGACGTGGACACCGACAGCGCCTTTGCACGGCAGTTGCTGGACACCGTGATACTGGCCTCGGAAAAGGGCGGGGCGATTGTCGCGGTCACGACCAAGACGGTGTGGAGTCAGGTGCAGCGCCTTGGCGTGTCGCTCATGCTGTCGCCACCGGACCAGGACGAAACCTACATAAACATTTCCCGTCAGATTGATGATTATCGCGGTCTCATGCCCATCGAGTGGGACGAGAGCGACATGCGGCGCGCGGCCACCATCCTTGGTGGCGTGACCAAGATCGAGGCCGAGAACATCATCGCCATGATGGCGGCGCGTGGAAGCGTCCGCAAAAGCGATTTTCCGGAACTGATGCGTGCAAAGGACAGCGTCTTTTCCGATGTGTCGGGTATTGAGCGCGTGGCCCTGCGGTCTGAGACACTCAACCTCGGCGGCCTGAGCGGACTGCAGAAATGGCTCCAGCGCAAGCGGCCGCTGTTGACGGCGGACCTGCGCGAACGTGTGATCCGGCCGCCGCGCGGCGTGCTGCTGGTGGGGGTGCCGGGCTGTGGCAAATCACTTTCTGCCAAGACAATCGCGGCGCAGTTTGAAATTCCGCTCTATCGGCTGGACCTTGCCAACCTCATGGGCATGTACGTGGGGCAGAGCGAAGGCCGCCTGAAAGAAGCCCTGGAAGCTGCAGACCGCGTGGCACCGTGCGTCCTATGGATTGACGAGATCGAGAAGGGACTGGCCGCAGGGGGATCGGACTCATCCGGCGTGACCACGCGCATGATCGGGCAGTTCCTGTTCTGGCTTCAGGAATCTCAGGCGCGTGTCTTCGTGGTTGCAACCGCCAATGACGTGTCGAAGCTGCCGCCCGAACTGTTGCGGAGGGGCCGGTTCGACGAACTGTTCTTTGTCGATCTTCCCGGCAGTGATGAGCGGCGGGAAATCATCAGCCTGTATGTGGAACGTGGCAAATTGCAGCCACTGGATGCCGGATTGCTCGAAGAACTGGTTGAACTGTCGGAAGGTTTTGCTGGCGCGGACCTGGAGGCGGCCGTACGCGAAGTGGTGGAGGAGGCGTTCCTGAACGGGGATGCGGGCATCACGCCCAATCTCTACCGTTCTAGTTTTCAAAATATCGTTCCACTTTCACGTACCAGTCCCGAGCAGATTGAGGCGATCCGTGCATGGGGTCGTGAACGCGCGGTACCAGCTTCGGGGCAGCCCATCGGGAATAGCGCCACGACTGCACCCATGCGCAGGGCGGTCCTGCTGGGATGATGGAACTGCGATCTTTTTAAAAAGACCTGAATGCGCCTTATTGAGGATGCTGAGTGGTATCAGGTCTACGATGTGATCGAAAGGTTGGTGGAGTTGGAGGGTTCGAAAAACCCCTGGCTCTGAACCATTGACTGTGATTCCATTCCTAGTGTGAGGATGGATGATGAAGCAGCCGGTTTTTTTGATGTTGAAGAGCGGCTTGCTCGGTTGAGTGGGCTTGGTGATCAACTTGAAGCCTGCTCAGACTGTGGATTTTGAAGTCTTCTTTTTCTGATCTTGACAAGGCTCTGGCCTATGCAGATGGCAGTAAAGGCGGTCGCCCGCATTGTTGCCCCACGGGCCTCACACCCGTTTACGTCGGTCTATGATCTGTGGCGTCGGGCGAGTATCAAAGCGGCAGCTTTGAACCATCTGACCGAGGCAGACGCGTTCCGACCCTCACTCGGGCTGGCACGTCGGGAAGCTCTGTGGGCCATCAAGGCACTGTGCGATGCCGCTCTGCCCTTGTTTGCGGCAGCACAGGTAACGCGGGAAGCGGAGGAGCCGGATGTGTTACTCCAGCCCATGCGGGATGGTGCCGAGGTGTGCTGGACTATAACCGGCTTGGCCTGAGCTTGCGGGACCATCCCGTTACCTTCCTGCGTGAAGACTTACAGGAACAGGGCTGCGATATCGTCCCCCTTGCCCCGTTCGACCCTGAGCAGCATGCGTTCGCTGTCGATATCACTGATCTTGAGAGCAGCGACATCGGCCACCCGCAGGCCTGCCCTATAGGCGACCGACAGGGCGGCCTGATGCTTGAGGTATATGGTCGCGTTGAGCAGCCGGGCAACCTCATCGCGGCTCAGCACCACGGGCAGGTTGCGGGGCCGCGCCACCCGGACCAGCCTGCGTGCAAGGTCAGGTCGGTCGAGTGTCTGGGTGAAGAAAAATCTCAGCGCCGACACGATGGCGTTCATGGTCGGTGTCGGCATGCCCGCCGCGTTCTGTGCGATCTGGAACTGGCGCACATCCTCGGCTGTTGCCGTATGGGGTGAGCGACCCAGAAACGTGGCGAAACGGCCGACATCGCGAAGGTAATTGCGCTGCGTCTCCCGGGAGAACCGCCGCACCGCCATGTCATCAAGCAGGCGCTGGCGAAGGGGACTGATTGCAGCAATGCACAGGGACTCTGTCATCATCCGGCTCCTTCTGGTGGGAAGAAGCCAGAGTGCTTGGCCCGATCAGGATAGTTCCAAATAAAACAGATCTCTCACGCCGTGGTGACAGACCGCCACGCTATACCATTCCCGCGCAGCGGGTTCGTTCTAACCCCAAAGTTGTCGGCTCTGTTGGATCGAGAATGATAACGTTTGGGGCATCAGACCTCTGCTCTGTTACACTATGGGTAATAGTGTAACAGGCTGGGCCTGAAACCGGCCGGCCTGTCCCGCGTCAGCGGCGGTTTTCCTGTCCGGGTCGGGGGAAGTGTGTTACACTTTCCGGGATCATATGCCCAGACCCGCCCCGAAGGCCCCTGTCCGGCCGCCTCGCCAGCTGTCGCTGTTCCCCGAAACGGCGGCGCTGGTGCGCGTGGACCCGGCCATCAACTGCTGGCGCTTCTACCATCTGTCACTACAGCCCGACCTGTTTGGCGGTACTGCCCTGGTGCGGCAGTGGGGGCGGATCGGAACGGCTGGCCGGCAGGTCTGCGAACGGCATCATGATGCCGGGTCGGCGCGCGACGCCCTCGCCCGCCAGCTTCGGGCCAAGCGCCGGCGGGGCTATCGCGACAGGACGGCCGGATGAGCGGCACCCGAAAACCGGGACAGCGGGCGACCCCGGCAGGCGCCCCCGGCGGGATGCAGCTCTTCGACCGCGACGGGAGCCGCAAATACCTCACGGTCGCCGAGCGGGCGCGGTTCCTGCGCGCGGCCGAGCCGGCGCCGCGCGAGGCCCGCACGCTGTGCATGACCCTGGCCTGGTCGGGCTGCCGCCTGTCCGAGGCCCTCGCCCTGACGGCGGACCGGGTGGACCTCGCCGGCGGCGTGCTGGTGTTCGCCACGCTCAAGAAGCGCCAGGACGGGATCTATCGCGCCGTGCCGGTGCCCCCGTCCCTGCTCGAGGCCCTGGACCTGGTGCATGGTATCCGCGAGGCGCAGCGTAGGCGGGGCCGTGGATCGGCCGCCCGGCTGTGGCCCTGGTCCCGCATGACCGGCTGGCGGGCGGTGCATGCGGTCATGGTTGCCGCCGGCCTGTCCGGCCCGGCCGCGTCCCCCAAGGGCCTGCGCCATGCCTTCGGCGTCGCCGCCGTCTCCAGCGGCATCCCCCTCAACATGGTGCAGAAATGGCTCGGTCACGCCCAGCTCTCCACCACCGCCATCTACGCCGATGCCGTCGGCGCCGAGGAGCAGGATATCGCACGGAAAATGTGGGGTTAAACGAGAAATATCTCGTTTGGGAAAATATCCCATATTCCGATTGAATGAATATTCATTCCACATTTTATGTGATTGACAAAGGCAAACATATTATGAGATGAAAAGGCGTTATTTTGAATATTCAAAAAGGATTAAAAAGTGATTATAGCAATAGGAAATACGAAAGGAGGGGTGGGGAAGACCACTTTAGCTGTTCAACTCGCCATAATCCGTGCCACTGCTGGTAGAGAGGTATGGCTGATTGATGGTGATCGACAGGGTACAGCTGCTGCTGCTATCGCAGCTCGTTCTGAAGCTGGGAAGCTACCTGGGATTGCTTGTGCACAGTATCCGGACGGCCCCAATCTACGTGCCCAAGTTCAGCAGCAGCGTGATAAATGGGATGATATTATCATCGATGTTGGCGGCCGAGATTCTACAGCGCTTCGCGCAGCACTCATTCTCGCTGATACGCTTCTGGTTCCGTTTGCGCCGCGTTCCTATGACGTATGGGCACTAGACGACATGGCTGTTCTCATTGATGAAGCACGAAGTGTTCGGGATGGATTGCGTGCTGTAGCTGTTATGAACCAAGCCGATCCAGGAGATCATTCAACGGATAATGCAGAGGCTGCTGCAGCAGTGAAAGAGGTGCCGCAATTCATTTATCTGCCGATACCAATTCGACGCCGCAAAGCGTTTAGTAATGCTGGTGGAGCAGGTCTGGCTGTTTCCGAACTGACGCCGCGAGACCCTAAAGCTGTCGCTGAAATTTCTGCACTTGCAAGTGCCGTTTTTAATCCAATTTGAATATTCATAACGTATTAAGGATAGATTAAATGGCAATTCATCGCAAAGCTAAACCAACGTCGGTAGAATCTGCTGCAGATGCTTTCGTTACTGGAGCTCCTGATGCAGGAAAAACACAGCCTCTATCATACGATAAAGGGTTGCCCAAGGGACATAAACGCCAGATTAGTTTGACCATTGCTCCAGACCTGTTACGGCGTGTTGATGAACGCGCTGAAGCTATGGGAACAGGCCGAGCTGCGTTTATCAGTATGGCAATTTTCAAAGCGTTAGAAGAAAGTTAAGATAATATTTTAAGAATATTCAAAAAATATCTTAATGGTACTTTGTTGAGTTAATTTTAGAGCCACTGAACGCGCATATGTCTCCCTAAAGGGGATCTCGGCTTATGACACATAGACAGAAGATAGCTGAGAAGACGAACAGGCCTTGCGTCATCGGTCGTATGCTGAACAACGTAGCAGGGACAGAGCGGGATCGGACGAATGAGCAAACGCAAACTACCATCAGAACAGAGTGAACTTGTCCTTTCTCCCACAACTGCACGTGTCATTCAGCTCTCGGCTGAAATTCAGGCAACTCCGCCTGATGAGATTGAGTTCATGCACACGGTGCTCTGCCAGGTTGGCCTTCCCCGTAAACGGACAAAAGAAACTCGCTTTGAACGAAACAATGGCAAGGCATCTCTGCTTATTACAGCAGGAGAAATGTTTAACGATGGCCATTGGGAAAAGCTCTTCGTCCCGTATGGAACCAAGCCACGATTGGCACTTTTCCACATCAGCACTGAAGCGATCCGAACGAAATCGCGTATTGTTGCAGTCGGACGAACTATCAGTGAATTTATGAAACGCCTCAACATCAGCCAGAATGGTCCATCCCGTGAAGCATTTCGGGCACAGATGAACGCCTTGTGTGCCTGTGAAATGAAGCTCGGCTACGGGTCGCGCAATCTGAATGCCCGGCCGGTGGATGAATTCGATGCGTGGACCAAAAATCTCGCAAAAGATAGCACGATCGAGCTATCCGAAAAATTTTGGCATGAATTGAAAGAAAACGCTGTCCCACTTGACCCTCGTGCACTTGAGGGTTTGCAGCACTCAGCTTTGGCGCTCGACATCTACACGTGGCTTGCCCATCGACTTCATCGGGTGCGGCGGCCTGGTGAGAAGCTTACTTGGGCCAACCTTCGTTTGCAGTTTGGGCAGGAATATACGGACGATAAGAATTTCAAGAAGGCATTCCTGATCGCATTACGACAGGTTGCGGCTGTTTATCCAGATGCAAGACTTGAACAGGTTCGGACGGGTCTAAGACTGATCGCATCACCGCCGCCCGTACCGCGGCAGACAATCATCTCCTATCAAAAAACCATCGGATCAGATACTTAATCAGAAAATCTGACTAAAATGAGCGGTGCAATTACCACCCGTTGACCACCGCCCCTGTCGACTGATCGCGGTGCAATTACCACCCTTTTAGCAACGGCATCAACGGTTCAATTATAATGCAAGTGCTATCCTTTTGCGTCCGCTCCGATGTCAGAGGAAGGCGGTGTAATCACCACCCTTTTGGCATTTGTGGCGCCACTGAAAGCCCGGTGCAATTACCACCCCTCTTGTTCTGCTTAGAGCTACCAAAAGATAGTGCGATTGCCACTGTTTCTAGGATAGGGCCTCTCTCTGTGAATAGAAAAGTTATCCCGGTGCAATCACCACCCTAATACGGTGCAATCACCACCCGTAGACACGGTGCAATCACCACCCGTAGGCACGGTGCAATCGCCACCCCCCTAAAACCGATATGATTCCCGTTATCTAAACCGATAGGTTTTTCCGGTAGTTGTTCGATAATTTTTAACGGAATTGTGGATAAATATAAGGATCAAGAGTAAATTTTGATCTAAATCTCCGTCGGCTCGCCCTTTCAGAGCTGCGCTAATTACGGACACGCCTAACCGCTCGCGCCGGGTTTTCCGATACGCCAAGCGTATATCTGTGTCCGTTTTATGTAACGACCCCATTCCGAGTATCGGTGCCTTTGGCCGGCTACGCCGCTCCCGCTCCGCGCTCGCCCCACACCAGCACCGCTAGAAGAACCGGGCAGGGTAAATTTGCTCAGGAAGAATGAAGCAGGCCGGACGATCTCGCTTGAAGCAGGGGAGTATCATGCCTTATTAAGAATTATTAAATCCAACTAAGGTGATGCCATGAGCGAGAAACTTTCAGCCGGAAAGCAGGTGGTCAGTGTGCAGATGCCTGCCGACCTGGTGGATGCGATGGATCGATATGGGGAAGCCATCGAGCGGCCCAGGTCATGGGTGATGCGGGAAGCCGTGGCGTCTTACCTTGCCTATGAGGCAGAGAAAGACCGGGTGACGCGCCGTGCCCTGGCCGATGTAGATGCTGGCCGGACGATCAGTGCTGAGGCCGTCAAGGCATGGGCAGACAGTCTCGACCAAGCTAACCCGCTGCCGCTGCCGGAACCCAAGCGGTGAAATATGAATGGACGGCCAAGGCCGTATCTGATCTGCAAACGCTAGCCGCAAATTTTGACCACCCGAGCGGCGCCGCGCGTGTTATGCGGCGGCTGACGGCAGCCCCGGACGTTCTGATCCAGTTCCCTCGGATGGGTACGTTGCTTCCGGTCTTCTCACCCCGTGAGGTCCGGCGCTTCATCGTGGATGACTATGAAATTCGCTATGAGGTCACGGCGGATGCCCTGTTCATCACCGACGTTTTCCATACGAGGCAGGACCGCGAGACGTTTCATTGAGTGATGGGTGCCGCCGAGAGTGTGTTTTTCCTGCCCATAGGAGGGCCGTGGGACGTCTCTGGTATTCTGATCGCTTCCCCCCTCTCGTAAGCCAAAACCGTCCTGTGCGGCCTTCCTGTGCGTTTTAGGCCCAGTGGGCCCGAAGCTGTGATTTTGGCCATGTTGAAGAACGGACTGGAAACACGGCGCTTGATCGGGCGAGCGTCGGGTGTCTGACGGCTTAATCGATGGTTTCAAGCGCACGGTAGACAGTCATCCTTGAGATTTTCAGTTCGCGCGCAACGCCAGCCTTGCTTTCGCCTGCGGCGATACGCCGTCTGATTTCGTCATCATCAACGTTTTTCTTCCGGCCTTTGTAGGCTCAGGACCCATTGATTTTTGTAGGGAATTTTGATTCAGGCTCTGCAAGGAGACTGAAGATGAGCGACCTGTTCTGGCTGACGGATGAACAGATGGA
>NZ_NIRT01000091.1 GCF_003207795.1 Komagataeibacter nataicola | reverse complement strand
TGACGTGCCCCCCGGAAATGTAACCATTTAAAAGTAGAGTCCGATCGAGAAGGATACGGACGGATGAAGCGCAGTCGTTTTACGGAAGAGCAGATCATAGGGATCCTGAAGGAACAGGAATCTGGGCTGAAGGTCTCTGATCTTTGCCGTAAGCACGGGATCAGTGACGCGACCTTCTACAAATGGAAGACCCGTTATGGTGGCCTTGAGGTATCCGAGGCCAAACGGCTGAAGGCGCTGGAAGATGAAAACATCCGCCTGAAACGTCTTCTGGCGGATGCCATGCTGGATAATGCGGCACTGAAGGAAATTGTTGGAAAAAAGTGGTAACGCCTGTCGCGAAACGGCAGGCGGTCCGACACATTCAGGAAGCTCTGGCCCTGAGTGAACGCCGAGCCTGTGCGCTTGTTGGTGTTGCCAGACGTGTCGCGCGGTATGTTTCCACCGGAGCGGACGATGCTGCCCTGCGCCAGCGCCTACGGGACCTGGCGGACCAACGACGCCGCTTTGGCTATCGCCGCCTGGGTTATCTTCTGGCGCGGGAAGGCTTCAGCCCCAATCACAAGAAGCTGTTCCGCCTTTACCAGGAGGAAGGGCTGAAAGTCCGCCATCGAGATGGCCGCAAGAGGGTACTGGGGACGCGTTCTCCCATGACCATCCCTCAGGAACCCGGGCAGCGCTGGAGCCTGGATTTTGTCTCGGATGCCCTGATCTGTGGCCGCCGGTTCCGCATTCTGGCTGTTATCGACGATTTCAGTCGCAAGAACCTGGCATTGGTTGCCGACACGTCATTATCAGGTGGACGTGTGGCGCGGGAACTGACGGCCCTGGTGGAACGATATGGCAAACCCCTCATGATTGTCAGCGACAACGGTACGGAGTTCACATCCCATGCCATCCTGAAATGGGCCG
>NZ_NIRT01000003.1 GCF_003207795.1 Komagataeibacter nataicola | reverse complement strand
GAAGCTCAAGAAGTTTCCTCAGCGCCGCCGGTGATTGGGGATATAGGACCCACACCATCTACCGTCAATCAGAAAAATGCACAGAAAGTGAAAAAAGTTCCCACCCGGCAGGCATCAGTTACACAAAAAGCCTGCTAGGACGCCGTTTTCCGATCCATCAGCATATTTGTCACCACTGACTTAAACGGCGAAAGGGCATCCGCCACGCGGAGTCCGGCCTGCCTGAGCACGCGGAAGGCGGGTTCATCACGTGTATAAAGTGTTGCGATTCCATTGGTGGCCGCGAACAGGGGCGCGGTTTCCATCCTGTGCCGCCGCTCAAAACGCCGTAGCGCGGGCAGGCTGCCCACGGGCTCGCCCCGCGCCATGCCAGCCGCGACTTCCTGCGCCAGCACCTCCTGCCCTTTCAGGCCAAGGTTGAAGCCATGGGCGGTAATGGGGTGCATGCCCACGGCGGCATCCCCCACCAGCGCAAAGCCGGGAGCTGCGAAACGATGGGCATACACCCCCCGGAGCGGATAGGCATGCCGCGTGCTGACCAGCCGCATGTTGCCCAGCCGCCTGCCTACGCGCTCCATGATCTCGGCATTAAAGGCATCGCGCTCAAGCGTGCGCAGGCGCTCGATCTGCTCGGGTGGCAGTGTCAGGACAATGGACGACGCCCCGCCATTGACCGGCAGGAGGGCAACGGTCTGCCCCTCATCAAACCACTGGGTGGCCACATGATGATGTGGCAGTTCATGCGCCATGCGGCAGACCAGCATGGACCGCCGGAAATCATGAACAATCGCCCCGATGCGCTGCGACCGCCTGATCTGGGAAAAACGCCCGTCCGCCCCGATGGCAAGACGCGAGGTGATCTCGCCCCCCTCATGCACCACGACCATGTCCTCCCCGATGCGGCGGATATGGCGGGTGGCGGTGCCACCAAGCAGGCTGATGCCGGGACGCTGGCTGGCTGCCTTATATAAGCCATGGCGGATGCAGTGATTGGAAACGAGGTAGCCCAGCGCATCCACGCCCCGCCCCTGTGTGTCGAACTGCAGGGGATGATTGCCGCGCCCGGTCTCGACCCGTGCCTCACGCAGGGGGGAGATGGCGACTTCGGGGATATGCGCCCATGCGCCGAGCTCCTTGAGCACCGCAACCGAATGATGGGTCAGCGCGATCTCGCGCCCGTCAAAGGCCGGCTCCGCCCACGGGGCCTGTGGCGTGCGCTCGAGCACGGCCACGGACAGGCCACGGGCCTCAAGCGACAGGGCGGCGGCAAGCCCTGCCGGGCCGCCACCCATAATGGTAACATCATGATAGGTCATGGCTGGGTTCCTGTCCGTGGTGTTCTTCAGGGGTTACGCATCCGCGCCAAATCGGGCGGGCGCGCCGGTCCACTGGGCCACATAGTCATCAACCGCGCGGCGCTTGGGGGCCCTCGCCTCCGCCGTAGGGGTGCCCACAAACAGGAAACCGGCCAGCCTGTGCGGCGCGGGGAAGCCCATCTCGGCAGCGAATTCCGGGTCATGGGCCACATCGCCGCTCACCCACACGCCGCCAAAACCCGTGGCATGCAGGGCGTTAAGGATGTTCATGGCGGCGGCCCCCACGGCCAGTTCCTGCTCAAGCAGGGGAATCTTGTTCTCCGGCTGCAGGTGCATGCCCAACACGATGGTCATGGGCATGGTGGACATGCGCGAGAAGCGCTTTTCCACTTTGGCGGGCGCCACGTCGGGGTCAAGCCGCTTCATGCTGGCCACCACGCGCTCGGCCAGCTTCACCCGTGCCTCCCCCTGCACGATGGCGTAGCGCCACGGGCGCAGCTTGCCATGATCGGGCGCGCGCATGGCGGTGGAGAGGATGGCCTCGAGCACGTCACCCGCAGGGGCCGGTTCCGCCAGCGCATCGGTGGAAAACCGCGACAGGAGAAGATCGAGCGATGTCATATGGTCATTCCCTTGATATGAAGGCACGCGGCAACAAGCCTGACAAAGCCAGCGCGCGCGACACCATGCCGCAACGGCCCGGCCCTGCCAATACGCATGTCCGAGCGGCGTGGCGCGGGCGGGATCGGTATGGATTCCGGTCCCGGCCTTCTGTAGAAGGGGGGCATGAACAGCCCGCGCACAGCCACGGTCCATCGCGCCACCAGCGAGACCGACATTACCGTGACCATCAACCTCGATGGCACCGGCCAGACCCGCATCGATACCGGGATCGGTTTCTTTGACCATATGCTGACAGCCCTTGGCCGCCATAGCATGTGCGATCTCGACATTGCGGCCAGAGGAGACCTGCATATCGACTACCACCACACGGTGGAAGATACGGGCATCGCCCTGGGCAAGGCCTTCGCGCAGGCCATTGGCGACAAACGCGGCATCCGCCGCTACGGCTGCGCCACCGTGCCACTCGACGAGGCGCTGTGCGAGGCGGTGGTCGATATTTCCGGCCGCCCCTTTCTGGCGTGGTCCGTCACCTTCGGGCGCGACAAGATCGGGGAGATGGACACCGAACTGTTCGAGGAATTCTTCCGCGCCTTCGCCATGAGCGCGCTGGTCACGCTGCATGTCATCGAGCGCGCGGGCCATAACTGCCACCACATTGCCGAAGCCGCCTTCAAGGCCCTGGCCCGCGCGCTGCGCACCGCCAGCGAGGCCGATCCCCGCGCAGGCGGCATCATCCCCTCCACCAAGGGCAGCCTGTGACATTCTATTCCGCCCTGCTGCCGCCTGCGGGCAGGCCCGATGCACGGGCCTGGCCCGTGATGGTGGCGTGCCGCATGTCGTGGCTGGTGCTGCTGTGCGGCTGGGGCGGACTGCTGTTGCGGGGCTGTTTCATCAGCGGGCTGCTGGCAGGCGGCGTCAGCATCCTGCTGGCCCAGTTCATGCCACTTGCCTTCGCCCTGCCCGTTCTGGGCGGGCTGCACCTGCTGCTGGCCCTCAACACGCCGGAAATCCGGCAATGGGAACTGCAACTGCGCGGCTACGCCCCCGTGCCGGGCGTATATGCGCCAGACCGGAGCGCCGCCGTGCTGCGCTGGCTGGAGCATAACCGGCCTGTTCCCTCTCCTTCTCCCGTATCATGAGGCATACCATGCCCGCGCCCGCATCCTCGCGCCCCCGGTCCATCGTGGTGATCGACTATAATGGCGGCAACCTGGCCTCCGCCGCCCGCGCCCTGACAAGGGCCGCGGCTGACAGCGGCATAGACGCCACCGTCACCATCACGGCGGACCCCCAGGCCGTTCTGCAGGCCGACCGCATCGTACTGCCCGGACAGGGCGCGTTTGCCGATTGCGCGGCAGGGCTTGCGGCCCGGCCCGGCCTGCGCGATGCGATCGTGGCGGCAACCGATGGCGGCGTGCCCTTCCTTGGCATATGCGTGGGCATGCAGCTCATGGCCGAGCGCGGGCGCGAGCATGGCGTAACCCCCGGCTTTGGCTGGATCGCGGGGGAAATCACGCTGATGGAAGCCCCCGGCCTGCGCCTGCCGCAGATGGGCTGGAACGAACTGGCCTTCACCCCCGGCGCCCACCCCCTGACCGAGGGGCTGGCGGCGGATGCCCATGGCTATTTCGTCCATTCCTTCGCGCTGACGGGCTATGACAGCGCCGACATGGTGGCCACCACCGATTACGGCAGCCCGGTGCCTGCCATCGTGGCGCGCGGCAACCGGGCGGGCACCCAGTTCCATGTAGAAAAGAGCCAGCAGGTGGGCCTGCGCATCCTGTCCAACTTCCTGCGCTGGACACCCGTTCCGGACCCCGCGCCATGACCCGGCAGGCCACCCTCGACGGCACGCTGCATGCCGAACGCCTGCTCGACAACATGCACGAGGACGACCTGCATGCCCTGTGTGACGCAACCAACGCGGCCATACTCGATGGCGGCGGCTTTGGCTGGCTGGCCCCGCCCCCGCGAGAGACGCTGGAGCGTTACTTCCGCGGCGTGCTGCTGGTGCCCGAGCGGCAGATGTTCGTGGCCCGGCTTGATGACATGATCGTGGGCTCCGCCCAGCTCGTGCGGCCGCCACGCAATAACGAGGCGCAGGCCATGAGCGCCACCCTCATGCATTTCTATATCGCCCCCTACGCACGCGGGCTGGGGCTGGGCCGCCTTTTGCTGACCGAGGTGGAAAACTGCGCGCGCAGCATGGGCTACCAGATCATCAACCTTGATGTGCGCGAGACCCAGGCCGAGGCCGTGCGGCTGTTCCGCAGCAGCGGCTTCCACCACTGGGGCACCCACCCCAGCTATGCCCGCACCAATGGCCGCACCGTGCGCGGCCTGTTCTTCACCAAGCGCCTGCAGGATAACGAGCGGATCGTACCCGCCCACCCGCAGGCTGCCTCCACCCCCATCCCTGCAGCAGGACATGCCCCCGTGACCGGACACAGCCTGACCCTCTACCCCGCCATTGATCTCAAGGATGGCACATGCGTGCGCCTGCGCCGTGGCGAGATGGACAACGCCACCGTCTATTCCGATGATCCCGGCGCGCAGGCGCGGGCGTGGATCCATGCCGGCTGCTCGTGGCTGCATGTGGTGGATCTCAACGGCGCGTTTGCCGGGCGCTCGGCCAATACCGAGGCCATCGAGGCCATCATCGCCAATGCCTCGGTGCCGGTGCAGCTCGGCGGTGGCCTGCGTGACCTTGAAAGCATCGGCAAATGGCTCAATGCCGGAATCAGCCGTGTGATCCTGGGCTCGATTGCGGTCAAGAACCCCGATCTGGTGCGCGAGGCATGCCGCCTGTTCCCCGGCCGCATTGTGGCGGGCATCGACGCGCGCAGCGGCCAGGTGGCCACCGAGGGCTGGGCCGAAACATCGGAGATGAAGGCCGTCGACCTTGGCCTGCGCATGCAGGATGCCGGTGTGGCCGCCGTCATCTTCACCGAGATCAGCCGCGACGGCATGCTCACCGGCATCGACATCGAGCAGACCGCCGACATGGCCAATGCGCTCTCCATCCCGGTCATTGCCAGCGGCGGGGTGGGCAATCTCGGCCACCTTGAAGCCCTGCGGGCGGCCACAGCACGCGCGCCGGGCATTGAGGGCGTGATCGTGGGCCGCGCACTGTATGATGGCCGCATCGACCTTGGTGAAGCCCTGCGGGTTCTTTCCTGATGCTCAAGCTGCGCGTCATTCCCTGCCTGGACGTAAAAAACGGCCGGGTGGTCAAGGGGGTCAACTTCGTCTCGCTACGCGATGCGGGCGACCCGGTGGAACAGGCCGCCGTTTACGACGCGGCGGGGGCTGATGAACTCACCTTCCTCGACATCACCGCCAGCAACGAAAACCGTGACACCATCCTCGATGTGGTCAGCCGCACGGCGGAGCGCATCTTCCTGCCGCTGACGGTGGGCGGCGGCGTGCGCACCACCGATGACATGCGCCGCCTTCTGCTGGCAGGCGCCGATAAATGCGCCATGAACTCGGCCGCCGTCTCGCGGCCCGAACTGGTGAGCGAGGCCGCGCAGAAATTCGGCAGCCAGTGCGTAGTGGTCGCCATTGATGCCCGCAGCGATGGCCATGGCGGGTGGGAGGTCTACACTCATGGCGGCCGCACCCCCACAGGGCGCAGCGTGATTGACTGGTGCCGGGAAGTGGCGGAACGTGGGGCGGGCGAAATCCTGCTGACCAGCATGGACCGCGATGGCACCGGCAAGGGCTTCGACCTTGACCTGCTGCGGGCGGCGAATGCGGCGGTGCGCATTCCCATCGTGGCCTCGGGCGGGGTTGGCGCGCTCGAACATTTTGTTGAGGGCGCGCGCGCGGGTGCGACCGGGCTGCTGGCGGCCAGCGTATTCCACTTCGGGCAGTTCACCATTCCACAGGTCAAGCAGGCGCTCGCGCAAGCGGGCCTGCCGGTCAGACAGACCGCCTGATCTCCCTTTCCCGCCTATCGGAGCATTGTCATGGCCAAGCCAGAAAAATCCCGCAAGAACGCGCCCGCCAAGGCCGCCCCGGCCAAACCGGCCCCCGCCAAGGTGGCAGGCAAGGCCCCTGCCGCCACCATCGAGATCGAGGCCGTCGGCCCCGCCACGCCTGATGTGCTCGACCGTTTGTTCGAGGTTGTGGAATCGCGCCGGGGCACGGACCCCTCCGTCAGTCATTCCGCCCGCCTTATGGCCCGTGGCCGGCGCAAGATCGCGCAGAAATTTGGCGAGGAAGCCGTGGAATGCCTGATCGAGGCCGTAGCGGGCAACCGCGAGGAACTGATCAGCGAAAGTGCTGACGTGCTCTACCACCTGATCGTGATGTGGGTGGATGCGGGCGTGAAACCGGCTGAAGTCTGGACCGAACTGCTGCGCCGCGAAGGCACGAGCGGCGTGGCCGAGAAAGCCTCCCGCCCCCGCGACCCGCTGGCCTGACCGCCCCCAACAGGAGACAAGACCCATGCCCGTAAATGGCACCGGCGCCTATGACCCGCAGAACGTGTTTGCCCGCATCCTGCGCGGAGAACTGCCGTGCAGGAAGGTGTATGAAGATGACTACGCCTTCGCCTTCCACGACATCGCACCCAAGGCACCCATCCATGTGCTCGTAATCCCCAAGGGAGCCTATGTTTCCTTTGCCGATTTCAGCGCAAAGGCGAGCGAGGCGGAGATCGCGGGCTTTACCCGCGCGGTGGGCAGGGTCGCGCGTGACCTCGGGCTGGAAGCACCGGGCTACCGGCTGGTCTCGAACACCGGCATCGAAGGCGGACAGGAAGTGCCGCATTTCCATGTGCATCTGTTTGGTGGCCGCGCGCTTGGGGCCATGCTGCCGGGCTGAAAGCCGGGCGCAATCAGAGCGACGGTTGCCTGATGACGCCGCCTTTTTGGAAAAAAGGCGGCGTCATCCGAAGCTTCTTGAAAAAGCTTCACCAAAAACGTCCTTATGCAGTCTTTTTACAGGGACTGAAGTTCAAACAGCTCCCGATACAGGCCGCCTTCGCGCTGCATCAGGGCGGCATGGGAACCATCCTCGCACACCTGCCCGTGGCGGAAGACGATGATGCGGTCGAGCCCCATCACGGTTGAAAGCCGGTGGGCAATGACCAGCACCGTGCGCCCGGCCATGAGGCGCTCCATCGCCTGCTGCACCTGCACTTCAGACTGGGAATCGAGGCTGGAGGTCGCCTCATCCATGATTACGATGCGCGCCTGGCTTAAAAAGGCGCGGGCAATGGCTATGCGCTGGCGCTCCCCGCCCGAGAGCTTGACCCCACGCTCCCCCACCATGGTGGCGTAGCCGCGCGGCAGGCGGTCGATGAAGTCCGCCGCATTGGCCTGCCGGGCGGCGTGGGCAATCTCGGCTCGCGTGGCGTCGGGGCGGCCGTAGGCGATGTTCTCGGCCAGCGAGCGGTGAAACAGCAGCGGCTCCTGCGGCACGATGGCAATCTGCCCGCGCAGGCTGGCCTGCGTAACCGTGGCGATATCCGTGCCATCAATGGTGATGCGCCCGGCCTGCACGTCATAAAACCGCTGCAGCAGGCGCGTGAGCGTGGTCTTGCCCGAACCGGACGGGCCAACAAGGGCCACCCGGCTGCCGGGGGCGATATCAAGGTTCAGGTCATCAAACAGCACCCGCCCGTGCTGGCGCACATACCCAAAGCGCACATGCTCGAAGCGGATATGCCCCCGTGTCACGCACAGCGCCGGGGCATCCGGGCGGTCAGCCACGCCGGGATGCATGGCAAACAGGGCAACGAGTTCCTCCATCTCGTTGACCGAGCGCTGCACGACGGAAATCTGCTGGCCAATATCACGCAGGTAGCCCTGGATCACGAACATCATGGTCAGCACATAGGCCACATCACCCGGCCCGGCACGGCCGCGCACCCACAGCACCGCCACCCCCGCAATCAGCGCCATGCGCATGAGCAGGGCGGCAAGGTTCTGCAGGTTGGCGCTATCGGTGCCGCGCAGCCACGAGCGCACCATGCGCTGCCGCCACCTGCCCGCCACCCAGGCCAGCCGGGCATCCTCGCGCCCCTCCGCCCCGCAGGCCTTGACCACGGCATTGCATGTTACGGCATCGGACAGGGTCGCCCCCATGCGCGTATCCCACGCATTGGCCAGGCGGGCGGACGGGGCGACGTAATGCAGCGTCAGCACCACCGAAAGCCCCACAAGGGCCACCGACCCCACCGCCAGCACCAGCCCCATGAGCGCCCAGTGAAAAGCCAGCACGCCGGTCGTGGCGCACAGCACGATCACCTCGGGCACCAGCATGAGCAGCACCGTATCGCCCAGCGTGTCGATCGCCCCCAGCCCGCGCGTGATGCGCCGCACGGTGGAGCCCGCGAAGTTACTGGCATGCCACTCGCTGGAGAAACGCTGCACGCGGGCGAACGCCTCCGTCACGATGCCGGTCATGACGCGGGATGTCAGGTGCGAGATGGTCACATACGCCATGCGCCGCGCCACGATGCCGCCCACGCCCAGCCCCGTCAGCCCCGCCACATCGCGTATGGCGTGGTGAATGCTCGCCGCCTGCGCGGGATGCGACACGTCATCGACCAGCCAGCCCGCCAGCAGCGGCATCATCACATCCGCCACGGTGGCAAGGGCTATGCCAGCCAGCGTGCCCGCCAGCAGGGCAGGCCACGCCCGCCACCGCCGCCACACAAAGCCCAGAACGGCGGCGAATTCATGCCGCCGCGTGAGGGGTCGAGAAGGAGAAGAAGCCATGCCCACCACGCCAGAATGCAAAAAAAACGCGGCCACGAGCCGCCGCCGCAAAGGGCTGGAACGACTAGCCCCGCCCCGCGTGGCATGCAAGGTCCCTGCCGGGTTATCACGGCTCAGGGCAATTTACAGACCCCACCCCACACCGCACAATACGCCCCGCCCCACTCCAGCGAGTAGCCGATGCCAACACCGCCCCGCCGAATCAAACCCGCCCGCCGCACCATGACACTGGCCGAAGTCCGCGCCTTCATCAGCCTGCTGGCCACCGCCAACCCCGATGCCGAGAGCGAGCTCGACTTTGTCGATGATTACACGCTGCTCGTGGCCGTAGTGCTTTCGGCACAGGCAACCGATGCCTCGGTCAACAAGGCCACTGTCAACCTGTTCCGCGATGCGCCAACTCCGCAGGCCATGGTGGACCTCGGCGAGGAAAAGGTGGGCGCCCATATCCGCACCATCGGGCTGTGGCGCACCAAGGCGCGCAACGTGGTGGCGCTGTCGCGGCAGTTGCTCGACCGCTTTGATGGCCACGTGCCCCATGACCGCGCGGCCCTTGAATCCCTGCCCGGCGTGGGCCGCAAGACCGCGAACGTGGTGATGAACGTGGCCTTTGGTGACAGCACGATGGCGGTGGATACCCACATCTTCCGCATTGGCAACCGCACGGGGCTGGCGCCGGGCGCCACCGTGCGCGCGGTGGAGGACCAGCTCGTCCGCCGCATTCCGCCCGACATGCTGCGCTGCGCCCATCACTGGCTGATTCTGCACGGGCGTTATGTGTGCAAGGCCCGCAAGCCCGAATGCTGGCGCTGCCCTGCCTTTGAGCCGTGCCAGTACCGCATGAAGGACGAACTGCGCCTGACGCCTGCCTGAACAGACAGAAATTTTCTGGTGAAACTTTGAAAGAACATCATTTTTTAAAAAAGACGGCACCCGAAAAACTTTTATTCCAAATCCTTATTCCGCCTGCGCCAGCGGCAGGTTGGGCAGGCCTGCTCCGCCAGGGCGCATGACCCATGGCCGCGCCCCGCGCACGCCGCGGTCGGTCTGCACCACAAACCCGCCATCGGGCCGCCGGTAAATGCCATAAGCCCCGTTGCGCCACAGGTCGAAACGCCCGATGGAAGGCACGCTGTCACACCCCCATGTGCCGGGCAGGTTGACCAGCAGCCCCGCGCCCCGGCACAGGCCGGGCGCGGGCGGGCGGGACGCAAGAACCAGCACGATATCTCCCACACGACAGACCCCGGCATGGCACGTCACATTCCCCACCGTGCCCCCGGCAGGCAGCACGCCTGCGGGCAGGCCGGTCACGCGCTGCCATTCGCGCAGCACAAAGGGATCGGGATGCGTGCCGGGGCCGGTCCATAACTGCCCCTGTGTCACGATACCGGCCATGCGTGCATCAGGGGCCAGCAGCAGCGCCGGGCGGGCCGCCATCCATGGCGAGAGCACCGCCAGCACGATCGGCACAAGCCCCAGCAGCCGCACCCGCCCCACCCACAGGCACAGCCAGCACAACCCCACAAAGAATACGCACAGCCCCACATTGCCCAGGGCGGGCACGCCCATCCGCGCCATGGGCAGGCGGGCGACCAGATGGGCCAGCGCCGTCACCACGCCAATGCCCCAGCCCATGGGCACGAGGGCCAGTTTTTCCAGCCCCAGCGGCATCAGCCCGAGGGCCGCCAGTCCCCATGGCATGATCCAGATCGACATGAGTGGCACCGCCAGCAGGTTGGCCAGCACGAACCACGGCTGCACCGCGCCAAAATGCGCCATGCCCACCGGCAGGCACGCGCCCCCCGCCAGCACGCTGGCCAGCAGCGGGCGCACCATGCGGACCGCCACCCGCCGCAGCCACACATCATCATGCTCCCAGCCCGACAGGGCGGGCCGCAGCGCATCAAATCCCGCGATCAGCGCCATGACAGCGGCAACCGACATCTGGAGCGGCAGTTCGGCCACACCCTCGGGGCTGAGAGCCATAAGCACCGTCGCCGCCAGGGCCAGCGCGCGCAGCGAGAGCGGCCGCCTGCCCGCCAGCAGCGCCATGACCGCCAGACCCGCCATGAGCAGGCTGCGCCGGGCGGGCAGGTGCGCGCCGCTCAGCAGCACATAGACGCCCCCCGCCAGCAGTGCGCTCACCGCCGCGATCTGGCGGCATGGCCAGTACAGCGCTGCCCGCTCGCTCAGCGCCAGCCCCGTGCGCACCACCACCATGACCAGCCCCATCACAATAGCCAGATGCAGCCCCGCCACGGCCAGCAGGTGCGCAAGCCCTGCATCGGCAAAGGCCTCGCGCTCGGGGGCCGCCACCACGCCATCGGCTCCCGCCAGAATGGTGGCCGCAATATCGCCCCGCGTGCCGGGCAGGGCCGTGCGTATCCGCTCCGCCAGCACCTGCCGCCTGCCCGCAAGCCAGCCGCCGACCCCGCCACCTGCCTGCGCGGACGTGATCGTGGCCCGATCAAGCGCGCGGCCATGCCCCGCCAGCCCGTCAAACCACGCCCGACGCTGGGCGTCATACCCGCCCGGCACATCGGGGAAGGCAGGCGGAGAAAGCAGGGCACGCACCTCAAGCCCGTCGCCCGGCATGGGCCGCGCGGGGTCATCGGCCCGCAACCGCACCCACAGCCATCGCCGCAGGGGCGGCATGCCAATGCTGATTCCATCTTCAAAGCGCACGCCGCGCAACGCCACGCGCAGCGCCTGCTCGCCATCGGCCAGACGCTGCACCTCAGCCTCCGTTACCTGCCCTGACAGATGCACCGCCCGGCGCGGCAGGTCGGGAAAGGGCGGCATGCGCCATACCTGCCCCCATGCCAGGAGCAGCCCCATGGCCCCCATCCCCACCACGCCCGCGCCCAGCCGCACGGCCAGCCGCCCGGGCCACAGCAGGCGGCAGGCGAGCGATGCAACGCAGGCCAGCACGCCCTCCGCCACACCCACCCCGCCCGGCTCCGTCGGCAGGGCAAGATAGAAGGTGATGCCACCTGCAAGAGCCACCGGCAGCCACAGCACCAGGCGGCTGTTCTGTCTCCACAGCCACGCCGCGCCTGCACCAGACGCGCGCGCCAGCATGCCCCGTGCCCGGCTCAAAACCTGCCCCCCCGCGCAGCCTGCCCCGGAATCGTCACCCGCAACGCACCCGCGCATGTGCCCCCGGCAGGCCAGCGGCATCGGCATCGGCATCGGCATCGGCATTGGCATTGGCATTGGCATTGGCATTGGCATTGGCATTGGTGGCGTATGGCAGACAAACCCGACAGAAGACCCCCATAATGCGCGTAAAAGGCGTGGCAGGAATGCACACCCTAGCGGGCGGAACGGTTTTCACGCCAGAGTGCCCCCTGTCAGCAGGGCGAAAACATGCTAGGAACCCGGTTCATGACTGTCCGTACGCGTTTTGCTCCCAGCCCCACCGGCCTGCTGCATATCGGCAACGCCCGTGCCGCCCTTTTCAATTTCCTCTATGCCCGCCACCACGGCGGGCAGTTCGTGCTCCGCATCGAGGATACCGACCGTGAACGCTCGACCCAGCAGGCGGTCGACGTACTGTTCGACGGCCTGGCCTGGATGGACATCGAATCCGACGAGAAGCCGGTCTTCCAGTCCACCCGCCAGGCCCGCCATGCCGAGGTGGCGCATGAACTGCTGGAAAAGGGCCTGGCCTATCGCTGCTACTGCACGGCCGATGAACTGAAGGAAATGCGCGAGAAGGCGATGGCCGAGGGCCGTCCTCCCCGCTACAATGGCATGTGGCGCGACCGCGACCCTGCCGAAGCCCCCGCCAACACCCCCTACACCATCCGCATCAAGGCCCCGCGCGAGGGGGAAACCACCATCCACGATCTGGTGCAGGGCGACGTGCGCGTGGCCAACAGCGAGCTTGATGACATGATCATCCTGCGCGCCGATGGCACGCCGGTCTACCAGCTTGCCGTCGTGGTCGATGACCATGACATGGACATCACCCACGTCATCCGTGGCGATGACCACCTGACCAACACCTTCCGCCAGGCCATGATCTACCGCGCCATGGGCTGGGACCTGCCGCATTTCGCGCATCTGCCGCTCATCCACGGGCCTGATGGGGCCAAGCTGTCCAAGCGGCACGGGGCGCAGTCGGTCGTCGAGTTCCGCGAGATGGGCTACCTGCCCGAGGCCCTGAACAACTACCTGCTGCGCCTTGGCTGGGGCCATGGCGATGCCGAGATCCTGTCGCGCGAGGAACAGATCAGGCTGTTTGACCTCGATGGCGTGGGCCGCTCGCCATCCCGCATGGATTACGCCAAGCTTTTGCACATCAATGGCGTGTGGCTGCGTCAGGCCGATGATACCCGCCTGACCAACGACGTGATGGAGCGGCTGGCCAGGATGGAAGGCGTGGATACATCCGACGCCACCCGCGCCAAGGTGCTCGCGCTCATGCCCGGCCTGAAGGAACGCGCCAAGACATTGGTGGAACTGGCCGATAACGCAGCCTTCCTCGGCCGTTCGCTGCCACTGACCTTCGACCCCAAGGCCGAAAAGCAGCTCAGCCCGGAAAACCGCGTGATGCTGGGCAGGCTGGCCACGGCACTCGAGGCGACCGAACCCTTCAGCAAGGAAGCGATCGACGCAACACTGCGCCAGTTTGCCGAAACGCACGGGATGAAGCTTGGCAAGGTGGCCCAGCCGCTGCGCGCCGCCGTGACCGGCAGCACCATGTCGCCCGGTATTGATGACACGCTGCTTGCCCTTGGCCGTGACGAGGTTCTGGCACGCATCAACGCGGTCGCCGCCCATGAATGAGCGCAGCGCCCACGGCAGCAACGTCTTCGCCACTCCGGCCACACGCCACCTGCTGGGCGTGCAGGGCATGCATCCCAGCCGGATCATGCCCATACTGGACCTGGCCGAGCACTACGCCCTGCTCAACCGCTCGCGCAAAACGCCGCGCGACCTGCTGCGCGGGCGCACGCTCATCAACCTGTTCTTTGAGGACAGCACCCGCACCCGCACCTCGTTCGAGCTGGCGGGCAAGCGGCTGGGCGCGGATGTGGTGAACATGACCGTGGCCAGTTCCTCGGTCAACAAGGGCGAGACGCTGCTCGACACCGCAGCCACGCTCAACGCCATGCATGCCGACCTGCTGGTCGTGCGCCATGCCCAGTCAGGTGCGCCCGCCCTGCTGGCGCAGAAGGTGCAGGCCAGCGTGGTCAATGCGGGCGACGGCACGCATGAACACCCCACACAGGCCCTGCTCGATGCGCTGACCATCCGCCGCCATTTCGGCACGTTCGAGGGGCTGACGGTGGCGATCTGTGGCGATGTCAGCCACAGCCGGGTCGCGCGCTCCAACATTCACCTGCTCACCGCGCTGGGGTGCCAGGTGCGCGTGGTGGGGCCACCCACGCTGGTGCCCGGTGCCATTGGCGCGCTGGGAGTGAGCATCCATCACACCATGGAGGACGGCCTGCGCGGCGTGGACGTGGTGATGATGCTGCGCGTGCAGCGCGAGCGCATGAAGGGCACGCAGGTGCCCAGCGCGCGGGAATATTTCCGCTTCTACGGACTCGACAACAAGCGCCTTGGGCTGGCGAAGCCGCACGCGCTGGTCATGCATCCCGGACCGATGAACCGGGGCGTGGAAATTGACAGCCGCGTGGCCGATTCCGACCAGAGCGTGATCCGTGAACAGGTGGAAATGGGAGTTGCGGTGCGCATGGCGGTGCTCGACCTGCTCGCACGCGGGGGAGAAGGCGCATGAAGCCAACCGTTTTTGAAAATGTGCGCCTGATCGACCCCGCCAGCAACACGGACCGCCCCGGCCGCCTGCTGGTACAGGACGGCGTGATTGCAGGCACCGATGCGCCGCAGGCCGAAGGCAGGCCCGAGGGCGCGGACGTGATTGATGGCGGCGGCCAGCTCGTGCTGTGCCCCGGCCTTGTGGACATGCGCGTGACCATTGGCGAGCCCGGCTACGAATACCGCGAGACGGTGCTCTCGGCCGCGCGCGCCGCCGTGGCCGGTGGCATCACCACCATTGCCGTGCTGCCCAATACCAGCCCGACCATCGACAACCCCGCCCTTGCCCGCCTGCTGCGCGCGCGTGGCGAGGAAACGGGCATGATCGACATCCTGCCCTATGGCGCATTGACCCGTGAATGCGCGGGCAGGGAAATGGCCGAGATCGGCCTGCTGGCCGAAGCAGGCGCCATTGCCTTCACCGATGGCCCGCAAGCCATTGCCGACAGCCGCATGATGCGCCAGATGCTGACCTACGCCCGGGGCTTCAACGCGCTGATCGTGCAGCACCCCGAAGATCCGTCACTGGCGCGCGGCGGCTGCGCTACCGATGGCGAACTGGCCACCCGCCTCGGCCTGCCGGGCATTCCGGCAGCAGCCGAGGCCATCCTCATCGCACGCGACCTCCGCCTTGCGCGCATGACCGGCGGGCGACTGCATTTCGGCCATGTCTCGACAGCCGAGGGGCTGGACCTGATCCGCAATGCCAAGGCCGATGGCCTGCGTGTGAGCTGTGATACCGCGCCGCCCTATTTCGACCTCAACGAGACGGTGATCGGTGATTTCCGCACCTACGCCAAGCTCTCGCCACCGCTGCGCACCGAAGCCGACCGCCGTGCCGTCAGTGCGGCCCTTGCCGATGGCACGATCGACGCCATCGCATCCGACCACATGCCGTGCGACGCCGATGACAAGCGCCAGCCCTTTGCCGTGGCGGCGGCAGGGGGCACGGGGCTGTGCACGCTGCTTGCGGTAACACTTGCGCAGGTGCATGCGGGCCATCTTGGCATGATGGAGGCCATTGGCCTGCTCACGCACCGCCCCGCTGCCGTGCTGGGCAGCAAATCGGGCACCCTGGCCGTGGGGGCTGCGGCCGACCTGTGCCTGTTCAACCCCGATACCGCCTGGGTGGTGCGGGCGGGCGACCTGCCGGGCAAGGCGCAGAACACCCCGTTTGATGGCCGCGCGCTGGAAGGCCGCGTGCTGGGCACGTGGAAGAAGGGCGTGCGCGTGTTCGGGGCTCAGGCCGCATGATCTATGGCATCCCCACCTACGACCTGCCGCTGATGGGCGGCGTCGCCTTCCTGTCCTATCTGATTGGCAGCATTCCCTTCGGCCTGGTGCTGACCGCGCTCTCGGGCGGTGGCGATATCCGCAAGATCGGCTCGGGCAATATCGGGGCGACCAACGTGCTCCGCACGGGCCGCAAGGGGCTGGCGGCCGGCACGCTGGCGCTTGATGGCACCAAAGGCGCGTTCGCGGTGTTCTGCGCCTTCGTGCTGTGCCCGTTCCACACGCTGGCCGCCGAATCGCTGGCCGCCATCTTTGCCGTGGCCGGGCACTGCTTTCCCGTCTGGCTCAAATTCAAAGGTGGCAAGGGCGTCGCCACCGGGCTGGGCTGCATTCTGGCCCTCATGCCCGGCGTGGGCTTATGCTGCTGCGCGCTGTGGCTGATCTTTGCCAAGGTCACGCGCATTTCATCAGCAGGTGCCATCATCGCCTTCGCGGCGCTGCCGCTGCTCATGATCCGACCGGGGCGGATTGATTTCAACTCCCCCGCCTATCTGGCCGGAGTGCTGATTGCGGTGATGATTCTGCTCCGCCATCACGCCAACATTACCCGGCTGCTCAGGGGCACCGAGCCCAGAATCGGCCAGAAAAGCACATGACCCGCCCCGATGCCGAAACGGCGCTGGCCTGCCTGCGGCTGGCGCGAACGGACGGCATCGGCCCGGTCAGCTACCGCAAGCTCATCCGCACCCATGGCAGCGTTGAAGCGGCCCTTGCCATGCTCGAGCGCGGGGCCACCCGCCTCAGCCGCACCATCGGCCCGCTCTGCCCGCGTGACGAGGCGCTGCGCGAGCTTGAGCGGCTACATGGCCTGGGCGGCACGCTGCTTGCCCACGGCCAGCCCGGCTACCCCACCCTGCTGGCCACCTTGCCCGACGCCCCGCCCGTGCTGTCGGTTCTGGGTGACGTAGCCCTGCTGTCTACCCGCATGGTGGGCATCGTGGGCGGGCGCAATGCCTCCTCGGGCGGGCTGCGCATGGCCGAAAGCCTGGCTGCCCTGCTGGCGGCACACGGCGTGCAGACCGTATCGGGGCTGGCGCGCGGCATTGACGGCGCGGCCCATCGCGGCGCCATGACGGCGGGCCGCACGGTTGCCGCCATCGCAGGCGGGCTGGACTGCCCCTATCCGCCCGAACATGCCCCCCTGCAGGCCGAGATTGCCCGCACCGGCGCGGTCGTGACCGAGGCCGCGCTGGGCACGGTGCCGCAGGCCCGGCACTTTCCGCGTCGCAACCGGCTGATTGCGGGCCTCGGTCTGGGCTGCGTGGTGATCGAGGCTGCACTGCGCTCGGGCAGCCTGATTACCGCGCGCATGGCGCTCGATTACGGGCGCACCATCTTTGCCGTGCCCGGCTCACCGCTTGATCCACGCTGCCGGGGCAGCAACGACCTGCTGCGCCAGGGCGCGGTCGTGACTGAAACCGAACGCGACATATTGCGTGAACTGCCTGAAACAATAGAGGAAAATGACCTGTTTTCCGCCCCCATCCGCCCGGCGCGCCACAATGCTGCCCCATCGGGCGGGCAAGCCGTAGCCCCGCAGCACACAGACCCGGCGCCACCGCCCCCAGTCCAGGGCGACCTGCATGAAATGGTGGAAGGTTTTCTATCTTTCACGCCATCGCCTGTTGACGATCTTGTACGGCGCTGCCAGTTCTCGACAGCAGCAGTCCTGACCGTCCTGTCGGAAATGGAGATTGCGGGCACGATCGAATTCCTTGCGGGGGATCTGGTCGTGCGGCGTCCACCCCCGGCCTGAGCGCGGGATAGAGCAAGGTTTTGAGAATCGTGATCCGGAGACAGAATGACTGACGTCGTGGTGGTCGAATCGCCAGCCAAGGCGAAAACGATCAATAAGTATCTGGGTGAAAACTATACGGTTCTGGCCTCGTTCGGGCATGTGCGCGACCTTCCTCCCAAGGATGGCAGCGTCAAGCCCGATGAGGGCTTTGCCATGGTGTGGGAAACCGACGAGCGCGGCAGCCGCCAGATCGCGGCCATCGCCAAGGCGCTGCGCGGGGCCAGCCACCTGTATCTCGCAACTGACCCCGACCGTGAGGGGGAAGCCATTTCGTGGCACGTACGCTCGATCCTTGAGGAGAAAAAACTCCTCAAGGGCATCGAGGTGCAGCGCGTCACGTTTAACGAGATCACCAAAAGCGCCATCAAGGCCGCGATGGCGCATCCGCGCGAGCTCGACTTCCCGCTGATCGAGGCCTATCTCGCCCGCCGCGCGCTTGACTATCTGGTGGGCTTCACGCTCTCGCCGGTGCTGTGGCGCAAGCTGCCCGGCTCGCGCAGCGCAGGGCGCGTGCAGTCGGTCGCGCTCAGGCTGATCTGTGAGCGCGAAGCCGAGATCGAGATATTCAAGCCGCGTGAATACTGGTCCGTGCTGGCCCGCATGACCACGCCGGCGGGGGCCGCGTTTACCGCGCGCCTCACGCATCTTGATGGCCACAAGCTCGAGCAGTTCGACCTCAACAACGAAGCCAGCGCCATGGCGGCCAAGGCCGCGGTCGAGGCCGGTGACTTCGGGGTGGAGAAGGTCGAGCGCCGCAAGGTGCGCCGTAACCCGCCGCCGCCGTTCACCACATCGACCATGCAGCAGGAGGCCTCGCGCAAGCTGGGCATGGGCGCGCAGGTGGCCATGCGCACGGCCCAGCAGCTTTATGAGGGCATCGACATCGGTGGCGAGACCGTGGGCCTCATCACCTATATGCGAACCGACGGCGTGCAGATGGCAGGCGAGGCGATCAGCGCCATCCGTGGCCATATCGGCCACAGCTTTGGCGAGCAGTACGTGCCCGACAAGCCGCGCATCTATTCCACCAAGGCCAAGAACGCGCAGGAAGCCCATGAGGCCATCCGCCCGACCGACGTGCGCCGCACGCCGGCCGACATGGCGCGCTACCTCTCGCCCGAGCAGAAGAAGCTGTATGACCTGGTGTGGAAGCGCTCGGTCGCCAGCCAGATGCAGTCCGCCGAACTCGACCAGGTGGCGGTTGACATCGTGGACCGCCAGAAGCGCGTGACCCTGCGCGCCACGGGTTCCATGATCGCGTTTGACGGCTTCCTCAAGCTGTATAGCGAAGGCCGCGACGACTCGCCCGCAAAAGCGGAGGACGAGCAGGACCGCATGCTGCCCGCCATGAAGGAGCGCGACGCCATCGGGCGCGGCGAAGTCACGGCGGACCAGCACTTCACCCAGCCGCCGCCGCGCTATTCGGAAGCCTCGCTGGTGAAGAAGATGGAAGAGATCGGCATTGGCCGCCCTTCCACCTATGCCTCCATCCTGACCGTGCTGCGCGACCGCAATTACGTGCAGCTTGAAAACCGCCGCTTCATCCCCGAGGATCGCGGGCGGCTGGTCACGGCCTTCCTCACCTCGTTCTTCGAGCGGTACGTGGACACGCAGTTCACCGCAGGGCTTGAGGAACAGCTTGATGACATTTCAGGCGGGCGCGCCAACTGGCGCGATGTCATGTCCGCCTTCTGGTCCGACTTCTCGCACGCGGTGGACCAGACCAAGGACCTCAAGATATCCGACGTCATCACGGCGCTGGACGCGGACCTCTCGCCCTACTTCTTCCCTGCGCGTGAGGACGGGCAGGACCCGCGCCTGTGCACGGCATGCAACACCGGCAGGCTGGGGCTCAAGCTGGGGCGGTATGGCGCGTTCATCGGCTGCTCGAACTACCCCACGTGCCAGTACACCCGCAAACTCGTGGCCGACCCGAAGGAAGGCGATGACGCCGCCGCCCTGAAGGATGGCATGCGCGTGCTCGGCGCCGCACCCACCGGCGAGGACGTGACCGTGCGCCGTGGCCCGTGGGGGCTGTACGTGCAGCAGGGCGAGCCCGACCCCGAGGACAAGAAGGCCAAGCCCAAACGCGCCACCATTCCGCGCGGGCTTGATGGCGACAAGATCACGCTCGAACAGGCAGTGGGTCTTCTGTCCCTGCCGCGCATCGTGGGCATTCACCCCGAACTGGGCGAGCCGATCGAGGCGGGTCTGGGCCGGTTTGGGCCGTATGTGAAGATGGGCGCGGTCTATGGCTCGCTGGACAAGGATGACGATGTCCTGACCGTGGGGCTGAACCGCGCGGTCGATGCGCTGGCCAAGAAGCTGGCCTCGATCCGCACCATCGGCCCGCACCCCAAGGATGGCGAGCCGGTCATGGTGCGCAAGGGCCGCTTTGGCCCGTATGTTCAGCACGGCTCCATCGTTGCTACCGTGCCGCGCGGGCAGGACATGAACGACGTGACCATGGAGGAAGCCCTGACGCTGCTGGCCGAAAAGGGCAAGCCGCTCAAGGCCAAGGGTAAAAAAGCCACCACCACCCGCAAGCCCGCCGCGCGCAAGACCAAGGCCAAGACGGCGGAAGGCGAGGACAGCAAGGAAGCCGCGCCCAAAAAGGCTGCACCGAAGAAAAAGGCAGCCCCAAAGAAGACGGCGGCCAAACCGGCAGCCAAAAAGACAACTACCCGCAAGAAGGCCACTCCGGCCAAGACTGAAAGCGAGACGGACTGATCATGAAGCGGCAGCGTCCAGCAACTCCCGAGATGCCGGACCGCCTGCCCACGGGCACGCCGCCAGCCCGTACGGGTGGCCTGCCCGATCGTGAGCAGCTCCGCGCGTTTATCGAAGGGGCAACGGGCCGCATCGGCAAGCGCGAGATCAGCCACGAATTCGGTCTTGGCCCGGAGCACAAGGCCGCCCTGCGCCAGATGCTGCGTGACATGGCGCTTGATGGCACGCTCGCGCCCGCAGGGGCGCGGCGCTTTCGCGTATCGGACCGGCTGCCCGAATCCATGGTGGTGCAGGTCACCGGCACCGATGCCGATGGCGACCCCATAGCCAGACCCGTGCAGTGGGATGGCGAAGGCCCCTCCCCCATCGTGTTCATGCACCCCGAACTGCGTGGCCGCGCCGCGCTCGCCCCCGGTGAGCGCGTGGTGGCCCGCCTGCGCCGGGTCGGCCCCGGCCGGTATGAAGGCCGCACGCTGCGCCGCCTGAGTGATGCGCCCACCCGGATCGTGGGCCTGTTCCGCACCCTGCCGGCTGATGACCCCGCTGCTGCTACCCCGGCCCGCTTCCGCCCCGCGGGCCGCCTAACGCCCGCCGACCGCCGCGCCAAGGCCGAATGGGTCATCCCCGCGGGCGAGGATGACGGCACGCCGGATAACGAGATTGTCATCGCCACCCCCCTGCCCCAGTCCGGGCCGGGGCTGCACCCCGCACGCATCATCGAGCGCCTTGGCCCGCAGGGCGATGCGCGGACCATCAGCATGGTGGCGGTGGCCATGCTGGGCATTCCCCACGTCTTCCCCCCCGAAGCGCTGGCACAGGCCAAAGCAGCCCGGGCCGTGGCCCCCGCAGGCCGCACCGACCTGCGTGACATGCCGCTGGTCACGATTGATGGCGCGGATGCACGTGATTTTGATGACGCCATCTATGCCGAACCCGATGGCGATGGCTTCCGCATCACCGTGGCCATTGCCGATGTGGCCTGGTACGTGCGCCCCGACAGCGCGCTTGACCGCGAGGCCCGGCTGCGCGGCAATTCGGTCTATTTCCCCGACCGGGTGATCCCGATGCTGCCCGAGGATCTCTCGAACGGCTGGTGCTCGCTGCGCCCGGACGAGGACCGGGGCTGCCTTTTCGTGACCATGAGTGTCGCGGCCGATGGCGCGGTCAGCAACGCCCGCTTTGGGCGCGGCATCATGCGTAGTGCTGCCCGCCTGACCTACGAGCAGGTGCAGGCCGCGCGCGACGGCACGCCCGACACCACCATGCAGGCCCTGCCGCCGGGCCTGCTCGACAGCCTGTTTGGCGCGTGGACCTGCCTCACCCATGCCCGGCGCGCGCGCGGCACGCTGGACCTCGACCTGCCCGAGCGGCTGGTCCGGCTGGATGACGGAGGCCAGATCACGGCCATCGCACCGCGAATCCGCCTCGACAGCCACAGGCTGGTCGAGGAATTCATGATCGCGGCCAATGTCGCCGCCGCCCGCTGCCTTGAGGCGCGGCATATTCCGTGCCTGTACCGCATCCATGCGCCCCCCACGCCCGAGCGGCTGGAAAGCCTGCGCCGCACGCTCGACCTGATGGGCCTGAAGCTGCCGCCCGTAGGCAGCCTGCGCGCCGCCGACCTTGATCGCGTGCTGGCCGGGGTGCGTGACACCGATCAGGCCGGGCTGGTCAATGAACTGATCCTGCGCGCGCAGAACCAGGCGGAATACAGCCCCGAGCCGATCGGTCATTTTGGCCTCTCGCTTGCGGCTTACGCGCATTTCACCAGCCCCATACGCCGCTATGCCGACCTGCTGACCCACCGCGCGCTGCTCGTCGCCACCGGACTCGAGCCCGGCCCGGCCCCCGGCCATGAGGCGCTGGAAGAAGTGGGCGAGGCCATAACCCGCACCGAGCGCCGCGCGGCCCAGGCAGAGCGCGATACGCTGGAGCGTTACGCCGCGACCTGGCTCGAGGCGCGGATCGGCACCGAGATGGACGGGCATATCTCCAGCCTGTCCCGATTCGGTGTTTTTGTCGTGCTGGATGCAACAGGAACCTCCGCCCTGCTGCCCATGTCTGCCCTGCCGGAAGATCAATGGCATCACGATGAAAAAACGCAGACATTGCATGCACGCGACATGACCATGGCATTCCGCCCCGGTCAGGCATTGCGCGTACGGATAGAAGAAGCATGCGCCATCCGGGGCACCGTCCTTCTGGCCCTGCCCGACGTGGCACCCCGCCTGCGGAGACGCAGGCCGTGAAACGCGCCCTGTTTCCCGTCATCATCGCCCGGCCCATGCGGCTGGGCGGCGAAGGGGCGGGCGCGTGGCGGCGGCGCATGTCCACGCTGGGCCATCTCCCGCGTGATACGTTCATCCTGCTGCTCATCATCGCCCGGCTGACTACCGCCGCCTGCGCCGATGACCTGCCCGCCACCCCCCGCACGCCCACGCCCCAGCCGCCGCTGCATGAAGACAGCGTGGACAACCCGGACATGACCAGCATGGACCTGGCCGTGCTGTCCTCAGTCATGCAGGCGAGTCTGTCCTTTCTCCAGCCCCGCACGCTGGAAAGCCACACGATTCACGATTTTGCCCTGTGGGGGCTGAACGGGCTGAGCGCGCTCGATCCCTCGCTCAGCATCGAGGATGCAGAATGGCTTCCTGCAACTCGCCGCCACTCAAAAAACCGTGCTCGCCCTGCCCGTGCCAGCACCTGATGACGTGCCGGAATGGAGTGCGGCCATAACCCGCATCCTCGACGTGGCGTGGCATCACTCACCCGCCATGCGCAACACCGGGCAGGACGGGGTGCTGCAGGGGTTCTTCGATGAGCTGTTCAATCATCTCGATCCCTATTCGCGCTACATCCCGCCCGGCGCCGCCGTATCGGACCGCAGCATCCGCACCGGGGGCGAGGCCACGGCAGGGCTGACACTGGGGATGGATCACCACGCCATCAGGATCACGGCGGTCAACGCCAACGGCCCGGCCTGGCCCACCAGCCTGGCGGCGGGGCAGATCGTGCGCGCGGTCAATGGCCGCTCCACCGAGTCCCACACGGTCGATACCGTGACCTCGTGGCTCAATGGCCCCGGTGGCAGCCTCGTGCGCATCACGGTGGAAGCGAAGGGACGGCAGACCACGGTCACCCTGCATCGTGCCTCCACCCCGCCCGAGACGGTGTTCGCCTATACCAGCGGCAAGCATGTGGTGCTGCACATCACCGCCTTCTCCGCCAACACGGCGGAGGAAATGAGCCAGTACCTCGACGAGGCCATGAACGTGCCCGGCATTTCGGGGCTGATCCTCGACCTGCGCGGCAACCGGGGCGGCGTGCTGCAGCAGGCCGTAACCACGTCGGCGCTCATGCTCGACCACGGGGTGGCCGCCATTACGCAGGGGCGCGACCCGCAGGCCAACCATGTCTGGGCCGTGCAGGGTGGCGACATGACCAGTGGCCTGCCCATTATCGTGCTGGTCGATGGCCGGACCGCGAGTGCGGCCGAAATTCTCGCCGCCGCCCTGTCCGACCAGAAGCGCGGCGTGGTGATCGGCAGCGCCACACTGGGCAAGGGGCTGGTGCAGACCATTGGCCAGATGCCCAACGGGGCCGAACTGTTCGTGACATGGAGTCGCGTGCTCGCCCCCCTTGGCTGGCCGCTGCAGGGGCTTGGCGTCATGCCACAGGTATGCACCAGCCGGGGCGAGAGCGAACTCGAACGCCAGTTGCAGAACCTGGCCGAAGGCACGGCCGACAGCGCGCAGTGGGTCGTGCCGGCGCGGCAGGTGCGCTCGCCTGCCGACCTGTCGCGCATTCTGGCCATCCGCAAGGCCTGCCCGGCCGCCATTGGCACCGATAGCGACCTCGACGCCGCCCATTCCCTGCTTGATAACCCCGAGGAATACCGCGCCGCCCTGTCGGCCATACCAGAAGAAGACGCAAGCCCCCCGAACGGGGGAGGGTGAGTCGTCCGCGCGGGTGGAAACTGTGCTATTCCTGCATGCCACCCTCTGTTTTTATGCATTACCGGAGGAATCAGACCCCATGGAAGAACCCCGCCTGAAAACCGGCCTGTGGGTCCGGGCAATGCTGCGCCAGGCTGGACAGAAGGGAAATCCGGGGATGGTGCTGCACCATGGCGATGATGACGCGGGGGGCGTGCTGGCCGTGCTTTTGGGGCGCGCAGGGCGGATGTGCGTGCTGGCCCAGACCCGTACCCCCGATGGACGCCGGGCATGGTTCCGCGCTACAGGGGAGACGGATGTTGATCAGGCCGGTGTTGACGCCTATGTCACACGGCAGATGGAACGCGACCCCGACTTGTGGGTTGTTGAGTTCGACGCCCCTGATCTGGCGCCGCCGTTTGAAGCAAGATTGATATGAAAGACGTGATTCCACGGGTTTGAAAGCAGGGAAACCGATCCGGCCAGCAAGGTGTGGCATCTGGCACACAGTCAGCCATGCCAGTGGGCCACACTACCCCGAGCGGCGGGTTAAGGTGGTGGCAATGGATTGTCAGGGGCGGTTTCTTTCAGCAAAAGAATGCGGATGCTGATCAGTCCAGGGAATATGGCACGTGCACCCGACCGGGCCTATATGCCGGAAGAGGCCCGTCGAAGGGAGAAAAAGAGTATGAATCTGCGGTACGGATTGCTTGCAGGGTCTTTATTGGCTGCCTCGGTTACCCTGGGCTCCGTGCTGGTCTCCGCTCCGGTATTCGCCCAGCCTGTTCAGGGCCTGTATATGAGCGGTGAAGGTGGCGCGACCTTCAACCAGGGCCAGGTCATACGGAATTCTTCGGCACGTGATCAGTTTCGCACCGGCGCCATCGGCCTCGGCGCGATTGGCTGGGGGCTTGGCAATGGCTTCCGCGTCGAGCTTGAGGGCCATTATCGCAATAACGACCTGAAAACCGTGGGCGGCAATGCCGCCTATCATGCCCATGCCGATGGCCGGCAGCAGGAATCGGGGCTGATGGCCAATGCGCTGTTCGACCTTGATATCGGCAAAAGCTGGCTGTTCCCGTATTTTGGCGCGGGTATCGGCTATGGCTGGCAGAACATGAACACCACCATCACGGGCAACGTGAATGGGGCGAACTACAACCAGCATGTGAGCGGCAGCTACGGCAACTTCGCCTATCAGGGCATTTTCGGCCTCTCCTTCCCCATGCCGTGGGTCGTGGGCCTCTCGGCCACGGCGGAATACCGGTTCTGGACCATGCTTGGCCCGCAGTCGCACCATTCCGTGGTGACAGGCAGCGCGACCACGCTCGCGGCCATGAACGGCGATTACGGCTTCCGTAACGGCAACCGTGACAGCCGCACCGACTTCAACCATTCGCTGATGCTCGGCCTGCGCTACGAGTTCAACCCGGCCCCCCCGCCACCGCCGCCGCCTTCAACCAATGCCGTGCCCGCCCCGGCCGAGAACCGCACCTATCTCGTGTTCTTTGACTGGGACCGCAGCGACCTGACCGACCGCGCCCGCTCCATCGTGGCGGTTGCGGCCCAGGCCTCGACCAACACGCAGACCACGCGCATCGAGGTCAATGGCTATACCGACAACTCGGCGGCCCATCCCGGCCCGCAGGGGGAAAAGTATAACCAGGCCCTTTCGCTCAAGCGCGCGCAGGTCATCAAGGCCGAACTGGTGCGTGACGGCGTGCCCGGCCCCGCCATCGACATTCATGGCTATGGTGATTCCAACCCGCTGGTGCAGACCGCCGCCAACACGCGTGAGGCCCAGAACCGCCGGGTCGAGATCATCCTGCACTGATCGCGCATTCCACGTCTGGGCATGGAAAAGAAAAAAGCGGCACCGCAAGGGAGCCGCTTTTTCCATAAATGCCTGTTTAAAAAATAGCCGTTCCGGAGCGCCGCCTTTTCTTTGGGAAAGGCGGCGCTCTGGTGGCTTAAACCAGCCCGGTGAACAGGGACGTGGACAGGTAGCGCTCGGCAAAGGAGGGCGCGATGGTCACGATGGTCTTGCCCGCGTTCTCGGGCCGTCCTGCCAGCTGTATGGCCGCATGCAGCGCCGCCCCGGATGAAATGCCCACCGGCACCCCGTCCAGCCGCGCGCAGCGGCGTGCGGCGGCAATGGCCTCGCGCTCCGATACCGGCAGCACACCCGCCAGCGCCGCAAGGTCGAGCGTGCGGGGGCAGAAGCCCGGCCCGATTCCCTGAATGCCATGCGGCCCCGGCTCATCACCGTTGAGAATGGCGCTTTCCATCGGCTCCACGCCATAGACCTCGATGCCCGGCTTGCGGGGCTTGAGGCCATGGGCAATGCCGCTTGCCGTGCCGCCCGTGCCCAGCCCCGCCACCACGATATCGACGGCACCCGCCGTATCGACCCAGATTTCCTCCGCTGTCGTGGCGGCATGGATTTCGGGGTTGGCTGGGTTATCGAACTGGCGCGGCATCCAGGCATTGGGGGTTTTTTGCAGGATTTCCTCGGCCCGGGCGATCGCACCCGCCATGCCCAGGCGCGAAGGGGTGAGTTCAAGCTGGGCATCAAGCAGGCGCAGCATCTTGCGCCGCTCGATCGAGGCGCCCTCCGGCATGGTCACGATCAGCCTGTAGCCCCGTGCCGCCGCGACAAAAGCCAGCGAGATGCCGGTATTGCCCGAAGTCGGTTCCACCAGCGTGGTTCTGCCGGGATGGATCTCGCCCCGCGCCTCGGCATCCTCGATCATGGCGGCGCCTATGCGGTCCTTGACGGATGCGAGCGGATTGAAGAACTCCAGCTTCATCAGCACCCGGGCGGCCAGGCCGTCCTCGCGGGTCAGATGCGGCAGCGCCACGAGTGGCGTGCCCCCCACGGTCTCGACAATGGAGTCGTATATCCGCCCGCGCGGGGCGGCAAAACCGTATGTGCGATCGGGCGGGGTGGTTTTCGTCATCCGGTATCACTCCTTGGTGCGGTAATGGCCTATTCACGCGTGCAGTCTGACATAATCCACCATCCTCCTGAACAGAAGCGTGGAACAATCGTCCGATTGCTGGTAAATGGGGGGAACCGGTTTTTTCATCCATGCAAGGCGAGGCTGAACGATATGCTGCTGCGGCGTGACAGGACCATGATCGCCATACTGATCATGCTTGACGTGGCCTTTCACGCGGGGCGGAACGGCACCATCAGCGCTGCCGACATCGCCGAGCGCGCGGGCCTTGCCCGGCGCGGGATCGAGCCGCTGCTCCAGACCCTGTCACGCTCGGGCCTGCTGGAAAGCGTGCGTGGCCCCCGTGGCGGCTACCGCCTCGGCCGCCCGCGGCGCGATATCCTGCTTGCGGACATCCTTGCGGTCATCACGGCGGAAGACAACACGGATGATGGCCCCGTTGGCGGGCTGTTCCAGAAGGTTGTCGAGCCATGCTGGCAGGAATTCGATACGATGGTCGATGAACAGTGCCGCAAGATCAGCCTTGATGACCTTGTGCGCCGGGCCGAGCATGCCGGCATGCGCCGCCCCCTGCCCGAGCCGATCACCTTCTCCATCTGACCTGCCAGCCAGCCCTGCAGCAGGCAGGGCTGGCTGGCCGCCGGATTACTTCGCGGCGGTAACGGCAGGCGCCGTGACGGTGGTGGCCACGTCCATGTATTCACGCGGCTTGCCCCCACCGGGAATCAGCACGACACGGAACTTGTCCGGGCCGGAATAGGCGGTGTTGGCCGTGTATGTCACGTAAGTGTGATCATTATAATTATAGATGAACACCTTGCCGTGATCGGGCGCGGGAGAAACGCCAAACGAGGCATAGGGGTGACCTGCCGAGGCCCGCGTCTCGATGGCGCAGTAGCCATCATCGCTGCGCACCTGCATGGTGGTGGACTTCGTGTCCTTGCCCGCACTGGCAAGGCTGCCAACCTGGCACTGCCCCGAGGCCTTCATGTAATTGTAAGGATTGGGGGTTCCGGTGATGCCGCCAAGGTTCACCGCCGGTTTGTTGTCACATCCGGCGAGCAGAATGCCCGTCGTCATCATGATTGCAGACAGTCGCAGTCGCACTCGTCAGCTCCGCTGTGTTTGATACATCACCCGTTACTCAGGACCATTGCGCCTGCGCTGCCCCGTAACGGTCAGGATTGGCTCAGGGGCCAACCACCGTGGCATACGCTGTAGAGCAACGCATCCAGGGGGAAAAGCCCCACCCCTTGCTTTTGCGCAGGCATGCACGCCCTGCCCGTGTGGCATACCCGGCCCACGGGTCGCTGTCATCCCATCGTGCATTCATAACGCATCTTTTTGAACGCGGGTCAGCCGCGCGCCCTTTTGGCGGCGGCATGTTTGCGCTATAGACCTGATCCGGATTTCATCGTGCCGGAATATGCGGGGTCCGTGCATTACCCCCGCTGGCAACCGCCCCACTACCCTGGAGAACCCGTCCTGATGTCCATGTCGATCTGGCGCGCTGGCGCTGCAGCTCTTGCCCTTGTGGGGCTGGTTAATGGCGGGCAGGCACTGGCTGCCGGTCCGTGCTCCCCCTCCCCCGCGCATGAGGCGTTTGACGTACAGGGCCTGAAAAGCCAGCTCATGGTCACTGCCCTGTCCTGTGGCGCGCAGGACAAGTACAACAGTTTTGTAGGCAAGTTCCGCAGCAAGCTCGCCAGCGAGGAGCATGTGCTCAACGGGTATTTCTCCTCCACCTATGGCCGCAACGCCCAGCGCCAGCATGATGACTACATCACGCAGCTGGCCAATGTGCAGTCCGAGCGTGGCCTGCAGGCGGGCACGGCGTTCTGCCAGCAGCACATTTCCATGTTCGATGAGGTACAGGAGCTCGAAAGCACGGCCGACCTGTCCAACTACGCCCAGGCCAAGGACATCATCCAGCCTGCCTCTTACCTGACCTGCACGGCACCCAACCGCCCGGCCGCAACCCCCGCCCGCCCGCGCACGCCCGCGCGCCGCACGGTGCGCAGCTGATCCGCGCCAGCCTGCGCGCAAAGAGTAAAGAAAAATCGGGGCCGGGCTTTGTCCGGCCTTTTTCATGCCTGCAAGTGCGGGCATAGTCGGCGCAAGGAGACAGGCCGCGCAGCTTGACAGGACGTGACCTGACAGAACAAAGAACGCTTCATGAACGACGATCTTTTTTCCACGCCTGCGCCGCCTGCCCGGCCCACCCCGCACAAGGTTCCCCCCGCCGCCATGCCAGACCCCGCAAAAAACGGTCCCGATTCCTATGACGCCAGCGCCATCGAGGTGCTGGAAGGACTCGAACCCGTGCGGCGGCGGCCGGGCATGTATATCGGCGGCACGGACGAGACGGCGTATCATCACCTCGCCTCGGAGATCCTCGATAACGCGATGGACGAGGCGGTGGCCGGCCACGCCACCACCATCGATGTCACGCTCGAGGCCGGTGATTACCTGACCATCCGCGATAACGGGCGTGGCATTCCCGTCGATGCGCATCCCCGCTTTCCCGACCGCTCCGCGCTTGAAGTGATCCTGACCACGCTGCATGCGGGCGGCAAGTTCTCGGGCAAGGCCTATGCCACCTCGGGCGGGCTGCACGGGGTTGGCTCATCGGTGGTCAACGCGCTGGCGTCGCGCATGGAAGTCGAGATCGCGCGTGACCGCGCCCTGTGGCGGCAGGTCTATGAGCGCGGCCGCCCGCTGGCGGGCGTGGAGAAGGTTGGTCCGGTCAACAACCGGCGTGGCACCCAGATCCGTTTCACGCCTGACCCCGAGATTTTCGGGCGGCTGCATTTCTCGCCCGCACGGCTGTACCGGCTGTGCCGCTCCAAGGCGTTCCTGTTCCGTGGCGTCACCATCCGCTGGTCGTGCGACCCCGCGCTGATCAGGGACCATGACATCCCCGCCGAGGCGGTACTGCACTTCCCCGGCGGGCTGGCTGACAGCCTGCGCGATGAACTTGGCGAGAAAGCCGCCCTGCTGACCGATCTGTGGGCCGGTGACGCCGACCTGCCCACCGGGCCTGATGGCGCGGATACGGGGCGCATGGAATGGGCCATCGCCTTTCTCGAGCAGGGGCCTGCGGCGCTGGCCTCTTACTGCAACACCATTCCTACCCCCAATGGCGGCACGCACGAGACCGGGTTTCGCAACGCGCTGGTCAAGGGCCTGCGCAGCTGGGGCGAGCAGCGCGCCAACAAGCGCGCGGCCAACATCACCGCCGATGACATCATGGGCTGCATCGCCGCCAAGCTGTCAGTATTCATCCGCGACCCGCAGTTTCAGGGCCAGACCAAGGAGAAACTGACCAGCAGCGAGGCCAGCAAGCTTGTCGAGACCGCGCTGCGCGACCGCTTTGACCACTGGCTGGCGGGCAACCCGCCACAGGCCGATAACCTGCTGGCCTTTGTGGTGGAACGCGCCGAGGAACGCCTGCGCCGCAAGGAACAGAAGGACACCCCGCGCAAAAGTGCCACCCGCCGCCTGCGCCTGCCCGGCAAGCTGACCGACTGCACGCGCGAGAACGCGGCCGAGACCGAAATCTTTCTGGTCGAAGGCGATTCGGCAGGCGGCTCCGCCAAACAGGCCCGCAACCGCGAGACGCAGGCCGTGCTGCCTCTACGCGGCAAGATCCTGAACGTGGCCAGCGCCTCGAATGAAAAGCTGCGCGGCAACCAGGAACTGCGCGATCTTGTCGAGGCACTGGGCTGCGGCACCGGCGAGCGCTTTGACGCCAGCAAACTGCGCTATGGCCGCATCATCATCATGACCGATGCCGATGTGGATGGTGCGCATATCGCATCACTGCTCATGACATTTTTCTACCGCGAACTGCCCGGCCTGATCCGGGGCGGGCACCTGTACCTGGCCCAACCGCCGCTTTACCGCCTCACGCAGGGCAGCAAGAGCGTTTACGCCATGGATGACACCGATCGCGAGCGCAAGCTGAAGAAGGTGTTCAAGCCCAACAGCAAGGTCGAGGTCTCGCGCTTCAAGGGCCTGGGTGAAATGCCGCCCGCCGACCTCAAGCAGACCACCATGGACCCCAAACACCGCACGCTGCTCAAGGTCATCACCCCGCCCGAGGACAGAGCCTTCACACTCGAGCGCGTGGAACACCTGATGGGCCGCAAGGCGGAACTGCGCTTCCGCTTCATTCAGGAACACGCCAATCAGGTCGATAACCTCGACGTATAAAAAAACCCGGCCTCGTGGTGAGGCCGGGCTTTAAAAGCAGATGGTTCTGGTTAAGCTTTTTTCAAAAAGCTTCAGAAGAACGCCGCCTTTTGAAAAAGGCGGCACCCAAAACTTTTATCCTGCTACATGCGTGATCTGCGTGGGCTCGACCGCAGCCACTGTGGCCAGCGGGTGCAGCAGGTAGGTCACGGCCGGGTCAAACACGCGCAGGAACGAGTTGGGGTGCACCCCCATCCACACCGTGACGATGGCCAGTGGCACCAGCACGGCAAGCTCCTGCCCGGTCAGGTCGCGCAGCAATGCTACGATGCCGCCCCGATCCACGCCAAACAGCACGCGGCGGTAGAGCACCAGCATATAGACTGCACCGAGAATCATGCTCGTGCCACCAAGGAAGGCCAGCCAGAACGAGACATGCAGCGCGCCGACCATGACCAGGAATTCACCCACGAAGGCGCCTGTGCCCGGCAGGCCGATATTGGCCATGACAAACAGCATGGCCAGCGTGGCCAGTACCGGCATCTTGTGAGCCACGCCGGAAAACGCGCTGATCTCGCGTGTTTCCGCCCGCCACGACACGGCCGAGACACAGAAGAACAGCGCCGCAATCACGATGCCATGCGACAGCATCTGGAAGATCGCGCCATCAATTCCTTCGGGCGTGAGCGTAAACAGCCCGATGGCGATCACCCCCATATGCGAGAACGAGGAATAGGCGATCACGCGCTTCATGTCGGTCTGCGCCAGCGCGATGATGGCGGCATAGATCACCGCGATCACGCCCAGCGTCAGCACCACGGGGGCGAACAGCCGCGCCGCATCGGGGAACATCATCACCCCGAAGCGCAGCAGGCCATACGCGCCCGCCTTTGACAGCACGCCAGACAGCATGACCGAGGCCGGCGTGGGCGCCTCCGTATAGGCATCGGGCAGCCATGCATGCAGCGGAAACAGCGGCAGCTTGACGCCAAAGGCAATGATGAAGCCTGCCAGCAGCCAGCACTGCATGCCGTGGCCAAAGCCATGATGCTGCAGGGCCACGATATCGGTGGTGCCGGTGGCGTTCCACATGGCCAGCAGCGCCAGCAGCATGAACAGCGAGCCGCCAAAGGTGAACAGGAAGAACTGCAATGAGGCCCAGACCCGGCGCGGGCCGCCCCATACGCCAATCATCAGGCTGGCGGGCAGCAGCGTCGCTTCATAGAACACATAGAACAGCACCAGATCGAGGGCGGAGAACAGGCCGATCAGCGTGGTTTCCAGCACCAGCATGGCCACCATGTAGTCGCGCACCCGCCCCGTGACCTGCCGCCACCCGCCAATGATGGCCAGCGGCGTGAGGAAGGCGGAAAGCAGCACGAACATGAGGCTGATGCCATCAACCCCCACATGGTAGGAAATGCCGGCACCACTGGCCCACCCGACCTGCTGCTCGAACTGGATGCCGTGCCGCGCGGGGTCGAACTGCGCCCACATGACCACGGCCAGCACGAACACGATGCCGCTGGTCCACAACGCCACCCAGCGCGCGGCGGTCTCGGTGCCCTGGGCCGTGCCGCGCGTGAGCATGATGGCCGCAGCCCCGACAAGGGGCAGATACGTAACTAGGGAGAGCAGGATCGGATGCACATTCGGTCTCACATCATCCATGAATGATGCGCTGACCCTAGTGGCGTTGGGCCAGGAGAATCCAGCCACGTCCCGCTCACATTATGCAGAGGAACTCCGGCACGCCGCCGCCACTGCACCCCTGCCCCACGCCCCTGCCGGCCCCGGCGTGGGGCCTAGCGGCGGCCGAACATCCGCTCAAGATCGGCCTTTTCCAGCTTCAGCCAGGTAGGGCGGCCATGCGAGCAGGTGCCCGCGCGCGGCGTGCGTTCCATGTCGCGCAGCAGGGCGTTCATTTCCTCGTGTGTGAGCCTGCGGCCCGCACGCACGCTGCCGTGGCAGGCCATGCGGGCAATGATCGCATCCATGCGGCTGTCCAGCGCATCGGCCTGGGCGGGGGTGGAAAGCTCGTCCGCCTCCAGTTCCTCGGCCAGGTCGCGCAGCATGGCTGCCGGGTTTTCCTTGCCCAGGAGCGCTGGCAGCGCGCGCACCAGCACCGCCGTGCCACCGAAGGGTTCGATCTCGATGCCCAGCCGGGCCAGCGCGGGCGCGAAAGGCAGCAGCACGTCCACCTGCCGGGCGGGCAGATCCACCACCTCGGGCAGCAGGAGTCGCTGGGCGCGGATCTCGCCGTCGAGATACTGCGCACGCAGGATTTCATGCGTCAGGCGCTCATGGGCGGCATGCTGGTCCACGAGCACCAGCGCGCCATCCGCCGTCTGTGACAGGATATAGGTGCCCAGTACCTGCGCCACGGCGGCGCCAAGCGGGTGAGCCATGGCGGCGGTGGTATCGGCATGCGCGAGCACGGCTTCAGGCACCGCCTTTCGGGCAGCGGGAAGGGCCGCGAGCGGCAGCGACGACTCGGCAAAGCCGGGCGGCAGGCCCTGCTGCACCTGCGGTTCTGGCGCCAGGGGGGCCGCCATGCGGGCAGACAGGTCTGGCGCATCATGCCCGCGCTCGGGCGGGTACCATATTCGCGCGGCAGAGGGTCCGCGCGACTGGAGCAGGTCGGGCCGCACGCCCGCAACACCCGCCCCGGTGCCAAGGGCGCGGCCCAGCGCGCCAATGACCAGCGCACGCACCGCAGCCGAATCGGCATAGCGCAGTTCAGTCTTGGCGGGGTGCACGTTCACATCCACCTGCTCGGGTGGAATTTCAAGCGACAGGGCCACGACCGCATGCCGCCCGTGCTCCATCACGTTGCGATAGGCCACCCTGACAGCCGTGCGCAGCACGGGATCGACCACCGGCCGCCCGTTGACCAGCAGCATCTGCCCGTTCGCCGTGGCCCGGTGCACCGAGGGCGCGCAGATATAGCCGCTCAGCTTCAGGTCGCCGCGCTGGCCTTCAACCGCCAGCAGGCCATCGGCCTGACCGGCCTCGAGAATGGCGGCAACACGGGCGGCCCGGTCCTGCGCGGGCAGGTCAAGGACCACGCGCTGGTCAAATTCCAGCCTGAACGCCACATCCGGGGCGGCCAGCGCCAGCCTGCGCACCACGTTCTCGGCATGGCTGGATTCAACACGCGGACTTTTAAGGAATTTGCGCCGCGCAGGTGTGGCAAAGAACAGGTCTTCCACCAGCACGCGGGTGCCCGCGGGCCCGGCACAGGGTTCGGGCTGGCTTACGGCGCCCCCTTCCACGCGGATGGACCACGCCGAATCTGCCCCATGCCGCCGCGACATGACCGTAAGCCGCGCCGCAGCCCCGATGGAGGGCAGCGCCTCCCCCCGGAAGCCAAGGGTGGAAATGCGCACCAGCGTCTCATCACGCAGCTTGGAAGTGCAGTGCCGCTCGACCGCCAGGCACAGATCATCGGGCGACATGCCGCAGCCGTCATCGGTTACCTCGATGCGGTCGATCCCGCCGCGGTCAAGGCGGATGCTGATGCGCCGCGCCCCCGAATCGAGGGCGTTTTCCACCAGCTCCTTGAGGGCCGCAGCCGGGCGCTCGATCACCTCGCCCGCGGCAATGCGATTGACCACCTGCTCCGACAGGCGACGGATGACCGGCAATTCAGGCGTGGAAGACGTATTCATGCGGATAAACCGGCGGTTGGGGCGGCCACATGTCGCCCATGCAAGACGCCAGCCCTTATTTGGCAGGGCCGCTTACGGTGGGGGTTGCGCCCTGGGTCAGGTTGCGGCCAAGAGCCGAATCCTCGCGCAGGCGGGCGTTTTCCGCCTTGCCATTGACCAGGTTCCCCGCTCCGCCGCCATGCCAGAACATCAGCTTGTCCACAAAGCTGGTATCGGCGCCGCCCATCTCGCCCTTGTCGGGCTCGTTCGCGGCTTCCTGCGCGGCGCCTACAAGCGCGGTCTGCCCTACGCTGCCGGTGCCGTCGGCACCCTGTAGCGCCACGTTGGGCGAGAGGGTTTCAAGCGCCTGCATGCGCGGATTGGTGTCCTGCGCGCGCTGCACCGCGTTGCTGTTGGGCGCACCGAGTTCATCCGATGGCGGCATGGACAGCGGCGCGCGGGTGGTGACGGTGTATTCGTCCGGCAGGCTCCGCTCCAGCCCGAAGGCGCGCGAAACATCGGCACCCGTGCACCCCGAGAGCATGAAGCCACTGGAAACAAGCAATGCACACGAAAGGGGTCTGAGAGCTGAAATCGCCATATCTCGCCTATTACCGTTAGTGGAACGGTTCGGCAAGCATCTGCACGCCGCTCCCCCCCTAGTTTGCATCGCGATCACGCAGGTTGTCGATAATCAGGATCGCGACGCCACAATCTATCAGCGCATCGGCAATGTTGAACACCGGCCATGACCAGCCATAGGCATGGGCATGGATGAAATCGACCACCGCGCCAAAACGCAGCCGGTCGATCACGTTGCCAATCGCGCCGCCCATGACCATGCCCAGCGCCACTGCCACCCATTGCCGCCGGGTGCGCGCCATCCATACGCCCAGGCCCGCCACGATCAGCAGCGCAGCCACCGAGAAGATGATACGCCCGGCAGCCCCCGCGCCCCCCAGCATGCCGAAGGTGATGGCATGGTTCCACACCATGGTCAGGTTCAGGCCCGGCAGCACCGGCACGCTTTCACGCGCCGGCAGGTCATAGATGTTCAGAACCCAGTATTTGCTGGCCTGGTCTGCCACCAGCGCGCCGAGCAGGCAGACGGCACCCAGAACGCGGTTGTTCATCGCGGTTATGCCTTGCCCTGCACCACATCGACACAGCGCAGGCACAGTTCGGGGTGATGGGCATCCTGCCCCACTTCATCCAGCACCTTCCAGCAGCGCGCGCATTTATGGCCCGTGGCCACGCTGATGGTGGGAATGCCGTGCGGAGTGCCCTGCTGCGCCTCGTCCTCGCCCAGATAGATCGAGCCGCTGCCCGCCACCACGGTCACATCGGCCTGCGAGACAATGCTCAGCTCCGCCCAGTCCACATCGGCAAATTGTGCCGCTTCCGCCTCAGACAGGGGGAGTTCAAGCCCAGCCTGCAGCGAGGACTTGACCAGCCCGTCACGCCGCGCGGTCTCGATCTCGGTGGTGATGACGCGGCGCACGGCGCGCAGCATGGCCCAGCGCTCGCCCAGTTCGGGGTCGTTCCACTCGGGGGGCAGTTCCGCGAATGACTGCAGGTGCACGCTCTCGGTATTGCCGGGGCGGGCCAGCCAGGCTTCCTCCGCCGTAAACACCAGCACGGGGGCCAGCCAGGCGCACAGGTTGCGGTGCAGGTGGTCGAGCACGGTGCGCGCGGCCCGGCGTTTCAGGCTCGAGGGGCCATCGCAGTAGATGGTGTCCTTGCGCACGTCAAAATAGAAGGCCGACAGGTCAGCCGCGCAGAAGCCGTGCAGCGCGGGATAGACACCCACCCATTCATGCGTTTCCACCGCGCGGGCCACGAGGCCGCCGAGTTCGGTCATGCGGTGCAGCACCCAGCGCTCAAGCTCGGGCAGCTCGGCGTAGGGCACGCGCTCGGCTTCGGTAAAGCCGTCAAGCGCGCCGAGCAGCCAGCGCAGCGTGTTGCGCAGGCGGCGGTACAGCTCGCCCTGCTGCTTGAGAATCTCCTTGCCGATGCGCAGGTCCTCGTTGGTGTCCGAGTTCATGACCCACAGGCGCAGGATGTCGGCGCCAAGGCTGTCATTGACATCCTGCGGCGCAATGACATTGCCCAGCGACTTCGACATCTTGCGGCCCTGCTCATCAAGCACGAAGCCATTGGTCACCAGCGCCTTGTAGGGGGCTACGCCGCGCGTGCCGACACTCTCGAGCAGCGAGGACTGGAACCAGCCGCGATGCTGGTCCGAGCCTTCAAGATACAGGTCGGCGGGGAAAGGCATGTCGCCGTGGCCGAGCACGAAGGCATGGGTCGAGCCACTCTCGAACCATACATCCACGATATCGAACACCTGCTCGTACTCATCAGGGTTGCGGCCTTCACCCAGGAAACGCGAGGCAGGCGAGCTGTACCACGCATCCGCCCCCTCGGCGCGGAAGGCGGAGACAATGCGCTCCATCACCTCCCGATCGCGCAGGACTTCACCCGTACGCTTTTCCACGAATACGGCAATGGGCACGCCCCAGGCGCGCTGGCGGCTGATGCACCAGTCGGGACGGCCCGCGACCATGGAGGTCAGGCGGTTGCGTGCCTGCGCGGGCACGAAGGTCACCTTGTCAAGGGCCGCCAGCGCGCGGTCACGCAGGTGGCCCTCGCCATCCATGCGGATGAACCATTGCGGGGTAGCGCGATAGATGATGGGTGCGCGCGAGCGCCAGGAATGCGGATAGGAATGCACAAGCGTCGTCCGCGCCACCAGCCCGCAGGGGGCAGCGCCCGCGCTTACGGCACGCTGCATGGCCTCAAGCAGGGCCTGACACACCGGCTCGGCGGCCTTGAACACATGGCCACCGGCAAAAAGGGGCACATAGTCGGCGTAACGGCCGTCATCCATCACCAGTTCGGTGATCTCGAGGCCATAGGCGCGGCCGAGGTTGAAGTCGTCCTCGCCATGAGCGGGGGCGGTGTGGACCAGCCCGGTGCCCGCCTCGGTGGTGACATGCTCGCCGGGCAGCAGCGGCACGTCGAAATCATAGCCCTGCCCGCGCAGCGGATGGGCACAGATCGCGCCTTCAAGCGCGCTGCCGGGCATGGTGTAGAGCACATGGTGGGCCGTAACCCCCGCGGCCTCGCAGAACGGCGCAATCAGGTCTTCGGCCACCAGCACCTTTGCTTCGGGCTCCAGCGTTGCGTTCTCGCTCACGCCATCAACCCGCACCACGGCGTAGGTGATGTCCGGGCCATAAGCGATGGCGCGGTTGGCGGGGATGGTCCACGGCGTGGTGGTCCAGATCACGGCGGCCACGTCATCGAGCGCCTTTGCGGGCGTGGGGTCGGTCACGAAGGGGAAGGCGACGTGGATGGCGGTGGATTCATGATCACGGTATTCGATCTCGGCCTCGGCCAGCGCGGTCTTTTCCACCGGGCTCCACATGACCGGGCGCAGGCCACGGTACAGCAGGCCGTTGAGCAGGAACTTGCCGATCTCGCCCGCGATGGCCGCTTCCGAGGAGAAATCCATGGTGGCGTAGCGGTTCGCCCACTCCGCCTGCACGCCCAGCCTGCGGAACTCGCTGGCCTGCGTGTCGAGCCATTTCTGGGCATAGGCGCGGCACTCGGCGCGGAACTGCAGCACGGGCACGCTGTCCTTATCCTGCCCGCGCTTGCGGTATTCCTCCTCGATCTTCCATTCGATCGGCAGGCCGTGGCAGTCCCAGCCCGGCACGTAATGGATGCCGTAGCCCGCCATGCGGTGGGCACGGTTGATCACGTCCTTAAGGATCTTGTTCAGCGCGTGGCCAATATGCAGGTGGCCATTGGCGTAGGGCGGGCCATCATGGAGCATGAACACGTCACGCCCCTTCGCCTGCTCAAACAGGCGCGCATCAAGCTTCTCGCTGTCCCACCCCGCCAGAATCTCGGGTTCCCGCCGGGGCAGGCTGCCGCGCATGGGGAAGGAGGTCGTCGGCAGGAAGACCGTCTCCCGGTAGAGATCCTGTGGTTTTGACTCGGACATGGCCTGTTCTGTTCTTCTGGCAGGGGAAAGTTCAGCTGGCCCCCGGGGATGCAACATCAGGGGGCGCAACGTTATGGGTGCCGCAGCCCGGCGCGGTCAAGCCTTGGCCGACGGGCTGCCTGTCTGGTGCGTGGCAAGCCAGGCGCTGGCCTGCGCGGAATCACGCGCGATCTGCGCCTTGAGCGCATCAAGCCCGTCAAACCGGCGCTCGGCGCGCAGCAGCGTGTGCAGCGCCACCGACAGGGTCTGGCCATACAGGTCGCCATCAAAGCCGAGCAGATGCACTTCAAGCCGGCTTTCCTGCCCGTCATTGATGGTGGGCCTGCGGCCGATATTGGCAACGCCGGGGCAGACCCGGCCATCGGCCAGGCGCACGCTCACGGCATAGACGCCGCGCGCGGGCTCGAGGTGGCGGCCAAGGGCGATGTTGGCGGTGGGGAAGCCGAGCAGGCGGCCACGCTTGTCGCCATGCTGCACCACGCCACGAATCGACCATGGGCGACCAAGTTCTTCCGCCGCGCGCTCGGGGTAGCCATCCTGCAGCAGCCGGCGGATGCGGCTTGAGGAATACGGCCCCAGCGAATCGGATAGCGGCGGCACCACCGTCAGCCCGATGCCCAGCGCCTCGGTCTGCTCGGCCAGGAAATCGACATTACCCTGCCTGCGGTGACCGAAGGCGAAGTCCATGCCACAGGCGACATGGCGCAGGCCAAGCCCTTCATGCAGCACGCGGGTCACGAAGTGTTCCGCACCCATGGCGCTGAATTCGGGGTCAAACCCGATCTGGAACACATGCCTCACCCCAAGGGCGGCCAGGGCTGCAAAACGCTCCTCGGGCAGGGTCAGGCGAAAGGGCGGGTCCTGCGGGCGGAAGAGTTCACGCGGATGCGGCTCGAACGTCACCACCGCCAGTTCACGCTCGGGGCGGGCGGCATGCAGGGCATGGACCAGATGGGCATGGCCCAGATGCACGCCATCAAAATTGCCCAGGGCGGCCACGCACCCGCGCGCGCTATCGGGGATGTGGCGCCAGTCGGTATGCAGCCGCGCCTTCATGCCACCTCCGGGTGGGGCAGGCCGAAACGCATTGCCACTTCGGCCAGCGAGCCTGCAACCGGGTGCGTGGTGCCGGGCTGCGTGCCATCCTCGGGGTGCACGATCTGGCAGGTGCGCAGGCCTGCCGCCGCCGCCGCATCAAGCTCGGCCACCACATCGGACAGGAACAGCACATCGCCCGCCTGCCAGCGCGCGGCGTCAAGGATGCGGCGATAGCTTTCGGCATCGCGCTTGCCGCCCATCTCCAGATCGTAAAACCCCACGAACACGCTGCTCAGGTCGCCTTCGGTCGTATGGCCATAGATCAGCTTCTGCGCCGCCACCGAGCCGGAGGAATAGACCGCAAGCGAAAGCCCCGCCGCCGCCCAGCAGCGCAGGGCGGGCACCACATCAGGGTAGAGTGCGGCCTTGAGCACGCCCTCGGCATAACCCTGCGCCCAGACCATGCCCTGCAGGGCCTTGAGCGGGGCGACCTTGGCATCCGCGTCCATCCACGCCTCAAGCTGGCGCAGGGGGGGCACACCGGGGGCAAGATGCGCGATTTCCGCGATCTGGGCCTTTACCGCGGGGTCATCCGCATGAGTGCGCAGCAGGGCGGGCAGCGCCTTGCGGGCATAGGGGAACAGGGTCGCATGGACGAAGGAAACCGGTATGGTCGTCCCCTCGATATCCAGCAGCACCGCACGTACTGGCGGCCGCGTGGCCTGGGTCACGGTCTTGTTCTCCTTCGGGGCGGCTCAGGCTTCGGCGGGGAAGCTGGCTGCGATGTCACTGCCGGTATAGCGCGCGATCCAGCCATCGGGGTTGGTGAAGATGCGCAGCGTCACGAAATCGGGCGTCTCGCCGCCGTCAAACCAGTGCGGCGTGCCTGCGGGCACCGAAATCAGGTCGCCCGCCGTGCAGCGCACGTCATATACGCGGCCATTCACATGCAGGATGAAATCACCCTGCCCGTGCACGAAAAAACGCACCTCGTCCTCGCCATGCGTGTGCTCGGACAGGTATTTGCGCCGCGCCTCCGCCCAGCCCTGCGTGTCGGGGCCAACACGCAGCACATCGGCCGAACCGGCTCCCGTCTCGCCCATCAACTGGTCAAGATAGGGGCGGTAGGCGGCCAGCACCTCGGCTTCGGGGGCGGCGCGGTCGGGGGTGACCGGGCTGTCCCACCGCTCGAAGCGTACGCCGATGGGCGCGAGTTCGGACGCGATGCGGGCGGGGTCGGTCAGGTGGATGATGGGCGTACCGGGATTGTTGTCGGCATAAACATTCAGGCAGCTCATGGGAGCTTCCTTTTTTCCAGTTCGCAGGCGAGCAGGAACTCGAGTCCCTCCAGCCGCGCAAGGGCCATGTCCATGTCAGCGCCCCACACATACACCCCGTGGCCGCGAATGATGTAGCCCGCGCACATGCCAGCCAGATGCGGGGCCACCACGCGCGCGAGGCGGGCGATGTCCTGATCATTGTCGAATATGGGCACATGCACGCGGGCGGCATGCGTGTCCTGCCCGGCAAAGACCTTCTGCACCTCGTAGCCTTCAAGCACCAGGGCGTCGCCGCCTGCCATCGACAGCACGGTGGATGCGACGGAATGGCCATGCAGCACGGCGCCCGCCGCCGGGTCATGGGCATAGACCTGGCAGTGCAGCAGCGTCTCGGCGCTGGGCCGGTCGCCTGGGGCCAGCGGGCGGCCCTGCGGATCGACGCAGATCACCCCGTCTGGCCCGAGCTGCCCCTTGTGCCCGCCCGAGCGCGTGATGGCGAGGTTGCCATCAGGCAGGCGGATGCTGATGTTGCCCGCCGTGGCGGGCACCCAGCCGAAGCGGTCCATGCGCTGGCCCGCGGCGATGATGCGCTCCACCGCGCGGCAATAGGCCCCTGCGGGAAAAACTGCCTGCGCCATGATTTAACGCGGCCCGCCCGCGCGATCGGAAAGTCGTGTCATTTCACGTTATTGGTGGAAGGCTGCGGCGCTTCGGTGAAGGTTGCGTCCTTTTCCTTGCCCGGACCCTGAATGTGACCGGAGGCGACGGGCTCGTGCGGCTCGTCATCGGCCATGTTCTTCTTGAACGACTTGATTCCGCGCGCCATGTCACCCATGAGCGAACTGATCTTGCCGCCGCCGCCAAACAGTACCAGCACGACTGCCAGTACGATCAGCCAATGTCCCCAGCTCAAGCTACCCATCGCATCCCTCGATCCGCGTCCATGACGCAAAATGCCGTGTTGGCCGCCCTCCCGTATGGAAGCGGCCTGCCCTCCCCGCCTATGTGAGGGGAGAACGCACGATATGCAAGCACCCCTGCCGCACGCCACTCAGCCCCGTGGCAGGATGAACCCGTAGGCAGGATAGACGGTTTTGCCCATGCCGTGAATGGGGGACCACCAGACCTTGACCTGCGACCAGTCATTGCGCCCCGATACATCGACCACCGGCTCGCCGTGGCCCACCCTTCCTGGCACCCAGTTGGCCTGGTCCACCAGCACCTCACGCGGGCCGCGCACCTGCCGCACGACCGAGACATGCCCGTCCGGCAGGCGGCCCGTCGACCTGAACACCAGCACCGCACCCGCGCGGGGCACGTGCGTGCGGGGGTAATGCCCCTGCGCCTGCCCCCACCATGAGGCCGCATCGCCGCGCAACTGCACATGCGTAACCTGCCGCGCATAGGGCGCGCACTGCACCGCTCCATGCCAGCCCTGCCCGCTGCCCCCGGCACAGGCCGCAAGCGACACGAGCGCAAGCCCCGCCGCACTCCGCGCCAGCACGCGCTTCATGCCATCCTCATACGCATGATCCTGTCCTCCGCCTCGTCACGGTCCATGTCCAGCGCCGTGCGCGCCGTATCGCGCGCAAAGCCCGCGCGCGCCATGGCATCCATCGCGCGGCGGTGGCGCAGGGCGGCCTCCGCCTCATCGGCATCGGCCCGCAGGAAAGGCCCCGCCCGGCGCTTGCGGATGAAGACGAGGGCTGCGGCCAGCTCGGTCTCGCGCCCCTCGCCATCGCGCGCGCCCAGCGCTTCCTCCACCGCAACGCCCACCGTCGCCTCATCCACGCCGCGCGCGCTCAGATGGGCGGCAACCATGCGGCGCGAACGCCCGGCGCGTGCCAGCGAGCGCGCGCGGAATTCGGAAAAGCGGGCGTCATCCACCGCGCCCAGCCCTTCCATATCGGCCACGATGCGTTCGATCAGCGCGCGGGCGGGCTGCACGCTGCGCGCAGCTTCCTCCGCATCCATGCCGCCATCAACCGCGCGGCGCGCCCAGCGGTCGACATGGCGGGCCAGCACCCGCGTCACCCCCGCCCGCGTGGCCGAGAAGCGGGCCAGATAGGCCAGTGCGACCGCGCGCAGGGCCGCACCATCGGGCGCGGGCGGCAGCGGGCGGGATGCGGAACGGGAAGGACGGGCCACCATGATGCGCGCAGTGTGCCACAATCAGCCCGCGCGCGCCTATGGCAGTATGGCAGGCATGGCCAGAACGCGGGGTGGAAATGGCGCTGAAGGTTGCATTTCGGCCCGGCGCGCCATATTCTTACGCTTTTCCGGCCCCGGACACGGTGGGCGAAGGCCCGCATGAGAGCCGGAAAAAGCAGGAAGGAAAGGATGCCCACCCCGAGCGGTGGGTTATTTTCGTTTCTGGACCATCATTCTTTTTTCTTTGAACCGAAATCGCAAGGCCATTTCCATGATTTCCGCCCTGATGCCGAATTACAATCGCGCCGACCTCGCTTTCGAGCGTGGCGAAGGCGCCTGGCTGTACACGGTGGACGGGCGACGATTCCTCGATTTCGGCTCCGGCATCGCCACCTCCTCGGTCGGGCACAACAACCCGCATCTGGTGCAGGCCATCGCGCAGCAGGCGCAGCGCGTCATGCATGTCTCCAACCTGTATCGCGTGCCGCAGGCCGAGCAGCTGGCCGAGCGGCTGGTCGCCAACAGCTTTGCCGACAGCGCCTTCTTCTGCAATTCGGGTGCGGAAGCCAATGAAGGCATGATCAAGATGATCCGCCGCGCGCAGGCCAAGTCCGGCCATCCCGAGCGCACGCGCATCATCTGCTTTCACGGCGCCTTTCACGGGCGCACGCTGGCAACCCTGTCGGCTACCGGCAACGCCAAATACCTTGATGGCTTCGGCCCGCGGGTGGAAGGCTTCGACCATGTGCCGCTCAACAACATGAACGCCGTGCGCGACGCCATTGGCGCCGAGACGGCAGGCATCATGATCGAGCCGGTGCAGGGCGAAAGCGGCATCCATGTCGCCGACCCGCGCTTCATGCGCGAACTGCGCGCGGCGTGCGATGAATACGGCCTGTTCCTGGGCGTGGACGAGGTGCAGTGCGGCATGGGCCGCACCGGCCGCCTGTTCGCCTATGAATGGTCGGACATCACGCCTGACATCCTGTCCACCGCCAAGGGCATTGCGGGCGGCTTCCCCATGGGGGCGGTGCTGACCACAGAGACCATCGCAAAGCACATGACCCCGGGCAGCCACGGCACCACCTTTGGCGGCAGCCCGCTGGCCTGCGCCGCCGCCAATGCTGTGCTCGACATCATCCTCGCCCCCGGCTTCCTTGAAGGCGTGCAGGCCCGCGCGGCACAGCTTGACGCGGGCTTCGACCGGCTGATCGCCACCCACCCGGACGTTTTCACCGCCCATCGCGGCCTCGGGCTGCTCATCGGCCTGAAATGCAAACCCGACGTGGCGCTGGTGCAGAACGCGGCGACTGGCGAGGGCATGCTGTGCGTGACGGCGGGCGACAACGTGCTGCGCCTGCTCCCCCCCCTGACCGTGACCGAGGCCGACTGCGCCGAGGCCCTGTCCATGCTGGACCGGGCGGCTGCGCGCGTGCAGGCCCACCTCGCGGCCACCAATGCGGAGACCGTGGCATGAACGCGCTACGTACCCCCACCCACGTCACCCCCCGCCACTTCCTCGACCTCAAGGACCTCGATGCCGCAACGCTGCGCGCCATCCTTGACGTGGCCAGCGCCATCAAGCGCATGCAGGACCACAGGGCACATCCGCTGCACCCGGCCCTGCCGCTGCGCGGCCGCGCCCTAGGGCTGATGCTCTCCAAGCCCTCCACGCGCACGCGCGTCTCGTTTGAAGTGGGCATGCAGCAGCTTGGCGGCAACGTGGTGCTGCTTGCGCCGTCCGACATGCAGCTCGGGCGCGGCGAGAGCATTGCCGACACCGCGCGCGTGCTCTCGCGCTTTGTCGATGCCATCGTGCTGCGCACCGGCAAAACCGAGAACCTGCGCGAACTGGCCCGGTGGAGCAGCGTGCCGGTCATCAACGGCCTGACGCCTGATTCGCACCCCGTGCAGATCATGGCCGACATCATGACGTTCGAGGAACATCGCGGCCCGATCAGGGGCCGCACGCTGGCGTGGGTGGGTGATGGCAACAATGTCGCCACCTCCTTCATCGAGGCCGCCGCCCTGTTCGGCTTCAGCCTGCGGCTGGCAACGCCGCCCACCCATGCGCCATCGGTCGCGGCGGTGGCCTGGGCGCGCGAACATGGGGCCGACATCACGGTTACGACCGACCCGGCTGCGGCGGTAAAGGATGCCGACGCGATCATTACCGATACATGGGTCAGCATGTCCGACAAGGCATCGGACCAGCGGGTGAGCGCGTTCGAGCCCTACCGGGTTGATGCGGCGCTGATGGCGCATGCCGCCCCCGATGCCCTTTTCCTGCACTGCCTGCCTGCCCATATCGGGGAGGAAGTGACCGAAGACGTGTTTGAAGGTCCGCGCTCCGTCGTGTTCGATGAGGCCGAAAACCGCCTGCACGCGCAAAAGGGTATTCTGGTCTGGGCGCTGTGTGGCGCGGACTGGCAGCAATATGGAAAGGAACCGAACCCATGACCGGCCCCGCCGAACAGCCTGCCCTGCCCACCAGCACCGAAGAGACCCCCGAGGTGCCCGGCTGGGCGGAAAAAAGCGCGCGCGACATTTTCGCGGCCCTGCCGGTGCATGACGCACGGCTTGACGCCATCCGCGATGCGTATCTGGACTGCCTCGCCGGCGCCGGCCGCACGCAGGACCTGGACATGGAGCATGACCGCTGCCGCCAGCAGGCCATAAGCGCGGTGGAAAACGCGGGCCTGCTGCCTGCCGCCACGCTTGAAGACCTCGACCAGCGCCTTGCCGCGCTGGAGGCGGATATTACCGCCAACCTCTGATTTCCCAGCGCCCCGCTGCACTGCGGGGCGTGATGAAGCAGGCTTGTGCCATGACCTCCAATATTTCCTCCCCCGCCTTTCTCGACACCAGCCGCCCCGACACGCCTGATCTGGTCGTGCCGCAGGGTGTCGTGCCGTTCTATCTCGATAACCGGCCCGTGCGCGGTCGCCTCGTGCGCCCCGGTGTGCTCACCGACACGCTGCTGACCCGCCACGACAACCCCGACTGCGTGCTCAGGCTTGCGGGCGAGGCGCTGGCGCTGGTCGCGGCCCTGGCCTCGGCGCTCAAGTTTCAGGGGTCGTTCTCGTTACAGGCCAAGGGCGATGGCCCGCTGAGCCTGCTGCTGGCCGACTGCACCGACGCGGGCGCGCTGCGCTTTCATGCCCGCTCGGATGATGAGGCGGTGGCCGAACTGCTCAGGACCAACGCCAACCCCACCGCGAGCGATCTGCTGGGCAAGGGCTACATTGCCTTCAGCGTGGACCAGGGACCCGATACCGACATCCATCAGGGCATTGTCGAGATCAGTGGGGAGAGCCTGTCGGAGATGGCGGCGCATTACTTCGCCACCTCCGAGCAGCATGCCTGCTGGGTCAAGCTGTTCTGCGACAGGACGGAAGCAGGCTGGCGCGCGGGCGCGCTGGTGATGGAAAAGATCGCCATGGGCGGCGGCATCGAATCCGATGTCACCCCTGAGGAAGGCGATGATGCGTGGGAGACCGCCATCACGCTCGCCACCACGCTCACCGCGCGCGAAGTGCTGGATGACCGGCTTGGCTCGGCCGACCTGCTGTACCGCCTGTTCCATGCCGAGGGGCTGATTACGGGCCAGCCCCGCGCGCTGGCCTTTGGCTGCCGCTGTTCGCGCGCGCGGCTGTCGAGCCTGCTGGAAACCTTTCCGCTCGACGATCTTGACCACATGGCCAAGGATGGCACGATCACCATGAACTGCCAGTTCTGCAACCATGACTTCCACTTCCAGCGTAGCGAGATCAGCGGCAAGACCGCCTGACAGCCCCTATCCGCCCGGCGCGGGACATGGCACGATCACACCCCTGATCGACCGACCGCGCCGCGTGCGCCAGCCGTTATCGGGATATATCCATGCGACCGAACCGTTCGCCGCTTAGCCCCCTGTCATTACGCCGCAGCCTGCGCGTGGTGCTGGCCGCAGGCCTGCCCCTGATCGCGCTGACGGCTGTCAGCGCGCCCGCCTACAGCCGCCACCACCATGACGAGCCGACCACCTTTGCCGGGCCGCAATATGGCGATGAGCCGCCGCTGAACCTGAATGTGGCCACCATATCGGTGGTGGACCGGGGCGGGCCGGGGCTGGTGCCGGGCGATCTGTCGGGCCGCGCGCCCAACCCGCCCGATGACCTGCTCAAACAACTGGCGCATGCCCGGCTGCTGGCCGCAGGCAGCGGGGGCAGCGGCACGTTTACCATCGACCGCGTTTCCATCCTGCATGAGCCGGGCGGCATCCTTGACGGGCAACTGAACGTGCATCTGGACGTGACCTCCGCCGACGGCCGCCGTACCGGCTATGCCGTGGCCCAGGTTACCCGCTCGTTTGACCCCAAGAAGAAGCATGGCAACAGCGACACGCCGCAGAACCTGAACACCCTGACCAACCTCATGCTGCAGGACATGAACCAGGAGCTGGAAAGCCAGATCCGCACCAACCTGGGCAACTGGCTGGTCACGCCGCAGGCACCGGGCAGCGTGGCCGCCCAGCCGCTTGATGGCGATACGCCTGCCGTCACCACCACCCCCGCTACCGGGGCGGATACCATGACCATTGGCGGTGGCCCGACCGATGACCACCCCGAGGCGGCGAGCGCCCCGGCAGTAGCGGCAGCGCCCGCACCGGCGCGTCCGAAGGCCATCCATGAGGAACCGGATGCGATTTTCCCTGAAGGGTATTCCTCTGAAGGCAGCGATACTGCTGCACCCACCCCGCAGATGCGCTCACCACAGCCGGGCAACCTGACCCTGCCGGGCAGCACGGGGCAGTAAGGCTAGACAAAAGTTTTGGGGAGCGGCGTTCTTTCAAAGCTTTTTGAAAAAAAAGCTTCACCAAAAACTTTTGCCTGTTCCGCCCGCGCAGGTCATTTACGTGCGGGCGCGGTCATGTCCAGCACGATGGCGGGCGTGAGGATTTCGGGCAGGATTACTTCCTGCCCATGTGCCGGGTAATAGGCGTAAAACGGCACCCCGTCGCGCCCATGGGCCTGCAGAAAGGCGGTAATTGCCGCATCGCGCAGGGTCCAGTCGCCTTTCATGTACACAATGCCCCGCCGGGCAAAGGCTGCCTGCACGCTCTGGCTCGACAGGGCCACACGCTCATTGACCAGGCATGAAATGCACCAGGCCGCCGTCATGTCCACGAATACGGGCCGGCCCTGCCTGCGCAATTCGGCCAGGCGGGTGGGGGAATAGGCTGAACTGCCATCAGCCACCCGTGCCGCCCCCCGCTCATGCAGCGTGGCAGGCGGCAGAACCGCGCCGCCCACGAATGCCACCAGCAGGCTCAATGTCGCCACCGCGCGATACAGCCCGGCCCGCCCCGCCATGGCATCGCGCAGGTCCAGCCGGTTGGCGCATCGCAGGCTCCAGCAGCCCACCGCCACCAGCACCAGCCCCACGCCCAGCAGGACAAGGGCATCCGTGCCGCCTTCCAGCTTCGCCACCCAGCCCAGCCACACGCAGGTAGCCATTACCGGCAGGGCCAGCAGGTTGCGCACCGTTTCCATCCACTTTCCCGGCTTGGGCAACCATGCCAGCAGGCCGGGCATGGCGGCCAGCACAAGGTAAGGGGCGGCAAGCCCCAGCCCGAGGGCGGCAAAGACCACCACCCCGATCACCGGCGAGGCCGCAAGCGCCGCCGCTACCGCCGCTCCCATGAACGGCGCCGTGCAGGGCGAGGCCAGCACCACCGCCAGCACCCCGGTCAGGAAATCACCGGCATGGGCAGGCAGGTTGCCCCCCACCCCCATCAGCCGCAGCCCGATGGTGAACACGCCAAGCAGGTTGAGGGCCACGGCAAACAGCAGCAGGCAGATGACGGTCACGAACCCCACGGACTGGAACTGAAACCCCCACCCCGCCTGATGCCCCGCCACCCTCAAGGCCGCAATGACACCACCCAATGCGACAAAGGACACCACCACGCCCGCGCCATAAGCCGCGGCCCCGGCCAGCGCCGTGCCCCGCGCCCCACGCGCCATGCGCTCAAGGGCAAGGATTTTCATGGCCAGCACGGGAAAGACGCAGGGCATGAGGTTCAGGATCACGCCGCCTGCAAACGCCATGAGCAGCAGCACGCCCACATTGGCGCGTGCACCGGTTGCCACCACGGGGGCGGCAAGGGGAACCACGCTGCCCGGCACCGGCCTGACCTGTAATCCACGCTCGCGCCCCATGCCGTCACGCAGCACCACAATGCCGGACAGGCCCTGCCCGCCATGGAATTCCGGCCCCGGATGGAGCGCAAGCTGCACCACGCCCTCGCGCACCGTCACCGCCTGCGGAGCATCCTGATCGATCGCACCGGCCACCTCGGGCATGAACCAGGCATCGCGCACTGCAGCGGGCGACAGGTCGCGCCCGCGTAACTGCATGATCCCTTCTGGCGAGACCCCTGCCGCAAAGGGCGAGGCCACGGGCCGGGCGGCGGCAGCCTGCGCGAACGCGGGCGCCTGCGCCGAAGGCCGGGCCGCCCCGCGCGGCAGGCTCAGGCTGAACGTGCCGTGCTCGGGCACGCAGACCTCGGCACAGACAAGCCACTCCGCCACGGCATTGAGCGTGAGCGGGCCATCGCCTTCGCCCGCCACGGGGGTGAGCGTTACCGGCAGCAGCACGTCACCGGTATAGGCATAGGATGTCAGCGGCCCGTCATGCAGCACGCGCGGTGTGGGCCATTCAATGGTGCTGGCCTGACCCGCAGCCCCGCCCTGCGCGTTCACCACGAGGGTGGGCGCATCGCCCGCATCGCCAGGGTTGAGCCAGTAGGTGTGCCAGCCGGGAGCCAGTTGCAGCCGCAGCCCCACATGCAGTGGTCGGCCAGGGCTGTAGGTGTCATCATCCGTGACCAGCGTGGCGGTGGCGCGGGTCGAGGTTACGGGGTCGCTCTGGGCTGCGCGGGCAGCCGGCAGGGCCGTGACCAGCATGCACAGGATCGACACAAGCCACAGAAAGGGCACGGACAGTACTCCATCAAAAACCGGAAATGAGGAAAAACGCAGCCACCCAGCATGGCAAGGATTGCCCCGCCACCATGCCCGACGCCATAAGATGAAGATATGGCTTTCGATCCAACCTTGCAAAACCGGCTGCACGTCCTTGTGGCTGAAAATGCTGCCGCCCTGCCCGTGGCAGAGGCGCTGCCTGCCCTTCAGGCGGTTCTGGCACGCACATCCAACGCCGTTCTGGTCGCCCCTCCGGGTGCGGGCAAGACCACACTGGTGCCGCTCGCGCTGCTCGATGCGCCATGGCGGGGTGAGGGGCGCATCATCATGCTCGAACCCCGCAGGCTGGCCACGCGCGCGGCGGCCACCCGCATGGCGGAACTGGTGAATGAGCCGGTTGGCGGGCTGGTGGGCTACCGCACCCGGCTCGATGGCGCGACCTCGGAGCGCACGCGCATCGAGGTGATTACCGAGGGGCTGCTGGTGCGCCGCCTGCTGTTCGACCCCACGCTTGATGGCGTGGCCTGCGTGATCTTTGATGAAATCCATGAACGCTCGGTCGATGCCGATGCCGCCCTGGCCTTCTGCCTCGACCTGCAGCGCAGCCTGCGGCCTGAACTGAAGCTGGTGGCCATGTCCGCCACCATGGATGGCGCGGCACTGGCTACCCGCATGAATGCCGAACGGGTGGAAAGCGAAGGCCGGATGTTCCCCGTGGAAATCCGCCACGCCACGCGCGACCTCGTGCACCGCCGCGACCTGCCTGATGCCATGGCGGCCGCCATCCGCACCGCCATCGCGCAGGATGAAGGCGACGTGCTGGCCTTCCTGCCCGGCGTGGCCGAGATCCATCGCGCCCGTACCGCCCTTGCTGGCATTGATGCCGATGTGCTGCCGCTTTATGGCGAACTCCCTCCCGCCGAGCAGGATCTGGCCCTGACCCCGCACCCCGCCGGGCGCAGGCGGGTGATCCTGTCCACCTCCATTGCCGAGACATCGCTCACCGTGCCGGGCGTGCGCATTGTGGTCGATGGCGGGTTCCGCCGCGTGCCCCGGCTGGACGTGGGCACGGGGCTGACGCGCCTCGATACGGTGCGCATCTCGCGCGCGGCGGCCCAGCAGCGCGCGGGCCGCGCGGGCCGCGTGACGCCCGGCATCGCCATCCGGCTCTGGACCGAAATGACCACCCGCGCCATGCCGCCGCATGACCAGCCGGAAATGATGGAGGCCGAACTGACCGGCCTGCGCCTCGATGCCGCCGCGTGGCAGGAGGCAATGGGCACGGACCCCGCCGACCTCCCCTTTCCCGACACGCCCCCCAATGGCGCGTTCGAGGCCGGGCGCAGCCTGCTTGAGGCCCTCGGCGCGGTTGATGAGGAAGGCCGCATAACGGCTGAAGGCACGCGCATGGCGGCCCTGGGCGCGCATCCCCGCCTGGCCGCCATGATGCTGGCCGCCCGCACGCCCGCCGAACGCGCAATGGCCGCCGATATCGCCGCCCTGCTGGAAGAGCGCGACCCGCTGCGCCCCCGCCGCCCCGCAGGCGGCAGCCGGGGCGCACCCCCCGCAGCGCCTGCCGATATCCGCCTGCGCCTTGACCTGCTGGCGGGCGGCGACCACCCCGATGCCGACCGGGCCGCACTATCACGCATCCGCCACGCCGCCCGGCAGTACCGCAGGCGGCTGGGGCTGGGTCGCGACATCGAGGCCACGGGCGATCCCGCCGCCCTGATTGCCGCCGCCTTCCCCGACCGGGTGGCGCAGGCGCGGGGCGATGTAGGCTCTTTCCGGCTGGCGGGCGGCGGTAGCGCCCGGCTTTCCAAAACCGATGAACTGGCGCGCAGCACCCTGCTGGCAGTAGCGGGCATGCATGTGCGCAAGGCCGCCGAGATCTGCCTCGCCGCCCCGCTGGACCGCGACAACCTGCCGCAGACCCTGATGGCGCGGGCGAAGGAACAGGTGGAAACCACACTCGACACCACCACAGGCAGTGTGCTGGCGCGGCGCAGGCTGCGGCTGGGCAATCTTGTGCTGCGCGACCGCACGGTCACCGCCAGCGCCGATGAAGTCTGCGCCCTGCTCTGCGCGCAGGCGGCGCAGAACCTTGCGGCCACGCTCACGTGGTCCGATGCCTGCCGCCAGCTTCAGGCACGGGTGGAAACCGCCCGCACGCAGCTTGACCGCTCCGACCTGCCTGATCTGGCGGATGCAGCACTCGCCACCACCACCGAAACATGGCTCGCCCCGTGGCTCACGGGGGTGAACCGCCTGTCCGCGCTGGCGGAGATGGACCTGCTGGCCATGCTGCGCGCCACCATGGACCATGCCAGCCTGAAATGGCTTGACCGCATGCTGCCCACCCATCTCGACCTGCCTGGTGGCCGCGCCCAGATCGACTACCTGCAACCCGTGCCGGTTGCCGCCGCCCGCGCCCAGACCTTCTATGGCGTGACCCAGACCCCCCGCCTGGCCGATGGCAGGCTCGACCTGCGCATTGCCCTGCTCTCGCCCGCAGGCAGACCGCAGGCGATCACGGCGGACCTCGCGGGGTTCTGGGCCGGGTCATGGGCGGACATGCGGCGCGACATGCGCGGGCGCTACCCCCGCCATGACTGGCCCGAAAACCCGGCAACAGCCAGCCCGCCACCACCCCGCCCGCGCCGTACGTCGTAGGAATCCAGATTAAAATAATAAAAGTTTTCGGGTGCCGCGCTTTTCCAAAAAAGCGGTGTTTCTCCGAAGCTTTCTGAAAAAAGCTTCACCAAAAACATCTTCCGGTTTGCGGGCATCGTGACGCAGGCTTTTCAGATCACCCCCAAAAACGCATGCATCGGCCCCTACCGTGCCATGCAGACATGGCATTGCCGTTTTTTTCGGATAACATGCTTCATCATGAACGCATTCTCCCGCCCTCCGGCATGACATGGATCGCCACGGCCCGTCCGGCTTCACGCCTGCTACCGGTCCTGCTGCTAGGCATGACCGGCGCGGGAACGGAGGCGCTTGCACAGGACGTGGCGGCACCAGCGCCCACCGTGCCCGCCAGCCCCTCGCTGTTCGCGCCCCCCGTGCCGCCGGTGGTGCAGACCGGGCCGCTGACCTTCGCGCCGCTGGTGCGCCAGGTTGGCCCCGCCGTGGTGAACATTGCCGTATCGCAGGCGCAGGACAGCCATCAGGCCACCACCCGCCAGCCCCTGCCGCCAAGTGTCAAGGGCACGCCGTTCGAGCATAAATTCCGCGAGCGCATGCGCGCCCATGGCGAGGAAATGCTGGGGGCCGGCTCGGGCTTCCTGATCGACCCCGGCGGCGTGATCGTGACCAACGCGCATGTGGTGGGCGGTGCCGACCAGATTACCGTCTCGCTTTCCGATGGCACCGAGTTCCCGGCCCGCCTGGTGGGCAGCGACGACCTGACCGATATCGCGGTGATCCAGATCCATGCCCCCCACCCCATGCCCTTCGTGCCGTGGGGCGACAGCAGGCTGGTCAATATCGGTGACTGGATCATGGCGGCGGGCAACCCGTTCGGGCTGGGCTCAAGTGTGACCGCGGGCATCGTATCGGCGCGCGGGCGTGATATCGGCACCAGCCCGTTCGATGATTTTTTTCAGATCGACGCGCCCATCAACCCCGGCAATTCCGGCGGGCCATCCTTCAATCTGGGCGGACAGGTGGTGGCGGTGAACACGGCCATCGTCTCGCCCACGGGCGGATCGGTGGGCATAGGCTTTGGCCTGCCATCGGAGATCGTGGCCCCGATTGTGGAGGAACTGCGCCATAACGGGCATATAGACCGTGGCTGGCTTGGTGTTACACTGGCTGACGGCGCAGGTCATGGCGGCGTGCAGATTGTGGGAATCGACCGCGACGGCCCGGCCATGAAGGCGCACCTGCGGATTGGCGATGTCATTACGGCGGTGAATGACGAACCGATCGACACCGCGCGCATGCTGATCCGCTCGATCGCGGCGAAGCGGCCCGCTTCCACCGTAACGCTGCATATCCGCCGCCGCCACGATGCCATGAGCCTGGAAGCCTGCGTGGGCCACCGCCCCGATGAAGACATGGACGACTGACCAAGACCCCGCCCCAACCGACACGAGGCCATTTTGCATATTCTTGTTGTTGAAGATGACCCCACCGTCCGCTCCTTCGTGGCCAAGGGCCTGAAGGAAGCAGGCCACCTTGTCGAGATGACCGATAACGGCAAGGACGGCCTGTTCATGGCCGTGAGCGAGAAGTTCGACCTGATCATACTCGACCGCATGCTGCCCGGCGGCATTGACGGCGTGCGCCTGCTCGAGACCATCCGCGCGCAGAACAACACCACCCCCGTGCTGCTGCTCTCGGCGCTGGCGGATGTGGATGACCGCGTGCAGGGCCTCAAGGCCGGTGGCGATGACTACGTGACCAAGCCGTTCGCCTTCAGCGAGCTGCTGGCCCGCGTCGAGGCGCTTGGCCGCCGGGGCCGCACCGAGACCGCGCCCCAGACCAAGCTGGAAGTGGCCGATCTCGAGATCGACCTGCTCTCGCGCACGGTGCGCCGGGCGGGGCAGAAGATCGACCTCCAGCCACGTGAATTCCGCCTGTTGGAATACCTTGCCCGCCACGCAGGCCAGGTCGTGACCCGCACCATGCTGCTCGAGGGCGTGTGGGACTACCATTTCGACCCGCAGACCAACGTGATCGACGTGCATGTCTCGCGCCTGCGCCAGAAGGTGGATAAGCCTTTCGGCGCGCCACTCATCCATACCATCCGCAATGCGGGGTACATGCTGCGTGCCGAGTAACAGGCGGCTCCCTCCGCCCCGCGGGGGCAACCATGCGCCCTGTGTGGCGCGGGGAGCGGTAGCCCACGGCACAGGCCCGGCCCATGGCGGGTGGTGCGGGCATGGATGGCCCCTGCGCGGGCAGCCATGACAACGCCCCCCGCATTCTGCGAGTCCGCGCCGCCGCGCCGTTCGCGCTGGCGGGCATGGCGGTCGGCCAGCCTGCGCTTTTCGCTGGCCTATGGCACGATGTTCGCGCTGTCTTCCATCCTGTTCATGTCGTTCATGTGGTGGGGCACGATCGGGTTCCTTGAACGTCAGGTGGAAACCGCCATCAACGCCGATGCGCGCGGCCTGGCCGAGCGCTGGGTCATGGGCGGCCTGCCCACCCTGGCCCTGACCATCGAGGACCGCCTTGAACAGAACCTCGATGATGACGCGATCTACCTGGTCATCGACCCGCAGGGCAATTACCTGACCGGCAACGTCTCCGCCTGGCCCGGCAAGGTGGAGCACACTGACCGGTGGTACAACCTGCCCGATACCCGCGCGGGGCTGCGCGGCATGGCCCAGCTCCATGCCTATAATCTGCCCGGCACGGCCCAGACCCATACGGAAGGCCAGCTTGATAGCGGCTACCGCCTGCTGGTGGGGCGCGATGTGCGCGCGCGCGGCATCCTGCGCCACCTGCTGACCGATTCGCTGCTGTGGGCGTGGGTCATGGTCACGCTTCTGGCCATCAGCGGGGCCGCACTGGTGCACCGCATCTTCCGCCGCATGGTCAAGACCGTGGCGCGCACCACCTCCGCCATCGCGCATGGCGACCTGAGCCGCCGTATGCCCCTTGTCGGCAATGGCGACGAGATGGACCAGGTGGCCGAAGCCATCAATGAAATGCTCGACCGGATCGTGCGCCTGATGGATGGCGTGCGGCAGGTATCCAACGCCATTGCCCATGACCTGCGCACCCCCATCGCCCGCGCCCGCACCCAGCTTGAAGATGCAGCATTGCATGCCAGAACGCCCGATGAACTGCGCGGCGCGATCGAGCGCGCGGTAGGCGACCTTGATAACGTGACCGCCGTGTTCGAGGCCCTGCTGCGCATTGCCCAGATCGAGGCGGGCGCACGCCGCTCCGCGTTCATGACCTTCGACCTCGTGCCCGTGCTGCGCGACGTGGCCGACCTGTATGAAGCCGTGGCGGAAGAGCATGGCATCGCCCTCTCACTCGACCTGCCCGCGCGCCTGTTCTTTTATGGCGACCGCTCGCTGGTGCAGCAGGCGGTGGCCAACATGCTTGATAACGCCATCAAGTTCTCGCCCCCCGGCGGCACGGTCTACCTGCGCGCGCACCTGCGCGAGAGCGCACCGGGGCGCCTTGCCGGCCCCACGGGCGAGGGCATGCTCGACCTTTCGGTCAGTGACGAGGGCATTGGCATGAGTGCTGCGGACATGGCGCGCGCGACCGAGCGCTTCTTCCGCGCCGAGAAGGCCCGCAACACCCCCGGCTCGGGGCTGGGCCTGTCGATGGTGCGGGCCATCGTGCAGTTGCATGGGGGGCAGATGCATCTCTCCTCGCATGCGCCGGGGCTTACGGTTTTGCTCGCCCTGCCCGTGGCGGCGAGCGCCCTGGCCGAGGCGGAGGAAGATCTGTCCTCATCCGCGCACATATCAGGCATGACTCAAACGTCACCTTTACCCCATCAGCACGACACGAACAGTAGCGTAGAGTAGCATCATGACCATGCAATCCTCCGTGACGCCTGCCATCGTCGTGATGAGTTTCTGCCTGTGCGGCGCAGCACCCGCGCCGATCACGCCGGAGGGCACACCCCAGATCATGGCCGCGCGTGATGGCGGCAGCGACAAGCCGGTCATCATCACCAGCGACACCAAGGCCTACTGCAACCGGCTGCTCAACATCATCGATGCCTACGGCCCCGCCCTGCCGCAGGATGTGGACAGCCTGCGCATGCAGGGGGCTGACATGTGCCGCGAGGGGCGCATCCGTTCTGGCATCGTACGGCTGCGTCGCGCGTTGGTCGAACTCAAGGAGACCACGCATTCATGACCCGACCCCATTTTTTGTTCCCCGTCCGCTCCAGCCAGATGGTGGCGCTGTGCGGCCTGCTGGCCGTGGCAGGACTCCATCCGGCAACAGGTATGGCCCAGACCCAGTCCCCCGACTCCACGCGCACCGATGGTACCGAACTCGAACTGACCGCGACCGGCACCGTGCAGGCCCCGCCCGATGAACTGACCGCCACCTTCACGGCCGAGGCGCAGGCCGATACCGCCGCCGCCGCACAGGCGCAGCTCAATGCGCTCATCAGCAAGGCAATTTCCGCCACCGCCCATACCGATGGGCTGGAGATCAATGCCGAGTCCTATTTCGTGCATCATGATGAAGGCGATGTGCACCAGAACCGCAAGCCGCACTGGGTGGCACGCCAGAGCCTGCGCCTGACAGCCGCCGACGGCAAGGTGCTGCTGCCGCTCGTGGGCCGCATCCAGGCTGAAAACCTCGCACTGACCCGGCTGGACTGGTCGCTCTCGCGCAGCAGGCGCGCCGAACTGACCCGCAAGGCCGAAACCCTGGCGCTGGAAGACATGCAGGCCCGCGCGCAGGCGGCGGCGGCAACCCTCAGGCTCAGGGTGGCCTCCATCCGTTCGGTCGCGCTGGAGGAACAGAACTTTCCCCGCCCGATGCCCATGATGATGATGGCCCGCATGGCCTCGGCCGACGTGGCAGCCCCCGAAGCCCCCACCGGGCAGCAGGATGTCACCGCAACGGCGCGGGCGACGGTGATCCTCAAGCCTTAAAAAATAGAAGTTTCTGGGTACCGCCTTTTTTTAAAAAGGCGGCATCTTCTGAAGCTTTTATGATTTCAGGATATTATTGCGCCTGATTTTTCAAACAGCCTCTTAGCCACAAAAAAAAGCCCGGAGGGTAATCCCTCCGGGCTTTTTGCGTTCTGCATCCGCGAAGGGATCAACGCGGTGCCAGCACCATGATCATCTGGCGGTTTTCAAGCTTGGGCATATGCTCAACCTTGGCCAGTTCATCCATCTCGGCGCGGATACGTTCAAGAACCTTCACACCCAGATCCTGATGCGCCATTTCACGGCCACGGAAGCGAAGGGTCACCTTCACCTTGTCACCCTCGCCGATGAAGGTTTTCATCGCGCGCATTTTCACCTGATAGTCATTTTCATCAATGTTCGGGCGAACCTTGACTTCCTTGATTTCAATGACTTTCTGCTTCTTGCGCGCTTCATTGCGCTTCTTCTGCTGCTCGTATTTGAACTTGCCGTAATCGAGCACCTTGGCCACCGGCGGCTCGGCGTTCGGGCTGATTTCAAGCAGGTCAAGACCAGCGGCATAAGCGCGTGCCAGCGCATCACGCGTGGACATGATGCCGAGCATCTCGCCCTCTTCATCGATCAGACGCACCTGCGGCACGCGGATCTCTTCATTGACGCGGGGGCCCTCTCGATTTGGCGGAGTGGGCATCGGGGGTCTGCCTATGGTCAGCTCCTGTAACTGTTTCATTCAAACGGCAGGCAGGGCCATCCCCGCAGCCCGCGCCCCATGGCCGAAGCCATGGAAAACACGCGGGCAGGGAATGACCTTACATTATGGAAAGATATGTGACGCAAAGACGCGCCCCAGATCAAGTCCTGTCTTGCCCCGTGCCTGCGAAAACAGCCATGCAGTTCCGGCACGGGACACAGGTAATCAGCCGCGCTTGCGACGGATATCGGGTGGCAGGGCCTCATATGCAAGAGCCGAGACCGCTTCTTCCAGCGGCAGCACTTCCTGCGTCTTACCGCCAAGGCGGCGCATGGCCACGGTGTTTTCCTCCGCTTCCTTACGGCCCACCACCAGAATGACCGGCACGCGCGCAAGGCTATGCTCGCGAATCTTGGCGTTGATCTTCTCGTTGCGCAGGTCGGCTTCCACCACCAGCCCGGCTTCGCGCAGGCTGTCGGTCACATGCTGGGCATAATCGGCCGCGTCGGTCACGATCGAGGCCACGACCACCTGGGTGGGTGCGAGCCACAGCGGGAAGCGCCCGGCATGCTGCTCGATCAGGATGCCAAGGAATCGCTCGAACGAGCCAAGAATGGCCCGGTGCAGCATGACAGGACGATGGCGCGCGCTGTCCTCGCCCACATAGGAGGCATCGAGCCGCTCGGGCAGCACGTAATCGACCTGTAGCGTGCCGCACTGCCAGTCACGGCCAATGGCGTCCCGCAGTACGAATTCCAGCTTGGGGCCGTAGAACGCCCCCTCGCCCGGATTGTGCTCGTAGGTCACGCCCGCCATGTCGCAGGCCACTTTCAGGGCGTTCTCGGCGCGGTCCCATGTCGCGTCATCACCGGCGCGCTGCTCGGGACGATCGGCAAATTTCACGCGGAAATGCTCGAAGCCAAGGTCCTGGTACACATCGGCCAGCATGCGCACGAAACGTGCGGTCTCGTCAGCGATCTGGTCCTCGGTGCAGAAGATATGCGCGTCATCCTGCGTAAAGCCGCGCACGCGCATGATGCCGTGCAGCGCACCCGAGGGCTCGTAGCGGTGGCACGCGCCAAATTCCGCCATGCGCAGCGGCAGTTCACGATACGAGCGCAGCCCGTGGCGGAAGATCTGCACATGGCACGGGCAGTTCATCGGCTTCAGCGCGAGGGTCTTGTCCTCGTCCTCCACGGTGGCGATGAACATGTGCTCGCGGTATTTGTCCCAGTGGCCCGAGGCTTCCCACAGGGCGCGGTCAACGAGTTGCGGCGTGCGGACTTCCTGATAGCCGTTGCCGTCCTGCGCGCGGCGCATGTAGTCCTGCAGCACGGTGTACAGCCGCCAGCCCTTGGGGTGCCAGAAGATCTGGCCCACGGCTTCTTCCTGAATGTGGAACAGGTCCATCTCACGGCCAATGCGGCGGTGATCGCGGCGCTCGGCTTCCTCAAGCTGGTGCAGGTGGGCCTCGAGTTCCTTGCGGTCGCGCCAGGCGGTGCCGTAGATGCGCGTAAGCATGGGGTTGCGGTGGTCGCCGCGCCAGTAGGCGCCCGCCACCTTCATCAGCTTGAAGGCATGGCCCACATCGGCCGTGCCGCGCAGGTGCGGGCCACGACACAGGTCCAGCCATTCGCCCTGGCGGTAGATCGAGATTTCCTCATCCGCCGGCAGGTCGCGGATCAGTTCGGCCTTGAAGCGCTCGCCCTTGTTCTCGAAGAACTCGATCGCTTTTTCCCGCGGCCACGCTTCGCGCACGAAGGGCTCGTTGGCGGCCACGATCTCGCCCATCCGCTTTTCGATGGCGGCGAAATCCTCCGGGCTGAACGGCTCGTTGCGGTAGAAATCGTAATAGAAGCCATTTTCGATCGACGGGCCGATGGTGACCTGCGTGCCGGGAAAAAGCGACTGCACGGCCTCGGCCAGCACGTGGGCGGCGTCGTGGCGGATCATTTCCAGCGCCTCGGGGTCCTTGCGCGTGATGAAACGCAGGCTGGCGTCATGGTCGATCTCGCGGCCGATATCCATCAGCCTGCCATCCACTTCCATGGCAAGGGCGGCGCGGGCAAGACCGGCGCCGATGGACTGCGCCACGGTCGTGCCCGTCACTGCCCCGTCAAAGCGGCGAACGGATCCGTCAGGCAGGGTTATGGCAGGCATGGTTTCATTGCTCCGGTAAGAATATACTGCGCTGTAATGGCGTCAGCCGCGCGTTGCCGCAACCCTGTCAACGCGCACGGTGGCCAGATCATGCACATAAATCACCCGCACCTGCCCCGTCCGCACCCCCACAGGGGCAGTGAGTGCGGGGTTGCTGTCGGCGGAAAACAGCACGGTACACTTCACCCCCAGGGCGGCCGCCATGTGCATGGGGCCGGTATCATTGCCCACGGCCCAGGCCGCGCGCGCCAGCACGCCGCCGAGTTCGGGCAACGTGGTCCGGCCGGTCAGGTCCACCGCATCGGGGCAGGCCTGGCAGATGACGCGGGCCAGCCCGGCCTCGCCCGGGCCGCCCACCACAACCGGCAGCAGGCCATGGGCATGGGCATGCAGGCGCTGCGCAAGGGCGGCGTAGCGTTCAACCGGCCAGCGCTTGGCCGGGCGGTGGGCGGCGGCACCGGGCACGAGCACCGCGTAAGGCGCGGGCAGCACGGGGCCGCCCCGGGCCAGCCATGACAGATCGGGCACAGGCAGATGCTCGAGTCCCGCCCGTCTGAGCTGGTCGCGCTGGCGGACCCGGGTGTGCATGAAGCGCCGCTGGGGGTTGTCATGCGCCGCCTGTGCACTCCGGCCGATTCCCGACCACGCCCTGTGCCCCGAAAGATAAAAATAGCGCGTGCTGCGCCCCGAGGTCTGCAGGTCGTAAATGAAATCATAACCGCGCAGCATGCGCCGCAGCGCCATGACAGCCGCAATGTCGCGCCACGGTGGCCTGCGGTCGAGCAGCACATGGTCAAACCATGGGCAGGCCCGCCCGAGTTCGGCAAAGGCCGGCTGGGTCAGCAGGTCCACGTCATCATGGGGATGGTGGGCACGGATGGCGGCAAAAGGCGCAAAGGACTGCACGAAATCGCCCAGCGCGCCCAGGCGGATGACAAGAATGCGGGCCATGTCAGGGTGCCTCGGGGTCGGTTTCCAGCAGGGCGAGGTCCTGACGCGCAAGATCGGCCTCATCCGAATCCGGGGCCTGCTTCACCACGTCGAGCCAGTCGGCGCGGGCCTGCTCCATCTGGCCCTGGCGCTGGTACAGGATGCCGCGCTCGAGCAGGGCCGCGCCGTTATGGGGCATGTCATGCAGGGCGGCGTTGATATCGGCCATGCCCTGATCGATGCGCCCGAGCTTGCGCCACGCGCCCGCCCGCGCCACCAGCGCCTCATCACGCGCGGCCGGGGCGGATGGCAGCGGCGTAAGCATGTCGATGGCGCGCTGGGGCTGGCCAAGTTCCACCGCCACCCGTGCATAGACCAGCTTCAGCGCCGGATCATCAGGGGCCAGTGTCAGGCCATAGATTGCACTGTCAAAGGCCTGTTTCGGGCTGTCATCGGCCTGCCAGGCGCGGGCTGCCGCCTCCGCCACACTGGCGCGGCGCAGGCGGGAGGCGGATGTTTCCACCACGGCCTGCCTGTTGCCCCGCCTGCCCTCGGGCGGACCTGCGGGCCAGTCCGGCACGCGGGCCAGACGGTCGAGCGTGGCGGCGGCGGTGGCGACATCGCCCAGTTCCATCTGGGCCAGGGCGGCGCACTGCTCGGCCTCAAGCCCGCCGCCATGGCTGTACCAGTCCTCGGCATAATCACGGGCGCCATCGGGGTCATCGGCAAGGGTGGCGGTGCAGTGGCTGAAATCCCAGCCCTGCGGCGCAGCGGGAGCGGGCGGGGTGGAAGATGGCGTGGCGATGGGGGGCGACGCCTCTTTCACGGGGGCGGCTTCATCGGCGCATGCGCGCCCACACGCAAGGCCTGCGGCCAGCACGAGGCCAAAGGCCATGAAACCCGCACGCCGGGAGCACGAAAACACCGGCACTCCCCCTGCGGCAGGGACGCAAAACAATGGCTGGGCAAAAGGTCTCATTAGCGCATTCGTCGGCCTGCCTGCGGCCAAGGTCAAGGACAAAGCCCCATTGACCCGCAGGCCGTGCAGTTCCATCGCGTTCGTGATATGGTGAAAGGTGATGCAAACCGTTACTGACCGACCCGTCATCCTGCAGGTGCTGCCTGCGCTCGAATCCGGCGGGATAGAACATGGCACGCTGGAAATGGCGCAGGCCATCGTACAGGCCGGCGGCACGGCACTGGTGGCCAGTGCGGGCGGGCGCCTCGTGCCACGCCTGAAATATATCGGCGCCATCCCCATCGCGCTCGAACTCGGGGCCAAGAACCCCTTCTCCATCATGCGCAACGCCAGCAGGCTGCGCCATGTCATGGCCGAGCATGGCGTTAACCTGGTGCATGCCCGCTCGCGCGCGCCCGCCTGGGCGGCATCACTTGCATGCAGGCGGGCGGGCGTGCCGCTGGTCACCACGTGGCATGGAGTGCACGCGGCCAACCTGCCGGGCAAGAAGCGCTATAACAGCGTGCTGGCCTCGGGCGCGCGGGTCATTGCCATCAGCCAGTACATCGCCACCCGCCTGCGCGATGACTACAAGGTGGGCGACGACCGCCTGCGCCTGATCCCGCGCGGGGCGGACATGCTGCGTTTCGACCCGCATAACGTGCGCGGCAACCGGGTGCAGAAGCTGCTGGGGCTATGGCACATCCCCGATGGGGCCACGGTCATCATGCTGCCCGCGCGCGTGACCGCGTGGAAAGGCCACGCCGTGCTGATCGAGGCGCTGGCCCGCCTCACCCGCACGGAAGGCTTCAGCCGGGACTGGGTGTGCATTTTCGTGGGCGAAGCCAACGCGAAGGAAGGCCGTGCGCTCGTGGCCCAGGCCCAACGCAGCGGCATTGCAGCCCACCTGCGCTTTGCCGGGCACTGCGCGGACATGCCCGCGGCCATGATGCTGGCCGACATGATCGTGGTGCCCTCGCGCCGGCCCGAGCCGTTTGGCCGCGTGGTGGTGGAGGCGCAGGCCATGGGCCGCCCCGTGATCGTGGCCGCCCATGGCGCAGCACTGGAAACGGTGGAGAACGGCGTGACCGGCTTTGCCTTCCCCCCCGATGACACACAGGCGCTTGCCGCGTGCATCCGCCACGTGACCGACCTGTCGGCGGATGAACGTACGGAGCTTGCCGCGCGTGCGCGCGAAAACGTGTACCTGCATTATTCCACCCAGGCCATGCAGTATGCGACCCTGTGCGTTTATGATGAACTCCTGCACACCCGGCTGGCGGATACGTTCTATCACACCGCCATGGGCAGCCCGTACCAGCATGAGGACGCCCTGCATCAGGCAGGCTGAGGAACGTCGCGCCGCAATTATGTCATATACGGTGCAACAATACCTTGATCTGCCTCATGCCCGCCCCAAAACACTGGCCGAGCATCCAGCCCCGAGCATGGGCCATATGCAAGGGGCTGTTTTACAGTCGACAACCCGGCTGAAATTCTTCACCCATGGCACATTCTGATTTCTGGCGGACGGGGACACCCGCTGACCGCCGTTTAACGTGAACACTTCGGGACTGCACCACATGAACCAGATTTCCCCCGTCCAGACAGACACCGCCGCCATGGCCGCCACGCCCGACCTGCGGCGGGTCAATTCCAACCCGGATTTCTGGTATCCGGTGGCCTGGTCGGCCGACCTGCGCAAGAACAAGACGCTGGCCGTAAGCTTTGCGGGCATTCCCATGGTGCTGGTCCGCCCGGAGGAGGGCACCGTCTTCGCCCTGTTCGACCGCTGCCCCCACCGCCAGGTGCCGCTGAGCAAGGGCACCGTCAATGGCCAGACCGTGCGCTGCTGCTACCATGGCTGGGCGTTTGGCCGCTCGGGCCGCTGCATCGACGTGCCCTATCTGGGCAAGGGCAAGATGCCCAATGGCGTGCGCACCTTCCCCGTGCGTGAGGCGGGCGGGCTGATCTTCGTTTTCCCCGGCGATGCGGCGAAGGCCGAGAGCACCCCCTTCCCCAAACTCGCGCAGACCGATAACCCCAAATACAAGACCAAGCATTTCAGCCCGCGCGTGAACTGCCACTACACCTTCATGCACGAGAACCTGATGGACATGAACCATCAGTTCCTGCACCGCCGCCAGATGGGCCAGATCAAGGCGCGCTTCCTGGGTCAGGACAAGGGCGAGGACTTTATCGAGGCGCGCTACAGCTTCATGCGCTGCGCGGGTCAGCAGCCGCTGGCCGAGCGCCTGATCTTTGGCAAGCACAAGGACCTCAACGGCAAGGAGCAGCCCGTTGAGGAAGTGGTGACCATCCGCACCGAATATCCGTACCAGACCCTGCGCATTACCGACAAGGATGGTGACCTGATCATGGATCTGTGGACGGCCTACGTGCCGGTGGACAAGGACGAGCGCATCACGCAGTCCTTCGGGCTGCTGTCCATCCTGCGCCCGCAGACCCCGCTGCTGATCGACCTGATCTGGCCCGCGCTGGGCTGGTTCACCAACCGCATTTTCCTTGAGGACAAGGAAATCGTGGAACTTGAGCAGGCGGCCTGGAACGAGGTTGGCCACGACCGCAATGTCGAGATCTTCCCCGTGGTGAAGGCGCTGCGCGAGCTGCTCACGCGCTGCGGCATTCCGCAGGATGCTGCACCGCAGGCTGACGCGGCTCCCGCCGCACCGGCACCCTGCCCCACCGAGCCCGAAACCACGGCCTGAGCGCCCCGCCATCCGCCCCATGCCGGGGCGGGTGGTCTGAGCCTGAACGAAACACCGCCATGACCGACCGGCCTGACACCCCCCGCCTGACCGACAGGGCCGAAGCCGCGCGCCTTGCCCGCCTCGAGCGCGAGGCCGAAGCCCTGCGCGCCAACCTGCGCCGGCGCAAGCAGCAGAGCCGTGCGCGCACCACCCCGCCCGAAGCCCCGCCGCAGGACACATCCGGCAACGAAGCGTGATTTTGCCAGTTGCGGTCAGCCGATCACTTCGTTAGTGGTCGCGCAGCAACGGGGCACGCCCTGCGCGCAATCCATGCCGGAGGAACGGACACCATGCCCATAATGCCTGATACGTGGATTCGCCGCATGGCCACGGAACACGGCATGATCGAGCCCTTCGTGGAAAAACAGAGCCGCGAGGGTGTGATTTCCTTCGGCCTGTCCTCCTATGGCTACGATGCGCGCATCGCCAATGAATTCAAGATCTTCACCGACGTGGACAACGCGGTGGTCGACCCCAAGAATTTTGCCGAGAACAGCTTCGTCACCCGCCATGGCGACTGCTGCACCATTCCGCCCCACAGCTTCGTGCTGGCGCATACGGTCGAGTATTTCCGCATACCGCGTGACACGCTGGTGGTGTGCCTGGGCAAATCCACCTATGCGCGTTGCGGCATCATCGTCAACGTGACCCCGCTGGAGCCGGAATGGGAAGGGCAGGTCACGATCGAGATCAGCAACACCACGCCGCTGCCCGCGCGCATCTATGCCAATGAGGGCATCTGCCAGTTCCTGTTCTTTCAGGGGGCCTCACCGTGCGAGGTCAGCTACGCCGACCGCAAGGGCAAATACATGGGGCAGATCGGCGTCGCCCCACCGCGCATGTAAGCAGGAACCGCAAGCCTATGGACCGTTTCATCATCCACGGCGGCCACCCGCTGCGTGGCGACATCGTTATTGGCGGGGCCAAGAACTCCGCCCTCAAGCTGCTGGTGGCCGGCCTGCTCACGCCCGAGCCGCTGGTGCTCGAAAACGTGCCCCGCATTGCCGATATCCGCACCATGCGCCGCCTGCTCGAGCAGCATGGCCTGAACGTGCAAGACGTAAGCGGCGATGGCGGCACGCTTTCCGTCGGTGGCGAGATCACCAATACGGAAGCGCCTTACGACATCGTCTCCATGATGCGCGCCTCGATTCTGGTGCTCGGCCCGCTGCTCGCGCGCTGCGGCGAGGCGCGCGTGTCGCTGCCCGGTGGCTGCGCCATCGGCACCCGCCCCGTTGACCTGCACCTCAAGGCGCTGGAAACGCTGGGCGCGAAAATCACGCTCGAAAACGGTTATATCCATGCCGAAGCCCCGAACGGGCTGAAGGGCGAGCGGGTCATCCTGCCGTTTGCCTCGGTGGGGGCGACCGAGAACCTGCTCATGGCAGCCTCTCTCGCCAAAGGCCGCACCGAGATCATCAACGCCGCGCGCGAGCCCGAGATTGGCGATCTGGTCGGCTGCCTCAACGCCATGGGTGCGCGCATTACCGGCATTGGCACTGGCAAGCTGGTGATTGACGGGGTCGAGGGGCTGCACGGCGCGCGTTACCGCGTCATGCCCGACCGCATCGAATGCGGCACCTATGCCTGTGCCGCCGCCATTACCGGCGGCGAACTGCGCCTTGTAGGCGGGCAGGTCGAACATCTTGGCGCCGTGGTGCGCGCGCTCGAGGAAGCGGGCGTGGAAATGGTGCAGGAAGAAGGGGCCGTGCGCGTGCAGCGCACCGGCGCGCTGCGCGGGGTCGATATCATGACCGAGCCCTATCCCGGCTTCCCCACCGACATGCAGGCCCAGTTCATGGCGCTGCTCTCGGTGGCGGAAGGGGCCTCGATGGTGACCGAGACCATCTTCGAGAACCGCTTCATGCATGTGCCCGAACTCAACCGCATGGGCGCGCGCATCAACGTGCATGGCTCGTCGGCCATCATCCGTGGCGTGCATTCGCTCTCGGGCGCGCCGGTGATGGCGACCGACCTGCGGGCCTCGTTCTCGCTGATTCTGGCGGGGCTTGCGGCCCATGGCGAGACGATCCTGAGCCGGGTCTACCACCTTGACCGTGGCTATGAGGCGGTCGAGCGCAAGCTTGCGCAGGTTGGCGCGCATATCGAGCGCGTTTCAGGCTGAGGCATCTGGCCTGAGAAAAGGGCGCTTCCTGCATGATGGCTGAATGTGGTATGCGCGCATGTCACTTACGGCCCGCCTGCGATTGCGGTGGGCCTGCCTTCATGCGTGGAGAATGCATTGACCGTCCTGTCACCGGCCCAGACCGCCATTCCGGAAACGGATAGCCCGCTGGTACTCGCCCTGCCCAAGGGCCGTATCCTCAAAGCCGCGGCGCCGCTTCTGCATATGGCGGGCATTGTGCCCGGCCCGGACTTCAGTGACGACAAAAGCCGCCTCCTGCGTTTCGAGACCAACAACCCCGGCATTGACGTGGTGCGCGTGCGCTCGTTTGACGTGGCGACCTTCGTGGCCTTTGGCGGCGCGCAGATTGGCATCTGCGGCGCCGATGTGCTGATGGAGTTCGACTACCCCGAAATCTATGCCCCGCTTGACCTGGGCATTGGCGGCTGCCGCATTTCCATCGCCCAGCCCAAGGACCGCCGCGGGCAGGAAGATAACCCCAACCGCCTCTCGCAGGTGCGGGTGGCCACCAAATATCCCTCGCTCACACGGCGGCATTTCGCGGCGCGGGGCATCAATGCCTCCATCGTGCACCTGCATGGCGCGATGGAACTGGCCCCGGTGCTGGACCTTTCGCACCTGATCGTCGATCTGGTCGATACCGGCTCCACGCTGCGCGCCAACGGGCTGGAGGAAACCCAGACCATCGCCCACATCACCAGCCGCCTGATCGTCAACCGCACGGCGCTGAAAACCCAGCCCGAGCGCATTGGTGCGATCATCAACCGTTTCCGCGCGGCGCTGGCCAAGGAGCACAGGGCATGAAACGCCTGACGAGCACCCAGGCGGATTTCCGCGCTGAATTCAAACGCCTGCTGGCCGAGCGCGATAGCGATACCGCCCGCGTCGATGGCCCCGTGACCGAGATCCTCGCCGCCGTGCGCAAACGGGGCGATGCGGCGCTGTGCGAGTTCACCAACAGGTTTGACCGCACCAGTATCACCCCCGCCACACTGCGCATCACGCCTGCAGAGGTCGCGGCCGCCTGCGCTGACGTGCCCCCCGCCCTGCTTGAGGCGCTTGAAGTCGCCGCCACCCGCATCGAGTCCTTCCACAAGGCGCAGATGCCCAGCGACATGAAATATGTCGATGCCGCAGGCGTGACACTGGGCATGCGCTGGACGGCGCTGGACTCGGTGGGGCTGTACGTGCCCGGCGGCAAGGCGGCCTACCCCTCATCCGTGCTGATGAATGCCATCCCCGCCCATGTGGCGGGTGTTGCGCGGATTGCCATGTGTGTGCCCACGCCCGATGGCGTGCTCAACCCGCTCGTGCTGGCCGCAGCCCGCCGCGCGGGTGTGACCGAGATCTACCGCGTGGGCGGCGCGCAGGCCGTCGGCGCCATGGCGTATGGCACCGCCACCATCGCCCCGGTTGACCGCGTGGTGGGGCCGGGCAATGCTTATGTGGCCGAAGCCAAGCGGCAGGTGTTCGGCACGGTGGGCATCGACAGCATTGCCGGCCCGTCGGAAGTGGTGGTGATTGCCGATGGCAATAACGACCCCCGCGCCATTGCACTCGACCTGCTGGCCCAGGCCGAGCACGACCCCATGGCCCAGTCCATCCTCATCACGCCCGATTCCGGCATGGCGCAAAAGGTGGAACAGGCGGTGGCGGCCGAGCTTGAAACCCTGCCGCGCGCGGCCATTGCCCGCGCCAGCTGGGATGCGCATGGCGCGATCATTACCGTGCGCGACCTTGATGAAGCCGCCGACCTTGTAAACGAGATCGCGCCGGAGCATCTGGAGCTCATGATCGACAGCCCGCAGCCGGTTTTTGACCGCGTGCGGCACGCGGGCGCGATCTTCGTGGGGCGCTACTGCCCCGAGGCGATCGGCGATTACGTGGGCGGGCCGAACCATGTGCTGCCCACCAGCCGCACGGCGCGGTTCTCGTCAGGACTTTCGGTGTTCGACTTCATCAAGCGCACCACGTTCATCGAGGCGCAGGCCGAGTCGCTGCGTGAAATTGGGCCCGCCGCCGTAAGCCTTGCCGAGGCCGAAGGCCTTGATGCCCATGCCCTGAGTGTGGCGGTACGGCTGGCAAAGCTTGAGGGCGCGCAATAACGGAACTTGACCCCGGCGGCGAGTCTCCCCACATAAACCAACCGTACTACGCCGCGGGCCCGCGGCAGGACGGCCATTTTGATGATTGAAGGACACGATGTCTAAAGAAGACATGATCGAATTCAGCGGCACGGTTACCGAACTGCTGCCCAATGCCATGTTCCGCGTTACCCTGGATAACGAGCACACCATCCTGGCGCATACCAGCGGCAAGATGCGCAAGAACCGCATCCGCGTACTCGCCGGTGACCGCGTGAATGTGGAAATGACGCCTTATGACCTGACAAAGGGTCGCATCACCTTCCGCTTCAAGTAAGCCGCCCTTGTCGGTCATGACCGGAACCCCCGCGCCCGGCGGCGCGGAGGCGGAGGTGCGGCTTGTCCTCGCCTCGGCTTCACCCCGCAGGCTTGACCTGCTGCGCCAGATCGGGCTTGTGCCCGGTCAGGTCTTTCCAGCCAATATCGATGAAACGCCCGGGCGTGACGAGCTGCCCCGCCCCTATGCCGCGCGACTCGCTGCTGAAAAGGCGGCGCATGTGGCGGGCCAGATCGAAGGCCCGGCGCTCATACTCGCAGCCGATACGGTCGTGGCCCTTGGCCGCCGCATCCTGCCCAAGGCGGAGGATGAGCAGACGGCGCGCGCCTGCCTCGAACGGCTTTCGGGCCGCCGCCATACCGTCTTCACAGCCATCGCCCTGCGCCCCACCGCGGCATGGGCCGAGGGGCGCGCCAGCAGCCGCATTGTGGCCAGCACGGTCACCTTCTCGCGCCTGACGCCCATGCAGATCGATGCGCTCATTGCCGCAGGCGACTGGCAGGGCAAGGCGGGCGGCTACGCCATACAGGGCCATGCGGCGGCGTTCGTGCGCTTCATGTCAGGCAGCTATACCGGCATTGTGGGGCTGCCCCTGTTCGAGACGGCCCAGCTGCTGCGCGGGCAGAAGGGAAGCTGGCTTTCGTGAGCGCGCGCATCTGCGCCAGCAGCAGCCCGGGCGAGATCCGCATTGCCGTAACCCTTGATGGCCTGTTGCAGGAATTTGCCCTGTGGCGGCCTGACATGCCCGACGGGGTGGGCGATATTTACCGCGCCCGCGTCAGCGCGCATGCGCCTGCGCTCGGCGGCACGTTCGTCACCCTGCCGGGGCAGGAGCAGGCAGGCTTTCTGCCTGATTCGGAAGGGCTGGGGGCGCTGACACAGGGGCAAACGGTGCTTGTTACCGTCACCCGCAGCGCACAGGGCGGCAAGGGCGTGCGGCTTGGCGCGCGCAACCTGCCCCCCGACCTGCCCGGCGGCGCCGACCCCCGGCTGCTGCGACGCGGCCCCACCCCGCTGGAACGGCTGGCCGCGCGCTACCCTGATGCCCCCATTGTCATTGATGACGCGGCCATTGCCACTCTCTTGCCGACCAGCCTGCACCCGCGCCTGTCACGCACCAGTTCCGCCTTTGACAGCGACCTGCGCGCCCAGGTCGATGCACTACAGGAGGCCACCGTGCCCCTGCCCGGTGGCATGTCGGCCAGCATTACGCCCACCCCGGCCCTGATTGCGATTGACATGGATGGGGGCGCTGCCACCAGCATGGACCGCCGCCCCAAGCAGACCGCGCAGTTTGCCGCCAACCGCGATGCCCTGCCCGACCTGATGCGCCAGTTGCGGCTGCGCAACCTGTCGGGCGCGATTGTGGTTGACGTGGCGGGGCTTGCCATCCGCAAGCGCCGCGCGCTGGGGGACACGATCGAGACCGTGCTGCGCGATGACCCGCTGCGCCCGCGCTTTCTGGGCTTTACGGCGCTGGGCCTGGCCGAGATCGTGCGCCCGCGTGTGCACCCTCCGCTGCATGAGCTGTTTCAGTCACGCGAGGGCCGCATGCTGCATGCCCTGCGCGGGCAGATGCAGGCCTATCGCGGCATGCCGCCCAACGGGCAGTCCGTGCGAGTGGCCTGCGGCTATGGTATCATGCAGATGATGCAGGACCATCCGGCCTGGGTGGAAGACTTCATGCGCCTGACCGGGCGCGTGCTCCAGCCCGTTGCCGAGCCGGCCCTGCCCGCCCATGGCTGGAGATTTGAACCATGACAGCGCCAGACCCCAAAGCCGCTCCCTGCCCCATCTGTGGCCAGCCCGCCAGCCCACGCTACCGGCCGTTCTGCTCGCGGCGCTGCGCGGATGTGGACCTCGGGCGCTGGTTCTCGGGACAGTATCGCGTGCCCTCTACTGAAATTCCCTCTGAAACGGATGAAAAATACACAAGACGGGTTGATCCCGATGATGAGGTGGGTTAAACGCTTGTCCAACGTCATGACGGCCCTGCCCCATGACCTAGCCGGACCAACGGCCCGGTGCCCAAGTAGCTCAGTTGGTAGAGCATGCGACTGAAAATCGCAGTGTCACTGGTTCGATCCCGGTCTTGGGCACCATTCAATCCAATAAAATTGCTACAGTAAGCTGCCAATCCGCTACATATGGCAGGCGGAGCGCGCCTCCTTACGTCCCCCTAGTCGTCTGTCAGCGGGCCTGATGCAGGCGAGCCCTGCGGCTTGCCACGAAAAGGGCAATCCACGCACTGACCCCATATCCCCATAGCAGCCACGCCGCGCCAAGGCGTGCGGTCCGTTCATCGGTTGTATAGGCTGCATGAAACCAGCGCAGCGCGATGCCGTCAATCAGCATGGCATCAGCCAGTACGAGCAGGCAGCCCGCAAGGATCTGCTGCGGCTCAAGCCGGGCCAGGCGAACGGTCAGCCAGATACAGAGCCAGCAGACCGGAATGCTGGTAATGAACCCGATATCTCCCTGTAGGGGATCGGTTACGAACATGGGCATGAAGCGGATATAGAGTGTCGCCAGCAACCAGAAGGAAACGGCAAGCGATGTGCAGATCACGATCTGCCGTGGGCGGAGCATCATGGTTCGTTCTTTCGTATGTAGCACCCACTACATACCAGAACTATGTAGCACGCGCTACATTTTCTGCATGAAAGCGCCAGAAGACGGCACGCGCGCCGCCCGGGGCGATAAGGCGACCCGCCACGCGGCCCTGACGGCCGAGATCGCGACGATTGTCCTGCATGAAGGACTGGGGGATATGAGCGTGCGCGCACTGGCGGCCAAGCTGGGCACCAGTGACCGCATGCTGCTTTATTATTTCACGACCCGTGAGCAGATGATCCTGACCGTGCTGCATGAAATCAGTAATCGCCTGACCCACCTGCTGGCGCAGCATAGTACGGGGCCACGCCTGTCACCCGGGCAGTTCCTGACCCGTGTGCTCTCACTCGCCCATGAGGTCGAAGTGGCCCCCTTCATGCAGGTATGGACCGATGTCATCGCCCGCGGTGCCAGAGGGGTACAACCCTATGACAGCGTCGCGCGCGATGTGGTCCGGGCATGGATGGCATGGATCGACTCACGCCTGACCGCACCGCCCACAGGCGCTCAGCCGGGCCGGGCGGCGGCCATCCTTTCCATCGTGGAGGGCATGAGCCTGCTCGAAGTCGCCAGTCCGGGCAGCACGGCAGGGGTTTCGACCTATCTGGCGGGCCTGCTCGACCCCGTAGCTACCCGGTCCGGGCCGGACGACAGCCCGTAACGGGCGCCTCATCCGCGCGGTCAGGCTTCGCGCGGGCGGTCCGTGGCTTCAAACAGCAGCGGCTCACCCTGGGCGGTGGGGGCAAGCTGGTTTTCCCACATGACCACATTACCGCGGATGATGGTGCCCATGGGGCGACCGGTCAGTTCATCGCCCACAAAAGGCGACCAGCCACATTTCGAGGCCAGCCATTCCTGCTGCACCGTCCAGCGCGCGGCAAGGTCAACCACCGAGAAATCCGCATCATACCCCACCGCGATGCGCCCCTTGCGCACCAGCCCGAACAGGCGCTGCGGGCCTGCCGATGTCATATCCACCAGGCGGCGCAGCGACAGCCGCCCATGCGCCACGTGGTTGAGCATGAGCGGCAACAGGGTCTGCACTCCCGGCATGCCCGAAGGGGTATCGGGATACGCGCGCTGCTTGGCCGCGAGCGGATGGGGCGCATGGTCGGAGCCGATGATGTCGGGCACGCCCTGACCCATCCAGTACCACAGCCCGTCGCGATATTTCTCGCCACGGATGGGCGGGTTCATCTGCGCCAGCGTTCCGAGCCGGACATAGGCGTCCTCGCCTGCCAGTGTCAGATGCTGCGGCGTTACCTCGCAACTCGCAATGTCCTTGTGCCCCGACAGAAACTCGAGTTCAGCCGGCGTGGTGACATGCAGCACATGGATGCGCCGCCCCGTGCGCCGCGCCAGCTGCACGATGCGCTGTGTGGCGCGCAGGGCCGTTTCCTCATCACGCCAGACCGGGTGGCTCGACGGGTCGCCTGCCTTGCGCTCATTCAGGCGCTCATGCAGGCGGGTTTCGTCCTCGGCATGGATCGCGACACGCCGGCGGCCCGAGCGCAGCACCCGCTCAAGGACCGCATCATCGGACACCAGCAGACTGCCGGTGGAAGACCCCATGAAAATCTTGATCCCTGCCGTGCCCGGCAGCATTTCCAGTTCGGCGCAGCGCTCGGCATTATCGGTCGTGGCGCCTACGTAAAAGGCATGGTCGCACCACATGCGCCCGCGCGCATGTTCAAGCTTGGCCACCACCGCCTCGGGACAGTCGGTGGGGGGCTTGGTGTTGGGCATTTCAAACACGGCGGTCACGCCACCCATCACGGCGGCGAGGCTGCCGGTGGCCAGGTCTTCCGCCGCCGTCAGCCCCGGCTCGCGAAAATGGACCTGTGTGTCGATCACGCCAGGCAGGACAGTCAGCCCCGTGCAGTCAATGACCCGGCCCGCATCACCCTGCCCGCCAATGCGGGCAATACGCCCGTCACGCACGTAAACATCGGTCACGACCGTGGCGTCAGGCAGAACAACGCTGCCATTTTTCAGACAAAGATCAAAAATGGGTAAGGTCATGGGGCTATCCTGTGGCCATAAACCCGCAACCGGCAGCATGCGGGTGCAGGGGTTGCTGATCCTGTTTGTATGGCATGCGTCCGGTCCCGTGCAAACCGCCCATACAAAGACACCCCGGCCCTTGCGGGCCGGGGTGCGGATCATGGATACCGGTGCAGGAACGCGCCTTATTCGCTGGCGGCGGCGCGGCTTTCCTTGGCTTCCTCCAGCACGGCGGCGAGACGGTCATTTCGCAGCCATTCCTCAAGTTTTTCAGGCGGCATGGGGCGGGCGAACAGGTAGCCCTGCACCACGTCGCACCCAAGCTGGCACAGCAGGTCAAGCTGGCGCACGGTTTCCACGCCTTCGGTCACCACCGTCATGCCCAGACGGCCGCCAATGCCGATCACCGCAGTGGTAACAGCCTGGGCGTTGGCATCGTGCTCGAGGTTCATGATGAAGCTGCGGTCGATCTTGATCTCGGTCAGCGGCAGGCGCGTCAGCCTTGAAAGCGACGAATATCCCGTGCCGAAATCATCCATGGACAGTGCCACGCCAAGGTTGCGGATGGACTGGAGGACCATGTTCGTGTCCTCGTTTTCGGTCATCATCACGCTCTCGGTAATCTCGACCGTCAGGCGATGGGGCTCGAGCTTGCTGTCACTGAGCAGGCGGGCAATGAAGCCGGGCAGGTTGCGGTTGCGGAAATGCCCGGCCGAAAGATTGACCGCCACCGTGGGCACGTAAATGCCATGGGCGTCCCATTCGAGGATCTGCTGCACGGCGCGCTCGAGCGACCAGGTGCCGATGGCCTCGATCTGCCCGGTTTCCTCCGCCACGGCAATGAAGCGCGAGGGGTAGATGTTGCCCAGCGTGGGGTGGTTCCACCGCGAGAGCGCTTCCACGCCATACAGCGTGTTGTTGCGCACGTCGATCTGCGGCTGGTACTGCAGGTTGAGCAGCCCCTGCGCCAGCGATTCACGCAGCGCCGAGCCCAGCAGCAGCCGGTCCTGCGCGGCCTTGTTGTCTTCCGAGCGTGCAAGGTGGGTCATGCCCAGCCCCGAGCGCTTGGCCTGCCGCATGGCCTGCTCGGCATAGCTGAGCAGGGATTCGCCATCCGGCCCGTTCTCGGGGAACAGGCTGATGCCGATGCCCAGCGTCGGCACGATCATGTTGCCGCCGATCTCGATGGGCTGCTTGACGCAGCCATGCAGGATATCGGCAAATTTGAGCGCATCGTCCCGGCGCGTGTTGGGCACGATGATGAGGAACTCGTTCGGACCGGAACGGCTGAGCACGTAATTGCTGCGCGAAACACCCTTGAGCCGCTCGGAAACGGATTTCAGGAACCCATCGCCATTGATATGACCCAGCGCGTCATTGATATCGCGGAAGCGGTCGATATCGATCATGTACAGCGCGAAGTGATTATCCCCCGGCTGGCCGATCAGCGAGCGGATGACCTTGTGCACTGCCGTGCGGTTGAGGAAGCCGGTCAGCGGGTCGTAGTTCGACAGCTGCGAGATGTGCTGGCGCGCCTCATGCTGCTCGATCAGCACGCCACAGAACGGCACGCAACTGTTCACGATCTGCGCGGGCCAGCCGCCACGGTTGCGCTCGGAGCGCGAATACAGCGCGAAAATGCCGGTAATGCGCCCGTTGCGCGTGCGGATGGCCGAAGCCCAGCAATGGTGCAGCCCCAGCGAGATGCCAACCGAGCGATAGCTGTCCCAGACGATGGTTGTCGCCTCGTTCAGGTCATTGGCGAGGGCGGCAATATCGGCCTCGGTCAGGCGCATGTCTTCCAGGGCCGCGGCAAAGCGGCGCGGCATGCCGGGGCCGGAGAGGATACGCAGGCGGTTCTGCTCATCGAGCAGGATCAGCACGGCAACCGTATTGGGCACCAGCGTCTCGACCTCGCGGCAGACCATGTCCGCCACGTCCTGGATCTGGATCTCGCTCGATAGCGAGCGGAACACCGTATTCTGCAGCTCGACCACCCGGCTGCGATGACCCGCGCCGGTAATGCCGCGCACCATCATCAGGCGGTAGGAGCGCGCGCCGGTCCCGACCCGCGCCGTCGTCAGGCTGACCTCGGCTGAGATGTAGTCGCCGCTGCGGTTCTCGAACGTGACCTCCCCCGAGACCGGCTCCACCGTCTCGATCGAGGTGTTGATGTCAAAGGGCGCCGCTCCGTTCTCCACAGATGCGGCCATGAGTTCCCCCACGGAGCGCCCCACAAGCGTGCCAGGGTCGTAGCCCCACAACGCCTCGGCTGCCGGGTTGGCATAGAGGATTGTATTATGGTCATCGATGATGACCATGCCATCATGCGCCTGATGCAACAGTTCAAAACTGATCTCAGGAATGGCCACGACAGCTGGTGAAGGGGTGGGTTTCTGCGTTTTCATAGGGATCCAAGGTTAAGCAGGCCTGTTTCCAACCAGGCATGAGGACAGCGAACAAGCCAGAAATTATGGCGGAACTATTTCTTCGTTTTGCTTTCGGTCTCATCGGAGGCGACAAGTTCAAGCGCAAGGGTCTTGGCTGGCCCCTGCGACCATTCAAGCAGTTCCGCCGGCGGCATCGGCCGCGCGAACAGATAGCCCTGCACCACATCGCAGTTCAGCCCCTGCAGCAGCTTGAGCTGGGCTTCGGTCTCGACACCCTCGGTCACGACGGTCATGCCCAGGCGGTTGCCGATACCGATCACCGCCGTGGTCACGGCCTGCGCGTTGGGGTCATGCTCAAGGTTCATGATGAAGCTGCGGTCGATCTTGATCTCGGTCAGTGGCAGGCGCGTCAGCCTTGAAAGCGACGAATACCCCGTGCCGAAATCATCCATCGACAGACCAACGCCGAGGTTGCGGATGGCGGCGAGGCCTTCCATCGTATCCTCGTTTTCATCCATCATCACGCTTTCCGTAATTTCCACGCACAGGCGGTCCGGCATGATCTGGCGCTCCTTGAGGATGCGCTCGATCAGCGCGGGCAGCCCGCGATTGCGGAAATGGGCAGCCGACAGGTTGACCGAAACGGTCGGCACGTAAAGCCCGGCGCGCTCCCAGCCGATGATCTGCTTTGTCGCCTCTTCGAGCGACCAGGTGCCGATCGTCTCGATCTGCCCGGTATCTTCAGCCACCGCAATGAAGCGCGAGGGGTAGATGTTGCCCAGCGTCGGGTGCTTCCAGCGCGAGAGCGCCTCCACGCCATACAGCTTGCCGGTCTTGATATCGACCTGCGGCTGATAGTGCAGGTTGAGCATGCCCTTGGCCAGTGAATCACGCAGCGCCGAGCCCAGCAGCAGCCGGTCCTGGGCGGCGCGGTTGTCGGCCGTGCTGGACACGCAGTAGCCGCCACGCGCCTCTTTCTTGCACCGGCGCATGGCAATCTCGGCATGGCCAAGCAGGGATTCGCCATCCGGCCCGTTCTCGGGGAACAGGCTGATGCCGATGCCAAGGGAGACGACGAGCAGGTTGCCCGCGATCTCGATGGGTTCCTGCATGGCCTTGATAAGGCTCTCGGCAAAGGCCGCGGCCTTGGCTTCATCACTATCGGGCATGACGATGACGAACTCGTCACCGCCCGACCGGCTGAGGATGTAGTTGCTGCGCGACAGGTCCTTGAGCCGCTGGGCAATGGCCTTGAGGAAGGCATCGCCATTCATGTGGCCAAGCGTGTCGTTGATATCGCGAAAGCGGTCGATATCGATCATGAACACCGCGAACTCGTTGTCACCCGGGCGGTCGATCATCGACTTGATGACCTTGTGGATGGCGGTGCGGTTGTGGAAGCCGGTCAGCGAGTCATGGTTGGCCAGTTGGGCAATATGCTGCTGCGCCTCGTAGTTCTCGATCACCACGCTACAGAAAGGCACACAGCCCGACACGATCTTCTGCGGCCAGTCGCTCAGCTTGTACTGGTTGCGCGAATACAGCGCGAAAATGCCCGAGATACGCCCGTTGCGCGACTTGATGGCCGAGGCCCAGCAGTTGTGCAGCCCCAGCGAGATGCCCAGCGAGCGGTAGCTGTCCCACACGATGCTGTTGGCTTCCGACAGGTCGTTGCTCAACGCCGCGAGATCGCCCTCGGTCAGGGACATGTTCTCCAGCGCGGCGGCATAGCGGCGCGGCAGGCCCGGGCCGGACAGGATGCTCAGGCGGTTGTTCTCATCAAGCAGGATGATGGCCGAGACCGTGTTGGGCACGAAGCTTTCCACCTCGCGGCACACCAGATCGGCCACGTCTTCAACCAGCATGTCGTTGGAGATGGCCTGGAATACCGTATTCTGCAGGTCGAGCAGCTTGCGGCGGTGGCTCTCCTCGGTCACGCCTTTCATGAAGGCCATGTAGTAGCGTTTCTTTTCCGGTCCGAGTAGCGCGGTCGAGATCGACATCTCGCCCGAGATGTAGTCACCCGCCTTGTTCTCGAACGTGACCTCACGCGAGGTGCCGACAATACGGTTCACGCCCGTCTTGCGGTTTTTGTAGATATAGCTGTCATGATCGCCGCGATAGACCGATGGTACGAGGCAGCTCACGTTACGGCCGAGCACTTCGCCCTCGGAATAGCCCCACAGCTTCTCGGCCGCCGGATTGAAAAAGACCACCTCGTTGCGTTCGTTGATGATGACTACGCCGTCCGTCGCCTGCTCGAGCAGCTGGAGGCTGACATCGGCGGTCATGTCGAGTTCATGGATCGGGGTCTGGGCAGACGTCATCTCGGGGGCATCGTGAGGGTTCATTACATGCTCTTGCTGTTTCATGAAAAAATTCGCGCCTCTCAGGTAGCAGGACTGAATACAGGAGAAGAGACGGCGCGTATGGAACCGGCGGCTGGGCCCAAACCGGTCATGTCCGCGGCCTGGGCCGACTGCGCGGGGTGACCGATCAGGTAACCCTGGCCTTCGTCACACCCTTCGGCGGAAGCGATGCTGAACTGCCCCCTGGTTTCGATCCCCTGCGCCAGGACCGATATGCGCAGCGCGTGGCCCATGAGCAGAATGGAACGCACAAGCTGCGCCACCACCGGGTCGGTATCGGCCTGCTGCATGAGCGAACGATCGATCTTGAGCTTGCTGAAGGGGAATACGCGCAACATGTGCAGCACCGAATGGGCACCGCCAAACTCATCAAGGGCCAGTCGCACCCCAAGGGCCTGCAGGCTGCTGGCCATGGCCAGCGCGCGGTCAGGATTGCGCTGCACGGTTTCTTCCGTGATCTCGATGACCAGCCGGTCAGCCGCAAGCCCGCTGCGGGCAAGATTTTCCTGCACCGCCACAACAAAGCGCGGCTGGAGGAACTGGGCAGCGGACATATTGACCGCAACGCGGATGTTGTCATCCCACCCTGCTGCTGCCTCACAGGCCGTCTGCAGTACCCATTCGCCAAGTTTGATGATGAGGCCGCTCTCATCGGCAAGCTGCAGGATCTCGGGGGGGGCTATGGCGCCGCGCTCGGGGTGCTCCCAGCGCAGCAGCGCCTCGTAGCCCGAGATCTCACCCGTCGCCACCACGGTCTGCACCTGATAGAACAGCGAGAGCTGCCCGTTGGCCATGGCGGTTTTCAGGTCCTCGCCAAGGGCGCGGCGCTCACGCATGTTCTGGTCAAGCGTGCTTTCATAGTACCAGATGGTGTGGTGCGGATCGGTCTTGGCGCGGTACATGGCCATGTCCGCGCGCGAGATCAGGGTCTCGCTGTCGCTTGCATCGACGGGATAGACCGCAACGCCAATGCTGCCGCCGCTTGTCACCACGTAATCCTCGATGGGGATCGGCTGGTTGAGCGCCTGCTGGATCCGCTCGACAAAACCATGCAGCTCGACGCTGTCGGACGTGCGGTGGATGGCAATGAACTCATCACCACCAAGACGGGCCACGAACTCGCCATCCGCAAGCAGGGCGCTAAAGCGCTCAGCCAGCGTGGTCAGCACGATATCGCCCGCCGCATGGCCACGGGTATCGTTGATTTCCTTGAACTTGTTCAGGTCAATGCCAATGACGGCAAACTGCTCGCCATCGCGGTTGGCCCGGCTGACCTCGTTTTGCAGCCGCTCGTTGAAGCTGATGCGGTTGGGCAGGCCGGTCAGCCCGTCCGACATGGCCATGCGGTGCAGTTCCTCATAGGATTCCTGCCGCACGCTGCCATCAATGACAAACGAGGCGATGCCGGCAATGAGCATGAGCATCGTGCCCCCGATGACCGAGAGCCCCAGCGCCAGAAACTGCCCGTTATCGTGCGCGGTCATCATGTGCTGCGGCATGGCCACCACGCGCATGGCCTCCATGCCGGTAAAATGCAGCCCGGCGACCGCGCCCACCAGCACCAGCGTCGTCTCGATCTCGCGGCGCGGATTGACCGGCCGCAACGCCAGCATCAGGGCCGTGGCGGAGAAGCCGACACCAATCAGCACGGAGACAGCCACAAGCAGCCCGTTCCAGGCCACGGGCGCATCCAGCCGGTAGGCGGCCATGCCGATATAATGCATGCTGGCAATGCCAAGCCCGAGCACGGCGCCCCCAAGCATGCAGCCGCCACGACCATACAGGCGCACGGCCAGCATCACCGCAAGCGGCATCGCGCCCAGCATGACCAGCAGCGAAAGCCCCGTGCGCAGCGGGTCAAGGTGCACCTCGGCATGACAGTGATAGGCCAGCATGGCGGCAAAATGCGTGCACCATACGAAACTCGCGCCCGCCATGCCGGCAAGGCAGTACCAGCCCAGGCGCTGGCGGCCATGGGTCTGCGCCACCCGCGTTACCAGCCGCATCGTAATCCACGCGCCTGTTACGCATACAATCAGCGCACCAGCGAGTAGGAAGGGATCATACACCTTCAGTTCAGAGATATGATTGCTCATGACTTCCATTTTTGAGCGCCCGATACCATGCGTTTACGAGAACAGGTTCCAACAAACACCTGGCTCCACACGGGGTATTGTGGAAACCACCTAGCATCAACGCGCTTACAACAAGGGCATCCAACGGAAAATCAGCCATTTATTTTTATATTTGCTGAGATTAATCATATATTATTAAACATTCATCGATAATGCAACAAAAAATTGTCCTTGGGAAAAGCCATGAATACCTTAGAGCACCCTCGGTCCGGATGGTTAAAGGTATTTCCTATTCGAAAGGCGTAATGGACAAAATTTAAAATAACAAAACTTAGGCTTATATTCCTATTTTTTTATTTGCATCCAGATGATCTGTACTTCTGAAGATGCCATTAGGATACCCATCCTCATTCCATGCCTGTCAGGGCAACATCCGCTGAAAAATTCGGTCACGATAAATGAACAGGTGGTAAAACCCCGCAAATCCATGAAAGAGCGCCACGCAGAACAGTAACCATGCGTTCCAGTGATGTAATCCGGAAAAAAAGGAATGCGTTCCATGCATTAACATGGGCAGAGGCGAATTGATCGGCACGCCAAACGCCATGACGGGCCGCCCGGTGGACCAGCGCGCCATGTAGCCAAACACAATCTCGCCGCCGAGCAGCATATAGAGCAGGCGGTGCACGCTGCGCGCCACGCGATCCTGCATTGTCACGACAGGAAAACGAATGGCACGGCCGCCGGTCAGGCCCCATGCCACGCGAATGATGAAGACCGCGGCTAGCACCACACCAAGCGAGGTATGCGTCGCGACCAGAAAAGGCCGCCATGCCGCCGTGCGGGCCATGAGATGCCAGCCCACCTGCCCCACCACGAACTGCTCGAGCACCAGAACGGCGGTCAGCCAGTGCAGCCACCGTGTCTCCCAACTGTAATGCGCAGGCGGGGAAGGAAGAGAAGATACGGTCATCTGGCGGTCTCTAATCAAAATTACCTATAAGAAGGCCACGGCCCAGGTGGGCCGCCGTCAGTTGACGCCAGGCAAAATCGCGCTGTCCTCGCCACCAATGTTCATATTGGTGTAGCTGCCATCGGTCATGCCAGGCGCTGCGCTGCCGGATGCGGAGCCGGGCATCATCATCGCGCCGCTCATCTGGTCGGATTCCGCATTATCATTCTGGAACTGTGGCACGCCACCGCCGGTTCCGGTCTCGGGTGCACTGTAGGCAGGCGGCATGCCCGTTCCATCATCCTGACCAGCCGCATAGCTGCCCCCATCTGAAGCCGCGCCTGCCGAATGGCTGCGCGCATGGGCCACACCTGCCGACCCGCAGGCCAGCAATGTGCCAAACGCAGCAATCGCCAGCCCCTTCGTAATATGACCCGCCATGCGGTTACTCTCCCTTTTATGAAGCATGGAGCTGTTTCCATGGCCCTCTTTTAAATTGGGGCAACAACCCCATATTACCAATGTTTATCGCGCATGCATGAACGGCGGGACATTCCTGCCACGCATGGGGCATGCGCGCGTGCCATGTAGCATGTAACACCCGCAGGGGTGCATGGTTGTTGTCATGAAACGTAACGGAGCGCACAGTCCGCCCCACTGCGCCCTGACAACTGCCGCGATGGAGAATGAAAAATGACCAGACTCGCCACCCTTCCCCTGTCAGAACTCATCGTCGTGCCTGACCTGCTGGCCGCACCGGCTGGCACCGTGATGCTCGCCTCGGAAGTCTCGCGTGATGACCAGAAGATCGTCATCCGCAGCCGTCTTGTCGGCCCCGATGGCGTAACGCCGGGCCTTATCCTGATGACGGCGGATACCCGCGGCTATTTCGCCCCCGATGAAGCCTGCGCCGCCTTCGTGCGCACCGCCATCGATGTCACCGCCGCCATGCCCCTGCTCCTGACGAAGATCGTGCCCGGCTTCCGTTACAAGTATGACGCCGTGGTGCGCGGCGATGTGTGGCAGCTGAAGGATGCGGCGGGCCAACCGTTCACCGGTCTTGCCATTGGCTCGTCGGATGAGGAGGAAAGCAAGGTCTTCGCCTATGCCCGCATCGAAGGAGGCCGGATTGGCGATATCGTGCCCGGCGAGCGCGTGGCCTATCTGGGGCAGCTTGATTTCGGGGCCGGCCCCGCAGTGCCCACGCTGGGCTGAACCCATTTCCCCGCCCGCACCAGGCGGGCGGGGAACGTTACGGGCGCGGGTTACGCCGCGCCGGGCTGGCTTTCAAGGCTGGCCGAATTGGGCGTGCGCGGCAGGAAGAAGCGGATGATGCGCGCAAGGTTGGGCGCAAGCCTGGGCCGCAGCAGGCGCGGGTCATAGCCCGAGAAGCGGCGCTCGTTCTCGATCAGGCAGATGTCGATCATGTCGCGCAGCTTCACATCGACATCGGCTACTTCCTTCGTGCCGTTGACGGTGAAGTTATTGTCCTGCTCATGCCTGTTGCCATCGGCATCGAACGTGGTGACCATGCCCAGCCGCTCATAAAGCAGGAAGAACCAGACACCGAGCACACGCGCCTCGAACCACGGGCGCTTCCACCACGGCATGGTGGCGCGATGCCAGGCCAGCCAGTTGGCGAACAGCAGGATGTGACGGCATTCCTCCTGCATCACCGGCTCGAACGTGTCGATCAGCGCAGGCGGGAAGAAGGCGGATTTCTGGGCGATGGCGAACAGGCCGAAGGCGAAGAAACTGTCCACGCATTCTGAAAAGCCAGTGACCATGTAGGCCCATTCCACATCACGCGGCTCGATGTAGGGCGGCTCGGAAGCAAGCGGAATGCCGTAGGCCTCCACCATCTTGGACAGCACTTCCTTGTGCCGGTTCTCCTCCCACGCATTGCGTGACAGGGCGTCCTTCATGTCCGGGTCGTCGATCAGGCGGGCATAGGCGGCCATGCGCAGGCGGGCCTTGCCTTCGGTCTGGACCGCGATGTCCCAGATCGGCAGGGAGGTGACGCGGTGCAGCGTCTCGGCATCGAGTTCGGGCCACTCGATGACGGATGGCTTGTAGGGGTTGAAGGTATCGCGGAACATGTCCGCCACGGCCTTCTTGTGCGCGGGTGAGCCTGGCTTGAGCGGGCCAGCAACCGGGCTGGACCAGTGCCGCGCATTGAAATCGGCCTTTGCCACGGCATCCGCCGTCGCGGCACCCGGATCACGGGCTTCAGGCAGTGTTGTGTAAATGTCGGAAAGTGATTTCGTCATATCGGCTCGCTGTTCGGAACGGTGTCGCGTGAATACGCCGGCCGATGAGGCGTTCATTCAAACTGCCTGACACCCTCGTTGCCGGTTCCCATATCATAAGTCCATGCAAAATGCAGAACTGTTATCTGGAATCCGCGGAAGAGGGTCTCCCCCTCCCGCGGAATGGAACACCAGCATTATGGGCGAGCCCGAAACGCCGCCTTGCCCTAGATCAATGCAGGTCCGAGATCTTGTCGATCACGCGCGTCACCAGACCATAGGCAATCGCTTCGTCAGCGGACATCCAGTAATTACGGTCGGTGTCCTTGCACACCTTCTCGTAAGGCTGGCCGGTCTCGCGGGCGAAGAGACGGTTCAGCCGCTCGCGCATCTTGATGATCTCGCGGGCCTCGATGTCGATATCGGTGGCAGGGCCGCGCACGCCACCCATGGGCTGGTGCAGCAGGAAGCGCGTGTTGGGCAGGCAGTAGCGCCGCTCCTTGTTGCCTGCGGCGAAGATCAGCGCGCCAGCGGATGCAACCCAGCCCGTGCCGATCATGTTTACCGGCGCGAGCGAATCGACAAAGCGGATCATGTCGTGAATGGTGTCGCCACTTTCCACATGGCCGCCGGGCGAGTTGACGTACACATCAATCGGCTTGTCTGACGCACCGGCAAGGGCGAGCAGGCGGCCGGTCACGTCACGGGCGATCTTGTCGTTGATCGGACCGAACACCAGCACCTTGCGCTGGTCGAACAGGCGGCTTTCAAGCTCGCCAATAGGCGAGGACAGCGTGCGGTTCTTGTCGGGCTCCTCGGTTTCCGGGCCCTGGGGTTCGGGGATATCGGGATCTCTCGGGTCTTCATCATCCATGCGGATGCGGTAGTTCGGCTGCATGCCGTTCATCGGGTTCTCCCTCTTCTCCGGGACTGTCCTGGTCATGCCCTTATCCTGCGCTGCCTTGCGCCCGGTGCCAAGTCCCGACCTTGCAATCGGGTGGAGAGGTGACGCACGTCATGACGCAAGTGACGCAACCCCTCTCGCTAAGAGCGGCATTGCAGGCTAGTTTGCCCCGGTCGTGTCGTGTGCAGGCCACAAGGGCCATGGGAGCTAGAGATTGGGAAAGCGGGTGCCATCGCCAAGTCCCGGAAGATTTTTTTTTCCGCCATCGTGCAGCGCGCGTGCCGCACGGCCCGCCATGCTGGCCCTGTGCGCGGCAGCGCTTGCGGGCTGCGTGCACCACCAGGACACGGTCGATACCGTGACGCAGTGGTACCACCAGTACCAGGGCGGCGTAATCAGCCACCAGCGCCCCCCGCCGCCAGGCACCCACCAGCCCTATCCCAAGATCGGGCTTGGCCCGCACAAGGCGCCTGAACTGCCCTCGCCCGACCTGCGCGAGGACATTACCGCCGACCTCGAGGCCCAGCACGAACTCAACGAGCGCCAGGACGCGATCATGGGCACCATGCCCACGATGGCGGATATTCCGCCCATTCCCTCGCACACGCAGTTCGGCACGGAGTCCGCCTCGCTCAAGGCGGCGGACAGCCCCGCCACGCCTGCCGGCACCGCCGCCACGGCCACCCCGGCGCCACAGGGCACGGCCATGAACGCCGCCACCGCCCCCCGGACCGGGCCGGACGGCCGCCCGCTCTATGGCAGCAACGGCCTGCTGCTCATGCCCGAGGTCTCGACCATGGTGAGCGAACACCCCGAGGCCATTCCCGCCAACCTGCCACCCATAGCCCAGGATGCCCCCGCCCTGCCCAAGGTGGGCGGCATCACCCTGCCTGACAACGCGGAGCGTGACGGGCTCGACCTGCCGAACTACCACCTTGCCAGCGCCGATGACGGGCCAACGGTGCACTTCCTGCCCGGATCGGACCACATTGCCGATGGCGAGGACGAGGTGGTGAACAACGCCGTGAAGGAACGCGGCGGCAATTTCATAATCGTGAACGGCTATGGCAACGCCAGCAACGCCACGGCGGAAGGGCAGACCGCCGCCCTCAACCTCGCCATCCTGCGCACCCGCACCATCACCACCATGCTCGTGGCGCGCGGCGTGCCCGCCGCGAGCATCGTGGTGCGCGCCCATGCCTTTGGCAATGGTGCAAGAATTGCAGTGCTGCGCTAGACTGGCGCCGCAGGCCCGGTACGCGGGCCCGCATGAGCTGATTCGCAACCCGGCGCGCATTCATTTCGCCCGCCCGTAACAGAGCGTCCCATGACCGAAGAATTCCATCGTATCCGCCGCCTGCCGCCCTATGTCTTCGCTGAAGTCAACAAGGCCAAGGCCGCCGCCCGAGCGCGGGGGGAGGATATTATTGATCTCGGCATGGGCAATCCCGACACGCCCACGCCGCCGCATATCGTGCAGAAGCTGGTCGAGACCGTGTCGGACCCGCGCGCGCACCGCTATTCGGTCAGCCGGGGCATTCCCGGCCTGCGCCGGGCGCTTGCGGGGTATTACGAGCGCCGCTTCAACGTAAAGCTCGACCCCGAAACCGAGGTGATCGCGACCCTCGGCTCAAAGGAAGGGCTGGCCAACCTCGCCTCCGCCATCACCAGCCCGGGCGACACCATTCTGGTGCCCAACCCGTCCTACCCCATCCATCAGTTCGGCTTCATCATCGCGGGCGCGTCCGTGCGCTCCATCCCGGCCACGCCGGATGATGAAATGCTCGAGGCGCTCGACCGCGCGGTACGCCATTCGGTGCCCAAGCCCACGGCGCTGATCGTCAATTTTCCGTCAAACCCGACCGCGTACCTGGCCGATCTCGATTTCTACCGCAAGCTCGTGGCGTTTGCGCGCAAGCACGAGATCTGGATCCTGTCCGACCTGGCCTATGCCGAGATCTACTTTGGCGACAACGTGCCCCCCTCGATCCTTGAAGTGCCGGGGGCGAAGGATATCGCGGTCGAGTTCACCTCGCTGTCCAAGACCTATTCCATGGCGGGCTGGCGCATGGGCTTTGCTGCGGGCAACCCCAAGCTGATCTCGGCGCTGACGCGCATCAAGTCCTACCTTGATTACGGCGCGTTCACCCCCATTCAGGTCGCGGCGGTGGCAGCACTCAGCGGCCCGCAGGACTGCGTTGCCGAAATTCGCGACATTTACCGCAAGCGCCGCGACGTGCTGATCCAGGGCCTGCACGCGGCCGGGTGGGACGTGCCCTCGCCCGAGGGCTCGATGTTCGCCTGGGCGCCGATTCCCGGTCGGTTCCGCGAACTCGGCAGCGTTGGCTTCTCCAAGCTGCTGCTCAAGGAGGCAGGCGTTGCGGTCGCGCCAGGCCTGGGCTTTGGCGAACATGGCGAAGGCTTCGTGCGCATCGGCCTGGTGGAAAACACCCAGCGCCTGCGGCAGGCCTGCCGCTCCATCCGCCATTTCATGACGGAACATGGCGGCATTGCCCCCACCAGCCAGCAGGCCGCCCCCCTGCCTGACACGCAGCCCGCCCATTCATGACGGCCCACTCGGTTGACGGAAAACAGATGACTTCTAAACCTTCTCCCACGCCCGCACCCAAACCGCCCCTGCGCATCGGCATTGCAGGGCTGGGCACGGTTGGCGCTGGCGTTATGAAACTGCTGCGCGAGAACGCGGCCCTGATCCGCGCCCGCGCCGGGCGCGAACTGGTCGTGACCGCCGTAAGCGCGCGCGACCGCACGCGTGACCGTGGGGTCGACCTGACGGGTGTTGCATGGTGCGACACGCCCGAGGAACTCGCCACCCACCCCGATGTGGACGTGGTGGCCGAACTGATTGGCGGCGCCGAGGGCGCTGCCCGCCTGACCGTGACCCGCGCACTGGAAAACCGCAGGCCGGTAGTGACCGCCAACAAGGCGCTGATCGCCATCCATGGCGCGGAGCTGGCATGCACGGCGCAGGCGGCGGACGTGCCGCTGATGTTCGAGGCGGCGGTGGCCGGTGGCATTCCCGCCATCAAGACCGTGCGCGAAGGGCTGGCGGCGGACCGCATCCTCAAGATCGGCGGCATCCTCAACGGCACGTGCAACTACATCCTGAGCGTGATGCACGAGACCGGCCGCGACTTTGCCGAGATCCTGGCGGATGCCCAGAAGCTGGGCTATGCCGAGGCCGATCCCTCCACCGATGTGGATGGCATCGACACCGCCCACAAGCTGGCCATCCTTGCGGGGCTGGCCTTCGGGCGGCCGGTGGTGTTCGCCTCCGTTTATATCGAGGGCATCCGCCGCATTGGCGCGCTTGACCTGCAGTTCGCGCGCAAGATGGGCTACCGCATCAAGCTGCTGGGCATTGCCCGCCAGCATGAAAATGGCATCGAGGCCCGCGTGCATCCGTGCCTCGTGCCGCAGGATGCCTCGATCGCGCAGGTCAATGGCGTGTTCAACGCCGTGGTGGCGGAAGGCGCGTTTGTCGGCCGCCTGATGCTGGAGGGCCGGGGTGCGGGTGAAGGGCCAACGGCCACCGCCGTGTGCGCCGACCTGATCGACATCGCGCGCGGCGCCGCCATTCCCGTATGGGGCTGCGATGCCGACAGCCTGACGCAGGCCGTGGCCCTGCCCGCCAAATCGTTCGTAGGCGAATACTACCTGCGCCTGAACGTGGAAGACCGCCCCGGCGTGATTGCCGACATCACCGCCGTACTGCGTGACAATGGCGTCTCGCTGCGCAGCATGCTCCAGCATGCCGATGCACATGAAACCCGCCCCGACGGCACCCACGCCGTGCCGCTGGTGCTGCTGACCCACAAGACCAACGAAGCGGCCATGCAGCACGCCCTGCACCACATTGCCGAACTGGCCGCCGTGCTGGACGAGCCTGCCCTGATCCGCATCGACGCGGGCTAGAAACGGCGCGGATGGGCGCGTATCCATCCGCGCCCCGTCGCTGACCCCGGCCCCACGCACAAGGACCTGCCCGTGCCTGTTACCGACCTGACATCTCCCGCCCCCGCCGCGCAACTGGCAGGGGACGGGGCGGTTCCCGCCGTGCTGGGGGTAACCCACAGCGTGACAGGGCGGCGATGGACATGGCGCGCGGGCAGCCAGGCCAGCCACGCCGACCGCATGGGCATGGCCATTGCCCAGCAGACCGGCCTGCCCGAGATCGTGGGCCGCATGCTGGCCCTGCGCCATATCAGCCCCGAACAGGTGGAAAGCTACCTCAAGCCCGTCATGGGCCGGATGCTGCCTGACCCCTCGACGCTGGTGGACATGGATGTGACCGCCGAGCGGATGGCGCGCGCCATCCGCAATGGCGAGACCATCGGGCTGTTTGGCGATTATGACGTGGATGGAGCCTGTTCCACCGCACTGCTGACCGCCTTCCTGCGCACGCAGGGCTGCACGGTGCTCACCCACATCCCCGACCGCATGACGGAGGGCTACGGCCCCAACATCCCCGCCATTGAAGCCATGCAGGCTCAGGGCGCCAGCCTCATCATCTGCCTCGACTGCGGCACGGCGGCGGTCGAGGTGCTGGAGCATGTCAGCCAGCGTGGCGATGTGATCGTGCTCGACCACCATCAGGTGCAGGGCGCACTGCCCCGCGTGGTGGCCACGGTCAACCCCAACCGGCCTGACTGCCCCTCCGGCCTGCGCACCATCTGCGCGGCGGCGGTGGCCTTTCTGGCCGCCGGGGCCACGACGCGCCTGCTGCGCAGCCAAGGATGGTTTGACACCCATCCCGACCCCCAGCTCAAGAACAGCCTCGATTTGGTTGCCCTGGCTACCGTGTGCGACGTGATGCCGCTGACCGGGCTGAACCGCGCCTTCGTCATTCATGGGCTGAACATCATGGCACAGCGCGGGCGCACGGGGCTTGCCGCCCTGCTTGAGGCCGCGGGCGCACGTGACCCGCTCTCCGCCTTTACCTGCGGGTTCGCACTCGGGCCACGCATCAATGCCGGGGGGCGCATTGCCGATTCCGGACTGGGGCTGCGGCTACTGCTGTCAGATGATGCCGCCGAGGCGCAGGCACTGGCTGACAAGCTGAATTCCGTCAACCACAACCGCCAGAGCGTGGAAGCCGGCATTCTGGACCGCGCCATGAAACTCGCCGCCGCCCAGCGCGAACAGGGCCATGCCGTGCTGGTGCTGAGCGGGCGCGACTGGCACCCCGGCGTGGTGGGCATCGTGGCCGGGCGCATAAAGGAAAAATTCAACCGCCCCGTTCTGGTGGGCGCGGAACTTGATGATGGCAGCGTCAAGGGTTCGGCCCGCTCCGTGCCGGGGCAGGATGTGGGCGGCGCCATCATTGCCGCGCGGCAGGCGGGGCTGCTGACATCAGGCGGCGGCCACGCCATGGCGGCAGGCTTCGGCCTGCCTGCCGAAGGGGTTCCCGCACTGCACGACTTCCTCGACCGGTACCTGGCCTCCGCCGCCGACCTGCCCGATGCGGTGGACCTGACCATCGACGCCGTGGTGAACGTGGCTGCCGCCGACGTGGCGCTTGCAACCGACATGGATCGCCTCGCCCCCTTTGGCCCGGGCAATGACGAACCGCTCATCGCCCTGCCCCGTGTGCGCGTGGCCTATGCCGAGCGGATCGGGCGCGAGGGCAATACCCTGCGCCTTACACTTCAGGGCGAAGACCGTGGCCCACGGCTCAAGGCGCTGGTGTTCCGCGCCAATGAAAGCCCGCTCGCCCCGGTGCTGGAAGACCGCGACACGCCCCCGCTCCACCTCGCGGGCTGGCTGCGGGCCGAGAGCTGGAACGGGCGGACATCAGCCACGTTCTTCATCCGCGATGTGGCGATCGCTCAATAATTTCAGTCTTTTTTGCATTAGGGGGTTGACCCGTCCCCCGTGGCGGGATAGTTACCGCTCACGCCTTTAGTCCCGTTCGTCTAGAGGCCTAGGACACCGCCCTTTCACGGCGGCAACACGGGTTCGAATCCCGTACGGGACGCCAGCGACTTTGCCGCAGTTCTCTGCGGAAGCCACTGATTACAGGCATTTCTTTGCTTTCCAATCTGTTGAGCCTTGAGCCAATCCAGACGCTGACGGATTTCCGTTATTTGCGGGATGGCTCATAGAGTGTTTGAAAAAACAGATCATTGATGAAAAGAAGAACAGTTTGGGGATGTCGTCTTTTTTTTAAGCGGCAACGTCATCTGAAGCTTTTTGAAAAAAGCTTCACCAAAAACGTTCATGATTTCAGGGCATGACTGAACGTTCCTGTTCAGGCGACCTTTAAGCACATCAATATTGCCCGCCGATGCGCGGGATCACGCCCTGCTGCTGCTGGCGTTCGATCGCGCCGACCAGGACGGCAAGCGGATTGGCATCCTGTGCATATCCCGCCAGCCGGATTTTCGTCATATCCGATATGACGTCGGCCTCCATCCCGAACACGAAATCTCCGAACCCCCAGCCGACAGCCCTGGCAAAATCGGGTTGCACCAGATCCTTTCCGATCCGTTCCCAGATCGGGGCAAGTGCTGGCATGTGCCCCGTCAGGGAAAACGGGATGGGCTCCCCCACCACAAGGCCGAAATGCCGGGCCAGAGCTTCCCAGATCCGACGCCACCGGAACGGCGCATGGACGTAGTTGAACGCCTGCCCGGCCGCGGCATCAGCCGTTGCCGCCCACAAACTTGCCCGTGCCAGCGCATGGGCATCCGTAACCTGCGCCAGGCACCGGTCATATGTCGTGCATGAGCCCGGAAACCGGAACGCCGCCCCCTCGGCGGCACAGATCGCGGCATACGCCCCGATGACGGTCGCGATGTTCATTGCGTTGCCCGCAGCATCACCCACAACCACATCGGGACGCAGGATCGTCCATTCCGGGCCACCGGCCGCATGGCGCGCCCGCAGTTCGCGTTCCTGGGTAAAGTAGAAGTTCGGGCCGATCGGGCGCGGGTTTTCGTCTTCATAAAACGGTGTGGAAACCGGCCCGAGATGCACGCCATAAACCTTGGCGCCCTGATAGAGCACCACGCGCCGCAGCGGCGCGCCAGCATGCTTCAGCCCATCAAGCAGGTTACGCAGCATCGCCGAATTGCGCGTATCCTCCTCCGCCAGTCCCCCGCCAGGACCGTAGGCCGCGTAAAACAGGTGCGTGCACTCCGCCGACCGCAATGCTTCCCGTGTCTGCAAGGCATCGGTCAGGTCGGCACGGATATGCCCATGGCTGCGCGACAGGCCCTGCGCCTCCCACCCCGGCGTTGTGGCAAGTTCTTCCAGCAGGGCCTTGCCAATAATGCCATTTGCGCCCGCAACCAGTGCCCTGTGAACCATGCCCGTTCTCCTGCTGGACGGTCATGATACGGCAAGCAGGCACATTCCGGTGGCCTGAAACATGCGCGACAGGCCAAACGTTTTGGTGATTGTTCCTGTGCGTTACCGGCTGCCGTCCAATGATGTCACCATATCCACGCCGCTCCCTTCCCTGCGCGAGCAGATGATGCAGACCGGCGGGATCAAGTGAATGCTTCAGGCGAAACGATCCGCGAAGTCCTCGGCTTTACTTACGGCACAACGGACATATGCCCACACACCCGGCCCTGACGCCGCAGGACAGGCAACGGCGTTGCCCATGATCGGGCGGTGCCGTTTTTTTCGTGGCATGGCCCTTTCCTCACAAAGAGTTGGATTCCGCTTCCCCACGCATGGGTCAAGACTACGTGCCCGATCACACCGCGTGGCGGGTGGCCATGGCGCGCCCCGGCGGCCAGCGGCCCGCGCATCGCCGCAGCCGCCACGTATCCGCCGAAAGGAAATTTTCATGCCCATACGACGTCTCCGGCTTCTTGGCCTGCTGTCCCTCGCCTGCGGTTTCGCGGCGTTCGCCTCCCCGGTCCGGGCGGCGGACACGGCCTCGGGCGAACTGACGGGCGCGGATGGCGCGGCGCACGGGTCGATCCATGTCACGGCGGCGCCGAAGGGAGTACTGCTCCGCATCGAGGCCCATGGCCTGATCCCGGGCTGGCATGGCGTGCATTTCCATGAAAAAGGCACGTGTGGCGTACCGAAATTCACCAGCGCGGGCGCGCATGTCCATGCCACGACGCCGGTGGTCCATGGGCTGCTGAACGCGAACGCCAACGATGCGGGAGACCTGCCCAACATCTTCGTCGGGCAGGATGGCAGCGTGACGGTGGAGCTTTATTCCACGCTGGTCACGCTCAACGGCACGGACGGGCGGCCGGGGCTGATGGACCCTGATGGATCGTCGCTGGTCATCCACGCCAACCCCGATGATTATCGCAGCCAGCCCATTGGCGGCGCGGGGGACCGCGTGGCCTGCGCGGTAATCCAGTAAAGCCCGCGCCAAGAGAGTGCCATGACCCGTCGCGGCCGCGCCCGTTCTGGCGCCAAAGCCTGCATGTGAGTGCTCCCGGCTGTCTTGCAACAGGCACGGAGCCGCGTGCCATCAAGCCCGGTCAGGCATCCGGCCCGGCCATCTGAAACCTTATATCCCGCGTTCCACACCAGATGGAACGCGGCCCCGGGGCCATCCTTTACAGCGCCCGCAACCAACCCGGAGCGATGCCCCGATACGCTGCCGCCTGCATGGCTGGCAGGCCCTGCGTCACCTTTCCACCATCATGACGAAGTATGGCATACTGCCCCGCTACCGAGGGAGGTAACAGGCTTATGGAACCGTGGAATTCATTCACGCTGTTTGGAAAATCCGGCACGCTCTACCAGTTTCATCGCGTGCCCTCGCCCCTGCCGGACCAGGCGGGCGTGTTTCTGCTCACCACTGTCATGGGGTCCACGGCGAAGGGGGGGTCATGGCAGTTTCTTGAACCCGAAATCGGCACGGTTACATCCCTTTCGCGCCAGTGGGAGAGCGTGGTCAAGCCCGCGCGTGAGGCGAAGGCGGAAAGCGATGACGTGCTTGTCTGCTTTCCAGAAAGTGGCGACGTGCAGGACGCCTTTGCCGACCTGATTGAAGGGGGCGCGACCCGCCTGCCCGCCTGAACCGCCTGAACCGCCTGAACCGCCTGAACCGCCTGAACCGCCTGACCGGCACGGACGTGAATGGACGCAGGCGCGCCAGATGGTCAACACTGCGCCATTACCCGCGCCTGATGGAGGTTCTTCATGCCCCGCGTCCACCCTGCCCTGATGGCCGTTCTGGCCAGCCTGCCCGCCCTGTGCGGCACCGCCCACGCCCAAACGGCAAAACCCGTGCTGCTGCGCCATGCCACCGTCATTGACGGCACGGGGCAGCCTGCGCAGGCCGATACGGACATCCTGATTGAAAACGGGCATATCACCGCCACGGGGCATGGTCTGAAGCCGCCCGCCCATGCCCGCGTGCTCAATCTGTCAGGGCTGAGCGTGCTGCCGGGGCTGATTTCGGATCACAGCCATGTGGGTCAGGTCAGCGGCACCCATAACGGGGCGGAAAATTATACCCGCGCCAATATCCTGTCCGAACTCGCGCAGTATGAGCATTATGGCGTGACGACGGTGGTGGCGCTGGGGCTGAACCGCTCCCCGCTGTTTGATGACCTGCGCCGCGAACAGCATGCGGGGCGCAACCCTGGCGCCGACCTGTATGGCGTGGATCAGGGCATTGGCGCGCCCGATGGCGTGCCACCTGAAAACATGTTCCATATTGGCTCCGATCAGGTCTTTCGTCCCACCACGCCCGCCGAGACACGCGCCGCCGTCAACCGCATGGTTGATGAAGGCACGGACCTGATCAAGCTGTGGGTGGATGATTTCCGCAACGGTGTGCCCGGCGCGCGCCCCCTGCCCAAGATGCGGCCTGCGATCTACCGCGCCGCCATTGCGCAAGCGCACGCAAGGGGCAAACGGGTGGCGGCCCATATTCATGACCTGGCCGATGCCCGCGCCCTCGTGGCGGCGGGCGTGGATATTCTGGCCCACGGCGTGCGCGACAGGCCCATTGATGCGGCGCTGATCAACGCCATGCACGCACAGGGCACTGGCTATATCGCCACGCTCTCGCTGGATGAGGCCGGTTACATCTTTGCCGAGAACCCGCAATGGCTTGATGATCCCTTCCTGTCCTTCGGCCTCTCGCCCGCGCTGCGCCAGCAATTTGCCGACCCCGCCTGGCGGGCCAGAACGCTGGCGGCGCCCCTGACAGCCGCCGCCCACCGGGCGCTGGCCATGAACATGCAGAACCTCATGGCGGTTTACCGCGCGGGCATTCCCGTAGGCTTCGGCACGGATTCCGGGGCCACGCCGGTGCGCATTCCCGGATTTGCGGAACATCGCGAAGTGCGGCTGTCCATCATGGCCGGGCTTACGCCCCTGCAGGCCATTACACTGGCCACGGGCGATGCAGCACACCTCATGCACCTGACCGACCGGGGCACCATAGCACCGGGCCAATGGGCCGACCTGCTGGTGGTGCAGGGCAACCCCACGGTAGAACCTGCCGCGCTGGACCGCATCAGACAGGTCTGGCATCGTGGCCAGCCGGTCACAGGCCCGCTGCCCGGCCAGCCATCTCCGCGCAAATGACAGGAACCCGCCTTATGCCCGCACGCAAAACCACCCTGAGCCTGGGCCTGCTGATCCCGCTGCTGGGCGTGCTGGCGGCCTGCGCCGGGCCTCAGGGCCCACAGCTTTCCGGGCCGGATGGCCCGATGATTTCAAATAACGACTGGAATGAACATAACTACGGCATGGGGTATTATTCAGGCCCGTATAATGATGGCTTCGAGGCCGAAGGGCTGGACGGAGGACCGCCCGATTATATGGGCGATGCGTTCTTTACCGGTCCGTGAAGCGGCTTAACGTATCTGTGTCAGGGGAGAAAAAGCAGCGGCATTGTGTTCAGCCGCACACATGGCCGGGACAGGCGCTACAGGCTGCTTTTCAAGGCCAGCAATATCAGCCTGCGCCGCGACAACCAGCGGCGCAACGCCAGGTTCGCTCAGGAACGCATTAAACAGAACGCTGCCGTTCATGTAACCCGCCCAAACATCACTGGCCCAATGCACGCCGCAGACTACCCGACTTTCCCCAAACACACGCCCGCGTTCCATTATGCCAGATACATGCCCAGGCATCAGATGCGCCAGCAACAGGGCGGTTGCCCACCCTTCCGTTGTATGCCCCGAGGGGTAGGCAAAGCTGGGCTTTTCTCCCACGGGGCGGGCAACGCATAACGGTGCGTCGGGGTCTTCCACAAACGGACGTGGCCGATGCCAGTATTTTTTCTCCGCCGAAACCGTGGATTTCAGCGCAGCCTTCATCCTGTCCAGCAGGGCAGCCAGGTTGGGGGCCCGGGCCGCATCAAGCCGAAAACCCGCGGCGCAGGAAAAATCATCCAGTAAGACCGGTGTTTCAAGATCGCTGTCATGGGCTGCCAGCATCCAGCGTTCCGTATCTTTCAGCGCCCGGGTCGCCTTGAAAATATACCGGTCATCACGATCCTGTGGGGAATCCGGAGTGGGCGGCGGCGGCACGAAGGCATTCCCTACCCCGGTCACAGCAGGGCTGTCCTGTGCGGCATGGGCCGGGAAAGAGGCAAGGACGGCAAGAACAGGCAATAGAAAAACAATACGAACGAATCGATATGAAATATCAACCACAATCAGCCCCTGCATTCATGCTTGAATTCATAACAGATCATGATGTCGCATCATGTTTCATGACATCATTACTCAAAACCACATCTGGATCACGCTAAGGCAAAACAAAATGAAAAAACAGGATCAGAAGTAAAATTCATAAAAAATACACACAGATGAAATAAAAAATTAAAAATATAAAAATTCAACTCAGCAATAAAATTTATTAAAAAAGAAACGGAAGAATATTTTTATATGGATTTGCGTGGTAAAAATGTACAATTTTATTATGGACTCCATCCGAAAACCTTCAAAATTTACAGCAAATTATACTATCCTTTCTCTTACAGCTCTATCCCTATCCATGATGGGGCATGCCCATGCGGCAACAGGGCAGGGCGTGCATGACCTGAAAGCTGATAAAAAACATCCGGCACGCCCCGCAAAACCCCATGGCAAACCTGCCGCACAGAGCAGCGACACCACAAGCCAAAACAATAATGAGGAAATGCTGGTCCATGCCGATCGCATAAAATCCGCTGTCTACCAGTCCCCGACCAATACGCCGCTGAACGTGACCCAGCCTACATTTGTCATGAGCAAGCATTATATCGAGAACAATCTACCCGCCACATCCAATTACGACACGGTTGCGGCCATTGCACCAAGCGTGATGTCCATTTCCCCCAATGGTCCCGGCCTGTCAGAGAGTGCCAATCTGGTGATGCGGGGCTTTTCCGACGGGCAGTACGACGTCACATTCGATGGCATTCCCATTGCCCAGACAAATGACAATACCCATCACAGCACATCATATTACGCCGCTCATGACCTGGGTCAGGTTGAGGTGGATGCCGGACCGGGAGATGCCACAACCGTGGGCTTTGCAACCTTTGGTGGCCGGATTGGCATTAATTCCAAGGACCCCAGAAAGAAAATGGGCGCGGAAGCCTATGCCAGCGCCGGAAGCTGGAACACCTATAATTATGGCGCGGAATTCGATACCGGTGAAATAAAGGGCACCCATGGCGGCCGTCTGTTTGCCGATGTGGAAGGCACGACAAGCGGCGGGTACGTAAGCTACGCCGCACAGCGCCGCGCGAACTACATGATGAAATACATCCAGCCACTAGGCAACCGGACAACCTTGACACTATCCGGCATGTACAACCACGTTGATCAGCATGCCCCGCCCGGTGCCACGCGCGAACAGATCGCCAGATACGGCTCGGAATATGGCCTGAGCAACGACCCGACAAAACAGAATTATGAAGGATACAACCGCGACAGTATCCAGACCGACCTTGAATATATCGGCATCAACTCGGACCTGGGCGCCGGCTGGACAATCGAGAACAAGGCCTACACCTTTGCCTATTTTCACCAGCCTGGTGATTCAGGCAAGGACGTCAATGGCACGCTGGCAAACGGAACCGCCTATGGCGCAACCGACGTGCCCGGCACACGGATGAAAATGGATTATCGCGCCTGGGGCGATGTGCTCAAGATCAGGAAGAAATTCTCGATCGTTGATTTCCAGTCCGGCGTATGGGTGGACCACCAGAGCAATGGCCGCATACAGTACAACCTTGACTGGACACTCGGGGGCAAGCCCGTACCCAACAGCGCCAAGGCCATCACACGCCAGATGCATGACCAGAACCTGTCCATACAGCCCTTCATCCAGGCCGATGTCCATATCACGAAGGCGCTGACATTTTCAGCCGGGTTCAAATATGCCTCATTCGAGCGCGATCTTGAGGCCACGGTAAACCAGACGACCAAGAAACCGCTCAACTATTCACAGACCTATACAGCACCCCTGCCCTCATTCAGCCTGCATTACATGATTACGCCCAAATGGTCTTCCTACATCCAGGTCGCGCGTGGCTTTCTGGCGCCTAGCCTGACCTATTTCTATGTCGGCAATCCGTCTGACAACCAGGTCTCGCCAGAACGGACCTGGAATTACCAGATTGGCACCTCCTATCAGGACCGCCGCTGGAGCGTAGGCGGTGATTTCTACTACATCGATTTCAGCAACATGATCGGCTCGCGCCTGATCGGCCAGAACACGCAATATTATAATATGGGCTCCGTGCGGTATTATGGCGCGGAAGTGCAGGGCACGTTCTATGTTGGCAAAGGCATCTCCCTGTTTGCCAATGCCAGCTACAACCAGGCACGCCTGAACTCAGATAACAGCTGGGTACCCAATGCGCCCGATGCCACGGCCGCAGGCGGCATCATTTACAATAACAGGAATTTCTATGCTTCTCTGATCGACAAATGGGTTGGCAGCCGGTTTGGCGACAGTTCAAACACGCAGGGCATGACGCCTTTCAACTCGCTTGACCTGTCATTGGGCTACACCACCGGGCATGTCATCGGGCCGATGAACCATGTCAAGTTCAAGCTCAACATCACCAATCTTCTGAACAGTCATTCCATCAACTACTTCAATGGATATGCATCCGATGGCAAGACGGCCCTGTATTTCACCCAGCCCGGCCTCGGGGCGTTTGGCTCCATATCGGTCCCCTTCGATATCGGGCATTAAGCAATGTCCTCAAAACAGCATATGAACGACAATTCCTCGCCCGCCCCCATTAACAACGGGTAGAAAACCGGTCCCAGGGCGTGATCCGCGTAACCGGCAGTTCCACCGGGCGGGCGAAGACCTCGGCGTGCAGAAAGGCCAGTTCGGCTTCCACCTCTGCCTCGGGCAGGGAGATGGACCAGGCCCGGGGGTTGCCATCCGTCCCGTCATTCCACCGATAGCCGCGCTGGCGCAACTGGTCCTTGAACTCAAAGGGCGCGTTTTCCGCCCAGATGCGGCAGCGCACCTGCCGGGCGTTTTCCAGCAATGCCGCAAGGGCAGGCTGCCCTGATACCGGCAGCACCCGATCGAGAATGGCAATGCCCGCCTGGCAGTCATCCACCGCACGGTGCCCGTCAAACCAGAACCCCGCCTGCATGCCCAGATAGGACAGCTTGCGCCCCTCAAAGCCCTCCGCTGCCCAGTCCACATCCTTCATGGAGCAGGCCCAGGGCTTGGTGGTGAAGGCCGGGGTAAAGCGCTCGGCAAACTTGCGGTCAAAATCTGCATTATGTGCGATAATGAGCGAGGCGGGCGCTACAAAACTGGCCACCTCCTCCGGCGTGACAGACTGGCCCGCCACCATGGCCGGGGTGATGCCGGTCAGCGCGGTGATCTGGGGTGGAATGGGGCGCGCGGGCTCACGCAGGCGGCTGAACGGTTCCAGGCTGCCCAGAATCCGCCCATCCAGCGTGTAAACAAAGGGCACGATGCCGAATTCGATGATCTCGTCCTTCACCGCGCTCAGCCCCGTGGTCTCGAGGTCAAGGAACATGCCCAGCCGCGTGCCCGCCTCGGGCGGGTACTGCGCCAGCACGCGCGGGGCGAGCGGGCGCAGCACACGGTAGCGACCCGTTCCTTCCAGCGTGGTGGCCATATGTTCCATCTGGTCGGGGGTAAGCTCTGTCATGGGGTCTCCTGCCGGGCGGGCGCATGGATATGCGAAGGGTGTGCGCTCTTTCTACCACGCAGGCCGTTGCCCCGCCGGGCCGCATGACATATTACAAAGTTTGTCAGGCCGATCAGCCCCGGCCCCACACCACACGCGCAGGCAGGACACGCCATGGCACAGGACGCCGGGCCACAAACACCCCCACGCCCCGGCCCTTCGGCAGGCGACAGATCCCCAGCCCTTCACAAGGTCGAAGACCAGGGACACGACACGATCGTGCGCGTGGGGCAGGTGGACCGCATCTGGTCCGATTTCTATCATCATGCCCTTACGGCACCGTGGCGCACGTTCTTTTACTGCTCGCTGCTGGTTTACGTGGGGGTCAACCTGCTTTTCGCGCTGCTGTACATGGCCGACAGCCAGGGCATTAAGGGGGCCGACCCGCACAGCTTCGCTGATTTCTTCTTCTTCAGCGTGCAGACCCTCTCCACCGTGGGTTATGGCGGCATGGTGCCCGTCAGCCGCACCGCCAACCTGATCGCCACCGTGGAAGTGCTGGGCGGCATGATGATCAACGCTCTGGCCACGGGCCTCATCTTCGCGCGCTTCTCACGCCCGCGCGCGCGGGTCATGTTCAGCGACAAGGCGCTGATCCTGTCGGAAAACGGCCAGCTTCATCTTGATATCCGCATTGCCAACTGCCGCCGCAGCCCCATCCTGTCCGTGGATGTGGAGTTTGCGCTCGCCCGTCTCATCCACACGCCATCAGGCCGGGTGGTGCGACAGTTCGACCCGCTCACGCTCCAGCAGTCGCATGTGCCGGTGCTGCGCTTTGCATGCACGCCCACCCATGTCATCGATGCCCGCAGCCCCCTTGATGGCCTGACGGAAAAAGACCTGGCGGCGGAGGAGGCGGAAATCATTGTCAGCCTGACCGGCACCGACGAGGCCTCGGGGCAGACCGTCTTTGCGCGTTCCGCTTACGGATTTGACCGCATGCTGTATAATCACCGCTTCGTCGATATCATCAACGCCGGGCCGGATGGGCGGATCACCGTTGACTACACCCGCTTTGACCAGACCGAATCCCCCCTCGATGAAAACGCCGAGGTGGCGGAATACCTCGCGGACCAGCCGGACTGATTCCCGCGCCGCACGGCTGGCCCGCGCCGGGGCCGTGCTGCTTGCCCTTGCGGGCGGCGCACCCGCCCATGCGGCCCGGCATGCACCCGTGCCCGCAGCGCCGCCCGCGCTGCGCTATGGCCTGCCCGCCGCCTGCCTGACCCATGTCATCGCAGCTCCGCTGCTGACCAATAGCGGCAGCCCCATCATTCCCGCCACGTTCAATGACATGCACGGGCTGGCCTATGTCAGCGTAACGCAGGACCAGGTGGGCGTTTATGCGCCCAGCCCCACCGCCTTTCCCGTTCTGTCAGCCATCAGCATCCAGACCATTGCAGGCGTCGACACCACCTACACCACGGTGCTGCATGACCTGCGCATCAGCAACGGCCATGCCGATGACGTGCCCGCCCTGCTTGAAGGCACGCGCCAGCCCCGCCTCAATGACCAGCCCGTGCTGGGCGTGATCGGCTACGACATACTGGGCAATTACGACGTGCTGTTTGATTTTCCCGCCCGCGTCATGGTGATGTTCATCGCCAGCACGGCCGCCGGCTGCCCGCCATTGCAGGACTGGCTCGGCCCGGACAGCACAGCCCTGCCCCTGCAGCCCGACCGCCGCGGCCGCCTGACCGGCATCCGCATGCAGGTGGGCGCGCAGGGCACACGCATGGAGATCGAACCGGGGGCGGACATGTCCTCGCTCGCGCGCAAGGATGCCAGGGCGCTGGGCCTGACCCCCGCCATCCTGCATGAAGATATTCACGTCAGGACCAATGCCGGAAAGATCCTGAACGGACGCAGGCACCATTTTGACAATATTGCCATTGGCGCATGGCACGACCTGCCGCTGGACGTAAATGTCGAAAAAACCAGCTACAACGTGCTGGGCATGAACTTCCTGCGGCGCAGGCGCGTGCTCATGGCCTTTCCGCAGGGCATGATGTACATGACCCCCCAGACCGACACGCCCGATGACCACGGCCAGGCCGCTCACGGCATGCTCACCACCCGCACGGCCATTGCCCGGCTGACGGACACGCCATCTGCCCCGCCCACGCCGGGTGCGCCGATGCAGACCACACCCGATCCCACGCCCCACCCGGCCCTGCGGACTGACGGAAAACAGTAAAGGTGACCGGCTACCTGAGCAGAGGGTCCGGAAACGGGCCGCCCCGATAAGACGGCCGTGGTGGTGTGCAGGGCATGCCTGCCTGGTCAGGGCGCCATCCGCGCCACAAGCAGCGCCACGACCTGCTCGAGCCTGTGCTGGTCCGATGAGGTGAAACGGTTCTGGCGGGGGCTGTCAACGTCCAGCACGCCCACAAGCTGTTCCCCGCGCATGACCGGCACCACGATCTCGGCGGCAGAGGCCGCGTCACAGGCAATATGGCCGGGAAAGGCATGCACGTTGGGCACCACCTTTGTCCTGCGCTCACGCGCGACCGTGCCGCATACGCCACGCCCCGGCGCAATGCGCGTGCAGGCCACCCGCCCCTGAAAAGGCCCCAGCACGAGCATGCCGTCCTTCCACACATAGAATCCGGCCCAGTTGAGGTCCGGCAGCGCCTCGAATACCAGGGCTGCGATATTCGCCATATTGGCGATCAGGTCCGTCTCGTCCGCAAGGGTGGCGGCCACCATGGGCACGAGGTCTTCGGGGCCTATACTGTGGGCTGGGGCCTGCATGGGTTTTCCTTGTAGTTTGATCCGAGAGGTTGCCTGAAACGACAGTCCAGCAGACAACGTTCGATCCGTTATTTCAGACCTTGTTCAGGACAGGAGCGAAAGACCCGGCACGGGGCGCAGCAGGTCGCCTGCCGCCAGCAGCCGGTCACGATACGGGCCGGGCATGGCCTCAAGCTCGGCCATGGTGCCTGCCTGGGCAATGTGGCCCTGCTCCATCACCACGATCCGGTCAAACCCGCGCAGGGTGGAGAGCCGGTGCGCCACGGCAATGACCGTGCGCCCCACCATCAGCCGCTCAAGGGCGGCATGGACATGGCGCTCGCTTTCCCCATCAAGCGCGCTGGTCGCTTCATCCAGGATCAGGATGGGCGCATTGCGCAAGAAGGCGCGCGCAATGGCCAGGCGCTGGCGCTGCCCGCCCGAGAGCATGACCCCGCGCTCGCCCACCACCGTTGCAAATCCCTGCGGCATGGCATTGATAAAACCGGTGCAGCCCGCCGCCTCGGCCGCGGCCTTCACCTCTTCATCAGTGGCGTCGGGGCGGCCGTAGCGGATGTTCTCGCCCACCGGGCGGCGCAGCAGGTACACCTCCTGCGGCACCACGGCCATTGAGGCGCGCAGGCTGGCCTCGTCCAGTTCAAGGATGTTGACGCCATCGAGCTCCACCGCCCCTGCCTGCACAAAGCGCTGGCGCTGCAACAGGGCAAGCACCGTGCTCTTGCCCGAGCCCGACACCCCCACCAGCCCCACGCGCATGCCTGCGGGAATATCGAGACTGAAATGCGACAGCACCGGCGCGCCACCGGGATAGGCGAAGCTGACATCACGCAGTTGCACATGCCCGCGCAGCACCGCAGGCGGCAGCACCACCGTCTCGGCCACGCCACTGCCTTCATGCGGCACCAGCAGGTGGTCCAGCGTCTCGGCCAGGCGGGTGACGTGCTTCATCGCCTCCACCATGGAAAAGGCCAGGTCGCGCGTGCAGTTCAGGATCAGAAAGCCCAGCGTGGTCACCATCACCACATCGCCCGTGGTGGCCCTGTGCATCCGCCACAGCAGCACGGCCCACAGCAGCAGCCCCGTGGTCATGAAGGCGGTGACGACGGAATGGATCATCCGCAGCTTTTCCATGTAGCGCAACGAGCACGTGTGCAGCCCGATCTCGCCACGGATGCGCTGGCGCATGCGGGCATGCTCCACCCCCATCATGCCATAGGCACGCACCAGGGGCAGGTTCTGCATCACGTCCAGCATCTCGCCATCCACCTCCGCCGCTTCCGCCGCGTAGGCCAGATGCATCTCCTGCCCGTGGCCTGCCAGCAGGTAGATGCACAGCCCCAGCAGCAGCGTCATGCCCACCAGCACCAGCGCCATCAGCGGGCTGACCGTGCCCAGCGTGATGATGGCGAGGAACAGGTTCAGCACCGAAGGCAGCAGGTTCCACGCCGCCATGTTCTCCAGCGCCACCACCGCCCCCGCCGCCGCCGAGACCCGGGCCGCGAGTGCGCCGGAAAGCCGGTTGGCAAAATAGGTCGCATCATGCCCGCTGAGGTAGCGGAACAGGTCGCCGCGCACATCGCCGCCCACGCGCACGAACACGCCCGAGGCCATCCACCCCGCCACCCGCCAGGCCGCGTTGTCGCAGATGATGGTGGCGCAGAACAGCCCGATCGAGACCCACACGGCCCCCATGCCCCGGCCGCCCCCGGTCATGCCATTGACCAGATGGCGGATGATGGCCGACATGCCCACATTGCACGCCACCGCCACCGTAATCGCGCTGATGATGATGGCGTGCCACCGGCCATGCAGCCGCACGTAATGGAAAATGAACCCCAGCGGGCGCTTGCGGTACCGCGCCAGGGCGGGCGTAGAGCGCATATCAGGGGGAATTACCGAGTCTTTCACGTTCATGCGAGGATGCTGCCTTGAGGACATGGCGGGAGAAAGGCTCCGCACTTATGCCGCATTTGGCCCGGTATCATGCCTGCATGACAGATGCACCCCTATCCCGCGTTGCGGGACGCCTCGCCTTCGTGTCCCTGCTGGTCGTGTGGCTGGTTATCATGGCGCATGATCCCGTTCCGCTGCCCTTCTGAAACCCGACCGGACGGTGGTGGTTCATAACCAAATACCGATCGCCCGCCATAATCATGCGAGCGCGCGCGTTCTTCGCCCATAATGGCGGAAAATGACGGGCCGCCCACATCGCGCTCCAGCCTGCGGGCGGCGGCGTCAAGCCTGCGGATGGCATCGAGCCGTTCCTCCCGCCCCAGTCTCGCCGCGCTGACTGCCGCCTTCATGACCGAGAGCGTGCGGTCATACACCGCCACCGGCACGGGATAGGGGTGGCGGTCCTTGCCGCCATGCGCCAGCGAGAAGCGGGCCGGATCATCAAAACGGCAGGGCGCGCCATGCACCACCTCCGCCACCAGCGCCAGTGCCCGCACCGTGCGCGCGCCCACGCCCGGCACGCGCAGCAGATCGGGGAAGTCACGCGGCCCCGCCTCACGCGCCGCCGCCAGCGCGCCATGCAGGCGGCGCATGTTCACATCCTGCGGCTGCACGTCATGGTGGGCGGGCATGCACAGATAGGGCAGTTCGCCCTGCGCAGGCGGCGGCGGGGGGGCATGGCCTTCAATGCGCATGAGTTCGCGCGTCAGCCGGTCCGGCCCCATGGCATGCAGCAGTTCGACCTGCCCCGTGCGTGACGCATCCGCCCGGCGGTCGGTCAGGTTCATGACCGGGCGGCCCGTGACGCGGCCCTCAATGGCGGCATGCGGGGCCTCGACAAAACTGCTCACGTCATCGGACAGCCAGTGATAGCGCCGCGCCATGCGCCGCCCGGTATGCATGCCCTGCTGCACCACCGTCCATCTGCCATCCGCCGCCACCACGAAGCCATGCAGGTACAGGTCGAACCCGTCCTGCACGGCGGCACTGTCCACCTTGGCCACCATGCGGCTCGTGGCCACAAGGGGCGTGGCATCAAGCCCGGTGGCCTCGCCCACCGCCAGCAGTTCATCGGGCGTGCGGCGCGAATGGCGGCCCCGGCCACCGCACACATACAGGCCCAATTCATCCTGCAGGGGGGCAAGTCCACGCTTGAGCGCGCCGATGACGCTGGTGGTAATGCCCGAGGAATGCCAGTCCATGCCCATGACCGCGCCAAAGGACTGGAACCAGAACGGATGCGCCAGCCTGCGCAGGAACTCGTCACGCCCGTAATGATGCACGACCGCCTGCGTGATGACGGCCCCCAGCCGCGCCATGCGCTGGCCCAGCCACGCGGGCACCCGCCCGGTATGCAGCGGCAGGTCGGCGGAGCCTGCGCGTCGGGTCATGGCGCGTTCCCCTTCATGGGTGTGTCAGTCGTTCTGGCGCTTGCCCGTGCCGGCCATGAAGGCGGCCAGCCCCGCCTCAAGCGCGTGGCGAAAGGCACGCAGCGTTTCCGCCCCCACATAGTGTTCCATACCCTCGGCATCAATGCGGGCACTCGCCTCGCTGACGCCAAGCGCGCGCAGGAACTGCTCGACCGTGTGGTGGCGCGCGCGGCTGGCCCGCGCCATTTCCTGCCCCGCACCGGTCAGGAAAATGCCGCGATAGGGCCTGCGCGTGACAAGGCCATCCGCCTCGAGGCGCACCAGCATCTTGGCCACCGTGGGCTGCGACACGCCAAGACGGGCGGCGATATCAACCTGGCGTGCCTCCTGCCCGTCATTGAGCAGGTCGTCGATCAGTTCGACATAATCCTCGATCAGGGCCGTCTTGCGCGCCAGCCGCGCCTGGCGAAAGCCCGCGCACTGCGTATCGGCATCGGGCATGGGGGGCGCTGGCGGCCTGCGGTCCGGGCCGGGCATCAGGGATTGAACACGATGGTCTTGCGCCCGTTGGGAATGACGCGGCACTCGGTAAAGTAACGCACGGCGCGCGCCAGCACCCGGCGCTCGATATCGCGCCCCTTGCGGATCAGGTCATCGGGGGTATCGGCATGGGTAATACGCTCGACATCCTGCTCGATGATCGGGCCTTCATCAAGGTCGGGGGTGACGAAATGGGCGGTGGCGCCGATCAGCTTCACGCCACGCGCAAAGGCCTGATGGTAGGGCCTCGCCCCCTTGAAGCCGGGCAGGAAGGAATGGTGGATGTTGATGCACCGCCCCGCCAGCCTCGCGCTCATGGAATCGGACAGGATCTGCATGTACCGCGCCAGCACCACCAGCTCGGCCCCTGTTTCGCGCACGATTTCGGCCATTCTGGCCTCCTGCGCCGCCTTGGTGGCGGCCGTTACGGGCAGGTAGTGGAAGGGGATGCCGTCAAGGTCGATATGGGCGTAGGTCTCGCGCGGGTGATTGGCGATGATGGCCACTGGCGCGATGGCCAGCTCGCCAATGCGCCAGCGATACAGCAGGTCAACCAGGCAGTGATCGAACCGCGAGACCATGATGACGGTGCGCGTGGGAAGCAGGCTCGCGCGCAGCGACCACTCCATGTCGAACCGCGCAGCCAAAGCGGCCAGCGCCTGCTCGAGCACGGCGCGTTCCACACCACCGGCGGGCACGCTGAACACCACGCGCATGAAAAAGATGCGGCTTTCACGCTCATCGAACTGCTGGGCGCCTGCAATGTCGCCACCAAGCTCGAACAGGGCCTGACTGATCGCCGCCACAATACCGGGCTGGTTGGGGCAGGACAGCGTGAGCACATAGGACAGGCGCACGCCCGCGGCAGGATCTGACATGGCGTTACTGCCCGCGCTTGCGGCCCGTATCGGGCACGGGGTTATAGAACCAGCAACCAGCGCCCCCGGCCTTGCGCAGGGCAGCCTGCGTGGTGGGCACGGGGCGCACCACGTCGCAGCCCGGCGTCCAGCCCTCGGGGGTCATGACCGCGTTGCCCTCGCTGCGGCGCAGGGCCTCGACCAGGCGCAGCAGTTCCTCGACCGAGCGCCCGACCGACATGGGGTACCACACCAGCGCGCGGATCACGCCTTCGGGGTCGATCACGTAGGTGGCGCGCACGGTGGCGCTGTTCTGCGCGGTCAGGTCCAGCATGCCGTAGGCGCGGCACACCGCCATGGAAGGATCTTCCACCAGCGGGAACGGGATCTCGACGCCAAAGCGCTCCTGTATCGTCTCGAGCCAGGCCAGGTGCGCGTACAGGCTGTCTACCGACAGGCCCAGCAGCGCGCAGTCAAGCTTCTCGAAGCGATCCGCCGCGCGGGCCAGCGCCATGAACTCGCTGGTGCAGACCGGCGTGAAATCCGCCGGGTGCGAGAAAAACAGCAGCCAGCGCCCGCGGAAGTCCGACAGGCGCATTTCCCCCTTCGTGGTACGGGCCTGAAAGTCTGGTGCCACGTCCCCGATCCGCAACGGGCGCGTTCCGATCGCGCCATGGTTTGCGGGTATGCTCGCCTCTGTGCTCATGCCCTGCCCTTTTGCATCTGCCGCGCCTTGACGCAAGCCATCTTATAACATACATTTATTATGTAATTCATAAACTATGGATGACATTCCATGTCCGACCCCGCCCTTGAAGCCGCTGCAAGCCAGGTGATTACATGCCGTGCAACAGGCCAGGCGCCGGTTGTCCGGACCTTTTTCGACCTGCCCACCTTCACCGCCACCCATGTGGTGCATGACCCCGCCACCCGCGCCTGCGCCATCATCGACAGCGTGATGGACTATGACCCCGCATCAGGCAAAACCGACCACGCCATGGCGCAGGATATCGTGGACTATGTCACGGCGGAAAAGCTGAAGGTGGAGTGGCTGCTTGAAACCCATGTCCATGCCGATCACCTCTCCGCCGCGCCCTGGCTGCAGGAGCGCCTTGGCGGCAGGCTCGGCATTGGCCATGCCATCCTCAAAGTGCAGGACATCTTCGGCAAGCTGTTCAACGCGGGCACGCGCTTCGCGCGCGACGGCTCGCAGTTCGACGCGCTGTTCGAGGACGGGGCACGGTTCACGCTCGGCACCGTGCCCGTGACCGTGCTGCACGTGCCCGGCCACACGCCTGCCGACATGGCCTATGTGATCGGGGAAGCCGCCTTTATCGGCGATACGCTGTTCATGCCCGATTACGGCACCGCGCGGGCCGACTTTCCCGGCGGGGACGCCCGCATGCTCTACCACTCCATCCGCCGCCTGCTCGCCCTGCCGGCCGAGACGCGGGTTTTCCTGTGCCACGACTACAAGGCCCCCGGCCGCGACGCCTTTGCATGGGAAACCACCATTGGCGCGGAACGCCAGAACAATGTTCACGTTCATGATGGCGTGGATGAGGAGGCTTTCGTGCAGATGCGCACCGCGCGTGACGCCACCCTGTCGCTGCCCAACCTGATCATGCCCTCGGTGCAGGTCAACATGCGTGGCGGCCATCTGCCCGAGCCTGAAGATAATGGTGTAAGCTACATCAAAATACCGCTCAGCCGTTCCTGACGCATATCCATCGCAGCCTTCTATTAAAAGTCATTACGGAGACCCCTCATGACCGATACCGCCCCCTCCATCCCGAACCTCGCCAGCACGGCGCGGGGCCTGACCTATGATGTCGTCGTGGTGGGTGGAGGTGCAGCCGGGCTGTCCACCGCTGCGAGCATTCTCAAGCGGCGCGGCGGCATCACGCTGGCCATCATCGAGCCGTCGGGCTCGCATTTCTACCAGCCGGGCTGGACGCTGGTGGGCGGCGGCGTGTTCAAGCAGTCACAGACCCGCCGGTCGGAAAAGAAGCTGATCCCGACTGGCGCCGACTGGGTGCAGGCAGCGGCCACGGGCTTCGAGCCCGAAGCCAACCTCGTGCACCTGTCCAACGGGTCATCCATCCGCTACGAGGTGCTGGTGGTGGCCACCGGCCTGACGCTGGACTGGGACGCAATCGAGGGCCTGAGCGAGACCCTTGGCCGCAATGGCGTGACCTCGAACTACCGCTACGACCTTGCCCCCTATACCTGGCAGATGGTGCAGACGCTGGGCCGTGGCAATGCCGTCTTTACCCAGCCGCCCATGCCCATCAAGTGCGCGGGCGCGCCTCAGAAGGCGATGTACCTGGCGTGTGACGCGTGGCGCAGGCGTGGCCTGGCCGACAACATCAACGTGTCCTTCCACACCGCGACGCCGGGGCTGTTTGGCGTGAAGGAATTCGTGCCGCCGCTGATGGACTACATCAACCGCTACCATATCGACCTGTGCCTCAAGTCCAACCTGACGAAGGTGGACGGCAAGGGCCGCATCGCCACGTTCGAGAACGTGGCGGGCGATGGCAGCAAGACGACCTCGGAAGTGGAATTCGACATGCTGCATGTCGTTCCCCCCCAGCGCGCGCCCGACGTGATCCGCAACAGCGCGCTGGCGGGCGATGGCGGCTGGGTATCGGTTGACCCCGCGACGCTGCGCCACACGAAGTTCGCCAATGTATTTGCGCTCGGCGACGTGGCGGGCACCTCCAACGCCAAGACCGCCGCCGCCGTGCGCGTGCAGGCCCCGGTCGTGGCCGTGAACGTGCTGGCCACCCTGGACCACAAGCCCGCCGTGGCCGATTATGACGGCTATGGCGCCTGCCCGCTGACCGTCGAGCGCGGCAGGATCGTGCTGGCCGAGTTCGCCTATGGGGGCAAGCTTGCCCCCACCCTGCCCACATGGCTGCTCAATGGCCGCAAGCCCACGCATCTGGCATGGTTCCTCAAGGAATGGGTCATGCCCGTGCTGTACTGGGATGGCATGCTGCGCGGCCACGAACTGATGGTGGCCCCGCACAAGATCGGCACGCCGCGCTGATCCTTCACAACCATTAGATACGCGCCATGGCCGCGCGGGGGTAGACCTCCGCGCGGCCATGCGTATGTTTGGGCCATGAACATCACCCGACAGGGCCAGCACCATGTGGGCCACAGCCGCCCGCTCCGTCTGGCCGATGACGTGGTCAGCCATGCCATCTATGGCGGCCCGGACAAGTGCTACCGCTATGAACTGACCCGCACCTGGAACCCCGAAGGGCCTGCGGTGATGTGGCTGATGATGAACCCGTCGGTCGCGACGGAAGATGGCGATGACCGCACGGTAGCCAAGTGCCAGCGCTATGCCCGTGCATGGGGCTACGGCACGCTGCTGGTGGGCAATACCTTCGCCTATCGCTGCACCGACCAGAAACGCCTGACCGAGGTGCCCGACCCGGTCGGCCCCGAGAACGACCGCCACCTGCTGGCCATGGCGCGGCGGGCGGACCTGGTGGTGGCGGCCTATGGCTCACCGCAGATCAAAAGCCTGCTGCCGCGTGGGCCGGAGGTGATCCGCATGCTGCAACAGCACGGCATTACGGTCAGCGCCATGCGGCTGAGCAAGGGTTCGGGCCGCCCCGAGCATCCGCTTTATCTGCCCGGCAGCCTGAAACCGGAACCGCTGCCACCTTTTGTTCCGGGCTGAATGGACTCTGGGCCTTGAAAAAATTTCCGGCGATGTCTTTTGAAGCTTTTTTGAAAAAAGCTTCACCAAAAACTTTTACTATTTCAGCGTATTAGTAGTCAAAATCGACCGAGAAAGACCCTTCCGCCATTTCCACCCGCAGGGTCAGCCCGGTCCAGACCGGCTGATCGCGGGCCGGGTTCTCGCGCCAGAAGGCGGCGCGCAGTTCAAGCAGCTCATGCTGAAGGTCGTGCAGGTAGCGGATGTGGCCTTCGGTCGATTCGTCCTCGAAGGGGCTGAAATTGACCTTTTCCCCTTCCTGCGTTTCGTAATCGAAGCCGAAATACACGTTCGTGTCACCAAGTTCGACATTACCGGTAAAGGCCATGTGCATCTCGATGGCGCGGCAGGTTTCCTCCTCCTCATCCGGTACGGCGATCAGCACAAGTTCGGCAATGGCGTTGAGAATGGTCTTTGACCCGGGAGGGGCTGCGTTGTTCATAGCATCCTGCTTCGTATGGAGAAGGTCATCCCATGACCTCAATGCGACCTGCCTACAATATAAAAGTTTCTGGTGAAGCTTTTTTAAAAAAGCTTCGAAAAGAACGCCTCCTTTTAAAAAAAGGAACCCCCTGAAAACTTCTGTTCTTTTATCAGCCAAACAGCATCAGTTGCCGCGCAGGCGGAGCCGTGCCGGGCACGCGCAGGCCCGATACGGTCACGCCCAGCAGCCTTATGCCCCGTGGCGGCGGAAAACACGGGGCCAGAAGCGCCAGCGCCCGCCGGGCCAGATCGGCGCCATCCGCCACCGGTTCCGGCGCCGTGCGCCCGCGCACGATCTGGCGGAAATCGTTGTATTTAACCTTCAGCGTCACGGTCACGCCCGTCAGGCCACGCGCAACACAGCGCCCCCACACCCGCTCGGACAGGGTCAGCATATTGTCACGCGCTTCAGGCCAGTCATGGATATCGGCATCAAAGGTCTGCTCGCCACCAATGGAGCGGCGCGGGCGATTGACTTCAACGGGGCGCTCATCAAGCCCACGGGCAATGCCATAATAGAAATCCGCCGCCTTGCCAAAATGCCGCAGCAGGCGTGAGAGCGGCTGCCTACGCAGATCCAGCCCCGTGCGGATGCCCAGGCCATGCATGCGCGCCGCCGTGGCCGGACCAATACCGTGAAACTGCTCGACCGGCAGGTTGGCCACAAACTCCGGCCCCATGCGAGGTGTAATGACAAACTGGCCATCGGGCTTTCGGTAGTCGGAAGCCAGCTTGGCCAGGAATTTATTATAGGACACGCCTGCCGAGGCGGTCAGCCCCGTCTCGCTGCGGATACGGGCGCGAATGGCTGTGGCAATGGCCGTGGCGGAAGGATAATCCAGCAGCGGCCGGGTCACATCCAGATACGCCTCATCAAGCGAAAGCGGCTGGATGATGGAGGTAAAACTGGCAAATATGGCATGAATCTGGGCAGAAACCGCGCGATACACATCAAAACGCGGCGGCACGAACACGAGGTCCGGGCATTTGCGCTGCGCCACGACCGAAGGCATGGCCGAACGCACCCCGAACCGGCGGGCCTCATAACTCGCGGCGGCAACAACCCCGCGCCGCCCGGCACCGCCCACGGCAAGCGGCCTGCCCCGCAGGGCCGGATCATCGCGCTGCTCGACCGAGGCATAGAAGGCATCCATGTCAACATGGATGATGCGCCGGTGCCCCGCCCCGCTCACGGCGCTGGCCGCACCGGGGCCATGCCCGCAAGGGACATGACCGGCACGGCGTGACTGCGGAAGATCAGTCGTTGCACTTCTTTTTCTTAAGGAAAAACACGATAGCGCCAACAATCGCACCGAAAACCAGGATGCCCTTGAGGCAGGGAGACTTGGAAGGACACTTGGTTGCACATTCAGACATGGTTCATTCCTTGATAAACAGTTCCGCTCCAGACGGGAGCGGCACAGCCCATACTAGCGCATGCATACGCCGTGACCAGTGGGCTTTTGGCCCATGGGCGGCCTGTCGGGGGCGGGCCTGACATGCGGCAGCAGGGCAGCCGCATTGCGTTGCCACATCTTTTGTTACAGATGGCGTCGGGCAATGATACCGCCATCAAGACCGGAGAATGAACCATGAAAAAATATGCATTCCTGCCCGCAGCCCTGCTCATGCTGGGCACGGCGGTCGGCGCGGCGCATGCCGCCCCCTCAACCGGGCGCGCGGTCAACCGTGATTTCGCCAAGCTGTCGGCTGACGGCAGCCGCGCGTTCGATGATATCGCCATGGCCCGCACGGCGCTCGCCAACAACGACACCGCTGGCGCCGCCAAGCTGCTGACCGACGCCAACAACGCCCTGGCCCACGCCAAGACCGACAACCGGGTGTTCATGAAGGCCGAAGCCGAGCTGACACCGCCCAAGAAGGCCCCGGCAGGCGCGCCCGCGCCCAAGGCCGCCCCTTCCACCCAGCCGGTGGCCTGGCTGCCGGTTGATGGCGAATACATCGTGACCGAAGACCTTGCCCCCTCCTCCACCAAGGGCACGGCGGTGGCTTCAGCCAATACCAGCCTGAACAAGGGCAAGCCCGCGCAGGCAGCGCAGAACCTGCAGGTTGCCGCGGTTGATGTTGACTTCGTGCTGGCCATCGCACCGCTTGATGCCAGCGCAAGCGATGTCTATCGCGCCTCCAACCTGCTTGCTGGCGCAACACCCAACACTGCGGATGCGGACGCCGCCCTGCAGGATGCCCAGAACAGCATCCGTTTCGTGTCTGAAGACATGGTCGGCACGCCTTCAGGCAAGAAAGCCGCCGGGAACTGATCCCCGGTTGTTTCCGGTCGTTACCATGCCGCGCGCAAGGACAGGCCGCCCCCCATCGCCCACGGCGCAGGGGGGCGGGCTGTTCACCCGGCGGGGCATCTGGCTGGCCATGACCGGACTCTGCCTGGTCCTTGGCACCTGCCCGGTCCGGGCGGCTGGCCTGATCGAGCTCTGTCTGGCCCGGCACCCTGTTGAAAACAGCTTTGTGCAGAATGCCGCAGCCCATGGTCCGATTCATGTGCCAGCGGGCACCGCGCTCAATTACGCGGGCCATGCCTTCGGCCCCGCATCGGACCCGCTCGACCGCGCCCACGCAGCCCCTGATGGCGATGGCTGGCGCAACATCACGCCCGCCGAGGAAACGCGTCGCCGCGACCTGCAGATGGAAGATATTGGCGGGGACAGCCGCTACCACCGCCCGCAGGCGGCCCTCATGACGACAGCGGCCGTAACCCTGTCACCCACGCGCCCCTGTGCGCAGGTGGGCGCCACGGCCCTCCTGTCCGATGACTGGACATGGACGATGGATACCATCCCCGCCCGCTCGGACATGTATTTTCAGGCCTATGGCACGGTACGGGGCGACCAGCTTGATCCGACCTTCAATAACGATGCCGATCCCTTTCAGTGGACCGCAGCACATGGTGCGCTGAATGCAATTGTTACACAAACAGTTGACCAGTCACTGACACTCCGTTCGCCAGACTGAAAATGTTATTTTCAATTATATATTATCCGTATCATGCCCCGAATACGGACAGGAAACAGGGTTCTGACCGGGTGCCTGACCTTACGGCTCAGTAAATATATTGCGCTGACAGGGAATTTGTTGCCAAATCTGCATCCAGAAAACTTTTTATTATTTTCAATTAATACGTTATTTTAAAATAATTTTTCGACAGATAATTTCTTATAGAATTAAACCGGTTAAAGAAAATTATATATTTATGCTTATAATGCAACAAATGGTTTCAGTATGGCTGAAATTGGGAATATAAATTTCATTTTATATTATTATGCATGAAATTCAATTCTTTATTGAAAACAATATTGTCCTGCACATATAATATTCATAAATAGTCTATCTGCACCGCATGGAGATCAATCCCTACGGGTCAGAAAACAGCACAGGAATACAGGATGCAGCATGTGGCGGAGGATGTGCCGCTACGTAAGATGCATGCTAAAGGTTATTTTAACAGCTTAGCCAGCCGATGAAAAACAATGGAGAACGGGATGGCCCTCTACCAGTCCGCACAGTTTATTGATACGTGGACCGATCCTGAATTCGACAAGCTTCATTCGCCCCGTACCGTCGCCCCCCATTCCGGTATTTACCGTTGCGTCGGCTGTGGGGTGGAAATCGCCATAAGCGAAGGGCAGCTCCTGCCTGCCATCCATGCCCACCCTCACCGGCTTGGCACGCGCGAGGCCTGGCAGATGGTGGTCTATGCGGACCATCGTCCCAAATTTACCTGAAACACCGGCAGGGAAATATCCCACAGTCATCTGACAGTTTCTGGTGATGTTTTTTTCAGGACGCTTCAGGGAAATGCCGCCTTTGTGAAAAAAGGCGGCACCCCGCAACTTCCATTATTTTATCAACGCGGTGTTTTTCAAACAGTGGCTTACCACCAGCCGCCGCCCCACGGGCCACCCCAGCCACCGCCGCCCCAGCCCCACATGCCCCAGTTCCAGGAGGCATCTTCATACATATCCGCCGTCATCTGCTGCTGGTCAGCCAGATTCTGGGCCTGCACATAGGACATATAGCGCCCATAGGCGGCCTGGTTGCCCACATACAGGCAGTTGCACACCTTGGGGTCGGAATAGATGTAGAGCATGTGGTCACCAAACGATTTCTGCAAAAACCGGTTGGGCGGCAGCTTCTGCAGCATCTCCTGACGTTCCGGATTATTGGCGGGGCGCGCCACGAAACCGGCTGCGGCAAGGCTGTTTTCTTTATCCACGATCTGGTCATGCACGCTTTCGCACGCACTCAGCCCGGTGGATAGGGCAAGCAGCAATGCACCACCCGCGTAAAGATGCCTCAGCGCTTTCTTGTTTCCCATCGACGTGCCGCCTGTTTCCATCCTGTTAATCAGCGCATCCTGTCCCATCAACGAGCCGGAATAAAGATGCGCGGAAAAAAACATATGAATTATTTCAGCAGAGTTTGATTTATCTCATGTTCGGGGTCGGCACGGCAATGCCATAACAATCAGGCGATGGGGGCATCGCATATCGAATCATCACTTTAAAACTTTGGCAGGCACACCTTGCGGGGTGTGCCTGCCATTTTTCTTTGCACGGTCATTTTAACGGTGACGGGTTCGTTCCAGTTGCAGTTACGATAGCCCGAGAGGCATCACGCAGCCGTTACCTGTGTCAGCGGCGCACCAAAAGGTGCGGCGGGCAGGGTCGGTGTGCCATCACGCAGCACATAGCCCTGCCCCCACACCGTGGCAATGAGCTGCCCCGCGCCCGCAACATGCAATTTCTTGCGCAGCTTGCAGATAAACACATCGATAATCTTCATCTCCGGCTCATCCATCCCGCCATACAGGTGGTTGAGGAAGGCATCCTTGGTCAGGACCATGCCCTTGCGCAGCAGGAGCAGTTCCAGAATCATGTATTCCTTGCCGGTCAGATGCACACAGTGCCCCTGCACGCTGACCGTGCGGCTATCGAGGCACAGCTCAAGCGGCCCCGCGCGCAGGGTCGGCTCGCTATACCCCTTTGAGCGGCGGATGACTGCCTGCATCCGCGCTGTCAGTTCCATCGATTCGTAGGGGCGGGTCACATAATCATCCGCCCCGGTGGAGAAGGCCTTTACTTTTGTGGTGTCCTCCCGCTCATCTGACAGGACCAGCACGGGCGTGGGCACCCTTGCGACGCGACTGACCCGGATGACCTCGAATCCATCGAGATCTTTCAGCCGCACCTCCATGACCGCAAGGTCATAATTATAGGATTTTAACATTCCCAGTGCATCATGCCCCGTATCAACATGATCTACTGTAAATCCGGCCCTCTCCATATGCCGGGTGGTCTCTTCGGCTTTCCGGGCATTGGGCTCTACAAGCAAAATCCGCATATCGACCATCCAGTAGATATTTACACTACATCTACCTATAAGTGTGCGGAACGCATTAAACAACCTAAAGTTGTTTATATATTACTATTCTTTCATAAAGATAATAAATATAATGACAATTATTTTATTAATGAATTATTAATGTCCTAATGCCATGCCGCCCGCACCATGGTTCAGCGGGCCAGCCCCCGCGCCATAGCCAGGTGCGGCCGCAATGGCGCGCAGCACATAGTCCCGCGCACGGATCACGGCGTCAGGCAGGCTCATGCCCTGTCCCAGCCCCGTGGCGATGGCACTGGCCAGTGTGCAGCCGGTGCCATGCGTATGGCGGGTGTGGATGCGCCGGCTCACGAATTCCTGTACCGTGCCATCGGCCTGCACCAGCACGTCCAGCAGTTCATCGCCTTCCATATGGCCGCCCTTGAGCAGCACGGCGCGCGGCCCGAGCGCCAGCAGGGCACGGGCTGCGGGCACCATCTCGGCGCGCCCGGCAATGCCGTGGCCAAGCAGGGCCTCGGCTTCAGGGATGTTGGGGGTCAGCACGGTGGCCAGCGGCAGCAGCCGCGCCTTCAGCGTGGCCAGCGCGCTATCATGCAGTAGCGCAGCCCCCCCCTTCGCCACCATGACCGGATCGAGCACGTAGGGAATATCGGCGCTGGTGAGCAGCACATTGGCAATCGCCTCGATCACCTCCGCCCGGTCCAGCATGCCGCTCTTGAAGGCATCAACCCCCAGATCATCCATCACGCAGCGCATCTGGGCCACGATAAAGGCCGGGGAGACTGGCATGACCGCCTGCACGCCAAGCGTGTTCTGCGCGGTCAGCGCGGTGATGGCGGTCATGCCAAAGCCGCCCAGCACGGTTACGGTCTTGATATCGGCCTGGATGCCGGCACCACCCCCGCTATCGCTGCCCGCCATGATGAGAATACGCCCCTGCATGGTTCAGCCTGCCATCTGGATGGCGGTGATCGCCTCGCACATGTCATCAACCACCGCATTGACCAGCGCCTCGTCCTCGGCTTCCGCCATGACGCGCACCAGTGGCTCGGTGCCGCTTTCACGCAGCACGAGTCGCCCGCGTGCGCCCAGCCGCTTTTCCGCCGCCTTGCGCGCTTCATGCACCTGCGGGTCATGTAGCGGGCTGCGACCGGCAAAGCGCACGTTGCGCAGCAGTTGCGGATAGGGCCTGAACATGCGGCACACCTCGCTTGCGGGCCGACCGGATTCCACCACTTCGGCCAGCACCTGCAGGGCGGCCACCAGCCCGTCGCCCGTGGTGGCGAAATCCGACAGCACCATGTGCCCCGACTGTTCGCCCCCGATATTGGCGCCGAGCTCGCGCATCTTCTCCACCACGTAGCGATCGCCCACCGCCGTGCGCACCAGTTCCAGCCCCTGGCTCTCAAGATAACGCTCAAGCCCCATGTTGGACATGACGGTCGCCACGATATGCCGCCCCGACAGCCGCCCCTGCCGCGCCCATGAGTGCGAGATCAGCGCCAGGATCTGGTCACCATCGACCAGTCGGCCCTTTTCATCGGAAATCAGCACGCGGTCGGCATCTCCATCGAGCGCAATGCCGATATCGGCCCGGTGGCGCTGCACCGCCGCGCACAATGCCTCGGGCCGGGTGGAGCCGCAGCCTTCATTGATGTTGATGCCATCAGGATCGCAGCCAATGCGCACCACTTCCGCGCCGAGTTCCCACAACGCCGTGGGCGCCACGCGATAGGCCGCCCCGTTGGCGCAGTCGATCACGATGCGCAGCCCGTCAAGCCGCAGACGGCGGGGAAAGGAGGACTTCGCACTTTCCACGTACCGGCCTGCCGCGTCATTAAGGCGCGAGGCCCGGCCGATCTGGTCGGGGGCTGCGAGCATGTGGGTCAGATCCTCGCCCATGGCGGCCTCAATATCCGCTTCCGTCTCGTCGGACAGCTTGAACCCGTCGGGGCCGAACAGCTTGATGCCGTTATCGCCATACGGATTATGCGAAGCCGAGATCATGACACCCAGATCGGCACGCAGGGAGCGGGTGAGCATGGCAATGGCCGGGGTAGGCATCGGCCCCACCAGCGTCACGTCCATCCCGGCGGAAAGAAAGCCCGACACCAGCGCGCATTCGATCATGTAGCCTGACAGGCGCGTATCCTTGCCCAGCAGCACGCTATGGCGGTGCGTGCCGTGTATGAAACGCAGCCCAGCCGCCTGGCCCAGCTTCTGTGCAACTTCCACCGTCATGGGAAAGCGGTTGGCCATGCCCCGAATTCCATCAGTGCCGAACAGCTTTCTTGTTTTTACCATGACTGGAAATCTCCGGATACGTTCTGGTCGGACACCGACCTACCTTACCTGTTACTGCCGATCCAGCCCCTGCTGCACCCGCATGGCCTGGATCATGGCCGCTGCATTGTGAACCCGGAGCACCACGCCGGGAAAGATCATTCCGGGCAGGCTGGCCGCAATCGTGCCCGGATCGCGCGCGGCCGCATCGGGTTCGTGGCCCAGTTCGCCAATCATGCGCTTGCGCGACGTGCCGAGCACCACCCGGCACCCAAGGTTGGCCAGCAGCGGCAGGCGGGCCAGCAGGGTCAGGTTGCCTTCCAGCGTCTTGGCAAAGCCGATGCCGGGGTCAACCAGTATGCGCGTGCGCGCAATGCCCGCCGCCACAGCCTCTTCCACCCGCTGGCCGAGTTCACGCACCACATCCACCGCCACATCGCTGTAAGCCGTGTGCGCGCGCATCGTTTCTGGCGTGCCGCGCATGTGCATGAGCATGACCGGGCAGCCATGCCGCGCCACGACCGCACGGGCAGCAGGGTCATGCGTCAGCGCCGAGACATCGTTGATGAGCGTGGCCCCGGCCATCAGCGCCTGGTCCATGACCGCCGCCTGCCGCGTATCAATCGAAAGTTTCAGGTTATCAAGCGCGGAACAGGCGCGGACGGCGTGGATGACCGGGCCGATCCGCGCCCATTCCGCCCCGGCCGAAACGGCAGGCGCACCGGGGCGGGTACTCTCGCCGCCAATATCCACCACCCGGCATCCGGCCGCATGCAGCGCCCTGATGCGCGCCAGTGCTGTCTCCACGCGGTCATGCTGGCCGCCATCACTGAAACTGTCCGGGGTGACATTGATGATGCCCATGACCTGCGGGCCTGAGGGCAACCCCGCATCAGGCGCGGGCGCGCTGACGCGCCGGGCCGCCGCCTCCCATGCGGGAGAAAGGGCCGCAACCGGCATGACTGTTTCTTCCTGTCCCGGCCCGATCAGGCGGGCAAGCGCATAGGCCTGCGGGCCGCCCGCAAACCAGCGCGCCACACCCTGCGCCACCGCCTGCCGGGCTGCGTGGCCATGCAGCAGGGCCAGTGGTTCAATCAGCGGCTGGTTGGAAAAATGACCCACGAAATACGCGCCCGATCATGAAGATGTTTTTGGTGAAGCTTCTTTCAAAAAGCTCCGCGGAATACCGCTTTCCATGCGCCCGCCATGCCCCGTCCATGAGGCCGGATACAGACATGGCGGAACAGCCTGAAGCTGCCCCGCCATGTTGATATAAGAGACTGTTTGAAAAACCTGCCAGCTTAAAGCTTCAAAAGAATGCCGCCTTTTTTCAAAAAGGCAGCATCCGGAAACTTTTACCGTTTTCAATCAAGGCATTCCTAGCCAGCCGGGGCAGTCCCCACCCCGCCACCACCTTCCGGCGTGGGCAGCGGCGCCACCGGAGCGGAAGGCGCCGAAGGCGGCACGGAAGGACGGCGGTTCTCCGGCATCGGGTCATCCACCACCACGCGCTCGATCTTCTCGCCCCGCAACACCTGACGGATTTCCTCGCCAGTCAGGGTTTCATATTCCAGCAGGGCCGCGCCAAGGCGGTGAAGCTGGTCAATATGCTCGAGCAGCAGGCCGCGGGCGCGCTCATAGGCGGCATCGATCAGCTTGCGCACCTCGTTATCAATCTCGCGCGCCGTTTCCTCCGACACGTTCTTGTTCTGCGTCACGCTATGGCCAAGGAACACTTCCTGCCCGTTGCCGCCATAGGCCACCATGCCCAGCTTTTCGCTCATGCCCCACTCGGTCACCATGCGGCGGGCCACGTCGGTCGCCATCTTGATGTCGCCCGAGGCGCCGGTCGAGACATTGTCCGCCCCGAAGATGATTTCCTCCGCCGCGCGGCCACCCATGGCCAGCGTCAGCTTGCCGATGCACCACGAACGGCTTTCGGAGTAGCGGTCCTTCTCCGGCAGGCTCATCACCATGCCCAGCGCCCGGCCACGGGGAATGATGGTGGCCTTGTGCACCGGGTCGGAACCCGGCGTGAGAATGCCCACCAGCGCATGGCCGCCTTCGTGGTAGGCGGTCATCTTCTTCTCGTCCTCGCTCATGACAAGGGAGCGGCGCTCGGCGCCCATCATCACCTTGTCCTTGGCGTTCTCGAACTCGAGCATCGCCACCGTGCGCTTGCCCAGGCGGGCAGCCATGAGGGCGGCCTCATTGACCAGATTGGCCAGATCAGCACCCGAGAAGCCGGGCGTGCCGCGGGCAATGACCTTGGGGTCCACATCGGAAGCCAGCGGCACCTTGCGCATATGCACGCGCAGGATCTTTTCGCGGCCCGCCACATCGGGGTTGGGCACCACCACCTGGCGGTCGAAGCGGCCGGGACGCAGCAGGGCGGGGTCAAGCACGTCGGGGCGGTTGGTGGCGGCAATCAGGATCACGCCCTCATTGCTGTCAAAGCCATCCATCTCGACAAGCATCTGGTTGAGCGTCTGCTCACGCTCGTCATTGCCGCCGCCAAGGCCCGCGCCACGATGGCGGCCCACGGCATCGATCTCGTCGATGAAGATGATGCAGGGCGCGGCCTTCTTGCCCTGCTCGAACATGTCACGCACGCGGGAGGCACCCACGCCCACGAACATTTCCACAAAGTCGGAACCCGAGATGGTGAAGAACGGCACGTTCGCCTCACCCGCGATGGCGCGGGCGAGCAGCGTCTTGCCGGTGCCGGGAGGGCCTACGAGCAGCACGCCCTTGGGAATCTTGCCGCCAAGGCGGGTGAACTTCTGCGGGTCACGCAGGAAGTCGACGATCTCCTGCAGTTCGCCTTTGGCTTCATCAATGCCGGCCACGTCATCAAAGGTCACGCGGCCCTGCTTTTCGGTCAGCATCCGGGCGCGTGACTTGCCAAAGCCCATGGCCCGTCCACCGCCAGACTGCATCTGGCGCATGATGAAGATCCAGGCCCCCACCATGAGCAGCAGCGGCGCATAGTTGATAAGGTAGCGCAGGATGGGGTTGGTATCCGCCTCGAGCGGCTTGGCCACGACCTCCACGCCCTTTTCCGTCAGGCGGGAAATCAGGGTGGGGTCCTGCGGGGTATAGGTATCGAACGAGGTACCATCCGTCAGCGTGCCGGTGATGTTGTGTTCCTGCACCACGACAGAGCGAACATGCCCGCTGTTCACGTCTCCGATGAAATCGGAATACGCCAACTGCTGCGATGCATGCTGCACGCTTCCCGGCTGGAAGACATTAAACAGCAACAGCAGCAGGACGATGATGATAACCCACAGGAGCAAGTTCCGGCCGAAATTGTTCATCTTGTCCACTGTTCCATCCGCTGGCCCCCTCGCCCATGCCCCACAGCGGGCAGGCGAACAGACGCCACGTTCACTACGTCCTACCATACATAGGACGATCAGGGGATATTCACACCCCCACCCGCCAACCTTTTATGCCAGCCCGCCCGCAGCGGGGCGTCCGGCGCCGCCAAATACAGCACAGTCGAGCACGGGGTGGGGGGGCTGGTTCATAAAAACCGCATGGGCGGCGGCATGTTCCTGCGCACGCAGGCCCATGTGGGGCACGGCCTTGACCTGTCCATCATGCCATAGCGCGGGCAGCGTGCGCAACAGCCGCGCGGGCCAGCATGACCGCCCCCGGCCATGCGGCCACCACGCCGCCACCGGCCCCGCCGCCCCCACGCGCCAGCCCGGCGGCAGGGGGGGCGCATGCAGGATGAAACGCCGGTCCCATATGGCCCCGGCCTCGGCTGCCATCGGGGGCGCAAGACCTGCCTCCTCACGGGCCACGAGCCACTGCCCGTCCCGCCAGGGCATGAGGGCGACCCCGGCCAGCGTGGCCGCCCGGGGCCGGGCCGCAAGCGCTGCCACCGCCTCCCGCGCCGGGGCATAATCCCGCCCCCCCACCACGCGGATCAGGGCCGAAAGCAGCCGTGGCGGCGCAAGCTCCGGCGGCAGCACCACCCAGCCACCAGGGTGAAAACGGGCATGGGCGGCCAGCCAGCGGGCATCATGCATGTTGCGTGCCTGACGGGCCTGCCCGGCCTGCAGGGCATCAGCCACAAGCGTGCCTGCCAGAGGGGAATCTTCTGCCAGGGCATGACGCGCCCGGGCGCGGGCGGTGCGCAGGTCGGCGTTGGAGGGGTCTTCCACCCACTGCACGCCCGCAGCCTGCACCGTGGCATAAAGGGCAGCCTTGCCCACGCCCAGCAGGGGGCGGACGAGGCGCACATCCGCCATGTCCGTCGCCACCGCCATGGCGGCCAGCCCGTCATCCCCGCTTGCGGCCTGCTGGCGCATGAGCACGGTTTCCGCCTGGTCGCCCGCATGATGGGCCACCAGCAGGTCAAGCGCGCCAAGCGCGCGGCAGGCGGCGAACAGGGCCTGATAGCGCATGCGCCGGGCACGCTCGGCCATGCGGGGGCCACGCGCCAGCCCCTCAAGCACCAGCAGGCGGGCTGGCATGCCCAGCCGGGACAGGCGGGCTACCGTCTGCTCGGCCTCCTGCCGCGACTCGGCACGCAGCCCGTGGTCCACCACCAGCCCCACCACGTCAGGCCGCCAGCCCCGGGCCAGAATGGCCAGCGCCATGCTGTCTGCCCCGCCCGACACCGCAACGCATACAGGCGTGCCCGGCCCCGGCCAGGGGCCAAGAGTGGCCATGCAGGCAGCAAAACAGGCCGGGCTGACCGGGTTGGAAGGCTGCATGTGCCCTACTGGCAATCAGCTACATTTGGCGCGCTTGCGGTACACCAGTTCGGCAGCTTTGATGCGCGGGGCGGGCGCGGGAAATTCACTCGAAAGCTTGTCCAGCGCCTGACAGGCGGAGGCCTTGTCGTTCAGCGCCACCAGCGTTGCCGCAACACCGAGCAGGGCGCTCGGGGCGCGCTGGCCATGCGGGGCGCGGTTATAGGTATCGTAATAGGCAAGGGCCGACTGGCGATACTGCTTCTGCCCCGCCAGGGACTGGGCCATCAGATACTGGGCATCAACCTGTTTGGCCGATTTGGGGCCCGAGAGCACCTGCTGCGCATCGGCCTGCGCCGTGGCGTAATCATGCTGCAACAGCGCATCATTACCCGCCTTGAGCAGATCATCAGGGCTGCGCCTGGCTGCGGCAGGCGTTGCAGCCGGCGTCACGCCAGCTGCCGCCGTTACCGAAGCCGGAACTGCCGGGGCAGCGGCATGGCCACGCTGCTGCATGGCGAAATTCATGTCATCGATCTGCTTGCTCATGGCGGCGTTCTGCTGCTGCACCTGATTGGTCAACTGATCGATCTGGCCGCGCATCTCGCGCGTCTGCTCTTCCAGCGTGTTGACCCGGTCAAGCAGTTGCAGGGTCAGGTTATTACCGCTGTCAGCCGCATGTGCACTCGCCAGACAGGCCAGCGATACGCCACCTGCCAGCACGCCAACCCGCCCCAACCGTGAAAGCCGGCCCGGAACCGAAAGGAAACACGACATAACAGACAGCATGGACCATACCCTTCAAGCAACACTACGCACGTCTACCTAAAACAAAACCGGCCGAGCGATAAGCGCCCGGCCGGTTCCATACCGCCACACTTCGTTGAAGTGCTGGCAGAACCTTACTGCACCGCCGTGATGGCGTTGCGGTTCTGGGACCAGGAAGCCTCGTCATCGCCAACGGCGGTGGGGCGGTCCTTGCCATAGGAGATGGTGGTGATGCGCGATGCATCGACACCCTTGGCCACCAGGTAGTCATGCGCAGCGTTGGCACGACGCTCGCCCAGTGCGATGTTGTATTCCTCGGTGCCGCGATCATCGCAGTTACCGGCGATCTGCACATGTACCTGCGGGTACTTGGCGAGCCATGCGGCCTGCTTGTCGAGCGTTGCCTTCGCATCGCTGGACAGCGTGTTCTGGTTCAGCGCGAACAGCACGCGGTCACCTGCGGTCGCGACCAGATCGGCCTCGCTGCCGGGCACGGGGCCAACCTGCTGCTGCGTGGCAGCACCGGTGTTGACGTTCTTGTTCGCGTGGTCAGAACAGGCGGCGAGGAAGAGAGCCAGACCGGCCGCACCAAAAAGCTTCAGTTTCATTACTTTGGATCCTGGATCGGTTTCTTGTTTTGAAACCATTTGTTGAATTTCCGGATTTAAATATAGAACGGTCCCGAGTCTCGTTGCGCCCTGCCAAACAAATTGTAAAACAGAAACTCGCGATCGCTGGAAACCGCCACAAGCATAGCTGTCAAACCCGGTTTCAGTCAACGTGGAACAAACACATACCCGCCATTTGCCAAATGAGTGGGTTCTGGCGATGTGTTTGTCCAACACATTGAAAAAATTACTTATTTAGACCTGACCAGGCCGGATCAGATGCGCTGCCCGCAGGCAGAGCGCGTTCATGGAAGCCGGTTATGTCGATTGTATTGATACCTGTTGCAAATCCGGCACCATTTGCCCCGGCCGCGCTCTGGCGGCAGAACGCCAGCACGCGCCCGTTGGGGCAGAAAGTCGGGCTTTCCACCGTAAAGCCCTGGGTCAGGATTCGCTCTCCCGTCCCATCGGGCGCCATCACGCCAAGCGAGAAGCTGCCATTGGCGATGCGCGAGAACGCGATCAGATCTCCACGCGGCGACCATACGGGCGAGCCATAGCGCCCGTGCCCGTAGGAAATCCGCTTCGCCTCGCCGCCCGATGCACTCATGACATAGAGCTGCTGCGAGCCGCCACGATCGGAGTTGAACACGATCTGCGACCCGTCGGGACTGTAGGACGGACTGGTGTCAATCGCCCCGGACGAGGTGATCTGCCGGCGCGCCATCGTGGCGAGATCGACCACGAAGATGTCCGACCCGCCACCGCGCGTGACCGACAGGATGACCGACTGCCCGTTGGGGGCAAAACGCGGTGCAAATGAAATACCCGTAAAGTCACCAAGCAGTCTCTGCTGCCCGGTATTGAGGTTGAACAGGTAAACACGCGGCCTGTAGTTGGCATATGACATGAATGCCAGTTCGCTATTGGCCGGGTTGAAGCGCGGCGTGAGCGTCAGCCACTGCCCGTTGGTCAGGTAACGGCTGTCCGCCCCGTCCTGATCCATGATGGCAAGCCGCGTGACCTGGCGCGCGCGGGGGCCGGAGCGGGCGATGTAGGCAATGCGGGAATTGAAGTAGCCCTGCTCGCCAAGCAGGCGGCTGTAGATCACATCGGCAATCACATGCGCGATGCGGCGCCAGTCCTGACTGGCGGCCGTATAGGCCGTGCCCTGCAGCTGCTTGCCGGTCAGCACATCCCACAGGCGGAACTCGACGCGCAGGCTGCTGCCCTGCTCGACCACCTTGCCGGTCATGACCGCGCGCGCGCCCATCGACTTGTAGGTGGCGAAGGCGGGCGTGCCCTGCGGCATGCTGGCGCTGATGGGGCGGAACAGGCCGCAATTACCCAGATCAGCCGAGATCACATCCGTGATCTGCTGGGCCACGCCACTGCCAAGCGAGGGCAGGACAATGGGAATGGGGGCGGTACGCGCCTGATCGACCGTGATTTCGGCCGCACCCGCATCCTGTGCGTGGGCAGCGCCCGCCGCGAACAGCGGCGTGGCCATAAGCCCCCCTGCAACACCCGCACCCATGAAACCACGCCGGCTGAAGGCCGATGCCAGCCGTGCGGCATCATCATCCGGGATCAATGGCTTTACGCTTGACATCATTTTCCTCTCCTCGCCTTCGTCCGCTTTGTATCAGGGACGGAATACGAATTTCAGTTGCCGGGTCTGGCCCAGCAGGTTCTGCGGAATGGGCAGCTTGGCACAGGTCGGGCTGAGCACCGCATCACGCGCGCGTTCGGCCAGCGCGCGATACGACGGGTCAGCCGCCATCTGCGCCTGCGTCTGCGGCGCGAATTCCACAAGCCGCGCCGTGCCGGTGCCATCCACGGTCACGACCAGATGCGCTACAAACTGGGCATAATTACGCGCCGCCGTATCTTCCGAGTAGCAGCGCCGTACGGAACTGCCGATGGCCTTCTGCTCGGTGGCGGTCATGGAGCTGGTAATATCGCCATCGGGCGAGCCACCACCATCAGGCGCGCCACCCTGCTGCGGGTTGGGCCTGGCCTTGGGCGGATGGGTCTGCTTCTGGTCCGCGCGGAAGGCATCGAGCGTTGCCAGCAGCGAGTGCGTATCGGGCACGGTTTTCTTCGCCTCGTTGGGCTGCGTGGTGCGCGACTGCTGCTGAACCTTGGGCGCTGCCGTCGGGTCCGGCTGCGCCGAGGGCGGCACGGGCGCATGCGCCTGCGCGGGGGCCGCCTTGGGCGGCGTGGGCGGCAGGGGCACCGCATCGGGCGAAGGCGTCTGCTCACGCGGCGGCGTTGGCGCGTCCGGCACGGGTTTGGACACCTGCTGCGGCGGCGGCATGGGGGGCGGTGGCGGCGGGGGAGGCGCCGCCTCCTCGTTGGGTTCCTTTTCAGGCGGTGTGGGCGAAGGCGGCGCCTCCTGCCTCACCGGAGCGGGCGCAGGCGCGGGTTTGGGGGCCGGCCTGTCGCCCTTGTGGGGTGTTGCCGTGCCTGTATCGGCCGCGAATTCCATTTCGATGGTGGGCGGTGGCGGTGGCTCCTTGGGCACCGGCACCGGCAGCCTGAGCAGCACGGCCACCAGCAGGGCAAAATGCAGCCCGCCCGAAACCAGGATGGAACGCCGCATGAGGATGCGTTCGGAACGACGCGGTGGGACCACGATCAGACGGCTCCTGGCATCAGATTCTGTTTAGTGACCGGGTGGCTGCTGGGCCAGCAGGGCCACATGCGTAAAGCCACCCGCCGTGATCTGCCCCATGATCTGCATGACACGGCCATAATCGATATGCTGGTCGCCGCGCACGAAAATACGGTGCTCGCTGTCATTCTGCGCGGCTGCCCTGAGCTGGTCCACCAACTGGTCCTGCGACACGGGTTCATCGCCCAGGTACAGGTCGCCATTGGAGCGGATCGACACCGTGATGGGCTTGGTGTCGGTATTGACCGGAGCTGCATCCGTCTTGGGCAGGTCAACGTTCACGCCGCTGGTCATCATGGGCGCCGTCACCATGAAGATGATGAGCAGCACCAGCATCACGTCCACCAGTGGAGTGACATTGATCTCGGCCATGGGGCGCCGCTTGCGCCGCCGCCCCCGCAGGTCGCCCAGGCTTGCCCCCATGTTACGCGCCCCTTTCTTCCGACTGGCGCGACAGGATGGCGGCGAACTCGGTGCCGAACGCATCCAGCCGGTCCTCGAACACGCTCATGCTGTTGCTGACCACGTTATAGGCGATCACGGCGGGAATGGCCGTGACAAGACCGATGGCGGTGGCGAACAGCGCCTCGGAAATACCGGGAGCCACGACCGAAAGATTGGTGTTGTGCATGGCCGCGATCGAGCCGAACGCGTGCATGATGCCCCACACCGTGCCGAACAGGCCGATGAAGGGCGCCACCGGCCCGATGGTGGCGAGGAAGATGATCCAGCGGTTCAGCCGGTCCATCTCGCGCGTAATCGTAATGGCCATGGCGCGGTTGACGCGGTCCTGCACGCCGCCATGCACCAGGTCGATGCCCGAAATGCGCGAGGAACGCCGCCATTCGCCCATGGCCGCGCCAAACACGGCGGCCATCGGGTGCACGGGCTTGGCGCCATCGGATTCGTACAGATCCTCAAGGCTGCCACCGGCCCAGAAGCGCTCCTCGAAATCGTTGGCCTGCCGGTTGACCCGGCGGATGGTGGTGAATTTATCAAAAATGATGGCCCAGACAATCACGCTGCTGGTCACCAGCCCGATCATGACGAGCTTGACCACAATCGAGGCGTGCATGAACAGCGCCCACATTGAAAGATCACCCGCTGCAGCACCCAGATTCGCTGCATTAACCGCTTGGTCCAAATACGCCTCCTGCCCACCTTGGCCGTTCGCTCAAACACGAAGATTGCCCGTTTGGCAAGCCACGGCCAACCTGCTTTCCGCACAGCCCTGCGCCACGGTCAACCCATGACACAAAAAGAACACATGCCCTGCATGGCTTTGTTACGTTCAGCCGACCAGCCCGCGCAACAGATCACGCCATAACGGCGGAAATCGGGCCGCGCGCCCGTCGGCTGCCCGCACGCAGGCCAGCCGCACATCCAGCGTGCCACAATCAGGTTTTTCAGCCGCCCCTGCCCGGTGAAAGGTCTGGAGCAGCCTGCAACTTGCAGCGCCCAGTTCCGTCAGGCGAGTCGTAACGCACACGATGTCATCAAGCCGCAGGGGGGCGCGGTAGTCCATGGCGGCATGGCGCACCACGAAGGCCAGGCCGAAATCATCCAGCAGGTCGGCGGCCGAGTGCCCCTGCGCGCGAATGGCCTCGGTGCGGGCGCGCTCGCCAAAGGCGAGGTAGCGGGCGTGATAGACCACGCCGCCCGCATCCGTATCCTCGTAATAGATGCGGAAATCAATACTATGCTGAACCATCAGTCCCCTCTCCGAGCAGGTCGCCCTGGCCGGGCACGCGGGCGGGGGGCTGGAGGCCCAGATGCCGCCAGCCCCGCTCGCCCAGCATGCGGCCGCGACTGGTGCGTAGCACAAGCCCTTCCTGAATCAGGTAAGGCTCGATCACGTCTTCGAGCGTGTCACGCGCCTCGGCCAGGGCGGCGGCCAGCGTCTCGACCCCCACCGGGCCGCCATGATGGTATTCGGCAATGCGGCGCAGGTAGCGCCGGTCCATGCCATCAAGCCCCATCGAATCGACCTCGAGGCGGGATAGCGCGGCATCGGCCAGCGCGCGGTCAACCGGGCCGCGCCCCGCCCGCGCCACGGCGGCGAAGTCGCGCACGCGGCGCAGCAGGCGGCCTGCGATGCGGGGCGTGCCGCGTGAGCGACGGGCGATTTCCTCCGCCCCTTCCGGTGTCAGGTCGAACTCCAGCTTGCGCGCCCCGCGTGAGACGATCTGGCACAGTTCCTCGGGCGTGTAGAACACCAGCCGCAGCGGAATGCCAAAGCGGTCGCGCAGCGGCGTTGCCAGCAGCCCCGCCCGCGTGGTCGCGGCCACCAGCGTGAACGGCGAAAGGTCGATGCGCACGGAACGCGCCGCCGGTCCCTCGCCAATAATCAGGTCGAGCTGAAAATCTTCCATCGCCGGGTAAAGCACTTCCTCAATGGAGGGGTGCAGGCGGTGAATTTCATCAATGAACAGCACGTCGCGCGGCTGGAGGTTGGTCAGGATGGCGGCCAGATCTCCCGCGCGCTGGATGACCGGCCCCGACGTGGCGCGAAAGCCCACCCCGAGTTCGCGCGCCACGATCTGCGCCAGCGTGGTCTTGCCCAGGCCCGGCGGGCCATGCAGCAGCACATGGTCCAGCGCATCGCCGCGCTGGCGGGCGGCGGCGATGAAGATGGCCAGATTCTCGCGGCTGGCCTTCTGGCCGGTAAAGTCATCGAGCGTCTGCGGGCGCAGGCTGCCTTCGTTGCCGTCTTCCTCCGCCCGGCGGGCGTCGATCTCGCGCTCGGGGTGCTCACTCATCGGGCCAGTTCCTTCAGCGCGTCACGGATCACCACATCAAGGTTCACATCACCCTCGAAGCGGTCGATTACGCGCTCGACCACAGGCTGCGCCTCAGCCCGCCTGAAGCCAAGGCCGGACAGCGCCAGCACTGCATCCGCCGCAATGCTGCGCGGCGTGGGCACAGTAATGGTCACACCCGGCACGCCGCCACCCGCAGGCGCACCCGTGGGCATGCCCTCGCACTTGTCGCGCAGTTCGGTCACGATGCGCTGGGCCAGCCGCGCGCCCACGCCGCCCGCACGGGTGAGCATGGTTTTGTCGCCACTGCCAATGGCCATCATCAGTTCAGGCGGCGGCAGCACCGACAGGATGGCCAGCGCCACCTTGGCCCCAACCCCCTGCACGGTGGTGAGCAGGCGGAACCATGAGCGCTCGGATGCCTCGGCAAAGCCGTAGAGCAGGATCGCATCCTCGCGCACCACGGTCTCGACCAGCACAAGGGCCAGTTCCGGCGGCTGCGGAAGGGCCGCGAGCGTGCGGCTCGAGGCCTGCACAAGGTAGCCCACGCCACTGACATCAATCACGCAGCGATCGGCCTCGACCTGTGCCAGCAGGCCGCGCAGCTGCGCGATCATGCCATCCTCGTGGCGTTGGCGATGTGGGCGGCACTGGCGCGGTGATGGGCGTGGCAGATGGCCACCGCCAGCGCATCCGCCGCATCGGCGCGCCTGAGCAGGGCGGTGGGCAGGATACGGCGGACCATCATGCTGACCTGCTCCTTGGTGGCGGCACCCGTGCCCACCACCGCGCGCTTGACCGTCTTGGCGCCATATTCGGCGACCGGAATATCAAGCAGCATGGGCACCAGCAGCCCCACGCCACGGGCATAGCCCAGCTTGAGCGTGGCGGCGCCATTGCGGTTGACATAGGTTTCCTCCACCGCCGCTTCATCGGGGGCGAAGTTGCGGGTCAGCTCCAGCAGCGCATCATGCAGGTGGCGCAGGCGCTCGGGCACGGATAGCGCCGAATCGGTAGCAATCACGCCATCGGCCACGTGGCTCAGCCGGTTGCCCTGCGCCGTTATCACCCCCCAGCCCGTAAAACGCAGGCCGGGGTCGATGCCCAGGATGCGGACCACAGGCCGGATCAGGCCGAGAGCTTTTCGGCCACGTCGTCCGGCACGTCAAAATTGGCGTACACGGCCTGCACGTCGTCATGGTCTTCCAGCGTGTCGATCAGCTTGAACACGCTGCGGGCCTTGTCCTCATCGAGTTCGACCGTGTTGGACGGCCGCCAGTCCAGCTTGGCGGAAGCGGGTTCGCCAAAGCGGGTTTCCAGCGCGTCACGCACGGCGAAGAAGGATTCGACCGGACAGGTCACCTCATGCATGCCGTCCACGGTCTCGACATTTTCGGCGCCGGCCTCGAGGCCCGCCTCGATCAGGTCATCCTCGCTCGCGGCATCGAGCGGATAGGCGATCACGCCAAGGCGGCTAAACATGAACGAGACCGAATTCGTCTCGCCCAGCGAACCGCCATGCTTGGAGAACGCGGCCCGCACATCAGACGCGGTGCGGTTGCGGTTATCCGTCAGCCCCTCCACGATCACGGCCACACCTGCGGGGCCATAGCCTTCGTAACGGACCTCGGTGTAGTCATCGCCACCGCCCGCGCCGCTGGCCTTCTTGATGGCGCGCTCGACCGTATCCTTGGGCATGTTCACTTCACGCGCGGCCGAGATGGCGGCGCGCAGGCGCGGGTTCATGGCCGGGTCAGGCATGCCCTCGCGCGTGGCCACGGTAATTTCACGGATGACCTTGGCAAACTGCTTGGCCCGCTTGGCGTCCTGCGCGCCCTTGCGGTGCATGATGTTCTTGAATTGGGAATGACCTGCCATCGTTCGTCCCTGATCGTGTTGTTCTTGGTTACTGTCTTGTCTATCGGCCCGGGTGGGGCTGGCCGTTCAGACCAGCCGCCCGTGGCAATGCTTGTATTTCTTGCCCGACCCGCACGGGCAGGCCGCATTGCGCGAGACCTCGCCCCAGCTTGACGGGTCATCGGGCATGATGGCCGCGGCCCCGATCGGCCTGCCCATGGCGGGATCGGGCAGGTTGCCCTGCGCATCCGGCATGAGGCCGGGGCCCGGCTCGTTCTCCAGCCCCGGCACCTCGGGGTCGGCATGGATTTCGGCAACACCGGCGAAGGGGTTGTCGATAGGCGGCGGCGCAATTTCCACCCGCGCCATGGAGGAGGTCACGCGCGCGCGCAGGTGGTCGAGCATGGCGTTGAACAGCTCGAACGCCTCGTGCTTGAACTCGTTAAGCGGATCCTTCTGCCCATAGGCGCGCAGGCCAATGCCCTGGCGCAGCTGGTCAAGGGCGAGCAGATGCTCCTTCCACACCGCATCAAACGTGGTCAGCAGCACCTGCTTTTCCACAAAGCGCATGACGGACGGGCCAAAATTGGCGGCCCGGCTGGCCTGCGCCTGAGCCGCGGCCTGCTCGATGCGCTCGGTCACCACCGTGCCATCCACGCCATCTTCCTCCGCCCACTCCCTGATGGGCAGCGTCAGGTTGAGCGCGGTCTGCACATCGTGGGCCAGCTCATCCTTGAGCCACTGTTCGGGGAAGGATTTCTCGGGGATGCGGCGGGCCACGATCTCGTGGATCACGTCCTCGCGCATTTCGGTGATGATGGGCGAAAGGTCTTCCGCCGCCATGTATTCGCGGCGCTGGGCGTACACTTCCTTGCGCTGGTCGTTCATCACGTCATCATATTTGAGCGTGTTCTTGCGCATGTCGAAGTTGCGGGCCTCGACCTTTTTCTGCGCGCGCTCAAGGGCCTTGTTGATCCAGGGGTGAACGATCGCCTCCCCTTCCTTCAGGCCCAGCTTCTGCAGGATGTTGCCCATGCGGTCGGTGCCGAAGATGCGCATGAGGTCATCTTCAAGCGAGATGAAGAAGCGTGAATTGCCCGGATCGCCCTGCCGCCCGGCGCGACCGCGCAGCTGGTTGTCGATACGGCGGCTTTCATGGCGCTCGGTGCCGATCACGTACAGGCCACCCGCCTTTCGCACAATATCGTGATCGCGCGCCACGGTCGCGCGCAGGGCCTCTTCCTGCCGGGCGCGCTCCTCTGGGTCTTCAATGCCGCCGAGCTTCTGGCTGATCAGCATGTCCACGTTGCCGCCGAGCTTGATGTCGGTGCCGCGCCCGGCCATGTTGGTGGCGATGGTGATGGCCCCCGGCGCGCCCGCCTGCGCCACGATCTCGGCCTCAAGCTCATGGAAGCGGGCATTGAGCACGCTGTGCTTGATGCCGTTCTTGCGCAGCAGCGAAGAGAGATGCTCGCTCTTCTCGATCGAGGTCGTGCCGACGAGCACCGGCTGGCCCGAAGTGCTGCTGATTTCCTTGATCAGGGCGGCGACCGCCTCGTATTTCTCGCGCGCGGTGAGATAGACCTCGTCATCATCGTCCTTGCGGGCGACAGGCAGGTTGGTCGGGATCTCGATGACGTCGAGCTTGTAGATATCAGCGAATTCATCGGCTTCCGTCATGGCGGTGCCGGTCATGCCCGACAGGCGCGGATACATGCGGAAGTAGTTCTGGAAAGTGATGGAGGCGAGCGTCTGGTTTTCCTGCTGCACCTCCACATGTTCCTTGGCCTCGAGCGCCTGATGCAGGCCATCGGAGTAGCGGCGGCCTTCCATCATGCGGCCGGTGAACTCATCGATGATGACCACCTTGCCGCCGCTTACGATGTAATCCACATCGCGCGTGAACAGCGTGTGCGCGCGCAGCGACTGCTGCACGTGGTGGATTACCGCCACGTTCTGGCTGTCATACAGGCCGCCATCATGCAGCACGCCAGCATTGCGCAGCAGCTCCTCAACCTGCTCGGCACCTTTTTCGGTCAGGATGACGGAGCGGAATTTCTCGTCCTTTTCATAGGCCTCGGGGTCAGCCACGAGGGCGACCATCACTTCATCGACCGAGCGGTAGAGGCCGGAACTGTCCTCGGCGGGGCCGGAGATGATGAGCGGGGTGCGGGCCTCGTCGATCAGGATCGAATCGACTTCATCGACGATGGCATGGTGGAAGGGCCGCTGGACCATGTCTTCCACGCGGTATTTCATGTTGTCGCGCAGGTAGTCGAAGCCGAATTCGTTATTGGTGCCGTAGGTAATGTCGGCGCGGTAGGCGGCGCGGCGCTCGTCCTCGGGCATGTTGGGTACGACCACGCCCACGCTCAGCCCAAGGAAACCATAGAGCTTGCCCATCTGCTCGGCATCGCGGCTGGCGAGGTAGTCATTCACGGTCACAACATGCACGCCCTGCCCCGCAAGCGCGCTGAGATAGACGGCAAGGGTGGCGACAAGGGTCTTGCCCTCGCCGGTGCGCATTTCCGCAATCTTGCCATCATGCAGCACCATACCGCCAATGAGCTGCACATCGAAGTGGCGCATGCCCAGCACGCGCTTGGCCGCCTCGCGGCACACGGCAAAGGCTTCGGGCAGAAGGGCGTCAAGGCTTTCGCCCCTGGCGATGCGGGCGCGGAATTCCGGTGTCTTGGCGGCAAGGGCGGCGTCATCCAACGCCTGGACCTGCGGCTCAAGCGCGTTGATTGCGGGCACGCGCCGCTGATACGATTTCAGCGCCCGGTCATTGGCGGTTCCGAACAGGGCGCGGGCAATACTGGCGAACATGAAGACCTTCCCGGAATGACATTCCCGCACGCCCGCAACACAATAACTGGCGGGGACGGGGCAGGCGTGCGGATAAAATTCTCGCGCGGAGACATGAGATAGGACCCACGCCGCCACGGGTCAACCGATGGACCGCAGCGCCATGGAAAAAGCGGGGGAAAACGGCCATCCGCCATACGGCCCTTGCAGGGCGGGCCGCCCTTCGCCATGATGCCTGCCGAACGCGTTCATAACTAGGGTTTTTTGCACATGCGGACTATCAGTCCGGCAAAGGCTGTCGCAACGATGGCCCTGCTTGCTTCCTCTTTCATCATTCCTCCTGCAATGGCGGCCTCCCCCGCGCCGGCGGCGCCCGCCGCACCGGCCACGGCGGACCAGAATCCGCTGCTCGCCAGCGTGAACGGGCAGGACATCCGCCTCAATGACGTGCGGCAGGCCATGGCCACGATGCCCGAGCAGCTGCGCAAGCTGCCCGACAACATCATCGTGCCGATCCTGCTCAACCAGCTCGTTGACCAGCGCGCCATCCAGCTTGCCGCCACGAAGGCCGGGCTCGACAAGCAGCCCGACGTGCAGCAGCAGATGCAGCAGGCCTCGCAGGGCGCGCTGCAGAATGCCTACCTGTCGGCCCAGGTCGCCCCGACCCTGACCGATGATGCGGTCAAGGCGTATTACGACAAGAACTACGCCAACAAGCCGGGCGCTGAAGAAATTCATGCCCGCCACATCCTGGTCCAGACCGAGGCCGAGGCCAACGATGTAATCAAGCAGCTCAAGGGCGGCGCCGATTTCGGGCAGCTGGCCACCAAGCTGTCGAAGGATCCCGGCTCGGCCAAGCAGAATGGCGGCGACCTCGGCTGGTTCAAGAAGGGCGACATGCTGCCGACATTCTGGGATGCGGCGTCTTCCATGCAGCCCAACAGCTACAGCCAGACCCCGGTGCACACCCAGTATGGCTGGCACGTGATCCAGGTGCTTGGCAAGCGCACGGCGCCCACCCCCACGCTTGACGCAACGCGCGACCAGATCCGCCAGAAGCTGATCCAGGACGGCGTGCAGAAGGCGGTTGCCAACGCGCTCGCACAGGTCAAGGTCGTGCGCTACGGCCCCGACGGCAAGCCCCTGCCTGAAAACCAGCCCGCCCACTAAAAGCGGCCTGCCGCGCGGCGGGGTCCATGCCCTGCCGCGCCACCTGAGTCCCTATCCCCGCCCCTGCACCGGAAGCCGACCGACCATGGCCAAAGCCCTGCCCGTCTCCCCCCTTGCCCAGCCCCTGCCCGAACTGCCAGCACTGGCTGGCGTGCGTTTTGGCGCGACCGAGGCCGGCATCCGCTACAAGGGGCGCACCGATCTGGTCATGGCTGAATTCGCACCGGGCACGACGGTGGCGGGCGTCTATACAAAAAGCAAATGCCCCGGCGCACCGGTGGACTGGTGCCGCGCCGCCATGGCCGATGGCCGGGCGCGTGCGCTGGTGGTCAATGCGGGCAACGCCAATGTCTTTACCGGCCGGGCCGGGTTTGAAGCGACACAGGCCAACGCGGCGGATGCCGCGCGCCTGGTCAACTGCGCCGCAAGCGAGGTGTTCCTCGCCTCCACCGGCGTGATTGGCGAGGTCCTGCCCTACCAGAAGATTTCGGCCGCCCTGCCCGGCCTGTACGCCACCCTCTCGGCTGATGGCTGGGCGGATGCCGCGCGTGGCATCATGACCACCGACACCTTCCCCAAGGCCGCGACCCGCACGGCGAAGATCGGCGACACCACGGTGCGCATCCAGGGCATTGCCAAGGGCAGCGGCATGGTCGCACCCGACATGGCCACCATGCTCGCCTTTGTCGCGACCGATGCGAAGCTGCCCGCCAGCGTGCTCCAGTCCTTCCTGACCGAGGGCGTGAACCGCAGCTTCAACTGCATCACGGTGGATTCGGACACCTCCACCTCCGACATGGTGCTGCTGTTCGCCACAGGCCAGGCGGGCAATGCCGGGATCACCGACCCCGCCTCGCCCGCACTGGCCCAGTTCCGCGCGGCCCTTGATTCGCTGCTGCTGGAACTGGCGCTGCTCGTCATCCGCGATGGCGAGGGAGTGACCAAGATGATGCATGTTGTCGTAACCGGTGCGACGTCGGATGAATCAGCCCACAAGGTGGCGATGGCCGTAGCCAACTCGCCACTGGTCAAGACCGCCGTAGCGGGCGAGGACGCCAACTGGGGCCGCGTGGTCATGGCGGTGGGCAAATGCGGCGAGCCCGCCAACCGCGATACGCTTTCCGTTGGCATTGGCGGCACATGGATCGCACAGAACGGCACCGTGGTGCCTGATTATGATGAAACTCCGGTGGTAGCCCACATGAAGGGCAAGGAAATCGAGATCACGATTGACCTTGGCCTGGCCAACGGCACGGCGCAGGCGTGGGGATGCGACCTGACGCATGGCTATATCGACATCAACGGCTCCTATCGCAGCTAACAGGAAGTAAAAGTTCCTGGGCGTCGGCCTTTGGGAAAAAGCTTCATCAAGAACTTTCTTGTGTTTTGACACAGCCGCCGGGCCTGTCTGATGGATGGAGCGTTTTTCCTGCTTCCGCTGCGCCCCGAGCAATGGCATTGCTGTACGGGTGACCCCCTTGGCAGCCAGACAGGAATGCCCTGCATGACGAACCCGTTTTCCCGCCCTGCCTCCCCCACCGAGATCTGGACCTATGCCGGGTTCTGGATGCGTGTGGTCGCCCATGTGATCGATGGCATCGTGCTCTGGGCGGTGCTGGGGCTTATGGGCCTGCTGCTGGTGCCGCCCAGCCTTTCTGTATCGGTGTTCGACCCGCAGGTGACTGGCGGCAGCGGTGGTGACTACCGCATCTCCTACATCGAGCCAGCGGGCTATACGCAGGCCGACTACACCATTGTCTCGAGCATGCCCCACCTGCACTGGAACGGGAACGGGCTGTTCGAGCTGACATCGCTCCTGCTGCCCGCGTTCTATTTCATCCTGTTTGAATCCTCGCGCTTTCAGGCCACGCCCGGCAAGCTGGCGTGCCAGATGCGCGTGACCGACCTTTATGGCAACCGGATCACGCCGCTGCGCGCGGCGGGGCGCTATTTTGGCAAATATCTCTCGACGCTACTGCTTGGCATAGGCTTCCTCATGGTCATGTGGACGCAGCGCAAGCAGGCGCTGCACGACATTCTGGCCGGTACCTGCGTGATCCGGCGCGAGGCCCGCGCCCTGGCCCCACAGCCCCCGCAATGGGGCTGAAAAACGCAAAAAAGGCATGCCAAGGATGCAACCATGCAGGCTTTGGCAATCTTTTGTCCTGATATTGCATGTTTTCAGGCGGTAAGATGGCACACCCCCGCGCAGTGATGGGCGGGGGTGCTGTGTCATTCGACAGGGGAGCCTGACCCCGCTCCGGCGGGGCTTTAATATTTTCAAGGAGGTGAACAATCGGCATGTCAGCCCATTTCACGACGCGCGCCCATCCCGTATCCAGACAGTCCCGACGGGGCGGCATCCTGACAGTGCTGGCGGCTTTCCTGCTCGCCCTCCTGCCCTGCATTCCCCACGCCCATGCCGCCGATCCCGGCACCGCGGCCGCCCAGGCCACGGGGCAGACCATCACCGCCCAGCAGGCCCAGCAGGTGCTCGCGGTGATGAACGACCCGCAGAAGCGCGAGGAATTCACCCACACCCTTGACGCCATCGCCAAGGGTCTGCCCGCGCCGACCACGCCTGCCGCAGCCCCGGCACCTGCCCCGGCTCCCGCCAAGAAGGCTGCCGCAGCCAAGTCCGACGTGGAAGTCGAGCCAGGCAGCATCAGCAGCGAAACCATGAACGAGCTGAGCCATATCCGCGATATCGCGCTGAAGCAGGGCCAGAACTTCATGGCGCTGTTTGCCGATCTGGCCTTCGTGGGGCGGTGGGTGCACTCCATCCTGTCCAATACGGATTCACGCCAGATCCTGCTGGATGCGATGGGGCGCGCTGGCATCATCTTCATCCTCGCCCTCGTGGCCGAGCGTGGCCTGTCCATTGCCCTGCGCAAGCCGCTTGCCGGCGTGACCGCGCGCGCGGTGGCCACCGAGCAGCGCCTGAACCAGCGCCTCGCGCGCGAGGACCAGGCCGATGCCGACCAGCCTACTCCCCCGCCCGCCACCGCAGCCGATGCCCAGGCCGAACAGCAGACCGAGCAGACCCGCGAGCAGGATGACCGCAAGCAGCATGAAACGCTGCGCATCATCACGCGCATTCCCTATTCCCTGCTGCATTTCCTCATCAAGCTGCTTCCGGTCGCCCTCTTCTTCGGGCTGGGCTATGGCGCCTCCGCGCTGTTCGCCACCACCCACCAGGCGGCGATGGTCACCATCACGCTCACCAACGCCTATGTCATCGCGCGCGTGATCTACCTGCTGCTCGAGACCGTGTTCGTGCCGCACTCGCCCACCATCCGCCTGTGCAGCGCATCCGATGCAACGGCGCGCATGGTCACGCGGTGGTGGAACTTCCTTGTGGCCGCGCCTTCCATCGTGGTCTGCCTGTCCACGCTTGGCGGCGTGTTCGACATGCCCGCCCGTGGCACCGAGGCCATCATCCGCGCCGTGGTGCTGATCGAGCACATGCTCATCGCCATCTTCATCTGGCGCATCCGCCACCATGTGGGCGCGGCGCTGCAGCCCTCGGGCCGCCTGCGTGACAAGCCGTTCTGGATGTTCGTGGGCAAGATGGTCCGCTTCTGGTGGATCCCGGCCATGTTCTTTGACTTCGCGCTGTGGCTGGTCTGGGCTACCCAGATCCAGGGCGGCTATGCGTGGATCCTGCGCACGCTGTCACTGACCATTGTGGTCATACTGGGCGCGCGCCTGCTCTCGGTGCTGGCCTTCAGCCTGCAGAACAAAATCTTCCACGTGCCCGAGGCAACCGAGAAGCGCTATCCCGGCCTGCAGGCCCGCGTGGACTACTACTACCCCATGGCGCGGCGCACGCTGTCGGTGCTGCTGGTGTTCTTCACGGTCGTGCTGCTGCTGCAGTCATGGGGTCTGCCGGCCATCCGCTTCTTCGTGCATGGCTCGCTGGGCACCAAGATCGTGGGCGCGATGCTGACGATCATGATCGCCTACACCATCGCCATTGTGGTGTGGGAAGTGGCCAACGCAACCCTGCAGAACCAGATCACCCGCTTCGAGACATCGGACCAGGCCTCCCGCGCGACACGGCTGCGCACGGTGCTGCCGATCATCCGCACGGTGCTGCTCACCTTCATCATCATCATCGTAACCGTGACCACCCTTTCGCAGATCGGCATCAACGTCGCCCCGCTGCTTACGGGTGCGGGCATCATGGGTGCGGCCATCGCGTTCGGTTCCCAGAGCCTGGTCAAGGACTTCATCACCGGCTTCTTCATGCTGGTTGAAAACGCCATGCAGGTGGGCGACTGGGTCACGGCGGGCGCCGTTTCAGGCACGGTGGAGCATCTGTCCATCCGCACGCTGCGGCTGCGCGCGGTGAACGGGGACCTGCACATCATCCCGTTCTCGTCGGTCACCTCGATTGCCAATACCTCGCGCGACTACAACCTCGTGGTGGTCAGCTTCATGCTCGACCTGTCGGAAGACCCGCACCGGGTGGCTGCAATCCTGCAGGATGAACTGGCGATCCTGCGCAAGGACCATGTGTATGGCCCGCTCATCAAGTCGGACTTCTCCTTCCTCGGGCTGGAACAGGCTGATGGCAATGGCTCCAAGTTCCTTGGCTCCATCCGCACCTCGCCGGGATCGAAGTGGAAGGTCTACCGCGAGTATTACAGCCGTCTGAGCGCGCGCATGGTGAAGGAAAAGGTCAAGTTCCCGATCCCGACTTCGATGAACCTGCTGACCAACGGCCCCTCCGGCACGCTGCAGATGAACATGGAGGAGAACTTCCCCAGGGCCGCCCTCGACAGGCCCGCGCAGCCTGAAACCGGAGACAGCGCAACCGATGCGCCAAAGGTTGAAGGCCCCAAGGCCGAAAACCCCGAAGCGGACGCCGCGCCAAAGGGAAATGACTCCACCCATGGCTGAGGATACGGCAAGCGCTCTGGCCCGCCTTGAGGCTCCCCTGCGCGCGGATGGCTTCGCCTTCGTGCCCGCGGGGGCCATGCGCGCCCTGCTTGGCCAGCAGGCCGTGGCGGACTGGGCCAGCTTTGCCGCAAGCTGGAACCGGCTGGGGCTGGACCGCTACATGGCCGATGGCGGGCGCTACCGCCGCCGCCGCCATGCCACCTTCGCCATCAGCGCCGGGGGCATAAGCCGCAAGAAGCACCAGCCCCATTACCAGAGCCGCGACTACAACGAGCTCAATGGCGGCATCGAGCGCTGGTTCCGCGCCATCGAGCCCGAGATGGGCGCCCACCCTGCCCTGCTGGCCATATTGCAGCTCATGCACCGCATCGTGACCGACCTGAGCGAACCCGCAAACCGGCCCGACGTGTGGCATACCGAGGTGCACCAGTTCCGCATCGAGGCGCTGGAGAACAACCCCGGCCAGCCCACGCCCGAGGGCCTGCACCGCGATGGCGTGGACTGGGTGATGGTAATCATGGTGCGGCGTGAAAACGTCATGTCGGGCGAGACCTCCATCCATGACCTGCAACGCACCCTGCTGGGCGGGTTCATGCTCGACCAGCCGCTTGATACGGCGGTGGTCAATGACAACCGCGTCTATCATGGCGTGACGGCGGTGCGCCCGCTCGACCCCACCCGCCCGGCCTACCGTGATGTTCTGGTCGTGACGTTCCGCCATCAATGAGGCGGCCCACGCGGGCGGGGCAGGCAGGCCCATGGCGGCGCTTTGCCCTGCTGGCCCTGCTGGCGACAGTGGTGACGGGAGGCGGGCTCTACCTGTTCATCGTCACGGTTGACCCGTGGAACATCCTGCCCTTCTCGCCGCGGCTTGCGCGCATACCCGTCACGTCCAACGCCCGCTACACCATGCCCGCGCTGGCGCGCGCGCCACGGTTTGATTCCGTCATCATCGGCACCTCGACCAGCCGCCTCATGCAGCCTGCCGTGCTGGGGCCGCCGCTGGGCGCGCATTTTCTCAACATGGCCATGAACAGCGCCAGCCCGTGGGAGCAGTCGCGCGAACTCGACGCTTTTCTGCGGGCTCATCCGGTCCCGCGCATTATCATGATCGGCATCGACGCCGCCTGGTGCCACCCCCGCCCCGGTAGCCTGAGCGGCCCCAACCGCCCCTGGCCGGAATGGATGTACGGCCACCCCGCATGGATGGGCTACCTGCACATGGCCAGCCTGTATGCCCTGCAGGAAGCGGCCAATGAGTTCTGGTGGCTGGCCGGGCGCAAGGCCCAGCGCTTTGGCACCGATGGCTATACCAGCTTCGTGCCGCCCGACGGGCAGTACGACCCCGCCCGCGTGCAGGCCATTTTCAGCCGCTGGGCCCCGCCAGACAATACCCCTGCCCCGCCCGGCATGGCCGAAACCCCGCCACCAGGCATGGACCTGCTGGCTGACATGCTGGCGCGCATGCCTGCCGCCACGCTGCGCGTGGTGTGGTTTCCACCCGCCTCGGACTTTCTGCACGGCACGCCCGGCAGCGTGGCCGATGCGCGACTCAAGGCCTGCCGCCTGGGCGTAAGCCGGGTGACAGATCCCCGCCGCGACACGCTCGTGCTCGACTTCAACCATGACACCGCCCTGACCGGAAACCGGGACAATTTCTGGGATCCGCTGCATTACCGCCAGCCCGTCGCCCGCCGCGTCATGGCCGACATCACTGCCGCCATCATGACCGGGCATGTGGATGACCCTGTGGTGGACATGCCCCACGCCCCCACCCCGCCCTGAGCACAGGCGCGCCAAAGCCATGCGCTGCCATCGCGGAGCCTTCACGGCAGCGGGGCTTGTGCCGGGCGGGTCATCTGGTATTGAAAACAGAACACCGTGAGAGACCCGCCACCTGCCTGCCAGCAAGCAGGCGGATGACGAGAACGGGGATCGTTTTGTGCATGCCGCCCCGCAACCGGGTGGGCGAGGTTGCGGCACTGAGGTTGGAGAGGCTGGTGAAAACGTCCGTCAATGGTGCGCCGCAATGGCATCTGCAGCCCGAGGCGAACCGGACCCTTGTCACATTATCCGGGGACTGGATTGCACAGCAGGGCCATCTTCCCGACTTTCCGGAATCCGGGTTCAGGGATGTGCCACACGGCGAACCGGTTGAATTCAGCACCGACCAGCTTGGCAAATGGGATACCTCGCTGATCAGCTTCCTGTGGGAGCTCAAGCGCACCGCCCGCGAAGACAACGTGCAGCTGCGCATCGACACCCTGCCGGAATCCGCGCGCAAGCTGCTCGACCTGCTGCCCGAAATCCCGCCCACACCCGCGCCACCGCCGCCACATAAATTCCAGCCCGTCACCGCCGTGGGCCAGTTCACGCTCGATACGCTGAACGAGGTCGGCTGCGTGAGCGAAATGGGGGCCGCCGCCGCCAAGGGCGGGTTTGCCGCCGTGGTGGGGCGCGGCATGATGCGCACCGTCGATCTCATGTCCGACCTGAGTGCGGCGGGGCCTGCGGCGCTGCTGATCGTGGGCGTGGTCAACTTCCTTGTCGGCGCGATCCTGGCCTTTGTGGGGTCGGTGGAACTGCACAAATTCGCGGCCGACATCTATGTGGCAAGCCTCGTGGCCATTGCCATGGTGCGCGAAATGTCAGCGGTGATGACGGCCATCATCATGGCGGGCCGCACCGGTGGCGCCTATGCCGCGCGCATCTCCACCATGCAGGCCAATGAGGAAATCGACGCGCTGCAGGTGTTCGGCATTCCGGTTTCGAGCTACCTGATCCTGCCCTCGGTGCTGGCGCTGGCCTTCACCATGCCGCTGCTTTACCTCTATGGCTGCCTGATCGGCATGCTCGGCGGGTTCTTCGTCTCCTACATCATGCTCGACGTCTCGCCGCTGGGTTACTTTCATGAAACCCTGCATGCTCTGCCGCTTGACCAGTTCACCTTCGGCTTCATCAAGAGCCTCGTGTTCGGCACCTTCATCGGGCTGACAAGCTGCCGCATCGGCCTCAAGGCCGGGCGGAGTGCCGCCGATGTGGGCATCGCGGCCACCAAGGCCGTGGTGGTGGGCATTGTGGGCGTGATCGCGCTTGATGCGGTGTTCGCGGTTATTGCCAATGTTATCGGGATCTGATCACCATGAATAACCAGATGCCCTCCACCGATGACCGCCCCGTCATGATCGACGTGAATGACGTGACACTGGCCTTCGGCTCGCGCGTGATCCAGCATGATGTCTCGTTTCAGGTCCGGCGCGGCAGCATCTTCGCCGTGATGGGCGGTTCGGGCTGCGGCAAGAGCACGCTGCTCAAGAGCATGATCGGCCTGCTGCGCCCCACGCACGGCACCTACATGGTGCAGAAGGATGATTACTGGTCCGGTGATGATGAAAGCCGGGTCAAGATCGGGCGGCGCTTTGGCGTGCTGTTCCAGAGCGGGGCGCTGTGGAGTTCGATGACCGTGGGCGAGAACGTGGCGCTGCCCATGCAGATGTTCACCAAGCTTGAACCGCATGTCATCCGCCAGCTTGTCGAGCTCAAGCTGGGGCTTGTGGGCATGCTGCACGCCATTGACCAGTATCCGTCCGAGCTCAGCGGCGGCATGCGCAAGCGCGCGGGGCTGGCGCGCGCCATGTCGCTCGACCCCGATATCCTGTTCTTCGACGAACCTTCGGCCGGGCTCGACCCCATTACCTCGGCAAGGCTCGATGAGCTGATCCTGAACCTGCGCGACGGGCTCGGCGCCACGATCATCATCGTCAGCCACGAGCTGTCCAGCCTGTTCCATATCGCTGATGATGGCATCTTTCTGGATGCCGACCAGAAAACCGCCATCGCCCATGGCTCGCCCACCTGGCTGCGCGACCACTGCACCGACCCCACGGTGCATGCCTTCATGCACCGTGAACAGCTGGACAGTTCCGGCACCCATGGAAACGGGTAATGCCGATGCCCGGCAGGCAGACACTGATCGGCGCGGTCGTGCTCGGGGTGGCGGCCGTGGGGCTTGGCGTGCTGGCGGTCAAGGGCAACCTGCCCCTGCCCGGTCGCAGCAGCGAGGCCGTAGTGGTGTTTGAAAGCCCCACGAACGGGCTTGATATCGGCTCACCGGTCAATTTCCGCGGGGTGCCGGTGGGCGCTGTCGAGCGGATTACGGTCAAGGTGGACCCGGTCGATCACCACACCTACATGCCGGTCTATATCCTGTTCGACCCGGCCCATGCGCCGGGACGGGGCGACCTGCCGCCGCTGCCGCAACTCGTGGCCAACGGGCTGCGGGCGGACATGATGCTGCACAGCCTGGTCACGGGCCAGACCGAACTGGACCTCGACCTCGACCCCGGCACGCCGGCGCGCCTGCACCCCGACCTGATGACCGACCTGCCCGAAATACCGATGGGCCAGACCGCGCTGCAGCAGCTTGAAGCCATGATGGTTTCCACCTCCATGCAGGGGCTGCGCCACGACCTGGCCGCCGCCCTTGCCAGCGTGCACAGGCTCGCAATCGACATGAACGACACCATGCCGGGCATGATGACCAGTATTCATGACACATCGGCGCACAGTGACGTGGCGGTGCGCCAGATCCGCGCCGCCGTGATTGATGCACAAAACCGGGCCAACGTGACCATAAACAAGCTGGACAGGCTGATTGCCACCAACACCCACCAGTTCGAGGGCCGCCGTGCCGAACTGCTGGCGCTCATTGCCAACACAAGGCAAACCATGGCGCAATCGCGTGAAACCCTTGCCAGCCTGCGCGCCCTGCTCGACCCGCAATCGCGCGACAGGCTCAATCTGGACGATATGATGCGTGATATTATGGAAGCAGGCTACGGGCTGCGCGGATTCGCCAATGAAGTCGAAAGTAATCCGCAACTTCTGCTGATGGGACGCAATCAATGAAAACGCGCCAGCCCGCTCTCTCCCTTTCGCGCCTGTATCCGGCCCTGCGGGCGGGGGGTGGCCTGCTGCTGTCAGCCATGGTGCTGTCGGCCTGTTCCTCGGCACCCGTGCGCTTTTACACGCTGGGCGCGCCTGCCATCGCCACGGGGGCGGAAGCCACCTCCACCACCCCCATTACTGACAGCACGCCAGTCATTGAGGTCGAGCGCGCCCGCCTGCCTGACTATCTGGACAGCCAGGACATCATGGTGCGCAATGGCCACGAGATCGAGCGCAGCGGGCTGGGCCGCTGGGCCAGCCGTCTTTCCGTGGGGGCGACCGACCTGATAACGGCGCGCCTTGCGCAGAAATGGCCGAACCTGTTCGTGACCGACCAGCCCCAGCCTGACCGCCCCACCTGGCGGCTGCAGCTCAATATCAGCCGCCTTGATGTGAGCCGCGATGGTTCCTCCGCGCTGAATGCGGACTGGGCCATCATTCCGCAGGATTCGCGCCAGCCCATCCAGCGCAACCGCACCATCATTCTGGGCAGCGGGGCGACTGGCAGCAATGACAACATTGCCAAGGTGACCGAGGGCCTGCTGAACCAGCTGAGCGACCGCATTGAGGCGAGCTGGCCCACGACAGCGGCAGAACCGGCCGCCAGCACCCGCCGCCACGGGCGGAGCTGAAGTATATTTTGCATGAAGCTCGTTTTAAAACGCTTCAGGGAATGCCGCTTTTATTGAAAACAGGCGGCACCCAAAAGCCTTTACCATTTTTATATTTATCAAAATACAATTCATGGGATTGAAAACTGGCTGAAAGGCCAGTTCGAATTCGGTGAAGCTGTTATTTTGAAGTCACCCCCTGATGGCCTTATGCAGGAATACGGCATGGAACCCTGGGGGCTGATGCGCATTGGGTTCGCAATAGCTTCATCGTTGCGGGAGTGTGCCCTTCATGCCGTGTATCCGTCGCCTGCTGCGTGCCATCGTGCTCCCTGTCGTGATCATGGGGCTGCCGGGCGTGAGTGCTGGATGGGCGGAAGGTGGCCCGGTGATTCTGGCGCAGCATCCGGGCACCGAACTCGACCGGCAGGCCCGGCTGCTGGTCTCGCCCGACCTGCATGACGCAGCCACCCAGAATGAACGCCCGGTGCTGCTGACCGGCTCAGGCCGCCTGTCAGATGATCCGCCACGCACGGCGCTGTTCGTGCAGTTGCAATCAGCCAGCCTGTGTGGCTCGGCGGGGTGCTCCACCTCCGTTTACCTGCCCGACGGCCGTAAATGGATACAGATTCTGGATTCCGTCAGCGGTCCGATCACCATTGCGCCCGAGATGCATGAGGACATGCACGACCTGCTGGTGGATGGCACGGATCGCTGGATATGGAACGGCAGCACCTATACCGACACGCAGGCTACTGCCGAACCCGCCCCGGCCCGCTGAAACGGCAGCAAACCCCAAAAGTTTTTGATAAAGCTTTTTTCCAAAAAGGCAGTGCCCAAAAACTTTTATTCTTTAAAATCATTGCTGACACATAATATTTTATTTTACTCAGCATGGGTCATCATATGAACCTGTGGGGCTTTTTTATATACCGGGAATAGGATTTCCCCTCCCTGTATTAATACAAAAAGCATCTCGAATTTTATAATTATACTTTAATTGTCCAGTTTTTATTTAGAGAATTCTGTGATTAGATTGATGCATATCCAGAGTTCTTGAGATAATTGGCGCATTCCTGTGGAGAGAAGCATTTGATGAGTGCGCCGATGCGTTTCCATGTTGTCTCAACGGATCGCTCCGCGGCTTTTCGCAGCAAAGTCTTGAGTTTGGCGAAGGCCTGTTCGATCGGATTGAGATCGGGACTGTAGGGCGGCAGGAAGATCATCCTCGCCCCGACAGCCCGAATGGCCTTGCGAACCGCATCGCCCTTGTGACTGCCGAGATTGTCGAGCACGACGATATCGCCCGGCTTGAGTGTTGGAACCAGAAACTGCTCGACATAGGCCAAAAAACTGCGCCCGTTGATCGGTCCGTCGAGAACGCCGGGTGCGGTGATCCGGTCATGACGCAAGGCAGCCAGAAATGTCAGTGTCTTCCAGTGGCTATGAGGGACCCTGGCTTTCAGTCTCTCACCTTTGCGGCACCGGCCGTGCGTGCGCGTCATGTTGGTCTTGGCCCAGGTTTCGTCGATAAAGACCAGACGGGTGGGATCTATGTTGGCCTGATAGCGCTTCCAGAACCTGCGCTTGCGCGCGACGTCAGGCCGGTCCTGCTCGCAGGGCAGCACGCTTTTTTTTGAAGCTGATCCCTTCGGATTGGAAAAAGCGTGAGAGCATGCCCGTGTCGGCCTGAACGCCACGTTCCTCGCGCAGTCGGATCGACAGCGCCGCAAGGGTGATATCAGGTTCGGCATCAATGAGGGCCAGCAGCCAGGCCCGTTCAGGTCTGGTTTTCGAGGGACGATGCCCGCCCGTGCCGGCGCAGCACCGATCCCCGACGCGTCTTGCGCGCTGCACCCATTTGATCGCTGAAGCATCACTCACGCCGAAGCGCCGCGCCGCTGCCCGGCAACTCATGCCGTCTTTCTCCACCGCATCAATTACACGGTCTCGTAAATCCTGCGAGTAGGCTTTCGGCATGAAGGCTGGCCTCCTTCGCCAGTCTTCATCTTGAATCACATCAGACGCCCTTTGGGAATCCTATGATTCAAGCCATTCGCAGCGCGCTCTAAATATACAAGAAATTTTTAGAAATCAGAAAAGTCTTTGGGTGCTGCCTTCTGAAGCTTTTTGAGAGCAGCTTTACCAAAAACTTTTATCGTTTCAGGATATTATTGATCCTGCTTTTCAAGCAGCCACCAAGGCGACCTGACAGGCCAGCGGCACGTGCCTGGCTGGACCATCATGACCACAATCAGGATAACGATTTTTGGGGAAGCTGGAGCGGGTGAAGGGAATCGAACCCTCGTATGCAGCTTGGGAAGCTGCCGTTCTACCATTGAACTACACCCGCAGGCCCGCCCTCTATACTGCACAAGCATGGCAGATGCAATCACCCCTTTACGGGGCAGGCCAGCAGTTGACGCACCCGGCCCTGATCCGCAATAAGCATGCATGCCCGTGCAAGGTTGCGCCCGGGCCCTCGTGATTTGATACGGCCGGCTTGCGGCGAGGTAAAACATACGCGCTAAAGAGGCCTGATCCCGCCGGTGACAGGGCGCGGGCATCATGGTTTCCACGGTCGTGCGCCGCCTTCGGGCCAGACTGCCGGGCATCAACCGGCGCTGGCCTGCTTTCACACCACCCTGTTTGCAGGAACTGCCACCCACCATGACTGACCAGCCCGACCCCAAGTCCTTCCGCCCCGCCACGCGCCTGATTAATGCAGGCCTCGAGCGCACGCCCTATGGCGAGACCAGCGAGGCGATGTTCCTGACCTCCGGCTTTGTCTATGACAGCGCCGAGCAGGCCGAAGGCACTTTTACCGGCGATGTTTCGCACTACCAGTACACCCGCTTTGGCAACCCCACGGTGGCCAGTCTCGAGCGCCGCCTGTGCGACCTTGAAGGCGCTGAAGCCTGTGCGCTGACTTCCACAGGCATGGGGGCCGTCTCCTCCGCGCTGCTGGCGCAGGTGCGCGCGGGTGATCGCGTGGTGGCCTCGCGCGCACTGTTCGGCTCGTGCCACTGGATCGTCTCCGAACTGCTGCCGCGCTACGGCGTGGAGACAGTGTTCGTCGATGGCGGCGACATGGCCGCGTGGAAAGAAGCGCTGGGCAAGCCCACCCGCGCCGTCCTGCTTGAAAGCCCGTCGAACCCGATGCTCGACGTGCTCGACATCCGCATGATCTGCGATCTTGCGCACAAGGCCGGGGCGACCGTGGTGGTCGATAACGTGTTCGCCACCCCGCTGTACCAGAAACCGCTCGAACTCGGGGCTGACGTGGTGGTGTATTCATGCACCAAGCACATTGATGGCCAGGGCCGCGTGCTTGGCGGCGCCGTGCTGGGCACGGAAAAATGGATCAACGAGGTGCTGCGCCCCTTCCAGCGCAATACCGGCAACAGCCTCTCGCCGTTTAATGCCTGGGTCATGCTCAAAAGCATCGAGACCCTGGCCCTGCGCGTAAACGCCATGACGCAGAATGCGGCGAAAGTGGCCGACTTCCTGGCCGGAGCACCCGGCATTGCCCGCGTGTTCTATCCCGGCCGCAAGGACCACCCGCAATACGAACTGGCAAAAACGCAGATGTCGGCGGGTTCCACGCTGGTAGCGTTTGAGGTCGAGGGCGGCAAGGCTGGAGCATTTGCCTTCATGAACGCGCTGCGGCTGATCTCGATCTCGAACAACCTTGGCGATGCCCGTTCGCTGGTCACGCATCCGGCGACGACCACCCACATGAAGCTGGCCCCTGAAGAGCGCGCCCGCCTTGGCATTACCGATGGCGCGATCCGCTTCTCGGTCGGGCTGGAAGATGCCGATGACCTGATCGATGACCTCAAGCGCGGCCTCGCGGCGCTGGCCAACCGGTAGCAGCAGGAGCGTCGCCACCATGAGCAAGAACAGGCCTTTCCTTCCCCCCGGCGGGGAAGGCGCTGACACAGCATTGGGCGAGACACTGGAGAACACGCCGTGTTTCGAGGCGACGACCGACAGGGTGCGCGTGGTGGTCCAGACCTTCTGGCTCGATGACCAGTCCGAACCCGATGAGCACCGCTACGTGTGGGCTTACCGGGTGCGGATCGAGAACCACGGCGACACGGCGGTGCAGCTCCTGCGCCGCAGCTGGCGCATCGTGGACGGACAGGGCCGGATCGAACGGGTGGAAGGCGAAGGCGTGGTGGGCGAGCAGCCCCTGATCGACGCCGCCGCCAGTTTTGAATACATGTCGGGCGCCGCCCTTGAAACGCCAACCGGCTTCATGGGCGGGCAGTACCACATGGTCCGCCCGGGCAGCCGGGAGCACTTCGATATCAGCATTCCGGTCTTCAGCCTCGACAGCCCGCACCATCCGACCATCCTGCATTAAGTTTTTCCTCCGTGGCCTGTCCCTGCCGGGCGGCCCCTGCAACAAGAACCCACAGCATGACCCCCATCGATTCCCACCCCACCCGCACGGAAGCAGAAGAAGCCGTACGCACCCTGCTGCGCTGGGCGGGCGAAGACCCCGACCGCGAAGGCCTGCGCGACACGCCTGCCCGCGTCATCAAATCCTATGGCGAGTTCTTCGCGGGCTATGCCGAAGACCCGGTGGACATGCTGCGCCGCACCTTCTCCGAGGTGGATGACTATGACGAGATGGTGCTGCTGCGCGATATCCGCGTGGAGAGCCACTGCGAGCACCACATGGTGCCCATCATTGGCGTGGCGCATGTGGCCTACCTGCCGCGCAAGCGGGTCGTGGGCATTTCCAAGCTGGCCCGCGTGGTCGATGCCTATGCGCGGCGCTTCCAGATCCAGGAACGCCTGACCGCGCAAATCGCCAACACGATCAATGAAGAACTGCAGCCCTACGGCGTGGGCGTGGTGATCGAGGCGGCGCACCAGTGCATGACCACGCGCGGGGTGCACCGCCCTGGCGTGTCGATGGTGACCAGCCGCATGCTCGGCACGTTCCGCACCAATTCCGACACCCGGCGGGAATTCCTGTCCATTCTCAACCGCCCGGCCATGAGCAGCGCGGGTATCTGAATACCGTGCAAAGTTTCTGGTGAAGCTTTTTTCCAAAAAAGGCAGCACCCAGAAACTTTTATCCGCTTTTACGCGAGTGTCACCTTCGCACCCAGCACGGCAGCAAACTGCGCCAGCCATGCCGGGTGCGCGGGCCATGCGGGCGCCGTAACCAGCATGCCATCGGTCACCGCGGCATCAATGGCAATATCGGCATAAACGCCACCCGCCAGTTCCACATCGGGGCGGCAGGCGGGATAGGCGGAAACACGCCTGCCTGAAATGACGCGGGCCGCCGCCAGAAGCAGGGCGGCATGGCAGATCGCGGCCAGCGGGCGACCGGCAAAGGCGCGGACGAGTTCAATCACCCGCCCGTCGAGTCGCAGATATTCCGGCGCGCGGCCACCGGGCAGGATCAGGCCCGCGTAATCCGCGTGATTGATCGCCTCAAAATCGGCATTGAGCACGAAGCGGTGGCCCGGCTTCTCGCTATAAGTCTGCGCGCCCTCGAAATCATGGATGGCGGTCAGCACGTAGTCGCCCTTTTTTTTGCCAGGGCAGACCGTATCAACCGCGTAGCCGAGCATGGTCAGGGCCTGGTAGGGCACCATGATCTCGTAATCCTCGACATAGTCGCCCGCCAGCAACAGCAGCTTTTTCGTGCCTGTCATGCCTGTTCTCCTCAGCCTGCTTCAGCCCGGCGCCGCCTTTTTGAATAAAGGGGGCACCCGGAAACCTTTATCCTTTTCCCCGCGTTTCGCGCATCAGTCATGATGGGCGGGCGGCAGATGTTCACGCAGACGGGGCATGAGTTCAACAAAATTGCAGGGCACATGACGGCTATCAAGCTGCCAGACCAGAATATCATCCCACCCGTCCTTCACCGCGCCGGTCGATCCGGGCAGGGCAAACAGATAGGTGCCCCCCGCAACGCCTGCGAGCGCGCGCGACTGGATGGTGGAGGTGCCGATCTTCTGATACGACAGCATGCGGAACAGCTCGCCAAACCCTTCGATGCGCTTCTCGATCACCCGGTCGAAGGCCTCTGGCGTGACGTCACGCCCGGTCACGCCCGTGCCCCCGGTGGAAATGACCACATCGACCTGCGGGTCGGCAATCCAGCCCGACAGCGCGGCCACAAGCTGCCCCGCATCATCAGGCACGATGGCGCGGGCAGCGACTTCATGGCCCGCCGTGGCGATGCGCGCGGCCAGTATATCGCCCGACCTGTCCGTATCCGGCGTGCGGGTGTCAGATACCGTGAGCACGGCGATGCGAACGGGCAGGAAAGGTTTTTTCATATCAAGGCGTGACATGGGGCCATGTTCACCATTCTCACGGGGTTGCGTCAACGGAGTACGGCATCATGCGCCTGGACAGGGCAAATGAGTAATATGTGAGAACAAACACAAAATTCTGATGTATTTGTGCATTGCACAAAAAAACACCTTCAGGAATAGTAAGATTTTACATAAATCTATTGATATAACATAAAAAATATCTTTACCATTATTTTGCAAAATATTAGTTTTTATACAATTCCCCTGCCAAGGTTTATATTCGGCATGAAATATGCTACCGATATGCGAATGACCCGAAGATTTATCCGCTCTTTTGCGCTGTTCCCCCTGTTTCTTCTTGCCTTTTTCACCTGTGGCGAAGGCGCACAGGCACAGGCCCTTCCGGGGGAAGGCCAGGGCGTTATCGGCGCGCAGCCCAGCCTCAACATCAACTCGCGCCGTAATGTGACGGTGCAGGATCCGGGGCTGTTTTACAGCGCGCCCTATGGCAACCAGCACTTTTTTGGTGACTGGGCAGGGCTTCAGCCCTTCCTGCAGAAGCACGGCGTGCACATCGAGGCCGACGTGCATGAGGAACTGGCAGGCAACTTCCGTGGCGGCGCCAAGCAGGGCGTGACCGATGCCGGCCAGGTTGGCGTGGAAATCGATATCGACTGGCACAAGCTGGCAGGCGCGCCCAAGAATTTCTGGACCCACACCATGATCGTGAACGGTCATGGCCGGAACGCCAGCACGGACTACATCCACGATTCGCTTGCAGGCGTGCAGCAGATCTACGGTGCGCGTGGTAACGTGGTCGCCCACCTTGTGTACATGTATGCCGAACAGTCACTGTTCCATAACCGGCTCGACATCAGCGCGGGCTGGATTCCGGTGGGCAGCTTCTTCGCCGCATCCCCCCTGTTCTGTGACTTCATGAACGTGTCGATCTGCGGTAATCCCGCGCCGGGCAAATACGTGCCGGGCGGCCGCGACTGGCCTTCGGGCAACCTTGGCGTGGTGATGCGCGTCATGCCCACGGTCGATACCTACATCATGGCCTCGATGTTTGCCGTCTCGCCACATTCCTATAACGGTGGCATCTCGGGCTGGGCCTGGGCGCAGAGCGGGCTGGGCAAGTTCTCCACCCCGGTGGAATTCGGCTGGCTGCCCGAATTCGGCAAACACCACCTCGCCGGTCACTACAAGGCGGGTTACGGCTATGACAACTCGCAGTACAACGACCTGTATTCCGACATCAACGGCAACTCCGCCGTGCTGACGGGCAAGCCCTTCCGCAAGCAGTCCGGTGTCAGCACGGCCTGGTTCCAGGCCGACCAGATGTTCATCCGCAACGGCAAGGGGCCGACCAACGGCCTGATCGCGCTTTCAGGCATCATGTATACGTCAGGCAAGGTCTCGGCCATGAAATACCATGCCTGGGCCGGCATGGTGGAAACAGGCGCCGCATGGGGCCGCCCGCTCGATACGGTGGGTGCGATGTTCCATTATTTCGAGATGAGCCGCGCCTCGGTGCTGCAGCAGGAATCCTCGGTGCTGGCAGGCACGCCTTACCTGAACAACCAGTGGGGCAAGGCCTGGGGCATCCAGACGCATGAGGATGTGTACGAAGTCTTCTACAACATCCATACCGCGCGCGGCATGAGCTTCCAGCCGGATTTCCAGTATATCAACCGCCCCGGCGGCACCACCACCTATCATGATGCGGCGGTGATGGGCCTGCAGTTCAACTGCATCCTCTGACGCACCCTTCATCAATACGCGCCCAGGCGGTATGGGAGAGGGATCATGACCGATCCCGCCTTCCTTTACCGGCTGGCCCACGCAGCGCTGGCCCAGTACCCACTGCGTGACGCGCGCGCCAGCCTGCTTTCCATTTCAGAAAACGTCGTCTTTCGCATCGATACGCCATCCGGCCCGCGCCATGTGCTGCGCCTGCACCGGCCCGGCTATCATACCGCCGCTGAAATTGGCAGCGAACTGGCCTGGCTCGATGCATTGCACGAAACCGGGCTGGACGTGCCCCAGCCCCGGCCCGGTCTTGATGGCGGGCGCATCCGCACCCTTTCCGGCGCCGATGGCATACCCCGCCACGCCGTGCTGTTTGGCTGGATGGAGGGCACCGAACCCACCACCGATATCGACCCCGCCGCCTTCGCCCGGCTGGGCCGCGTAACCGCCCGCCTGCATGCCCACAGCCGCCACTGGCAGCGCCCGCCCGGCTTCACCCGCAAGGTCTGGACCCCCGCCACCATGACCGGCCCCGATGCCCTGTGGGGCCGGTGGCCCGACGCCCCGGGCATGACCGCCCCCGCCCGCGACCTGATTGCAGGCTGCCTGCGCACGGTTGCGGCGCAACTGGCGGATTATGGCACCGGGCCGGAACAATTCGGGCTGATCCATGCCGACCTGCGTCTGGCCAACCTGCTGGTCAGTGGCACGCACACCCGCCTGATCGATTTTGATGACTGCGGCATAAGCTGGTTCATGCACGATCTGGCGGCGGCACTGAGTTTTTATGAAGACCACCCGCAGGCTCCGCGCTGGGTTGACCACTGGCTGGCGGGGTATGGCGCAACGGGCAAGCTGACGCAGGCTGACCTTGATATACTGCCAGCCCTCGTCATCCAGCGCCGCATCCAGCTCCTGGCATGGACGGGCACCCATGCCCAGACACAACAGGTGCAAAGTCTGGGCCGGGACTGGGCCGGACGCACGTTCGCCCTGTGCCACGCATGGAAAAACGGGCAGTTCCTGCGTCATCTCGGCTGAAGGCGGGGCGAACCATCCGTATTTTTCCAGCCAGAGGACAAATTTAGATAATTTTTTAATTCATGCTGGTCGATAAAGCGCTCAGATTACCGCACGGAAAGATTCCGGAGGAACAGCGTCCTATTTCTGAGTTTCATATGATAAATTAAATGTGAACGATAAAGCGAGCTTTTCGGTCCAGTATGTCTTTTATGCCTCAATTCTGACATGTATGAACATTAGGTAATGTGTCGTTCGGTTAACAACCCGACTCACCGGAGCATGTCCTGTCCTTGGCACACAACGGAAAAACAGCAATGACCCCTGCAGTTGATACGATCGCCCCGTCTGCCGCAGCTTCATCCATCGCAGCCGGTGGCCTTCCGTTAATCCCGGATGAAACCCCGACCCGGTCCCTGACCACCCGGATGATCCATGCCCGTCACCGCCGCGCGCTGCTCGATTATGCCCGCACCCTCGATACGCCAGCCGACCCGTCCTGACCCTTCGCCTTATCTGAGACCGAATCGCCCACGGCAACCACGACAAAAATCAAACTTTGTCATTTTTTACAATTCAGGGTTGCCCTGCGTGCCAGTTCCTCCACCGCATGGCGGGTGGGGGTTGTCAGTTCTTCCGGCAGGGCGTCGAGCGCAAACCAGCGCGGCCCCTCATGCCTGTCTGGCTCCATAAGCCGCGGCGTGCCGCGCCATGACGTGACCAGATATACCGGGGAAACCCAGAAATACCCTGCCGTGGTGTCGCGTTCCTCCACCAGGCACAGGAACTCAGGGGCCTTTACGCTCAGGCCCACTTCCTCCTCAATTTCACGCGCCATGGCCTGGCAGGTCGTCTCAAACGCCTCCACCTTGCCACCGGGCAGGCCCCAGCACCCCGCCTGCGGCTGGCGCAGGCGCCTGAGCAGCAGAATGCGCCCTCTCCCATCCATAATGGCGGCGCCGCAGCCCACGCGCGGGCCGGTCTGTCCGGTCATGTCAGCCATCCTTTGTGGTTGAGGGCTGCCCCATACAGCAAGGGGGTGCCCGAAGGCACCCCCGCTTTCATGCCATAAAAGCTCTGGCGCTTCAGCGCGCGGAAGGCGGCCGGGCGTTGGCGGACGCAACGCGCCGCCCCCATGAGATCAGGTCGCTCGTGCAGTCATCACGATCGATCTGACATTCGATCAGGGTCGGGCCTTCTTTGTTGGCAAGGGCTGCGGCAATCGCCTTTTCCATCTCCGCGCCCGTGGTGGCACGGAAGCCCAGGCCGTGGCCGTCCTCGGCGTTGAACACCTTCATCAGCCCGGCATAATCCCAGTTCTTGACGTTGTTGTACGGACCGTCATGAATCTGGACTTCGATGGTGTAACCCCGGTTATTGACCAGGAAGATGATGACCGGCAGCCTGAGCCGCACCATCTGGGCCACTTCCTGCGCGGTCAGCTGGAAGGAGCCATCGCCGATCATGGCGATGATCCGCCGCTCCGGCTCGGCCACGGCGTAACCGAAGGTGGCGGGCACGGACCAGCCGATATGGCCCCACTGCATCTCCAGTTCCACGCGCGCGCCACGCGGCAGCTTCATCTGCATGGCGTTAAACCACGAATCGCCCGTCTCGGCGATGACCGAGGTGTTCGATGTCAGCAGCGCCTGGATCTGGCGTGCCATCTCGGCGCGCACCAGCGGGGCATCGGGGGCGGCAGGCGCGACCGGGGCCACGGGAGCCTTGATGCGGTTGTATTCAACCAGCGTCGCATCCTTTTTGGGCTGACCCTTGATGCGGGCAATCAGCGCCTCGATCACGTCGCGCAGGTGCACGCCATCATAGGTGGTGCCAGCCGCCTCGATATGCCGCGCCTCCATCAGCGCCACGTTGTCGCCCTTAGGCCACGCGGTCCAGCCAACGGTGGAGTAATCATTGAACACCGGTGTCAGGCACAGCACGCCATCCGCCCAGTCAAAGATCTGCTGCGCGCCAGGGCTACTCACATCGCCCCAGTAGGTGCCGGCATAGGCCGGGTGATCCTCGGGGAAGAAGCTCTTGGCCGCCGCCATGCTCACCACGGCGCAGCCCAGCGCATCGGCCAGGCGGATGGCCGCCTCTTCGCAGCCTGCGGCCCGCAGGCGGCTGCCGACCAGGATGATGGGTTTCTTGCGCGCATCAAGGAAGCGGGCCAGTGCATCAACCGCCACTTTCAGCGTGGCCGGGTCGGAGGGCACATCGGCCACGATGGCGCTGACCGGGCCGGGGCGCGAACAGGGCTGGGAGGCAACGTTGCACGCAATCTCGATATAGGCGGGCTTCTTCTCGCGCAGCGCCGTGCGGATGGCATGGTCGATCTGCACCGGCGCGTGCTCGGCCGCGGTGATGGACACCGCCGCACAGGTCAGACGCTTGGCAATTTCAAGCTGGTAGCCATAATCCGGCGTGCCGGTGGTGTGGTGCAGGATATGCCCGCTGCCATGATCGTTTGAATTGGGCGCGCCCGAAATCAGGATGACCGGCAGGTTCTCGGCATAGGCCCCCCCAATGGCGTTGAGTGCCGAAAGCGCGCCCACGCTGAAGGTGACAACCGCAGCGCCCGCCCCGTTGGCGCGGGCATAGCCCTCGGCGCTGAAGCCACAGTTCAGTTCATTGCAGCAATAGACCTGGCGCAGGCCCTCGATTTCAAGAAGCTGGTCGAGCAGGACAAGGTTGTAGTCACCCGCCACCGCGAAATGATCCCTGAGCCCGATCTGCGCCAGGCGTTCACCAAGGTAATGGCCAACTGTATATGTCATTATGACGACTTTCCTTCCCTTGCGTGGCGGGCGCGGCGGGCCGCGCCCCTCCCCCATCGGGGGGAAGATCCACATGAATGGCCCGCAGCCGGACCATCATGCCAAAAGCACGGTAAGGCTATGCGCGCCTTACCCTACGCTTTCGGCAACCCAGTTCCGGCGCTTGGTTGCCTGACCAATGCCGGGATTGAAACAGTTGCACGGGTCAAGCTGGCGGTAATGGGCCAGCACGTCCTCGGGTGCCTGATAGAGATGACCGAAATTATGCTCCGCCGGATAGCGCGCGCCGCGCTTGTCCAGGCCCGGCAGCATGCGGTGCTCGAGCGCCACGCAGTCATAACCCTTACGCACCACGTAATCCTGATGCATCACGTGGCACAGGAAATGGCCGTAATACAGCTTGACGATGATCTCGTCCTCGATGTCCCTGGGCAGCACCTCAAACCACTCACGGTCGTTACGGCGCAGCGCCACGTCGAGGGCTACGATATTCTCGGTCGTGTCGGTGTGGACATTGCGGTACCGCACGGCGGCCCCTGCGGCGGCAAAGCGGTGCAGGAAAGCCTTGGCCCCTTCATCGGGCGTGCATTCGAAGAATTCGCCCTCATGCGTGGCAAAATGGCTTTTCAGGAAGTCACGCGCCTCCTGCGCGCCCGAGGCGCTGACCTTGAGCATGAGGTGATGCTCGAAGCGGTCACGGTAGTCACGCATGCGCGCGGGCAGATGCTGCGGAAAGAAATGGCTCATGAACTGCATGAACCGGTCACTGAAATGCCTGGGCAGGAACCCGATTTTGTCCGCGATGCGGTCGAACGCATTTTTCATGGCGAACATGGCGGGCAGGCGGCTGGTGCCGATCATGCGGATGATGACGAAGGTGTCCTTGCCGTATTTCTCGGCAATGTTGAACGCATCGCGGTGCAGGTATTCGCCTGCGATCGGCAGTTCCTTGAATTCCGACAGGATATGGCGGCGCACATCCTCGAGCACATCGGTCTGGTTGGTGCCCATGTAGAAGACGACCGGGTCCTTTTCCGCCTCGAATGTATCAAGACGCACGGCAAACAGGCCGAGCTTGCCCGCGCAGCCTGAGCCTTCGTGCAGGCGCTGGAGGTCGGCGTTGTAGCGTGCGGGGGTATCGGCGTTCACGTCGCGCACATGGGTGGCGTACCCATCGTCATGCCCGCGACCGGCCTGCCAGTTGATGCTGGCATCGGGGAAGTTGCCTTCCTCCGCACGTTTGAGAATTTCCTCGGGGTCGGCGCCAAGCTCGATGCCAAGGTGGTTGACGAGCTGCAGCTCGCCCTGCGCCGAGACCTGGGCAAACAGCGCCATGTCGGTATAGGCCGGACCACGCCGCACCAGCGCGCCGCCCGAATTGTTGCTGACGCCGCCAAACACCGAAGCGCCGATGCACGAGGAGCCAATGACCGAATGCGGCTCCCGCCCGATGGGCCTGAGCATGGTCTCGAGCTGATCGAGCGTGGCGCCCGGCAGGCACACCACCTGCCTGCCGCCGCCAATCAGGTGGATCGTGCGCATGCGCATGCTGTGCACGATCACGACATCACGGTCATAGGCGTTGCCATCGGGCGTGGAGCCGCCGGTCAGCCCGGTATTGGCCGCCTGCATGATTACGATCACGCCCGCCTTCACGCAGGCCTGCAGCACGCGCCACTGCTCCACCAGCGAGCCAGGCATGACGACCGCAAGGGCACGCCCCTCGCCAAAACGGAACCCGCGCCGGTAGGGCAGGGTTGCCCCGTCCTCGGTCAGCACATGGTTGTTGCCCACGATCTGCTGGAGTTCCGTAACCAGTTGCGCGCCCGATGTGGATGCCATGTCCTGTGCCGCTTTCAGCATTTTATTGTCCTTCGGTGTCATTCCCGCATGCTCCTGCGCCAGTACCGGCCTGGGGGCATTCGTAAAATGATGTTGCATAGTCTGGCATGTTCCGCATCGGACGACGTGCGCATAAAATGCTGAGGTCGCATGCCCAAACAGAACGGCCCGCCCGCCGGTCAGGGCGTGGCGGGCCGGTTTTCAAATACGCCGGGCCAGGTTTTACGCCGCAGCCGAGGTCTCGCCCAGTGTTGCCAGTGGCTTCATGAGCAGATGGTTCTGCGAGTAGTCGACCGGCACCGAAATCACGACCGGGCCTTCAATATCCATGGCCTCGCGCAGGGCGCCCGCCACGCCATCGGCGGAATGGACGGCAATGCCGTGCGCGCCACACGAGCGGGCGAACATGGCGAAGTCGATCGGCCCGAAATCCACGCCCGAGCCGCGACCGTATTTCTTCTTCTCCTGCATCTCGACCATGTTGTAGGCCTGATCAACCCAGACCATGTGGATGAGGTTGCACTTCAGCCGCACCGCCGTTTCCAGTTCCATGCACGACATCATGAACCCGCCATCGCCCGAGATCGAGATGACCTTCTGCCCCGGGTTGACCAGGCTTGCGGCAATGCCCCACGGCAGACCCACGCCCATGGTCTGCTGGCCGTTGCTGATCAGCATCTGGCGCGCGCGGAAGGACAGGAGGTAACGCGCCAGCCAGATGTGGAAGGTGCCCATGTCGAGGCACATCGTCACGTCAGGCGTTACGAACTGCTCGAGTTCACGCACGATCTGCAGCGGGTGAACGGCGGTGTTCGAGGTGCTGCGCGCCCCCGACAGGGCGGCAAGGCGGGTGGCGTGATACTGGCTCAGGATCTCTTCAAGCTGCGGCGCGCGCGCAAGCTTGCCCGCCTGCGCCGCCAGCGCGCGGATGGAGGCCGCGATATCGCCCACCAGTTCCACCGCCGGGTCGTAATGCGTGTCGAGCTCGGCGGCGACCACATCGACATGCACGATCTTGCGGCCGTTATCGACATTCCACAACCACGGATCATATTCAATCGGGTTATAGCCAACCGAAATTACGAGATCGGCCTCATGCAGCAGCTGGTCGCCCGGCTGGTTGCGGAACAGGCCCACGCGGCCGCCAAAGCGGTCGGACAGTTCCTGCGATACCGCACCGGCGGCCTGGTAGGTGCCAATGACCGGCACGCCCGTGGTCGCCACCAGCGCCCGCACCGCATCAGACACGTCAGGGCGGCTGGCCAGCAGGCCGAGCAGGATGACCGGGCGCTGCGCCTTGCGGATCAGGCCCAGCGCCTCGTTGATGGCCTCGACCGGAGCCGCACCATTCCTGGGCAGTTCGCGCCCGGCCAGCACCTTGCCTTCCGCCGGCATGGACAGGATATCCATCGGCGTGCTGACAAAGGCGGCGCCGGGGCGACCGCTCTCGGCAAAGCGCAGCGCATTGGCGATGGATTCGGATACGGCGGCAGGCGACGTGATTTCCGCGCTGTATTTGGTAATGGGCTGAAACAGGGCCACCGTGTCCATGCTCTGGTGGGTCAGCTTCAGGCGGTCGGCCAGCTTCACCGCGCCACCAATGGCCAGCACCGGGTCACCTTCGGAGTTGGCGGTGGCGAGACCGGTCACGAAGTTCGAGGCGCCAGGGCCGGATGTTGCGATGGCAACGCCCGCCTTGCCGGTCAGGCGGCCAATGCCACCGGCAATGAAGGCGGCATTCTGCTCATGGCGGGTCACCACCGTCTCGATCGGGCTGTCGACCAGCGCGTCGAACAGGCGGTCCACCTTGGCGCCGGGAATGCCGAATACGTGGGTCGTGCCGTGCGCCACGAGGTTGCGCACGATCATGTCCGCCCCGCACTCAGGCGCGGCCGATTTGGTCCTGTCAGTCATTGTTTCAGCTATCCTGAAAGATTATGTGCCGCAGCCTGGGCTGCCGGGCAGGGAAGGAGCGGGAGGGTTAACCCCTCAACCGCCCTCGGCCACGCGAATGGCCTCGTGAATGTTCTCGGGTGAAAGGTTGGCCTTCGCGAACTGCTCGGTACGGGGCAGCTGGATCTCGACATCGGAGATGATGCCCACCTCGAGCCTGCCCTTGAGCACGGCGTAATCGGTCAGGTGGCCGCCACGGCGCCCGTCTTCCGTCAGGAAGTGGAGGTGATAGCCCGCCACGTTCACGCCCTGCATGTAGCCCGGCGTGCGGAAGCCGAGCATGGTGCCGGTGGCGGCGCCAAGCTGCATGGTCGGCTGGCGGCTGACCACCTCGAGCATGGGCGGGTACGGGTGGCACTGGCAGAACACGGTGCGGGTCTCGACACGCTCGAACAGGCCGGTAAAGCGCACGGCGGCGAACAGGTTGGGGTTGTTGACCAGACGGTCGACAATCGCCTCGAAGCCTTCCTTGTCCTGCGCGGTGTCGATCATGTACTCCTTCTCCGGGTTGAAGAAGGTGACGCAGGCGAACGGGGTCTTGAGGTCGCCCGGCACGCGACCGGCCTGACCGTCGGCGCGGAACTGATGGATGACACTGTCATTGACGATCATCTCGCCATCGAGCGCGTTGAACGTGCCAAGGCCGAAATTGCCGTGCAGCAGCAGTTCGTCAAGCGTGGTTTCCCCATCATAGACGGCATCGAGCAGCGCGGCCATGGTGGAGGTCTGGTACAGGCGGTTCATGCGCGGACGCACGCCCGTCGCGTCAGCGGCGCTGGAGCGGGTATCGATATCGCCTACCGAGTAGCATTTCAGCTTCAAGACCTGGGTCTCCTGCAACGGGGCGGCGGCACAGCGTGGCACGGCCTGCTTCCCGATCATGTGTAGATGGCACGATGATGGTGCGGCAGGCTGGTCAGTACGTCCAATATATATTCAAGGCTATTTCCATATTCAAAATATATGGATTGGCGTGGACCGCAGGGCGGCTACACGGGGCTTGCGGCTTGCCCTGCCCGCGCCCCGCCTGCATTGTGAACGGTCAATGAACATGCAGGATTACCCGATGATGAAACCCCTCCACATGGCGATCGCAGCCCTGGGCCTGACCGGCATGATCGCGGGTGCTGGCGTGGCGCGCGCCGACCAGCCCGACCCCACCCCCCCCTATGGCCCCGGCGCCTATACGGGCGAGTGGACGGCGCTTGGCCTCCAGCCCGTCACCATCACCGCCAACAAGGCGCTGGGGCCTGCGGCGCGGCTTTACCTGAAACTGCCGGATTCGCTGGGCAAGATCACGGGGCTGACCGGCCGCACCATCGAGCTGAAGGTGCAGGATGACACCTCGCTGCGCTCGGTCAATGATGACCCGCGCACCGTCTTCCGCCTGACCTCGCCCAATGCCGCCGACCTGCAGATGCAGGGCGCCAAGCCGGGCCAGAAGCTGGACCTGCCGCTCAGCCGCGCGGACTGAACCATGAAAAACCCCCGTGGCCGGATGCGGCTACGGGGTCGGGGCGTGTCAGTCCTGCGCGCTGGTGAGCAGGCCACGCAGCCTGCTGCGCAGTTCGTTCTCGCGCGGGATGCTGATCGCCTCGCGCAGGCGCAGCATCTGGCGGCGGGCGGCATAAAGCTGGTCGAGCAGAGACAGCACCACCGGCATGCCTTCGTCATTGATGCCCATATCATTGCGCAGTTCGACGATCAGCCGGGCCCGCGCCTCATCGATTTCACGAAACAGGTAATGCCCCGGCGCGCCCTCGGGCCGCAGCCAGTCACTGTCGATCCATGCCTGCACGTCGCGCTCGGGCACATTGCCAATGCGCAGGCACAGGGTCTCGATCGTAATCATGCTTTCTTGCCCTCCGCAGGCTCCGCCTTCTCATCCGCCGTGCCATTGCGCAGGAATTCCTCCAGCGCCGGGTCAACCTTGCCCAGTGTCACGACCAGCTTGACATACAGGTTGCCCGCCTCGGTCTTGCCATGCGCCTTGACCCCGCGCCCGCGCAGGCGCAGCACGCTGCCACTGTCGGAATGGGCGGGCACGTTCATCTTCACCGACCCGGCAGGCGTGGGGATGGTGATGCTGCCGCCCAGCACCGCCGTTTTCAGGTCCACCGGCAGCGACATGCGGATGTCGTTGCCATCACGCGTGTAGGTGCTGTCGGGGGCCACGGTGATGGTAATCAGCGCATCGCCCGCAGGCCCGCCCTGATGCCCCGGATCCCCCTTGCCGCGCAGGCGCATGACCTGCCCGTCGGTCGTGCCGGGGGGGATCTTCACATCGGTCTGGGCGCCACCGGGCAGCGTGATGCGCGTGGTGCCGCCATTGACGGAATCAAGAAAGCTTACGGTCAGCGCGTACTGCCGGTCCGCCCCCTTCATCGGCCCCTGCGGCCTGCGGCGGAAGCCACCGCCACCACCGCCAAACATACCGAAGATGTCGCCAAGGTCATCTTCCGAGAACTGGCCACCACCGTAATGGAAGCCCTGCGGCCCTTCGGCATGGTCACGGTAGCCGCCACCACCACCGCCAAAGCCGAAGCCTTTTTCCTGCCCGGCCGCATCGATTTCGCCCCGGTCGTAGCGCGCGCGCTGCGCCTCATCGGACAGCAGGGCGTTGGCTGCGCCCACGGCCTTGAAATGTTCCTCGGCCACCTTGTCGCCGGGGTTGAGGTCGGGGTGGTACTTCTTGGCCAGCTTGCGGTAAGCCTTGCGGATATCATCCTGGCTGGCCGAGCGCGTCAGGCCAAGTACTTCGTATGGATCCTTGCTCACTTAAAAATCATCCCTCCGTCAGGAATGGGCCAGCCCGGCCATGCGCCACGCCCGTACCCCCTGAACACCATCAATACAGCCTTGCGGCCCTTCATGCTTCAATAATGGGAAGTGGGGAGAGCGGGGTCAATGAAGGGTGAGGAAATCTTCGATCCACGCATGGCTGGCAGAAGAAAATAACACAACAGGAACTTCAAAATAACATCTTTTGTATTTTTAATTCATGCAAAAATGAAGTATTTCCGCAATGCAATAGAACTATAAAAAAGACCACGCCAGATGCATGCCGTTTTCATCACCCTTGCATTACTGACCGTTACCGGGATCAGCAGCCTGATTTCGCGCGTGGGGCGCATTCCCGTGCCTCTGCCACTGATCCAGATCGCGGTGGGGGCCATCGCGGCGCTGGCGGGGCTGAATATCGGCTTCGACCCCGACATGTTCCTGCTGCTGTTCATTCCGCCGCTGCTCTATGCCGATGCCTACCGCATGCCGATGCGCGAGTTTGGCGAACTGCGCAACATCATCGTCATGATGGCGCTCGGCCTGGTGGTGTTCACCACGCTGGCCTGCGGCTACTTCATCCACTGGCTCATTCCGCCCATCATGCTGCCCGCGGCCTTCGCGCTCGCCGCCGTCATGTCCCCCACCGATGCGGTCTCGGTGGGCAGCATGATCGAGGGCGGTCGCGCGCCCGCGCGCGTGGTGCACATCCTGCATGGCGAGGCGCTGCTCAACGATGCCTCGGGGCTGGTATGCTTCAAGTTCGCGGTGGCGGCGGCCATGACGGGGCTGTTCTCGTTCCAGCAGGCGCTGGGCAGCTTCATCTTCATGGCGGCGGGCGGCATCGTGATCGGCATTGTCGTGGCGTGGGCCGCGTGCCGGGCGGAGCACATGCTGCTGGTGCGCGGCTATGACGACCCGCCCACCCACATCACCCTGGCCATGATGCTGCCCTTTGGCATCTACCTGCTGGCCGATGCGGTGCAGTGCTCGGGCATTCTCGCCGCCGTGGCGGGCGGCATGACGGTCAAGTTCACCGGCGTGATGAACGAGGCCCGCACCGAAACCCGCCTCAAGGCCACCACGGTGTGGGACATGGTGAACTTCACGTTCAATGCCGTGATCTTTCTGCTGCTGGGGCTGCAGCTGCCCGATCTGGTGACCGGGGGCGCCGCCATTGCGCGGGCGGGCGGCATTTCGCCGTGGTTCCTGATTCTGGCCATCGTCGGCATCCAGCTCATGATGAGCCTGATCCGCTTTGCGTGGATCTGGATTTCCATTTCCGCCCGGCGGCTGTTCGCCCATCTGCGCCACCGCAACACGGTCATTCCGTCCGCGCGCAACGTGCTGCTCATGACCGTGGCGGGCACGCGCGGGGCCATTACGCTGGCGGCCGTGCTGTCGCTGCCGGTGGCAACGCTGGCGGGGCCGGGCTTTCCGGGCCGCGACCTGCTGGTAACGCTGGCGGCGGGCGTAATCATCTGCTCGCTGGTGCTGGCGAGCCTGGCCATTCCCCCGCTGCTGCACGGCATGAGCACCGATGAGGACGACCCCAGCCTGCACGAACTGGACATGATGCGCATCGAACTGGCGCAGACCGCCATCGAGGCCCTGCATGCCGAGCAGGCCATTCTGGCGCAGCAGGAACTCGACACCATGCCCGAGGGCTCGGAAAGCGTGGACCTCAAGCAGGAAGCCATTGGCCGCCTGCTGCACGAATATCAGGATACACTGCGCAGGCTGGACAATTCACGCGCGGCGGAGGCCAGCATCCGCGCCACCGCCATCCGCGAAAAGCGGACCGAGCTTGCGCTGCGGTTCCGCCTCATCCGCCACATGCGCGAACGCCTGCACATGCGGGTGGTGCAGAAACTCATTAATGACGAGACCGAACTGAGCATCAACCAGGAGCTTGATTTCATCGAGCAGGAACTCCAGATCGAGGCCAGATCCCTGCCCCGCCCCGATGGCCTGCCGCATGCCAGCACCCATGATGGCGCAGCCCTGTCTGAAACGGGATGCATGGCACCCGCCATGACAGACTGATAAAAGGGCCTCCATTCTCCAGGCAGACCGAAACCACAAGAGGAACCGCCCCATGCTCCCGCGCATCCGTATCCTGCTGGCCTGCCTGTGCCTCGGCACCGTCGGGGCCGCGGGCGCACAGGCCCGCTCGCACCACTTCAACGTGCGCGAACATCATCCGCATGGCAGGTCGCCCTATGGTGATATCAGCGGCTTCGTACCTACCGTAAGCCAGAAAGACCCCCGCTACGTCTCGGCATCGCAACGGTGCCAGAGCAAGGCTGGCGTTGGCGCCATGGGCGGCGGAAACAGCGGCAGCGCCCAGACATGGGTGGGCTCGTCACATACCACTTTCTTCTCCGAATGCATGGTCGAGGCCGGGGTATGGCAACCCCGTTACGACAGCAACGTGGGCGACTCGGTCGACCCCTGAGCCCTGCGCAAGCCGCAGGGCCCGGGGCCGCGCGCCCGTCAGGCCCCCGGAGGCGCCATGAAGCCGGGGCCAACCGGGTCGGGGATGCAGCGGGTCAGGATCGCATCGATCTCGCGCCGGTCATCAGCACTCAGGTGCCAGCCCATCGCATCGGCCACGGCGGCGATCTGGTCGGGGCGGCGCGCGCCCCACAGCGCAATGGTCGGCCCCTGGTCCAGCACCCAGCGTATGGCCAGCGCGAGCAGCGACTTGCCGTGCTTTTCACGGGCGAAGTCCTGCAGTTCGCGCACGGCCTGCAGGTAATGCGCAAAGCGGGGCGGCTGGAATTTGGGGTCGGCGCTGCGCAGGTCATCGGGGCCGAATTTCGTCTCCGCCGTCATCTTGCCTGAAAGCAGTCCACGGCACAGCGGGCCATAGGCCAGAATGGCCAGGTCGTGCTGGCGGGCATAGGGCAGGATGTCATGCTCCATCGCGCGCTCGAACAGGTTGTAGGGCGGCTGCACAGCACAGAGCGGAGCGAACTCCCGGAAGGCATCCATCTGTGCAATGGAGAAATTGCTCACGCCCAGCGCCAGTACCTTGCCTTCGCGCACCAGGGCCTCGAGCGTGCGGGCGGTCTCTTCCATCGGCACCGCGGAATCGGGCCAATGCACCTGATAGAGGTCGATGTAGTCGGTGCGCAGGCGGCGCAGCGAATCCTCGATTTCCTTGCGGATGCGCGCGGGGGATGAGTTACGGAAAGGCTTGTGGTCATCCTTCCAGTCCAGGCCCACCTTGGTGGCGATGGCCACCTTTTCGCGCCGCCCGGCCAGAGCCTGGCCCACGATCTCCTCCGAATGGCCAAAACCGTAAACCGGGGCGGTATCGACCAGCGTTATGCCCAGATCAAGGGCTTCGTGGATGGTGGCGATGGCATTGCGGTCATCCGGGCCGCCCCACATCCACCCGCCAATGGCCCATGTGCCCAGCGCAATGCGCGAGACGGGATGCCTGAGCCCCCTGATCTCGATGGTTTCCTTAACAGGCGCCTGCGTCATGAAGTGCTCTCCCTTGTGGTAAAACGGTCGTGGCGATGGGGTAACCGCCCGCCACATTATGCCACGACGCGGCACGCGGCGTTACCCACCCCGCCACCTGCCAAGGCATGCCCCGCCTGCTCCCCACAACACGAAGCGCGTGGCGGCGTTGCGTTCTTTTTCGGGCCGGGAAGGGGCGCACCCCTTCCGCAAGGCCGGTCCGCGCCGTATGGGTAGAGGCACGTCACCTGTTACGGAGTGCCCCTTGCGCAAGACAGTCCTGCTCGCCCCCCTGCTCGTGCTGGCTGCGTGCGCGCATGCGCCTGCCGATCAGGCCCATCGGGCGACTACCCCGGTCGCGCAGTACGCCAACGGGGCCGGGCCGCTGGCGGTCAACCCGCACGTGCCCGATTTCGCCACCCGTAACTACGAGCCCTTCAACCGGCAGGATGTCGTGGCCATCGCGCTGCGTGAATGGCGGCTGTTCGGCCAGCCGGTCAGTGATGACGACCCGCTGCTGCGCCCCGAACCGACCACCCCGGTGGTCAAGCCCGAGCGCACGGCCGGATTGTGGCAGCGCGTGGGCGAATACTGGTGGATTGGCCAGGACCCCGCCGAGACCGAATCCTCATGGGATGGCAAGCATGACGCGGACGGCCACATCACCGATTTCGTGCATGATGGCTATTATGCCTGGTCGGCGGCGTTCATCTCGTATGTAATGCGGGTGGCGGGTGCCAATGACCGCTTCGCCTATTCCCCCAACCACGCCACTTACATCAACGCTGCCGCATCAGGGCAGGAGAAGGGCGTCAAGGCCCGCAATCCCGCCCGTTACGCGCCAAAACCGGGCGACCTGATCTGCGTGGGACGCGGGGCGAGCAAGTCGGTGCGCTTCCGTGACCTGCCCACGCCGCAGGGCTTTCCCGCCCATTGCGGCATCGTGGTGGCCGGACCACATGATGATGCGCCCTTTGGCCATGAAATCAGCATCATTGGCGGCAATATCGATGATGCCGTGGCCCTGACGCATGTGCCTGTTGCCCCGAACGGCCGACTGACCAACAGCCACGGCGCGAGCCTCGATCCGCGCTACCCGTGGTGCGTGGTGCTGCAGGTGCATTACGACGCCGAGCGCGAACCGCAGGCCGACCAGTAAGGCAGGCTTGAAACGGAAAAGTGTTTGGGTGTCGCCTTTTTTCAAAAAGGCGACGTCTTCCGAAGCTTTTTGAAAAACGCTTCACCAAAAACTTTTATTTTTCAAACACCTGCTCAGCCACGTGTCCATGGCAGCTCGGACGCCTGCCAGCCCGCGAGGCGACCCCGGCTGCCGGTGGCGTCTTCCGGTCCCTCGAAGCCATCGGCCACGTTGAAAACATTGTGATAACCCGCGTCATACGCTGCGTGGGCGGCTGCCATGCTGCGCGCGCCGGAGCGGCAGATGAAATAGATCTCGTCGGTCTTGCCAATGCCCGCCTGTTCCAGCGTGGTCAGGAAATCCGGGTTGATCTGGCCTGCGGGCGGCAGCTGCCAGCTATCGCGCACCAGCGTACGGCCCGCGCCAGAAAGATCAGGCACGCCAATATGTTCCCATTCCATGGGGGTGCGCACGTCCACCAGATGGGCGTTGGGGCGGCCACTGACCGCAGCCCAGGCGGCGGCGGGGGAAATATCGTCAATCATCATGTTTCCTTTCGGCTGGAAAAACCTGTGGAGGGAGGATATGCCAGCCCTGCCCCATTCCTGATAGTAAGGATGCAACAGGCACTGCATGGCCACCATCCGGCCTGCCGTGCCGCATGGTACGACCCAGATCAAGCGAAGGTGCTGCCTTATGGCCGAAAGTGCAAATCCCGTCTCCTCCCCCAGTGCTGACATGCCCGCCGCGATCGGCCATACGCCGCTGATCCGCCTGCGCCATGCATCGGACATCACGGGGTGCGAGATATACGGCAAGGCGGAATTCATGAACCCCGGCGGCTCGGTCAAGGACCGCGCGGCGCTGGCCATCATCAACGATGCCGAACGGCGCGGCACGCTCAAACCCGGCGGCACGATTGTGGAGGGCACGGCAGGCAATACCGGCATTGGCCTCACGCTCGTGGCCAATGCGCGCGGCTACCGCTCCATCATCGTCATGCCCGAGACCCAGAGCCGCGAGAAGATCGACTTCCTGCGCATGATCGGGGCAGACCTGCGCCTCGTGCCCGCCAAACCCTTCCGCGATCCGGGCAACTACGTGCATGTCTCGCGCCGCCTGGCGGAAGAGACCGGCGGCGTATGGGCCAACCAGTTCGACAACACCGCCAACCGCGAAGGCCACCGCCACACCACCGCGCCCGAGATCTGGCAGCAGATGGGCGGAAAGCTCGATGCCTTCACCTGCTCGTGCGGCACCGGCGGCACGCTGGCGGGGGTGACGCTGGGGCTGGAGGATGAAGCCCGCAAGGCCGGCGTCGCGCGCCCGCGCATCGTGCTGGCCGACCCCGAAGGCTCGGGCCTGTATGGCTGGGTGAAGTCGGGTGATCTTTCGGTCAGCGGGTCTTCCGTGACCGAAGGCATCGGCCAGTCCCGCGTGACGGGCAACCTCGAGGGGCTGCATTTCGATGATGCCGTGCGCATCCCCGACCCCGAGGCGCTGGAGCAGATCTACAGCCTGCTGATCCATGAAGGGCTTTCGGTCGGCGGGTCGGCGGGCATCAACATCGCCGCCGCCATCCGCGTCGCCCGCGCCATGGGGCCGGGGCACCGCATCGTCACCATCCTGTGCGATGGGGGCGCGCGCTACCAGTCCAAGCTGTTCAACCCGGAATTCCTGCGCGGCAAAAACCTGCCCGTGCCGTCCTGGCTGGCCTGAACAAACCGCGGCCCGCGCCATTGCAACGGAGTGAAACACCGGGTGCGGGCCTGCGCGCCATGGTGTAGGATGTGCGCATGAACCCGCTGCCGCATATCCTCATCATCGATGACGACCGCGAGATCCGTGACCTGCTGGCACGCTTCCTCGAACGCAACGAACTGCGCGTCACCACCGCGCGTGACGGGCAGGAGGCCCGCCGCCGCTGGGCGGAGGGGCATTACCAGCTGGTCATCCTCGATCTCATGCTGCCAGGCGAGAGCGGGCTGGACATCTCGCGCTGGCTGCGCACGCAGGCCAACGTGCCCATCGTGATGCTGACCGCCATGGGCGATGACACCGACCGCATCATCGGCCTTGAACTCGGCGCGGATGACTACGTGCCCAAGCCCTTCAACCCGCGTGAGCTGCTTGCGCGCATCCGCGCCGTGCTGCGCCGGGCCAGCGACACCCCGGACCCGCGCAGCGTGCCGGTGCTGCACACGCTGCGCTTTGCGGGCTGGACGCTCGACACCGGGCGGCGGCGGCTGCACAACCCCGAAGGGGTGGAAGTGCCCCTGACCGGTGGCGAATACGACCTGCTGCTCGCCCTGCTCGACCGCGCCAACCGGGTCATGACGCGCGACATGCTGTTCGACCTTTTGCGCGGGCGGCAGGCCGGTCCGTTCGACCGCGCCATTGATGTCGCCATCAGCCGCCTGCGCCGCAAGCTCGAAGATAACGGCCGCAACGCGCAACTGATCAAGACGGTGCGTGGCGGGGGCTACGTTCTCGCAGCCGAGGTCGAGCGCAGCTGACCCGCCCCATGCAGCCGTTCTCCGGTTCCTCCTTCCTGTCCGCGCCACCACCTGAGGAAAAGCCGCCGGGTGCATGGCCGCGCCTGTGGCGTCGTCTCCTGCCGCAGTCGCTTGCCGCGCGCACCACGCTGCTGCTGATCGGGGGGCTGGGCATCATCCAGATCATCGGGCTGACCATCCATGCGCTGGACCGGTTCGATTTTGACCAGCGCATGATCTATGAGCGCGCGCGCAGCAAGATGTTCACCTATTACCGCGCCATCGTGGAGACCGCGCCCTCGGACCGCGACCGCGAGCTTGCAGCGCTCCATCTGCCTGACAGCGTGCACATCACCCTCACCCCCGGCCCCGAGCCGGACATGATCAACGCCATGGCGCTCCCGCCCCACCCCCAGCACCACATGCCGACGGGTGAGTGGAATGGCGGCCACATGCCCGATGACATGGGGCCGGTGCCCTTCAGCCATGGTGGTCCGCACAGACCCGGCGGCCCCTTCGGCCCCGACAGCCCCGGCGGCCCGCATGGCTTCGGCCCGGAAAATGACCCCGGCATGGGGCCGCTGCCGCAATCCATGCGCCCCGAGCAGGTGCTGATCTCGCCCACATCAGGGCGCAGGCGGACGGTTGCCTTTCTGCTGCCCGATGAGCGGCGGTGGGTCACGATCCATTACATCCTGCCCCGGCCCAGCCCGTTCCGTTCGCCCACCTTCCCCATTGCCTTCCTCATCATGACCTTCGCGGGCGGCATCCTGATCCTGTGGGGCGTGCGCAGGCTGATCGCGCCCGTCAGCACGCTCGGCGCCGCCGCCGAGGAACTTGGCCGCAACGTCAACGCGCCCCCCATGCCCGAGGACGGGCCAAGCGAGGTGGCGCGCGCCGCCCATGCCTTCAACACCATGGCGCACCGCATCCGCCGCTACCTGACCGACCGCACGCTGATGCTGACCGCCATCGGCCACGACCTGCGCACGCCAATCACGCGCCTGAAACTGCGCACCGAATTCATCGAGGATGACGAGATGCGGGCCAAGATGCTGGCTGACCTCGATGAACTCGAGGCCATGGTGGCCGCCACCCTGGCCTTTGGCCGCGACGCCTCGCAACGCGAGCCGATGGGGCAGGTCAACCTGACCGCCCTCCTGCAGACCATTGCCGATGAAGCCGCCGAGACCTACCTCGATGAGGCGGACAACATCGCGTTTTCATCGGAAATGCCAGACGTGCTGGTGCGCGCGCGCCCAATGGCGCTCAAGCGCGCGCTGAGCAACCTTGTCACCAACGCCATAAAATATGGCGGCGGCGTGCGGATCGTGCTGCTGCCGCCCCACAAGGGCACGGGCGAGGACGGCGCGGAATCCACCGTCACCATCCTGATCGAGGATGATGGCCCCGGCCTGCCCACCGAGGACCTCGAGCGCATGTTCGACCCCTTTGTGCGCGCCGAGCACAGCCGCAACCGTGAAACCGGCGGCACAGGGCTGGGCCTGTCGATTTCGCGCAACATTATCTGGGGGCTTGGCGGCGATATCCGGCTAGGCAACCGACACCCGCATGGATTACGTGTGACTGTCACACTTGTCTGCTAAGGTCCGATTCCAGTACGGACAATTCAGGATATAGCGCTCGATGCCGGACAGAACACACCGTTATCAGGTCTCACTTTTATGGACCGGAAACGGCGAACATGACGGGGCTTCCCGGCAGGCCCATCATCAACGCAGCTACGAGCTGCACTGCACGGGCCGGCCGGTCATTGATGGCTCGGCCTCGCCCGCCTTTCGCGGCGATTCCCAGAAATGGAACCCCGAGAAGCTGCTGCTCGGCGCGCTGTGCGCGGACCACCAGCTCTGGTTCATCCATCTGTGCACGGCGATGGGAATCGGCATTCTTTCCTATGCCGATCATGCCGAGGGCATTCTGGAGGAATTCGAGGACGGGTCATTCTCCTTCACGCAGGTCATCCTGCGGCCCCATGCCGCCCTTTCCACCGCGCATGACGTGCAGCAGGTGATCGACCTGCACCATGATGCCGCCATGCGCAGCTGCATCGCACGCTCGGTCCGCTTTCCCGTAACCTGCGAGCCACGCGTAACCCGCGCGCAATAATTTCTTGCCGCAGGCAGGCGGTTAATGGCATTGCCCGATAATGCTTGATCGCCTGTACTCCCGCATCATCGCGCTGGCTTCAAGCCGGCATGCCGTCATCTGGCTGGCGGTCATCGCCTTTGCCGAGGCCAGCGTCTTTCCGCTGCCGCCCGACATCATGCTGCTGCCGATGGTGCTGACACAGCGCGAGCGGGCCTTCCGCCTGGCCGCCATCTGCACCGCCGCCTCCGTGGCGGGGGCAGTGCTGGGCTGGTGCATCGGCTCGTTCCTGCTGGAATATGCGGCCATGCCAATCGTGCATTTCTATCATGCCGAGCACACATTGCAGACTTTGCAGGAACGCTTCCGCGAATGGGGCATCTGGATCATCCTCATCAAGGGGCTGACTCCCATCCCGTTCAAATTCGTCACCATTGCCAGCGGGGCGGCGCATCTGTCGCTGGTGCCGTTCCTGCTGGCCTGCGCGGTAACGCGCGGCACGCGCTTCTTCCTGCTTGCGGCCCTGCTGCGCCGCTATGGCGCGCCGATCCAGGGCTTTATCGAGCGCCGCCTGCCGCTGGTGGCCGGGCTGTTCGCGGTGATGCTGGTGGGTGGCATCGTGGCGCTGAAATACATCTGAGGGAGGCAGCCCGGCCTGCGTGATGGTGTTCGCCCGCCGCAGGCCGTGATAGGGTGCCGATCCTGATCTTGAGCCCGCGCGGCGTTGCCCGCGCGGTCCTTGTTACCAACGGGTGGGAGCATCATTCATGCCGCAGCAGGTTGCCGTCATTACCGGAGCGGGCGCGGGAATCGGCCGCGCCACGGCCCGCACACTGGCCCGGGCCGGGTGCGATGTCGCCCTGCTTGGCCGCAACCGCGACCGGCTCAATGATGCCGCCGCCGAACTGCGCGAACTCACCGTGCGCACCCATATCGTATGCGCCGACGTGGCGGATGCGGCGGCAGTGGAACAGGCGGCTGAGGAAATAGAGGAAAAACTCGGCCCCATCACGCTATGGATCAACTGCGCCGGGGCCACTGTAACCGGTCAGGTCGCAGCCCTTGAGGCCGATGAGATCCGCCGCGCGACCGAGGTGACCTATCTCGGCACCGTCAACGGCACCCGCGCCGCGCTTACGCGCATGCGCCGTCGCGGCCATGGCACCATCGTCAACCTCGACCGGCTGGCCAGTCTGCGCCCGCCGCCGCTGCAGGCGGTGGAAAACGGGGCGCGTGCCGCCGTGCGGGCCTTCTCCGAGAGCATCCGCCCCGAAATCCTGCATGATGGCGACCGCATCCATATCGCGCTGGTGCACCTGCCCGCCATCAACACGCCGCGCTTTTCATGGACACGCAACCACACCGGCAAGCGCCTCAAGCCGATGGGGCCGGTCTATGAGCCTGAAATCGCCGCCGAGGCCATCTGCCGCGCCGCCTTCGGGCGCGAGCGCGATATCTGGGTGGGCCTGTCGGGCGTGCGCAAATGGGCGCTTTCCACCTTTCTGCCCGGCCTGTCAGACCGCTGGCTGTCGGGCAAGGGCTACGCGAAGCAACTGGAAAAGACCCCGGTGGCAGGCAATGAGCCTGATGACCTGTATGAAACCGTGCCCGGCGCCTATGCCGCCCATGGGCGGTTTGACATGGTCACCCGCAAGGCCATGCCGTTCCTGCTGACCAGCCGCCATGCCCAGCTTGCCACCGTAACGGGGCTGATGGGCATCGTGCTGCTGGCCCTGCGCCGTAAAAAAAGCTGAAAACCGGATAAAAGTTTTTGGCGAAGCTTTTTTCAAAAAGCTTCGGAAGACGCCGCCTTTTTGAAAAAAGGCGGCACCCAAAAACTTCTATCCGTAAAACGCCCTTCCCGCTCAGGCGGGGATAGATGTCCGCACATCCGCACTGCTGCGGCACAGATCACCCGCCCACACCCACCAGTGCGCGCCAGCCTGCTGCACGGCGGCCTGTGCCGCACGGGCGGCGTCGGGGCTGTCGAACAGGGCAAAGCACGTGGCCCCCGACCCACTCATGCGCGCAAGGCGGCAACCGGGCGCTGTCCGCAGGGCATCGAGCACGGTCACGATTTCCGGGCAGATGGCACAGGCGGCCTCCTGCAGGTCGTTGGTCTGGGTGGCGAGGTCGCGCACCATATCGGCCAGCGTGGCCCAGGTGGAGGGCAGCGTGGCGCGGGGGGTGAAAACCGGCGCGCGGGCCTTGAACACCTGCGGGGTGGATACGCTCTGCCCGCAATTGACCAGCATCATGCCACAGGGCGGGAGACGGGGCGCGGGTGAGAGTTCCTCACCGATTCCCTCCATGCGCGCGGCACACTGATCGAGGCAGACCGGCACATCCGCACCGAGCCGCGTAGCCAGCGCCATGAGTGTTGCGCGCGGCAGGTCAAGATTCCAGACCCCCAGCAGCAGCCGCAGGGCGGCAGCGGCATCAGCCGAGCCGCCGCCAATGCCCGAGGCCACGGGCAGTTCCTTGTGCAGCGTGATCTCTACATCCGGCAGGCTACGCGCGGCATCCTTGCCAATCTGTTCGCGCAGGATCGCCCCTGCGCGTACGATCAGGTTATCGGTGCAGTCCTCATCCCCCAGCCTGGCGGAAAACCGGCCCTTGATGTCAAGCGCCACATGGCCGCCCTGCCCGCTGCCCGTTTTCAGGTCCAGCCGGTCTGCGGCACCAGCGAATACGGCAAGGCTGTCAAGCAGGTGATAGCCATCTGCCTGCCGTCGCCCCGTGACATGCAGGTACAGGTTGATCTTGGCATGCGCCAGTTCGTGCAGCGACGACATCAGTGACGGGTTCCATTTGGCTGGGAAGGGGAAGAAGGCGGCGTTGCCACCGGCTTGAGGTCGGCAGGCAGGGCCATGGGCCTGTGGGCCTGCCACGCATGGGCATAGTCCAGCGCCGCCGTGATCTTGCGGCGATCCATCGGGTCAGGCTGGAACTGGATGGCGTTCTGCCATTCATTCACCGCCTCCAGCCTCCGGCCCGCCATCCAGTACGCCACGCCAAGGTGGTAGTTGATGGCCGGGTCCTGCGGCATCTGCTCAACCGACTGCTCAAGCAGCGGCAGGCCCTCCGCCACATGGCCCAGACGCATGAGCACCCAGCCCACGCTATCGCGGATCTGGTTATCGGAGGGGGCAAGCGCGAGTGCGCGGCGCAGGTAGGCTTCGGCCAGGGCCGGGTTCTCGCCGTGCTCAACCATGGAATAGCCGAGGTAATTCAGCAGTTCCGCCTCATTGGGCGCAAGCTGGAGGGCATGCTGCAGCAGAACCCGCGCCTGCGGCCAGTGATTCTGGCGCTCCTGCGCTATGGCCTGACCAAACAGCAGCCGCCAGTCATCACCTTCCAGCCGGTGGGGGGTGAGGGCGATGGCATGCTGGTAGGCATCAAGGGCTTCGGGCCATTTCTGCTGGTCGAGCAGGGCATCGCCGAGGCTGCTCCACAGCATGCGGTCATCGGGGGACTGGCGCAGCAGGTCGCGCAACTCCTGTGCCGCCTGTTCCTTGTGGCCCAGCACCACGTCAAGATCGGCCTGTTCGGCGTGATAGACGGGCAGAAGGGGATCACTGCCCGGGGCGCCATCAAAGGCGGCGCGCGCCTGCCGGTCCTGCTTGCGGGCGTGCAGCATGGAGGAGAGCAGCAGCCGCGCCTCCGAATCCGCAGGGTCAAGGGTGAGCGCCATGCGCAGCATCATCTGCTCGGTGCCGCGCAGGGTGCCGATTTCCAGCGCGGCATCACCCGCATGGTCTTCATCCGCGCCTTCATGGGCATAAAGCTGCTGGTCGATCAGCAGCGCCACCAGTCCGTAGGCCTGTGCCAGACCCTGCGTGGCATGGCTCACCACCGGGTGCTGGAGCATGGCCATGATGTTGCCGCGCGCCGTTTCCAGCACCGGCATGGCCGTGATGCGCTGGTTAATCAGGTCGCGCGCCGCCGCCTCCTGCCCCTGGGTGACCAGCCAGCGCGCCATGACCACCGTGGTGAACAGATCGCCGCTGCCCTTTTCCGCCGCCTGGCGGAACAGCGTATCAGCCCGCATCTGCATGCCGCCAAGCTGGGCGATCAGGGCCGAGTGCAGGATATAGTACCCACCCAGCCGGGCATCCACTTCGGCGGGCGCGAGGGCTGCGAGGGCCTCATCCGTCTTGCCCGCGCCCTGGAGCGCCCAGGCGCGCAGCAGCGGGCGCAGCAGGCCCATGATCTGGTCGGCTGGCGCGTTCTGATAATGTGTCACCGCCTCATCCCACCGCCCCGCAAGGGCTGCGGTGTTGCCCATGACCAGTTCGGGCATCACGCCGGAGGGCTGCGCGCGGGCGAGCGCACCCGCCTCCGGGCTGCCCGCCAGAATGCTGTAGAAAAACGCCCGCTCGCCAAACAGCCGGAAGGTGGGCGCGAGCCCTGCCGCCACGCCATAGGCCCGCGCGGCCTCGGCATTATCGCCCTCGGCCGCAGCTACGTTGCCAACGAGCAGATTGGTGGCCAGATCCTGCTTTCCGGCCTCCATGATGGGGTCCACCGGCGGGGCGGCCCGCATTTCACGGTTGGGAATCCCGGCAAGGAGCGGTACAACAAGGGAGGCCACGACCATGCGTGACAGACGAGGTAAGAGCATGACGCCAGAATCTACCGCGCGCGGCGTCCGCTGCCAAACCCTGAGCGGGGAGGCAGGATGGCGCGCGGCTGCATGGCCCGTGCCGGTGCGGGATATATCCATCCGATGACTGATTCCCTGTCCCTGTTACGCCTTTATGTAGAGTGGGGCGCGGATGACGCGCTGGACCCCGACCCGCATGACAGGCTCGCGCTTCCCACTCCGGCACGCAACCCTGCCCCTTCCGTTCAGCCCACCCCCATACAGCCAGACGCGGGGAATGGACACCCAAAACCCGCCCGCAGGCCACGCCCGCCTGCCCCCCCCTCGCGCGCCACGCTGATTGACGAGGCCGTGGCGGCTGCCCGCACGGCAGCGGCAGCGGCTGATACGCTGGCCGCCCTGCGCGCGGCCATAAGCGGCTTCGAGCCATGCGGGCTGCGGGCGACCGCCACCCATAGCGTGTGCGTGGAAGGCCCGGAGCAGGCCCCGCTGATGCTGATCGGCGAAGCGCCGGATGCGGATGAGGACCGCAGTGGCCACCCCTTCGCAGGGGAGAGCGGGGCGCTGGTCACGACCATGTTCGCCAGCATCGGCATCGACCGCGCCGACCTGCTCGCCGCCCCCGTCATTCCGTGGCGGCCGCCCGGCGGCAGGCCGCCTTCGGTGGCGGAGGCACGGATCTGCCTGCCCTTCATCGAGCGCGCCATCGTGCTCGCGCGGCCGGGGCGGGTGGTACTGCTTGGCAATCTCGCCATTTCCCTCATCACGGGGCAGAACACCACGGCGGCGCGCATGCGCGGGCGGTGGCGCGACATCACGCTGCCCACCGGCCCCGATGGCGCGCCCGCCACCACGCTGCCAGCCCTTTCCATGCGCCATCCATTGCAGTTGCGCGCCAGCGCCACCGCCCGGCGCGATGCGTGGAAAGACATGCTGCTCATACGCGAAACAATCGGAAACATCCCCTTAAAATCATAAAGGGTATTAACATAATCATTCCGGCATATTAGCCTGCACAAACCAGCTATTCATTCCTGTTTGTGCACATGTTTCGTGGTGTTTACATAAGTTCCCTCATTCTGTTCTGAAAACTTATTTACCGCCACGAAATGCGTTAGCTATTGCTTTCCTTGCACGCACGGCTTACATCCGCTTCGCCATGCGAGGGACAATCAATACCCCCCATCACGCGGTGGCAGCCTTTCTGGCTGGCGCCGCATTTCTGGCAGGAGCGGCGTTCGCGCCGCTGCGTGCCCAAACAGTGGCACCTGGCCGACTGGACGATGATCCAGCCAGCCTTGGTGACCATAACGAGGAAACGGCGCTCGCCCTTCCGCGCCTGCACGCGCACGGTAACGCCGGGATGCCCCGCCCGCTCTCGCCCGAGGATGTCAGCCATATCCGCCGGGTGTTCCGCCTGCAGGCCGATGGCAAGTTCGATGCCGCCATCCGCGAGACGGCGGCCATCCATGATGACACCCTGCTTGGAGACATCCTGGCCGCCCGCTACCTCAACCCGGCCTATCACCCCAATGCGGGGCAGCTCCGCCTGTGGCTGCGCACGTTTTCGGGCCTGGCTGATTCACCGGCCATCTATTCCATGCTCGCCGCCATGCCCGCGCCGGTCCGTGGGGGGCCGCTGCCCCCGGCACCCGCCCATGACACGCTGGACAGCAGCCGCCCGCCGCAGCACATCCACCTGCCGGAGGAGGATGACCCCTCGCTGCGGGTATTCACGCGCAACAGCATGCTCGACCGCACCGTGCGCGAGCGCGCGGCCCAGGGCGTAAAGGGCGCGCGCAGCGCCCTGCACCTGATTGCCATCACACCGGGCATGAATGACCTGTACGCCGCCCACCTGCATGCCGAAATTGCCATGACGCTGTTCAGCAGCGGCGAAAACCGGCTGGCCATGTCGATTGCACGCGATGCGTTTGCCAAATCCGGCCAGAGGCTTGGGCTTGCGGGCTATGTCGCCGGCCTTGCCGCCTGGCGGGAAGGCCGCGCCGACATGGCCGAGCCCCTGTTCGAGGCAGCATCACGCGCCAGCCTGACACCGGGCAGCATCCGCGCCGGTGCGGCCTACTGGGCGGCCCGCGCGCACCAGGCCACCGGCGATGTCGCGGCCTATCACCCATGGCTGCACCGGGCGGCGGCGGCTCCGCATACCTTTTATGGCCTTCTGGCCTCACAGATTCTGGGCCTGCGGGCCGCACCGGCCAGCCGGTCGGTCCACAACACGCCCGATACCATCAGCACCGATGCCGACATGACGCTCGCGGCAGCCCAGCAGACAATCCATGCCGGCAGCCCGGTGCTGGGTGAAATCGATATCGAGGCCGTTGCCGCGACCCCGGCCGGGCGCAGGGCGTTTGCCCTGATGCAGGTGGGCGAGCGCGAGCGGGCCGAAACCGCGCTGCGGCGGCTGTGGCCCGATATCCAGAACGATGCCGCCCTGTGCCATTCCACCCAGATGGTGGCCGACGCCATGGGGCTTAAGGAGCTGTCATCGCAGATGCTCCTGCTGATCGACACCAACGAGAGCGAGCACAACACCCACGCCGCCCGCTTCCCGCTGCCGCCGCTCCAGCCCGAGCATGGCTTCCGCATGGACCCTGCGCTTGTCTATGCGCTGACCCGGCTGGAATCCAATTTCGACAGCAATGCCGTTTCCGGCTCCGGGGCGCATGGGCTGATGCAGGTCATGCCGGTCACCGCCGGTTTTGTGGTGCATGACAAGGATCGCTTCACCCGCCGCCCCGCCGACCTGCACGACCCCGCCACCAATCTCGATATCGGGCAGCGTTACGTGCTCTACCTTGCCCAGCTTTCCACCCAGGCGGGGGGCACGCATGTGCCCGCAGGCGGCGACATGATCCGCATGCTGGCCAGCTATAATGCCGGCCCTTCGGCCATCTCGCGCCGCAGTGCGACGATGGACGAGGATGAAGATCCCCTGCTCTATATCGAGAGCCTGCCCAATGGCGAAACGCGCGATTACGTGCGCCGGGCCTTTACCTATCTATGGATCTATGCCGACCGGCTCGGTGTCGCGGCACCCTCGCTCGAGGCGATGGCGCGCAATGAATGGCCCGGCTTTGGCGCAGAAATGGCCATGGCGGGCCACGCAGGCCACACCATCCACTAAACTCGATAAAAGAGTAATAATGTCGCCTTTTTCCAAAAAGCGACATCTTCTGAAGCTCTTTGAAAAAAGCTTCACCAGAAACTTTCCTGGATTTTCAGGCGCAGGATCTCAGTTCTCGGCCAGAAGCTGGCGACTGGCCTGCACGCGCACCACGCGGCGGCCTTCCATTTCCAGCACCTCGAACAGCCAGCCCGAGAAGACGACCTTGTCCCCCTTTGCGGGCACGCGGCGCAGCAGGGCCAGCACCAGCCCTGCCAGCGTGTGGTAGCTGCCCTCGGCTGGCAGGTCGGACAGGCCGAGCCGGTCCTTGACCTCATCGGCAGGCATGGCGCCATCGAGCACGAGCACATTGTCATGCGCCAGGCGCTGGGGCGGCGTATTGCCCGGTTCATGCTGCTCGCCCACAATCGCGCCAAACAGGTCGGATGAGGTCACGATCCCCTCGAACGAGCCATATTCATCAAGCACCAGCGCCATGCCCAGCGGGGAAGCCCGCATGCGCTCGAGCATGTCAAAGGCGGACAGCGTATCCGGCACCGAGATGGGATGACGCAGCCCGATCTCGACCGAGGGGCTCTTGCCATCAAGAAACCGGTCGAGCATATCCTTGGCCAGGATCACGCCCACCGGGTTGTCCACACCGCCTTCGCACACCACGATGCGTGAATAGGTGGTCGAGCGCAGCACCTGCAGCAGTTGCGCGCGCGGCACGTGGCGCTCCACCCAGCACAGTTCGTTGCGCGGCGTCATGATGGCGCGGACCGGGCGCTCGGCCAGGCGCAGCAGGCGCTCGATCATGTCGCGCTCCTCCTGCTCCAGCACACCCGCCTGGGCGCCCTCGGCAATATAGGCGCGCAGTTCCTCCACCGAGACCGACTGGCGGATCGCATTGCCAATGCCCATCACCCTGAGCACCAGCTCCGATGAGCGGCCAAGCAGCCAGACGATGGGGCGCGTGAGCCAGGCCATCCATTCCAGCAGCAGCGACAGGCGGGCGGCAATGAGTTCGGGCTGACGCAGCGCGATCTGCTTGGGCACCAGTTCGCCCAGCACCAGCATGACCGCCGTAATGGCGCTGACCACGAGGAACATGGCCAGTTCATCGGCAATCGAGCGCAGGGCCGCAATGTGTGAAAGCCACCGGCTGACCCCGGCCTCGATGCTGTTGCCGCCAAACGTGCCCTCGAGAATCGAGACCAGCGTCATGCCGATCTGCACGGTGGGCAGAAAGCTCTGCGGGTCGCCTGCCAGTTTCAGCGCACGGTCTGCGCCTTTGGTGCCATCACGCGCAAGAATGGCAAGCCGCGCCCGGCGGGCGGAAATCAGCGCCAGTTCGCCCATGGCAAAAAGCCCGTTGAGCAGAACGAGGCACAATATGACAATCAGGGAGACAAGCATGATCCCACGCTCTTACAGCATATTCAGCCAGACGGGCATATTTTGCCCCCGTCTCGCGCGCAAAAGAAAAGGCGGAGCACATGCCCCGCCTTCCTTTAACCATCCGGTCGATATGATGCCGGAATACGTGCTCAGTCGGCTGCGTCTGCCGTCTCGGCCGGGGCCGCCGCAACTTTCTTCACGCGCGGCGGGGCCGCGGGCTTCTTGCGAGCGGCAAGCTCGGCCATCTTGGCATCGACGTGCTGGGTAAACACGTATTCCGCCGGGCGCTGGTGCTCGAGCGAGATTTCCGGCGCCATCGGCTTTTCCGTCTCGGGACCGAACAGCGCAACCTTGGCAATGTGCCAGGGCCTGCGGACCGCATCCATCACCGCCGTCGACTCGTAGCCCGAATGGACCATGCAGTCGGCGCATTTTTCGTAGTTGCCGGTGCCGTAGGCATCCCAGTCGGTATCGGTCATGAGCTCGTTGAAGCTCTTGGCATAACCTTCACCAAGCAGGTAGCACGGGCGCTGCCAGCCAAACGGGTTGCGCAGCGGCTTGCCCCAGGGCGTGCAGTGATACTGCTCGTTGCCGGCCAGGAAGTTCAGGAACAGCGGCGACTGCGTGAAGCGCCACTTCTTGCCCTTGCCCAGGCGGAAGATGTCGCGGAACAGCTGCTTGGTCTTCTGCCGGTTGAGGAAGTGCTCCTGGTCAGGCGCACGCTCATAGGCATAGCCCGGCGCGGTCATGATGCCGTCCACGCCCATGGCCATCACTTCATCAAAGAAGGTGGCGATGCGCTTGGGGTCGGCCCCATCGAACAGGGTGCAGTTGATCGACACGCGGAAGCCGCGCGCCTTCGCCTTCTTGATCGCAGCCACGGCGCGTTCGTACACCCCGTCCTGGCAGACGGAGGCATCGTGCATCTGCGGGTCGCCATCAAGGTGCACATCCCACGAGAAGAACGGATTCGGCTCGTAATCGTCCATCTTCTTTTCAAGAAGGAGGGCGTTCGTGCACAGATATACGTACTTCTTGCGCGCGATCAGCCTACGGATGATCTCGGGCATTTCCTTGTGCAGCAGCGGCTCGCCACCGGCCACGGCGATAACGGGCGCACCGGCCTCGGTATCCGCATCAAGGCATTCCTGCACGCTCAGGCGCTGGTTCAGGATCTGCGCGGGGTAGTCGATCTTGCCGCACCCGGCGCATGCCAGGTTACAGCGGAACAAGGGCTCGAGCATAAGCACGAGCGGATAACGTTTACGCCGCGTGACATGCTGCTTGACAACATAGGCGCCGACGCGGACTGCCTGCATAATAGGAACGGCCATGAAACCTCTGCTCCTGCACCGGCCCAACCGCCGGTCTCATATTTCAAGTCTGGTAGGTCGGACTATGGACACATCCACCTACAAGAAAACAAGCCCAACATCACTCAGCCGTGCACATAGAGCATGCCGAGGTTGCGGACTTGTACGACACATGAAGCCTTTCGCGAGGGTATAGGACAGAAAGCATCCTGTATTCAATTGCTATTGCCTTCAGTGTGGCCAATTAACAACAGTCAGGGAATTAGAGACTGTATTTGCACGCCTAACCGGAGTAACACATCGCGATTACGCTACGGTCGCCATGGTCTGTTTGCCATGAGCCGCCATTCATCGCCGCCGGGGCAGCCCGCCCGCCCCCTTGCCGGGGCGCGGGGCCTAACCGAAAACCGGGTCGGTTCCTCCCATATGGGCAAGGGCCGACACAGAACAATGGACGCGAACATCATGGATCAGACCAAACCCGCGATTCCGACCCTTGGGCGCTACGCCCAGCTTGACCGGGTGCAGTGGCCGCACGACATGCGCAACCTCTCGGTCGAGCAGCTCAAGCAGCTTGCGGAGGAACTGCGGTCGGAAACGATCGATACCGTGTCCACCACCGGCGGCCATCTTGGCGCATCACTTGGCGTGGTTGAACTGACGGTCGCACTCCATGCCGTGTTTGACACCCCGGCCGACCGCGTGATCTGGGATGTGGGCCACCAGACCTACCCGCACAAGATCCTGACCGGGCGGCGCGACCGCATCCGCACCCTGCGCCAGCCGGGCGGGCTTTCGGGCTTTACCCGCCGCAGCGAGAGCGAATACGACCCGTTTGGCGCGGCGCACTCCTCCACCTCCATTTCCGCGGGCCTCGGCATGGCCGTCGCCCACCACCTGCGCGCGGAGGAAGACCCCTCCTACCGTGAACGCAACGTGATTGCCGTGATCGGCGATGGCTCGATCTCGGCGGGCATGGCGTATGAGGCCATGAACAACGCATCGCATTGCGGCCCGGGCGCGGAGCGCCTGATCGTGGTGCTCAATGATAACGAGATGTCGATCGCGCCCCCCGTGGGCGCGATGTCGAGCTATCTGTCGCGGCTGATGTCGTCGCGCAAGTTCCTCTCCCTGCGCGAACTCGCCGCCAAGATGGCCAAGCGCCTGCCCGGCCGCCTCGAGCGCACGGCCAAGAAGGCCGATGAATACGCGCGCGGCATCATGACCGGCGGCACGCTGTTCGAGGAGCTCGGCTTCTATTATGTCGGCCCCGTTGACGGGCATGACATGAACCAGCTCGTCCACATCCTGCGCAACCTGCGCGATGCCGAGGATGTCGGCCCCGTGCTGCTGCATGTCATC
>NZ_NIRT01000039.1 GCF_003207795.1 Komagataeibacter nataicola | reverse complement strand
CTCGCATACAACTGCAAAAGAATGGCACGGCTTCAGGCAGCATAAGCCGGGTCAGCCTCGGCGTTATCAGCCGCAAAATGCCCAACCCGACAGGCTGCTAGATCTATTTTAATCGGAAAATCGCTTGTTTTTAATGTATTGTTTAATACTCTTATCCTGTTCTCTATGTTGGAAATAAACCAGTTTCTATATTCCTTCCGAAAAGCCGCCGAACTATCTCTTAAAACTTCTGCTTGAGGCGCTGGTATAGGATCATATTTCATTTTCAATGTATCTCTATCTTAATGCCGACGTTCTCTAGACGTCTCTGAAGAGCCGGAGTTGGACCTATCTTACCTGTAACTGGACTTTTGAAAATCAGATGCTTCGCTACCCGATATGGCCGACGTACAATCCATTTCCTTGGCTTTATTCACGTCGTCTCAGCTCGGACCTAAACTTCTAGCACAATACATTCAGTGGAAATTCCGGGCCTTCACAATGATATTTTCGGCAGACCTGCCCTGATCGAAGTCTGGAGGTATCTGTAACGACCGATTTCCCACATCGGCCAGCAAGTGGGAAAGATCCACGATCTCACGTGTCACGAGATGCACCACCTCCCCTTCCTTCTGCAGCCGCCCGACAACCCCCAGCATCTGGCCTGACAGGACCACACGACGAAAGCGCTCGAACATATCAGGCCAGATGATCACGTTGATCGCCGCTGTTTCGTCTTCCAACGTCATGAACACCACCCCCTCGGCCGAACCGGGCCGCTGGCGGACCAGCACCAGTCCGGCCACCGACAGGCTGCTCCTGTCCCGTGCCTCGAAGGCCTGCCGGCACGTCACCATCCCGCGCTCGATAAGATCGGCACGCAGGAAGGCCAGGGGATGATCCCGCAGGGTCAGGCCGGTGCGGTTGTAATCGCGCGCGACCTCGGCCCCGTCCCGCATGGGCTGGAGCAGCACATCAGGTTCTTCCGCTTCGCGCACGACGGCAGATGCGGCAAACAGCGGCAGGGGTTCGTCACGTAGTGCTTTGATCGCCCAAAGCGCCTCACGCCGGGCCAGACCCAGCCCCGGCCGAAAGGCATCTGCCTCGGCCAGATGGGTCAGGGCTATCCCCTTCACCCCTGCCCTGCGCCACAGATCGTCGACCGAGGCAAAGGGCCGGTCGCCCCGCGCCGCCACGATCCGGGCCGCATCCTCATTGGCCAGCCCTTTAACCAGGTTCATGCCCAGACGGACGGCAAACAGCCCGTCATCCCGCTCCGGCCCTTCAAGCGTGCTGTCCCAGCGCGAGGCGTTGATGCAGACCGGCCGGATCTCGACCCCGTGCTCGCGGGCGTCGCGCACAAGCTGGGCCGGGGCGTAGAATCCCATCGGCTGGCTGTTCAGGAGTGCTGCCAGAAACACATCCGGATGGGTGCATTTCATCCACGATGACGAATAGGCCAGAATGGCGAAGCTGGCGGCATGGCTTTCGGGAAAGCCGTAACTGCCAAACCCCTCAAGCTGCTGGAAAATGCGCTCGGCAAAGGTCTCGGGATAACCGCGCGCCGTCATGCCCTCGATCAGCCGCGTGCGGAAGCGCGAGACCGTGCCGGTATTCTTGAACGTCGCCATCGCGCGGCGCAACTGGTCGGCCTCAGATGCCGAAAACCCGGCACAGACCATGGCCACCTGCATCACCTGTTCTTGGAACAGCGGAATGCCCAGCGTCTTCCTGAGCACCTTTTCGAGTTCCGGCGTCGGGTAGATTTCCTTTTCCTGCCCGGCCCGCCTGCGCAGATAGGGATGCACCATGTCGCCCTGGATGGGGCCGGGCCGGACGATGGCGACCTCGATCACCAGATCATAGAACACCCGGGGCCTGAGACGCGGCAACATGGACATCTGCGCCCGGCTCTCGATCTGGAACACCCCGATCGTGTCAGCCTTCCGGATCATGGCGTAGGTGCGCGGATCCTCGGCCGGGATGGTCTGCAGCGTGTAATGCTGTCCCTTGTGTTCGGCCAGAAGGTCCAGCCCCTTCTTCATGCAGGTCAGCATGCCGAGTGCCAGCACATCACCTTCATGAATTTCAGGACGTCGATATCATCCTTGTCCCATTCGATGATCTGGCGAGCGTCCATGGCCGCCGGTTCGATCGGCACCAGTTCATCCAGCCGGTCATGGGTCAGGACAAACCCGCCGGGATGCTGCGACAGGTGACGCGGCACGCCGATCAGGCAGCGCGCCAGATCCAGCGTCAGCCGGATGCGCCGGTCGGACAGGTCGATCCCCGTTTCATCCAGCGCGCCCTCATCCAGCTTGCGCCCCCAGCCCCAGATCTGGCCGGACAGGGTGCGGATCAGGTCTTCGGGCAGACCCATGACCTTGCCGACATCGCGCAGCGCGCCCTTGGCGCGATAACGTGTGACTACAGCTGTAAGGGCTGCGTGGTTGCGGCCATAATGGCCGTAAATCCACTGGATCACCTGCTCCCGGCGCGCGTGCTCGAAATCCACGTCGATATCGGGCGGCTCGCGGCGCTCTTCGGAGACGAACCGCTCGAAGAGCAGCGACGTCCGTGCCGGATCGATGGCGGTAATGCCCAGCACGTAGCAGACAGCGGAATTGGCCGCCGATCCTCGCCCCTGGCACAGGATGCCTTGCGAGCGGGCGTAACGGACGATGCTGTGGACGGTGAGGAAATACGGTGCATAATCCATGCGCCCGATCAGGGCGAGTTCATGGTTGAGGATGTTCTTGACCTCGGGCGGAATGCCTTCGGGATAGGCCGCTGCCGCCCCCTCCCAGGTCAGGGCTTCCAGCGCCTGCTGCGGCGTCTGGCCCGGGACGGAGACCTCGTCTGGATACTGGTAGGCCAGGTCATCAAGGCTGAAGCGGCAGCGCTCCACGATCTCCATGGTCCGGGCCACCGCTTCGGGATAGCGGCTGAACAGTCGCGCCATTTCCGCGGGCGGCTTGAGGTAGCGGTCCGCATGGCGCTCCCGCGCGAACCCGGCTTCATCGATGGTGGTGTGGTTGCGGATGCAGGTCACCACATCCTGCAGGATGCGCCGGTCATGGGTGTGGAACAGCACGTCATTGGTCACGACCGTTGGCACCCGCGCCTGATGGGCGAGGTTCGCCAGCTCATACAGCCGCATCTGGTCATTGGGCCGACGCCGCAGGGTCAGCGCCATATAGGCCCGGTCGACAAAGGCGTCCTTCAGCTTGCGCAGATGCAGGGCACAGGCATCATCCGCCGTATCCGGGAGCAGGATGACAAGGAGGCCCTCGCCCCATGTGACCAGATCCTCCCAGAGCAGATGGCATTTCCCCTTCCCGGCCCGGGCCTTGCCAAGGCTCAGCAGTCGGCACAGTCGACCATAAGCGGCCCGATCCGTCGGGTAGACCTGCACGGGCGCGAAATCGGCAAGGTCGAGACGGCAGCCCACGACCAGGCGGATGCCCGTCTCTTTCGCGGCCACATGGGCCTGCACCATGCCCGCCAGGGAATTGCGGTCGCAGATGCCCAGCGCTTCAATGCCAAGGGTTTTTGCCTGCTCGAACAGTTCAATCGGTGAGGATGCGCCGCGCAGGAACGAGAAATACGTCGTCACCTGCAGTTCGGCGTATGGCACGCTCATTCAAAGAGACCGTGCAGGAACCAGCCCTGCGAACCCGTTTCACCATGTTCGCCATCCCCGGTCCGGTAAACCCAGAATGTCTCGCCGCTGGTGTCTTCCACCCGGAAATAGTCCCGCACGGTGGTCAGTTCGGCATCGCCCTTCCACCATTCGCCAAAGACCCGCTCGGGGCCATCAGCGCATCTGATCCGGCGGCGGATGCCACGCCAGACGAAGAAGACCGGCGGATGGTCGGGCAGCACCGCCATGGTCTGGATCGGCTCGGGACGGGGCAGCAGGCGCGTGGGGCGTGGCCAGTGATCCGGCCACTCCTTTGCCTCCTCGGGTGCAAGGGCGGGCACGCGGCAGACGGCCCGCTCTGGCACATCGCTTTCCACCGGGGCGAAGCGATACAGGGCCTGCATGCCGACGCGGTTGGCCAGGGTATCGATCAGGTCGGAGACGTCGGCCTCCTCTTCCTCGATCAGGGCAGATACACCCTGGCGGCGCAGGATCGGCTCGGCCAGCGAAGCCGTCAGCACCATGCGCTCGATCCCGAAGCCCGGATCGATGGTCTCGATCCTGTCACAGAGCAGACGGGTCAGGCGTCTGACATCCCGCACCGGCATGGCCGTGGCCACGCGGACGGCCTCGGTTCGGCTGTCCACCCGGTGCAGCAGCAGGTCGAGGCGGCGCACGCCCTGTTCGCGTTCCTCCAGCCCGGCGCACAGGGGCGGCACGAGTTTGGTTATGTAGCGGGCTATGGTCTCGGCCGCACTGATCGGTTCGGCAAAGTTCCGGCTGACCTGCACTGGCGCCTGCAGCCGGACCGGGACAATGGCTTCCGCCTGCCGCCCGAAAGCCTGGTCCAGCCTGCGGGCGACATCCGGGCCAAAGCGCAGGGCCAGCGGAGCGCGCGGCAGGCCGGCCAGCGGGCCGATGCGTGACACGCCCAGGCCATGAAGCGCCTCGATGATATCGGCTGGCATGCGCAGGGCTTCGATAGGCAGGTCGACAATCGCTGCCGCCGTCTCACCGGGCGGTACGAGGGTGATGCGTTCCCGGCCATAGCGGGCCAGCGCATGGGCAGTACCCCATGTATCGGCAATCGCGGCCCGGGCCGTGATCCCGGACTCCTTCAGGCGCGTGACCATATTTTCCAGCATGGCGGCCTCACCCCCATGCAGGTGATTGGCACCGGTCGTATCCAGCACGATGCCGTCTGGCGGATCGGGGGCCACGATGGGGGCGATGCGGTGCTGGAACCACAGCGACAGCCGCTCCAGCCCTGCCCGGTCACCGTCCGGGTCGGCATCCATGATGAGCAGATCGGGATGGAGCGCCTGCGCTTTCGCGACAGGCGTGCCGGGACGCAGGCCCAGCCTGCGGGCGGCGAGATCAACCGACAGCACAACCCGTCGCCGCCCTTCCCGTCCGGCCAGCACCAATGGGCAGTCAGGCGCGGGCGCGTCGGTGCCCAGCCGCTTCCTGAGCCGGTCTGTCGGCCAGAGCGGCAGGTAGAGCGAGACGACACGGCGCCAGTCTCCCTTTGGCATCACAGGCCTCCACTTCGAAATCGGCGCATTCACCCGCGCGGGCACGGATCAGTTCGAGCAGCCAGCGGGACCGGCCGACGCCGGGGACCGGCAGCGGCACGGATGGCAGGACGGATACCCGCCACCGGGTGACTGAGGCGGTGGGCTGGCCGAAATCGGCCGCATCCGTCTGTCGCCGCCAGCGTCGTATGGCGATGCCCAGTGCGCCGGATGTCTCGGCCGCCAGTTGCAGGCGGCGTGAGGCGGTCATGGACAGGCGGGCCACCTCGGCCACGACCGCGCCCAGACCCTGATGGCGCAGTGCTTCCTCGAAACAGGCCAGGACATCGACGTCCGAACTGGCTGCGACATAAATGGTCCGTCGTGCCGACAGCCCGACCTGCTGCAGTGCCGGGGCATACAGGTCCTGGCGGGTGGCGATCCACAGCACCTTTCCGCGTGTTCGCGCTGCGATCCCGGCGGAAAACAGCCCGGATGCCGCTGCATTCAGGGCGTCATGGCCGCCGCCTGCCACCTCATGCAGCGCACCTAGCGCCAGGCCGCCATCTGGCAGGCGACCGTCAATCTCGGGCATGCCGAAGGGCAGTACTCCCCGCCTGCGCCGGCCCTGGCCTTCGAGGCGGCTGACCTGTGCTCTCAGCGCCTCCAGCGCGGGACGGGGTTCGGGTGCAGGCATGGGGTCGGACAGTCCATTCGGGTGTTTCTGACACAGAATCAGTGATTGTGTTCGTTATTTGTTCTGGTACGGTGACGAATGTCAACCCATCCTGAAAAAGTGGCTGTGATCCGGACGCGGGCACAGGCTTGCCGTCCGATCTAGGCTCGATGAAAACTGTTTGGATTGCAGGGGGTTATCAGGAACAGTCCGGCCATCCCCTTCGTGCAGGGTGGATACCATCCGGCAGGGCACCCATATCCAGACTCGCGAAAGGAAGGCGTGATGTGCAACCTCTATGCGATGACCAGCAGCCAGCAGGTGATCCGGGAGGCAGCCCGGGTCATGACCGACCGCACCGGCAATCTCCGGCCCCTGCCCGCGATCTGGCCCAACACCATGGCGCCCATCGTGCGGAACGCGCCGGATGGACGTGAACTGGTCATGGCGCGTTGGGGCATGCCCACGCCGCCGGGCTACCTGAAGGACCACAGGGTCGATCGGGAAGTTGGCACTATTCATCGAAAGCCATGCCAGTCATCCTGACACGGTCGGAAGAACTGGATCTGTGGAGGAAGGCGCCCTTGGACGATGACGGGGCGAAAGGGCGCTGCTATGGTTTGCAGAATCGATTACAACACGGACTTGCGCCTGCATGCGCAAAGCCTTCATTGTCGCATGTTTTCCAGGTTTTCCTTGCCTGTACCAGCTCTGCCGCCACTAGGGGCGGCAACGACCTGGTCGGGAGCAATATCGCCGAGTTGAGGCAGCAAGGAGGGTTTACCCAGCCCCTTTTCTCACGAAAAGGATCATTTCCCTTTACGTCTCGCCCAGATTCAGGAATTCTAATATTCTAGGACTTGATTAGCATCATTTAGGAAACATAGATGGCTGATAAAAAGGTTGTGTTCGTCGCGTTCGCGATCGAAGATGAACGCCAGCGGGATTTCTTGAAGGGGCAATCTCTTCATTCACGTGCACCTTATGAGTTCATCGACATGTCGGTGAAGAAAGCATACGATACCGACTGGAAGACAAAAGTCCGAACTCGAATTCGTCGGTCTGATGGTGTGATCGTCTTGGTTAGTAAAAATTCACTAACATCCAGCGGTCAGAAATGGGAAATCCAATGTGCGCAGGAGGAAGGCAAGCCCATTCGCGGAATTTACTGCTATACTAACGACCGAACCAGTCTGGCAAACGTTAATACCTATGTCTGGAGCGATAACAATATCAGCAATTTCATAGAATCTCTTTGATAAGACGTATCCAGGCGCAAGGATTCCATCGTCGACTTTGACCCCTGCGATCATGTTAGCCTGCTGAGTGGGTACGCCAATTTCGCCACCGCGTAGCATACGACTGAAACCAGCGCTACGAACCGAGTGAAAAGAGAGCACTCAAGAGCGTAGTTAAAAATTATCGCGGGCGATTGAGAAAAAATCGCTCGCTCACCATAAAAAGAGTGTAGATACAAGAAAACTTATAATTTATATATTGGATGAATGTATCTAAAAATCGAGGAGATGCGCCTTCTTTTACTTTTTTCCACTGCGCGATCTTTGTCATCGCGTCAAAAAAGAGCAGGACTTAACTGGTCTTTCTGCTTTTCAGCTTTCTAAAAAAATATCAGAAGAAAACATAAATTCCGTGGATATTTTTATTAGCTACTCATATAGAGATGAAGTAGAACTTCCATTGGCACTATTTCTGCTTTTACGAGATGAAGGATGCAAACCATATCTTTCTCAGCGATTTTCTCGTAAAAAAGGCCAGATTCCAAATATTAAAGATATACAAAAAACAAGAGATATACTTTCAGTATCGAAGTCTTTGATATTTTTGGATGGGCCAGAGGCTACACGTTCACAGTGGATACCTTGGGAAATTGGCTACATTGCAGGCAAAAATGGTAAAGTCGCCATATTCACCGCAGCTGAAAATCAGTCAAATGTTACGAATAGCGAATTTTTAAGTCTGTATCCAAAAGTCTCACATCAGGACGGTTGCCTTCTCGTCGATAAGGACTCGAGAGAAAAAATAGGACTTTATCAATGGGTAAATGCATGAGAAGAAATCGGATATCAAAGATATCATTTTTATATATCAAATCTATTAATAGCTGCCTGGAGAAAATAACGCCAACACAAAAAGAAGCATTACGCAGTTATGCGTGTTGAGAGCGATATGAGCCAAAATGGAGGGTTTTAGGCTCAGGACTCATAACCAGAATATGACATTTGCAGCGAAACAGGTGGCCGAGAAGAAGACAGCTGGGCATCTGTCATTGCGTGTTGTGACACGTCTTCAGTCCTTGAGCCTTCCGAACATGATCTCGATACGGTTGCGCCGTTTGTATTTCCGCTTGTGGTATCTAAGAGTATCCGTTGTGGTCAAGCGGCTTTTGGCGTCCAAAGCCGCTTGACCACAACGGATATTCTCAGTATGACGCTGAAAAATTATAATATTTTCCGAACGGGAAAACTCATAGGATAATATTTGTATATCCAATCCAAGCAATTTATCCCCTTTATTATTGAACCCGACCCATAACTGCCCGCCCAATTATTTAGAGCTTGATCATCTAATGTAGTCATGTATTCTGTTTGAATAAAATATCGAGCTACGGGGCGAACGCTATCAGTTCTTGCCTCATCCATAGCCATAGATTCTATTGACATATTTTTTTCTATAAATCTTTTTGGGACTATCTTTTCGAGAAAAAGACACATACTCAGTTCATAATATAGCCATGGAGAGTATGTTTCTCCTTCCATTAGATTTTTTATATTATCTTTTTTTATAAGTGAATTTTTTGTATTTAAGAAAAATAAGCACTCACATTGGTTCATCATGCTAGTTATTGAAACTGAAAGCATGTTGTGAATATGAGATGTTGTAATATTTCTCTTTTCATATGAATATGTTACTATTCCTTTGTTGTCTTCTTTCTTGCAAAATTCTTCGTCGACTTCTTTAAGTATTTTGTCGGCGTATCCCCAAACGCTTGAATCAACAAAGCATCTTAAACCAAAATTTTCTTCTAGAAAATTAGCTAACATGTAAGCTATTTGCTCATCTGCATGTGAATGCGAAAGAAAAATATCGAACTTTTCCTGAGGAAACCATTCTGAAATAATATTGTTCCCATCTAGAGACCCATCAACGTTAAAAAAATTTTTTATAGACTGTTTCGGCATATTCTTTAATTTAATATTTTCTATTATGTCTTGATTAACACCGAGGTATTGACCGTCAATATCTATTTTGTATGCTTTGTACATGGACACTCTGCCAAAAAAAATTAACTATCATGCAATACAAAACATATAATATAGACGTTGAATAGCCCCTAGCAGCCTGTCGGGTTGGGGTACCCTGTGAAGGGGAGAGGTTGTAAGGTGGTGTGATGAGCAGCTTCATCCCGTTTGACCGGTCTCAGCCGTATCCCTCTGCCGCCTAATCTGAAGTTGTGACTTCCGGCTGATGATATGGCGCATTTCATTGTCGCAGCCGTTGAGCGGGTTCCGATGAGTGCGTTCTGCGTGCCAGTGCGCACGGGTGGCCAAGCGCAGTATCATCCGCGCCTGGTGCTGGCCCTTCTGATCTTCAGCTATGCGAACGGGTTGTTTTCCTCACGCCGGATCGAGCGGGCAACATATCGCGACATCAGCATACGCTTCGTGGCGGCGAACCTGCATCCGGATCACGACACGATTGCCGCATTCCGCCGGACAAACCGGGTGGCCATTGAAACTGCATTTGCACAAGTGCTGCTTCTGGCGCGCGAGACGGGTCTGCTGCGTCTGGGTGTAGTATCGATCGACGGCACGAAAATCGATGCCGACGCATCGAAATACCGTTCGGTGCGCTACGACCGGATCAGGGCGCTGCGCGAACAGCTGACGGTGGATATCGCAAAACTGATGGACCAGGCGGAGCACGCGGATGCCACAGACAGCGATCCGCAGGCCTTGCCGGAAGAAATCGCCCGACGGGAAACACTGAAAGCGAAGCTGGACGAAGCCTGCGCCCGGCTGGAAGCCGATGCCAGGGAGCAGGCCGAGGCGGCGCGGCCGGCCTACGAGAAGAAGAAAGCCGCTTATGATGCGAAAACAGGGCATCGTGGCCGGGCGCCGAAACCGCCTGATGAGGAACCGCCACCCGACCGGCAGGTCAGCCTGACTGATCCCGACAGCCGCCTCATGCGGCGCTCGGACGCTCATGAATTCCGGCAGGCTTACAATGCCCAGGCCGTCGTCTGCGCCGAAGGCAGCCTGTTGATCGTGACAACCGGCGTTGTCGCCACATCAGCGGATGCGCCCTCCTTTGCCGACACGGTGCTGTCGATGGAAGACACAATCGGTCTCCCGGAGACAGTGCTCGCCGATACCGATTACGCCAGCGGACAGGCGGTCCGGAAACTGCGGGAAAAGGGCATTGATCCGCTGGTCGCCATTGGGCAGCCCTGTGCCCGCAGTGCTTACGACTTCTGGCCCCGGCCCGCAGGAAGGGAGCCACGCCGGATAACCGAACCCTGGCGGCTCGCCATGAAGGACAGGCTGGAAACTACGGAAGCCGGAGATCTTTACAGACTACGAAAACAGACCGTGGAGCCGGTCTTTGGAATTATCAAAAGCATCATGGGCTTCAGAAGGTTCAGCCTGCGTGGCCTTGCAAAAGTCACGACCGAATGGACCCTCGTTGCGCTCGCATATAACTGCAAAAGAATGGCGCGGCTTCAGGCAGCATAAGCCGGGTCAGCCGCCACCTTATGACCCTCAAAATGCCCAACCCGACAGGCTGCTAGAGGGTGTTATGCACCTCGGGCCCGCATAGCTGCATTTCTAAGCATGAAGCACGCGAACGCAATGATATGGAGACTTGCGAGGGTTGAGGCATAACGCTCGTAATCCTTGACGAGCCTGCGGCAGCAGGACAAAGCCACGTTTGGCCTCGGGCAACCTGACAACTTCATGGGTAATCCCCTGGGCCCGTGCTGCCCCGGCAGGTTTCTCGCCGGTATATCCCTGATCGACATAGGCCAGTTCAACGCTCTCGTCTGTCGCGTCCTGAATGGCGGCGGCAAGACGTCCCACCTCGGCGCGATCATCCCGACTGGCTGGTGTGACATGCAGGGCCAGCAGGTGTCCCAGCGTGTCCACGGCCATGTGCAGCTTTGATCCCTTTTTGCGCTTGGCCCCATCGTATCCGGCGCGGGAACCGCTTTCCGGCGTCGAACGTAATGTCCGGCTGTCGAGAATGGCGGCCGTTGGCTCCGCCCTGCGGCCAGCGATACGCAGCACGGCACGCAGATCAGATACCAACGCGTCAAAACAACCTGCCTCCATCCAGCGACGGGATTGCTGGTAGACCGCCGACCACGGTGGAAGGTCATTCGGCATGGCGCGCCAGGCAATGCCGTAGCGGATCACGTAACGTAATCCATTGAACAGTTCGCGCAATGCGTGATGTTGTTGTTCCGCATCCTCGCGCATCAGGACCAGATAGGGGACAACCAGAGACCATTCTTCGTTTGATACGTCAGAGGGATACGGTTTGTGTACAGGCATCATTCCTCATTACTACGCCAATCAGGCACTAGGATCTGTTAGGCCTTGATATAGTCTGCTGTAGCAGCGATGAGAATGACAGAGAGGAAGGATGCCGCGGTTTTCTCATATCGGGTCGCGACAGTCCGCCACTCCTTGAGCCTTGTCCATAGGTTTTCGACCAGATGCCGGTGTCTGTAAACCCATCTGGGACAGGCGACTTCCGGATCATTTTTCCTTGGCGGAATGACAGGATGAGATCCCCGACCCTAGAGATATTCACGGAAATTGTGCGAGGCATATCCGCAGTCACAGACGACATAGAGCGGCGAGTACGGCAGATCGTCGAGCAGGGCATAAGCGGATGGCAGTTCGTATGCCTGTCCGGGCGACAGCGTGCAAGACAGTGCCCTGCCATGTCCATCCGCGGCTACGCAGACCCTGGTGCCAAAGCCTCCATGTGAGCGGCGAGGCACCTCGCGATCTCTGCAGCGTTCACTATATCCCCATTTTTGGTGGTCCCTGCCGTCTTGCGATGGGCACGGATCGTCGTGCTATCAAGAAAGACCGACCATGCCCAATGCCGGGTCCGCGCCTCTGACCTTTTCAAAGAGGCGCTGCCACACCCCAAGCTTCGACCAGCGGATGAACAGTTGTGCCGCAATCCACCAGGGACCAAACTTAGATGGCAGGACACGCCATTTCGCGCCATTCTGATGGTGCCGGAAAGTCACGAGTATCGCTTCACCCGTCTCGGACAGAACCGTTAAGCGCGGCTCCTTGGGACCGGTCTTCTGATCCTCGACAGTCGGAGGCTTCCGCCATTTCGCCACCGTTTTTGGATTGATTCCAAACTTCTCACTCAGCGCCGAGAGCGAAGCTTGCGATCGCTGCATTGCTGCTCGCACCGCGTGTGTGGTTGTGGCGCTGCCATGACGTATCTGTCCCATAATGCCTCCTTCCACTCACATGGAAATACCACACCATCAAACCCCAAGACTAAACACCTAGCTTTAAGATGACCTTGGTTATCAATATGATTTCTTCATTTTCCGCCAACCACCAAGATTGCCATTCCGGCGACATATAGTATTTATGGAGCTCGGGGGCGGGGAGCCTCAAGTTCTACAAGGGGTACTGCTCACATGACCAAGAAGCGCGTCTTTATCAGTTTCGACTACGATAGCATGACCGCCCACACAGCTAAGGGCACGGGCATCAGCCCAAAGATCGAGACCGCACAGGAGCTCGGAAAACCTTGTTTCCTGCTTAACAGGAACCTGCAAGAAGCCGCCTACGGCCAAGGGTTCCGACAAGCTCAGCAAATGGACGCGGTCCAATCTGAAGTCTTTCATCGCGGGAGGCCGCTGATATGAAGCGGGCGCTCGTTATCGGCATCGACGACTATTCTGGCGCACCGCTCAAGGGCTGCGTAAATGACGCCATCGAGATGGGCTCAGTTCTTCAGACTGTCGGGAACGGCGATCCGAACTTCTCTGTTCGTGCCCTTACCAGCCAGGACGGAGAGGTCACCTCGGCGGCGATGCACGAGGCAATAGAGAAGTTGTTCGAAGGCGATGCTCAAACGGTCGTGCTCTACTTCGCCGGACACGGCATTATCAACCGCGAGACCAACACCGGCTTCATCGTGTCGCAGGATGGCAAGAAGGGTGCGTGGGGGATGTCGCTTGTCGAGATCCTCTCGCTTGCCAACCGGGCCTACCCGAAGATCAAGTCGAGTGTCATCATGCTCGATAGTTGCAACTCTGGGTTCCTCGGCGAGATCGCTGCGCTCGGCGGCGATGCCCCCTCGCTGATAGGCACTGGCGTCACCATCCTCACCGCCAGCCACCGCGAGGGCGTCGCAACGGAGGGTACGAACCATGGAATATTCACGCAGATCGTTCTCGACGGGCTGCGGGGAGCCGCATCCGACATTCTGGGCAACATCACGCCCGCCGCGATCTACTCGCTTGTCGACCAGACCCTTGGTCCGTGGGGTGGCCAGAGACCCATCTACAAGGCAAACGTCGACAGCTTCATCACGCTCCGACAGGTCGCGCCCAAAATTCCGAAAGAGTTCCTCCGCAGGCTTCCTGACTTGTTCCCAGACGAAGCCACGGAATTCAAGCTAGACCCTTCGTATGAGCCCGCGAGGGACAACGTACCGCCCGAGATCATGGCGGTCGAGCCGATCGAGGAACACGTCGCCGTCTTCAAGGGCCTGCAGGCCTGTAACCGTAATGGCCTCGTGGTGCCAGTCGGAGCCGAGCACATGTACTACGCGGCCATTGAATCAAAGAGCTGTCGGCTCACGGCCATCGGTGCCCATTACCGGAAGCTGGCCGAAGATAAGCTGTTCTAAGAGGGAGAAGCTATGCGCAAGTACATAATTCTCAAGAAGAACCCCGCTGCGCCGAAGGACGGAGTGCGGCGCATGGGCATAGCACAGAGCAGAAATAGCTTCTTCTTCGAACGGCTCACTGAACGGGCGGCTGCATCGATGCTGAGGGAGCCCGAGGTAGAAGCGGTTGCGCCCGCGATGAAGACCCGGTTGATCAAGCCACTCGATTCCGCCGACACAAACCTTACAGACAGTTGGGGCCTCGACGCCACCAAGGCGAGGACGTCGGCGTTCACCGGTGTCGGCGTCACGGTGGCCGTCCTCGACACCGGTATCGACGAAAAGCATCCCGCCTTCACCGGCGTCCGGCTCATCCAGAAGGACTTCAGCGGTGATGGCGACGGCGATGTTCAGGGCCACGGGACACACTGCGCCGGCACGATCTTCGGGCGCGACGTGAATGGCGTTCGGATCGGTGTGGCACCCGGCATCCAGACCGCACTCATCGGCAAGGTGCTCGGTGAGAATGGCGGCGACACAGAAATGCTCGTGCAGGGTGTCCAGTGGGCAGTCGACAACCAAGCCAATATCATCTCGATGTCGCTAGGCTTCGACTTCCCCGGCATGGTGGCGGAGTGGCTCGACGGAGGATGGCCGACGGAACTCGCAACGTCGAATGGTCTGGAGGCATACCGCCTGAACCTGCGTGTGCTCGACGATCTACTGGCCTTGACGAGATCGCGGGGAGCGCTTCGTGGTACCGGAGCCCTCGTGATCGCTGCGTCCGGAAACGAGAGCCAGCGGGATCAGCACGAGGACTGGAAGATCGCCGCCTCCCTGCCCGCTGCAGCGGAGGATGTCCTTTCGGTCGCGGCCGTCCGCCGGGACGGCGAATACCTCAAGGTGGCCGACTTCTCGAACAGCCTCGCGCTTGTGAGCGCACCTGGGGTGGACATTGTCTCCGCCAAGTCGGGTGGCGGTCTAGAGGCGTTGAGTGGGACGAGTATGGCCTGTCCGCATGTCGCGGGACTTGCGGCGCTTTGGTGGGAGGCACTCAAGACCAAAGGACTCAGCGCATCACCCGCTACCGTCCGTGCTCGGCTTATCGCCACGGCCTCGCGTGAGGTGTTCGAGCACGCCGGACTCGAGGAGGACGTGGGGCAGGGCCTCGTTCTCGCCCCGACGGTCTGAGGCAGCGGCGTGTTGATGGGTTCCACCGGTACAGGCGTGAGATCGCGACGCTCGAGAAGGAGATCGGCAGTATCCGCGGCGATATATCTATATCCAAGGAGGAGAAAAACGCCTGCGAGGGCCGCTCGGCCACCGCAGGCAAGCCGAGGCTCGGCGGGACAAGGCCGTGGGGTCGAGCAAGGCTTGGAACGGACGGCAGGCAGGTGCGGAGGACAAGAAGGTCTCGACACTCCAAGGCAAGCTCGTGTCTGCCTATGATCGCCTCGGCACGACGCAGCAGAGTCTTCAGAGCGAGTTCCGTACCGAGGCGCCGGCAAAGGAACGCTTGGCTGCCCAGAAGCGCCGAAGGACAAGGCAGATCAGACCGTCAAAAACCGCGAAGACGCTAGGCGTCGGCGACGCCAGCGCCCGGATCTTCGCCACCCACTTCTCCGGGGCGATTGCGGCGGCGAAAAGTGTGGGCCACACGGCCTCCCAGGCGCGAGAGATTCTGGCGCCGGCACTGTCGGACGAACTTTTCCTTGTCATGCTAATACGATTCTCCGCCAGGCTTCCGACGTCGCAACCCAATCCCCCAAAGGACACCCATGAAAGTCTTTATCTCGCATCAATCCGCCGACTCGTTCACCGCCAAGAAGATCGCCGATCATCTCCAGCACTTTCACGGCATCCCAAGCTATTTAGACGTGATCGATCCCTACATCGGTATGCGCGGCGAGGATCTCGCCGCGCATATCCGCACGCAAATGGGCCAGTGTACGCAGCTCCTCGCCGTGGTCTCCTACAACACGGCAAGCTCTCAGTGGGTGCCATGGGAGATAGGCGTCGCCACTGGGAGAGACTACCCGCTAGCAACATACGCAAACTCGTCTGTCCCGCCGCCGGAATTTCTACGCAAGTGGCCATACCTACGGTCGGTGCCCGATCTTGACCGTTACGCCGTAGCCTCGAAGGCCGCGTGGAACTTGCTACTGCAGAAGCGCCCCTATCTGCATGAGAGCACCGCCCGCCAAGACTCGACGCAGGAATTCTACCGGATGCTCCGCCGCAGCCTTAACCAATGAACAGGCGGGACGTTACACCAGGTGAGCATCAAAAGCACAGAGGGGACGCCGCACACCATGGATAAGGCCAAGACCACCCGCTGCCTTGAGGCAGCTATCGACCGTCTGGCGCGCATCGAGCATGAGCGCTGGTCGCATTGGCAAGCCTATATGCACGAGGCTGGGGAGCGGCTTCCTGACGGCAGGCTAGTCCTACCAGCAGAACAAGTTGCGCGTTGGGATCGACAGATCGAGACTCCATACGACCAGTTGACCTCAGCGGAGAAAGACAGTGATCGAGACCAGGTTCGGCGCTACCTACCGGAGATAGCGGCCATCCTCTCCGACTGCGATGCGGCTAACGGCGGTCCGGCCATTCCGGTGCCAAATGCAAAGAGACGACTGTAAGCCAGACCTCACCATCAACAAGTCCTGGACTTGTAACGAGAGGTGGCCCCCGTTTTTCGGATAGGACGATTAGCTATAATCCGACCTGAGAGAGGACGGGTTTATGGGTAAGGTTACGCGGAAACGGTATTCGGGCGAGTTCAGTCGCGGGTCGCGCTGAAGGCGATTCGGCGTAAGCAGACGCTGGCAGAACTGGCGTCGAAGCATGGCGTGCAGCAGACGATAATCGCCCAATGAAAGCGCCAGGCGATCGGGGGCATAGCGAGAATGGTCTTGCGGGCGATCTACCAGAAGCCGCGCACGACCGTACTACATCCGGAGCATCGGAAATATCCGTATCTGCTGCGGGTTCTGGTCATCGACCGGCCCAACCAATCGTGGTGTTCCGACATTACTTATATCCCGATACAGAAGGGCTTTCTCCATTTGGTGGCGGTCATGGATTGGCACACGCGTAAGGTGCTGTCCTGGCATCTGTCGAACACGATGGATGCGTAATTCTGCGTCGAGGCACTCTGGGATGCGCTGGCGCGCTATGGCCGGCCTCCGGAGATTCTAAAGCTCATAATTCACGACGCCCCGGTTTACCGAGGTTTTGGAACGACGCCAGGTTTGCATCAGCATTGATGGGTGTGGTCACTGGCTAGACAACGTGTTCATCGAACGTCTATGGCAGTCGTTGAAATATGAATGCATCTATTTGTATGTGTTCGAGACCGGATCGGAGCTGCGGGCCGGGCTTGCCGGATGGATCGCCCATTATAACGGGCAGCGTCCGCACGTGGCACTGGTTGGACGCGCGCCCGATGAGGCGTATCATGACGAGCCGACGCCATCTGGTCCGGGATTAACCCCGGATCAGATAGCCAACAGCAATACCGTCAGAATAGCAGCATGGCATCAATCGGGTATAGCTTATTCTCCCCAAAGTGCCTGAACGGACGGATCCACCTCTGTAATACCGATCCTCATAGCAGGCCTTTCTTAGCTTTTCGCCAATAAAACTTACCGAGCGGGGTTAGTTTGCAAGAGCGCCTCTCCATCGCGGCATAGTACATATGCTCTGTCCCGATTGGCACCAAAAGCCGCGCTCCCCGAAAACGTTGAAGATCACCAAAGATGGCTTCGTGTTCGGGATGGTTGGGCGAGGCGTCTGGTTCGAAAGATGGATCAAGCCTGAATTCAAAGTTTTCGCTTGGGAAATAATTCGGTAGCTTGCGAAGCTTGTCATCCGAAACTGCTGGCTCCGCGCGTCTAAGCGTGACCAATTTCTCAACGTTTGCCTTTAGGACTGGACGCTGCTCCCACACGTCTAGAACCTCATCAAGATATGCATAGGTACTTGCGACGCTGACATTTCCAACGACATCGGCAGCACCACCATTGAGGGCGTCACAAACGGTTGAAGTAAAAAGTCCATGTCTATTTCTTTCTTCTGAACCCTCAGTATCCCGACAAGCAGCTAAAATAGAGACACCTGTTCCTAGAGAAAGCGTACTGTACGAAGAGAATAATTGATCTATAGCTCCTGCATGGCAACAATCGAGAATGATTACCTTCTCACGTGCAGGGGATGCGCTTGCCTTACTGATAAGTTCCACCATGGGGAGGCCTTCATCATTTTCTTCTCCATCTTGGCTTACCAAAAAAGACCCGTTAGATGTGTTAGTGCCATGTCCCGCAAAGTAGAATAGAGCTACATCCAATCCCTTCTTACTAAACAGTTCTTCTAATTGTGCCCGAAGTACCGAGCGCGTGACTCGCATTTCCGAAGATAGCAGCTTACGACAATTAAAATTCGGTGATCCATCATGGTTCTTGGTGAGTAGCTTCTCCATCGCATTTGCATCATTTTCGCACCCAGATAAACATGTGAAGTGATCGTAGTTGTTAATCCCAACCACAACAGCCGCTTTATTCATTTTCAAAGACCTCTGAGGAAAGTAGAAATATTGTTGACAGACCAATCACAAATCGTTTTGCCGGCGATCTCACTTGGTTTCTTAATCAGTCGATCACTGGCAGAGGAGTATCCATGGATCAGGAGTGTGGGAACACCTTCTTCGTAACCGCACTTTAACTCCCAGAGTTGTCCATCAGCGGCGGGTGTATCATTCGTAATTATACCGATAACACCATCGCACCCTTTGATCCTAGAGCGACAGTTCGTCTTCCAACTGTTGCTCCAGGGCTCCTTCACGGAGTAGTCGGTAAAGCTGATATCAATACTGTCGTTAAGCTTTTGTCCTACGAGAAAATCTCTCAGAACCTTATTCTCCATGGCAAAGCTGATGAAGATACGCTTGTCAGCCATTATACACTCCCTACTATTACGGTAGTTTAGCGCCAATGCTATGATTGGAAAATAAATTTTTCTAATCTAAACCGCCTGTGGCGTGTCGTCAGTTAATAGAGGTGGTCCCCATTTTTCGGACAGGGCAATAAGCTATAATCCGACCTGGGAGAGAACGGGTTTTATGGGCAAGGTTACGCGCAAGAGGTATGCGGCGGAGTTCAAATCACGGGTTGCCCTGGAAGCGATCCGTGGGGAACTGACGCTGGCGGAACTGGCTTCGAAACATGGGGTGCATCAGACGATGATCGCCCAGTGGAAACGGCAGGCGATCGAGGGGATGGCAGCCACCTTTTCCGCGAAGGCGGCGTCTGAGCCCCCGGTCAGCCCTGCTGATGTGGAGAAACTGCACGCGAAGATAGGCGAGCTTCTCGTGGAACGGGATTTTTTACGCGATGCCTCTGCTCGGTTGGGCGTGATCAGAGGCGGCAGATGATTGACCCGAAGCGAGCGCGTCTGCCGATAATTCGGCAATGCACGCTGCTGCGCCTCAACCGGTCGGGCGTCTCCTATCGGTCTGTGCCACAGAGTGAGGCCAATCTGGAGTTGATGCGGCTGATCGACGCCCAGTTCCAGGAAACGCCGTATATGGCTCGCGGCAGATGACATGGCATCTGCGCCGCCTGGGACATGAAGTGGGGCGCAAACGCGTCCGCCGGCTCATGGCGATCATGGGCCTGCGGGCGATCTACCAGAAGCCACGCACGAGTGTGCCCCATCCGGAGCATCGGAAATATCCATATCTGCTGCGGGATCTGGTCATTGATCGACCGAACCAGGTCTGGTGTTCCGATATCACATATATTCCCATGAAACGGGGATTTCTCTATCCCGTGGCGATCATGGACTGGTTCACGCGCAAGGTGCTGTCCTGGCGCCTGTCAAACACGATGGACGTGGAGTTCTGTATTGAGGCACTCCGGGATGCGCTGATGCGCTACGGCACCCCGGAGATTTTCAACACGGACCAGGACTCACAATTCACGACGCCCCGTTTTACCGGTATCCTGGAAGAACGTCAGATCCGCATTGGCATGGACGGGCGTGGGCGCTGGCCCTACCACGTGTTCATCGAGCGTCTGTGGCGGTCGTTGAAATACGAATGTGTCTACCTGCACGCATTTGAGACCGGATCAGAACTTCGAGTGGGGCTCACGAAATGGATCACCCTTTATACGGCCCTGGCTGGACGAACGCCTGATGAGGCGTATCATGGCGCGCCGACGCCATCTGGCCCGGGGTTAACCCCGGACCAGATGGCCAACAGCAACGCCGTCAGAATGGCGGCATAACAACAACCGGGTATAGCTTATTCAAACCCAAAAACTGTCCGAACAGACGGCTCCACCTCTGTGGGATGCTCGCCCCTGCGATCGCGGGAGTATCCGAACCAGGCAGCAGGAGGCGCCGGGCCGCCAAAGGGGCGGTCATCGCGCACATAGGTCCATAACCGCCCGGTCACGGTACGACTGCTGGCCAGAACCGGTACGGTGGTATCATCGGCATGTACCCGCTCTCCAGCAAGGACATGCTCTTTGATCAGTGCCGTCAGCGGTGGCAGTGTTGCGGTGCAGGCCCCGACCCAGTCAGCCAGGGTGGACGTATCCAACGCAATTCCTTCACGGGCAAAGGCTGCCGCCTGCCGGTTCAGGGGCTGGTGGCCCGCAAACTTCCCGACCAGGACAGAGGCCAGAAGGTGCGGTCCCGCCCGTCCGCGGAAAAGGGGATGGAATGGGGCTGGCGGCTGGGTGATGGTCTTGCAGTCCCGACAGCTGAACTTCTCGCGCACTGTCTGGATAACCCTGAACTGGCGCGGAATGACCTCAAGGGTTTCCGTGATGCTCTCGCCCAGTTTCGTCAGTCTTGCCGAACCACAGCAGTGACACTGCGTGGGGGCAGGAATGACAACGCGCTCGCGCGGCAGGCCTGACGGAAGGGGTCTGCGTCCGGCATGGCGTTTTGGGCCGGGATCAGTGACCGGGATCGCTGTGCCCGGGTCCATTGGCCGGGTCATCCTCGGCCATGCCCGTTTCCAGGTCCTCCAGCTCGAGTTCAAGCTGGTCAAGCAGCCGTTTCCCACGTTCCGACGAGGCGCCATAACGGTCGTGCCGCATCTTCGCGATGATCAGCCTCAGATGGGTCACCATGGCTTCGGCCGCTCGACGGGCAGCCTCAGAGGCCGCGAGAGCGGCTTGCAGATCACCGATTTTTCCGCGCACATCCTCCATGCCGCAGGAGAGCCATATTATCTGGTGGCGGGGTACTGGATTCACCTGCCCATCCCTCAATTCTGCGCTAGCCCGCGACATCAGGCCGCCATGTCCGTTGCGGATGCCGCCAGTCGATGCCTTCAAGCAGGTAACCCAGTTGCGCGGGTGATAGCGCGACAACGCCCTCTGCGGGCGATGGCCAGATGAAGCGGCCTTTCTCCAGCCGTTTGGCGTAGAGCGACATGCCCAGTCCATCGTGCCAGAGCACTTTCAGCAGATCTCCGCGCCGCCCCCGGAAGGCAAACAGGTCCCCCGCATGGGGATTGCGCCCCAGGGCCTCCTGAACCTTCAGGGCCAGACCCGGCATGCCGAGCCGCATGTCGGTCGCACCCGTTGCCAGCCAGACCTGGACACCGGAAGGAACCGGGATCATGGCCGCAGCAGCATAATCAGGCGTTCAACCCTCTCGGGTGGAACATCGTGACCAAAACGCAGGATGCTGCCATCGCGGAATGTAATTTCCATCTGGCCTGGCGCCTGACCTTCCTGCGCAACCGGTTCTGCCAGTCTGACAGGCACAAGGGGTCCCTCTTCAGGCCGTCTGCTGCGCCGACGGCATTCCTGCCGCCAGCGATAGAGAAGACTGACATGGATCCCATGCTGGCGGGCCACTTCACGAACGGGAAAGCCGCTTTCAAAAGAGGCTTTTACAACCCGGGAGCGAAAAGCGGGTGTATAGGCCCGGCGGCGTTCCCCCACAATCTCGATTGCTGCATGGTTTTTCCGGGCAGTCGCTGCGACATTCGCTGCGACTGTCTCGTGTTCATTCTCGATAAAATCGTCCATGCACAGAAGAGATATCCGGTCCTATCAGTCTACAAGGCGGCTTCTACCGGATGCTTACGATTTATCTCGGTAAAACCAAGATGAAAATTATAGATAGTCTCGGTGGAAACTATCTATAATTTTCATTTAGAATGAATAATTCGGAGAGCAATCTTGTTGGAGAACCCTTGAAGCGAATGAGCGGGAACATCCATAGGCGGCAACTGGGAGCCGCCCAGTTCGACGCTAACTAAGCGACGTAGTCCAGTCGAGCGACGAATCAGGCCGAACTCATGAACCGTATGCTCCGACTGGAGATAACCAGGTGAGTTAAATACTATGACCAGTGGGGTGGTAAGAAAAACAAATTCCTCCACCGTCCACACAGAGAGGCCCCATTGCCTCTCCTGAAACCTACGATAATCGTAGCACCTCATGCCATGGAAATCACAGAACGCCTCCATTACTTTTGCTTCTTCGCCACAATCTGAGGCGAAGCTCAGCGCCACCTCGAATAAGCCGACAGCGTCTTCAACCGCCTTATCGAAGGCTGCTGGCGACATCGCGTAACGCACCCCCGAGCGTGCCCTGCGTAATTAGCTTTTCCGCCATTTGGTGAACACTCTTGGCGATACGCACCTCAACATAATGACCTTGATTCTCTTCAATGATTACGTTGTGCCGCTTCATCAGGCGATAGATTTGCTTGAACGCCACGACACTGTTGGATGCCCCATAATAGCGTTCGATATTCTCGCGGCTGATCGGTCGAAAACCACCCTGACGATAAAAATCTGAAACAAATGAGCGGATTGCATCTATACTTTGATCTTCCGTTCCTTGTATTTTTTTGCGGCCTTCTGTAAACACCTGCTCAAACTCGATATCTAGAATACAATTTGGCTCAAATGTGGCTAAAGCCACCCCGCTCCCTTTAGAGAAAACACCGCTACAACTCATAAAACGGCATTCTGAGAAACTCGACTTAGCATCATATTGGCAACTCCATATGTCGACCGCATGAAATAGACATTCTTCAAACCTGAGACCGCGAAAATCGAGACGAATTCGCTCTTCGTCGCGTACAAAGCCGTCAAGCAATGCAATCCGACGGACAGTGGAGCCATTACCAAATACCTCGCACAGCGCTGCCGTGAAATTGGAAGCATCGAGTGAGCGTGACGAATCTAGAAATCCAGCAACAAGCGAAACTAGAGCAAACGAAAATCGCGCAGTTACACTATCTGGCTGTAATATTTTTTGGTCATCTTCGCTGAATTTTTCTCTAATTACTTCCTGCCCTTCTTCATGCATCGCTAATATTCGAAAATAAAAGTCATGAGCACTTACCGACAATTTCCGAGTTAGGGCAAGACAAAAAGAAGAACTCATTGAGCAATATTTGTTGAGGATACGAACATCTTCCTCATTGATTACTCTTGATGCATTGAAGGCTTGAAAGGCGTCAACAATTAAGAAATATTCCGGCATAAAGTCGAAGCGGAAATCAACTATTCCCCGTCTATTAAATTCTTCCTGTGAGATGAATGGATGGGCGGTTAGCTGATCAGCAAAGCCTTCCGCATCTTTACGGCCGGTAACTTTGCTAACAATTAGAATAAGCGCCTCACGATCAACTTTACCACGAGAAGCCGCAATGTGGCGGGCTATCTCGCAGAATATCCTGACTTGGTCGTCGACTAAAAGCTTACGGATTGGATCCAGTACTTTCAAAGTTTCACGTTGACAGAACTGGCCAACTATCCGGTCGTTCAAATCTGTACTATCAAGAATATTAGACGAGAAACCCTCGAATTTCACTGCTGTTTCGTCGGCTTGCTCGAGCATCAAATCCTTGATGAGATCAAGAACAAAAGGGACATAGAGTCCGCTGGGCAAAGCAGCCATTTGGTCGCTAAGTTGCAAAGCCTTTGACACTCGGCCCGGCATGCCTTGTAATGCATCGTGGAAAAACTGAGATCGTCGACACGCATCGAAGCCAAGAAGCTCGAATGTTTCCACATAGGGAAAAGAAAAACGTGCCTCATCTTGATCAAAGAATATGTTCCGGCATGAAACTACTACCTTCCCGTCAGAATCGCCGGTGAGTCGGTCAGTGAGATCACTGAAGAACGATTGGGCGCTGAAGCGTGCCCGGTAACGAGTAATGATTTCATCAAGACCATCAATGAAAATCACTAAACTACCAAGTTCCAGAGCATCATAAAAGGTTTCGCGGGATAGAAGGTCCGTGGGCCTCTTCTCTTCATCCTGTGCGGCGCAGGACGCACAATACAAATCATACAGCGTCATGTATTCGTCTGGGACCGGAACCTGAGCAAAGCCTCGTGTGACATCGGTCGACGAGATGAATATGACCCCTTTGGTGATCGGTTTTGAAAATTCCAACGTTCGTAAAGTGACGCGACTACGAAGATTCATCATCACCCACGTCTTGCCGATGCCGCCTTGTCCAACGAGAACCAGTATCCCAGGAGAGGATCCAGCAAGCCAGTCGGTGATCACAGAATAATCACTCGGCGGAATGTCTTCCTCTATTCCTCTTCGTAACTGAGGTTCAACAAATTTGCGTTCCACCATTTCGATACGGTCGACTTCTTGTAGCCCAATGCTGTCTGCAACCAGTTTCGAAGCAATATTCTCTAGGTAAAAAACCTCCTGACAATTGAAAGCTTGTCTAACATTTGAGAGCCGCTCTTCAAGACGAGTCTGACCTTTTTCTATACCTAGCAAGAAAATCTTTTCATTATGCTGAGAAATATTGCGATGATTTTCAGCCAAGTGGCGAGATGTATTGGAAATCGTAATTCCGCGATGAAGATGTATATAATATTGAACAACCCTACGAAATCGATGTGTACAACAAAATATCTCATACGACACTTTTTCGGAACTAACTCGTTCAGAAGCGACGAGCACGATGTTAGACATCGGTTCCATTTCTGAGATAATTGATTTTATATTATTGAAAGAGGAAATTTCAGCAGCGATTCCCTCGCTACCTTTCAACTTGCTCAATTTAGCTAAAATCTGTTCACGGGCAATCGCATTGTCAGTTACACACTGGAATGACGATAGCCATGTGTCTTTGATTTTAGCTGATGAAATCTCATCAACGATCACTGCAAAAATGCGGGCTTTGGCGTGTGTTTCGGACGCTGATTTCAGTCGCCTGATCACATCAAGGTCAATCCGGCACTGCGATGACGATTTTCCAGATGGCTTAAATACGTTCCGAGATAATATCAATATCATTGCCGCAGTACGCGGCCCAAGAAACTGATCAGCGTTAGACGCAATTTCATATTTTTCTTCACTCGGGAAATTTACAAGTATTGGTAGATTTAACTCACTTACTAATTTTGCGTATTCAAGAGCAATATGATGACCGTCATTTTGACAGACAATGGAAATATAAGGCTGCACATAATCCTCCCGCGTTGGGGCAGTCTAACCTATCATGTTGAACCCTTCTATCAGATTTTAAGAAAATGCCCTTACGATTTGAGGCACCTCGGACATCTGTGACATTGTTTCGTTTGACCTCTGGTTAAATTAGGATCTGTTAGCGCCTGTTTGAAAAATCACGGATGGGTGTTTCCGTGCATGAGATTGGCCCCCCATGGCGACAAGAATCATGGCCTTTGACACGTCGAGGCGAAGCTCATAATCCCGAACCAGGCGTTGTCATCTGGTCATCTAGCCGAAGGCTCGCTCCACGCCCCGTCAACCCGGCAGTACCTCGAAACCTCTTACACCGTCGTGGCGGCGGATGATTTCAAAGACGAGTTCAATATAAGCCGCCTTGTCCATGAGCCTGATCTAATCGTAGGCGCCGCAGGCGAACAGGTACATCACCCACGGTAAGCGTTTGCGGATGGCATGCAGGATCGTCTGGGCACCTGCAGTCCGAGATGTCGGCAGAGGTAAAATTGATCATCAACAGGCGTCCATCGTATGGACTGCAATGTGGCGCTTGCGACCGACGACCCTCTTACCGGCGTCGTAGCCTCTTGTTTTCGCGTGAAGCGCCTTGATGCTCTGGCTGTCGATTACTGCGGCCGTAAGGCTGGCGTTGCGGCCTACCTGAGCCCGGTCCATCATCAGTTCCATGTTATGGATGGTCTGGAACAGAAAGCGTCGGGCCAGTTCACAGAACCAGCCGGAAACAGTCCACCAGTGCCCGAAGTGGATCGGCAGCATCCGCAAGCCACAGCCAGAACGCACCAGATAGCGCACCGTGTCGATAACCTCGCGGAACTCAATTTCGCGCGACCTTCCACGCCCCCCCGGGGTATGACATCAAATACTAGCCCGCGAGCCAAAAATTAGGCAGAAAGGTCTTCAATCAACGGTTCTTCGAGCCCTCCACTTCATGGCGGACAGACTTTTGGATGGACGCGCTTTTAGGCAGCATAAGCCGGGTTAGCCTCGGCCTTATGACCCTCAAAATGGCCAAACCCACGGGCTGCTAGAGGGTGTTATGTACTTTCGTGCGCGATTGGTTCAGTAATGCTGAATGACGCAAGTCCGCAAACCGTATCCCTCTGATGTATCAGACGAAGAATGGTCTCTGGTCGTTCCGTATCTGGTCCTGATGCGAGAGGACGCGGAACAGCGGCGGCATGAT
>NZ_NIRT01000038.1 GCF_003207795.1 Komagataeibacter nataicola | reverse complement strand
CCATCCAGAATGCCTCCTTCAGAGAATGGTCTGCATCCTATGAATCACATTTTTAAACCGATGGGTACCCCGTGAGTCAGGCCAAACAATGGTTGGTATCAGTCACAAGCATGGCGCCAGGGGCATGGGTAATGGCGAATTCAGCCTTGCTTGCGGCCAGGACTGCCTGAGGCGTTACGCCACACGCCCAGAATACAGGCAATTCATTTGCCATGATGTCAGTCGCCTCGCCGTAATCAGGCTTCATGACATCGGCAATACCGATTTCATGCGGAAAGCCGACATGGATCGGCGCACCATGCGCCAGCGGGATCTCGTTACTGATCTGCACGCTGCGAATGATGTTTGCTGATGTAAATGGACGCATGGACACGACAACCGGCCCCGCGAACGGACCGACTGGCGTGCATTCTATATTTGTACGATATACCGGCACCGTCCGGCCGGTCTGGATATGCCGCAAGGGCACCTTGCAGGCTGTCATGACGTTTTCAAAGGAAAAGGAACAGCCCAGGGCGAATGTTACAAGGTCATCCTGCCAGTAATGGCGGATATCGGTGACCTCATCCACCATTTTCCCGTCTTTCCACACATGGTAGCGCGGCACGTCCGTGCGGAGATCAAGATCCTGCCCGAGTTCAGGAACAGTGTACTGCCCCGGCGCGGACATGCCTACCAGGGGGCAGGGACGTGGGTTCTTCTGGCAGAATTCATGAAAATCCGCTGCCAGCGAGGCAGGCAGCATGACAAGGTTGGCCTGGATATATCCGGTAGCCATCCCCGCTGTATGGTTGACAATATGCCCGGCACGACAGGCCTTTCGGACCGTTTCCGGATCGGCATGAAAATAATCGATCTCTTTCACAGTGGAAGATGACATTACTTATTTCATCCCTTTTTGACATGAACGTAGATAGACATGCCTCACTTGATTTTCACAATGGTTTTGCAATGATATGGTTATGATAAAAACACGAAAGATCAAATTGATAATAATAATGCAGCCTTATAAAAATAATTTATCCTTTTTTCTATGATTTATTGAACATGAAATGATTTTTATATCATGCGTCACAGCTCAGGCAGAGTGAAGATAAACATGCACAGACAGACAGCGCAGCAATGTACACAGCCCGGCATTGGCTCTGTTCCGCTAGCCACGATCACAGTTCTGAACTGCATGTGGGTCAGTTCTAAATAATAATTTCATGTGAATTTGTATTTTTTTCATCAGTCCGGGAATAAACGGCTTTTCTCACCGCACTGCCATGAATTCCGTGGTCATGCCGGTGCTCACCCGTCTTCGCGCGACCTGAATATTCACAGATCGTGGCAGGGTGTTAAACGGAACGGAATTCACATCCCGCGCCATCCTGAAATAGGCCGACGGGATGCAGGTCGAATGACGCTATACTGCCCGGGGAAAGCCACCCGTGCCAGCGATACCGCGTGAGGTATCGGAAAATACGCCGGTGAATTTTCCATCGATCGACCGCCCGTCAAGCAAGAGCAGGTTCAGCCCCATCTCGATCCGGGCCGCGTCACACCATGAGCGCGCGCCATGGGTTGTAAAGTCATACCCCGACACGAACTGCAGGGATGATGTGGCGTAACGGTCGTGCAAAAATTCATGCTGCCAGGCAACGCACAGGAACGGTATCAGCGATGTACGGGCGCCAAGGGCCTGTTTCGTATCCACCTGCACACCAGCCGAGAGAGGGTTTCATGCTCTGGATTGCCACGCGGCGGCGTTAATCCGCTTCAGGAGAAGAAAGCGGCGCATATTATAGACGATATTGGCCAGCCTGATCCTCATGGTGGCTCGAACGATGCCTACGGTTCGGACGAACAGCTCCGTCTGTGATTTCTGATCAGCAAAGACATGCTCGACACGCGACCGGATAACGGACTTTCCGGCGTTGGATCTCTGGATATGTCGGGGCATAGGCTTGAGATGCGGCTTTTTCCTGTGAACCTTCGAGACACAGCCATGCTTTTCCATGACGGCCTCATTGGCTTTTGAGCGGTAGGCTGTATCCGCCCAGACTGTTGATGCCACATTGGTTTTATCCAGCAGGCCCTCGCGTAATCTGGCGCCATCGCTGGCCGCTGCATCGGTCGCCTTCCATTTACGGATCAGCCGGAATTTCCGATCGATGGAGACGTGCGATTATAGCCAAAGAACGGGATGGCCAGATCTGTTGCGGGCATACTCCCGTCCTCCTGCCGCTTCGCTTTCGTGAACTTCAGCGTCCGGCGCGCATGACGGTCCTTGTGGAACAGCTTTGACAGCTTGTCCTGCCAGTCCTGTGAAACCCTTCCTTCCCGCAGATCCGTCTTTTCATCGTTGATATTGCGCTCCTTTGGGGCCGCTACCAATGTCGCGTCCAGGATCTGGCCTGACATCGGCAGATAACCGGCGTTGCGCAGGGATTCTGTCCGTTCGTCGGACAGGTTGTTCAGCGTCTGGATGACAAGAATTTTGAACATCAGTACCGGATCAAACGGCGGACGCCCCCCTTGCGCCCGTCTGAATAGGCCAGAGCTTTGTCAAGATCAGAATGGAAGACTTCAAAATCCACGGTCCGGGAAAAGGCTTCAAGTTGATCACCAAACCCGCCCAGACGCGCCAGCCGCTCCTCAACATCAAAGAAACCGGGCTGTTTCATATCGCCATTCCTCCAAGCAGAACCAGAAAAATGGAATCACAGTGCAGGCCTCAATACCAAGAGGTTTTTAGAACCCTCCGGCTTCGACCAGCGAATGAACAACGGTATTACTGGGCTTGCTTTTTCACACCCTCCCCCCGGGAATCCGGTTCTTCAGGTGGAGGCGTTCATTCTCACAGGCTGGGTCATCCTGATGCCCGACTGCTGGCTCAGTCATGTGTTCCTGTGCCGTCCGTACCATCTGTGCCCACCCCACATCATTGCAATACAGGCCATATTCGCGGCCAGCCCAAAAATGGCGACATTACATCCTCCCACCCGGGCCCCGGTCCATACAAGACTGATCGTAACAGACTCTCCCACCACAATTCCCATAGCGATGCCCAGTGGCGGTGCCGGGATACGCCACAGAACACTCGCAAGACCGGGGGCCATCTGTATTATACCCATGTAGTAAAAACTGGTCAGCGTAACCATAAGGGCCGACATGTGACTGGCAGCCATAACGGAAAAGACCAGATATAGCGCAATTGCAATCTTCGCACTTCGTCCCTGTATCCGGTCGGATACGGCGGGGAGCAGGTTACGGGCAATAAGCGGACCGAGCACCAGACAGGTTCCCGCCAGAATCACAAGCCCGGACAGCACACCGGCGGAGGCAACAATACCGAGCGCCCATGGAGGCAGCAGCGCGTTGGCAGCGGCCATGAACACGTCATTGGCCGCAGGTAACGGCAGTTTCGTAACATGAACATAAACTGCCACAAGATACAGGAAGGGAAACATGAGCATGTAAAGCGGCATGGCAATCTGGCTACGCCGGACCACCCGTGCCGAACGGGCCGTAAAAAGAAAGGTTGCCATCTGCGGCGCCACGCAAAAGCCAATGGCCTGCAGGATGATGGTCGATACGGCGTAGAGTTCATCCTGCCGGTCAGGCACGGGACCCATCCTGGATATATCCGTGTACCCTCCATGGCTCCCTATGGCCCTGAAAGCCAGAAAACCCACCCCGATTACAACCAGAAGAATCAGAAGATCCTTCATGACCGAGACATAGGCAGGCGCCCTGATGCCTGAAATAAGGATCCAGCCAAAGGCCAGTAATGCTGCTACGGATGTCGTGGCCAGGGGTGAGATGTTCCAGTGCATCCAGTTGACAATATTGAGTATGCCCGCGAACTGAAGCTCACCCAAAGGGATCAGGCACAGCAGAACATTGAATACAATAATCTTTTCTAAAAAAGGTGATTTGAAATGCCCCTGAAACAGATCGGCAAATGTTATGGCATTGTAGCGCTGTCCCGCCTTCCATATCAGTGGATTGACAAAATATCCGACCGGATAGGCAAGGATGAGGAAGCCCATATACCATAAGACAAAAGACACCCCCTGCCGTTCCGCCGCCGCGGGAAAGCCCAGCAGGCTGCCGATACTATAAGTCTCGCCCACGCCCAGCATGAAAACAAGGAACGTACCAAACTGACCGGACGCGACAAAGAAGTCACGATTGCTCTGCCGCGCATGACCATAGCGGGAAAGAACGGCAAACGCGAAGGCAAGGGAAATGATACCGACAAAGAAGAAACTAGCCATCATCACGCTTCCGGTCAGCTACGAACCAGACAATACCCATACTGGCGGATGTCAGGAAAAGGCAGAAGAACAACCACGCAACAGCAATGGGGAAACCCATAATCATGACGGAAGACCGGGCCAGAAGCGGCACTGACAGCACGACAGCCGCAAACGGTATGCCCAGAGCTGTCAACACGCGTATGCTATCACGCATTCGGCCTGCTTCCTGTCATGAGAATCAGGGTTTTCGTCAACCCGCGCTCAGCAGGCATGACCGGCACCTGCAGGCAGCGCGGCCACAGCAGTGGCAAAGGCATCATGCGCCTGTGCCAGCACATCGGGTTCGACCCTCACAACCGGAAAGTTGGCGGGCAGAAGGGCCATAACCTGTGCGATCAGCCTGACTTTCTCCCCATGGCGCCGGCTTGCTGGCAAAGTGTCCAGAAAACGGCCAAATACCTCCATCACTGCAGGCGAAAAGACAGTTTCCCATTGCAGGCGCCCAAGATCATGCTCGCGCGCTAGCGGCCTGCCACGGCAGACTGCCGTGGCCTGGGCATCAACCTGCCGATCCGTGATGACGACACCATATTCCTGTCGTGCCTGCTCGACCGAAACAAGGCCGCGCCTGACATCGGACAGCACAAGTGCTGGCTCGCGTTCTAGCGGATCACCAAATCCGCCACCGCCCGCCGTGCACAGGCTGACCGTGTCACCTTGACCGAGTGCAATGATATCGAGGCCATCCAGCTTTTCTACCTTGCCATCGGCATAAGTAATGGAAAGCGTGGTCAGGACACCGGGGCTTCCTTTCTGCACGCCCCATGGCCTGAAGCGCATGCGCTCGAGCCCACGGGCGAGTATGAGCGTATCATCCACACCGATACGAAACACAAGTTCCAGCCCCATGCCGCCACGCCATTGCCCGGCCCCCCCGGAGCCGGCACGCAGCCCGTAGTGCAGGATCCGTACACCGAGTTCACTTTCCACCATTTCCACCGGATTATTGGCAAGGTTGGAAATCGAGGGGTCCCGGCCATCAGTGCCATCCATGCCATGGCGCGCGCCGGTTCCACCGGTCATGGGCTCGACAACCTGCACGTTCCTCTCACCATCACCTGCCGGTTCCGCCGCAACGACAGGAATGATGACTCCGCTATTGGCTGCCGTCATGACTTCGGGCAGCGCTATGCCAAGCGCACCGTTAAGCACGTCATTCACCCGCACGCAGGCTGCATGCCGCACGCCCACCGCTGCCGGGCGCACCGGATGCACCACGCTGCCACGCGGGGCAATCATCTCGATGGGGAACTGCAGCCCCGCATTCAGCGGAATGCCGGGATCCAGTGTGACAACAAGCGCCATGATGCGCAGGGTCAGCCAGGGATGGACTTTCCCGGCGCTGGGAATGTTCATGGCGGCATGAACCTGCGGGTCGGTTCCGGTAAAGTCCAGCGTTATGCGCCCCCTGTCCACCACGACCTTGACGGCAAAACGGACCGGTAGCCCGCTGACCATGTCACTGTCCAGATAATCGGAAAATGCCCAGCTACCATCAGGAATTTTTTCAATCGCGGCCCTTGCGCGCCGGGCCGTATAGGCACACAGATCCTTCTGGGCTGCCAGGAATGTCGCAATGCCATGGCGCTGTACGAGCGTTGCCACGCGCCGCTGCCCCAGCCCTATTGCCGCGAGCATGGCCTGAATATCGCCCATGTTGTTGTCAGGCGTGCGGGAATTGACGCGGATCAGCCGTTCGATTTCATTATCAATCCGGCCCTTCTTGACCAGTCTGAGCGGCGGGATCTGCAACCCTTCCTGATAGATTTCGGTATTGGTGGTGGATACGCTGCTGGGCACGCGGCCGCCTATATCCGAGCAGTGCACGAAAGCCCACAGATAGGCGATGATCCGGCCATCATGGAAAACCGGGGCGATGACATGCAGGTCGGGCAGATGCGTCGCCAGCCCCTGTGAATGATAGGGGTCATTGGTAATCAGCACATCCCCTTCGGCCAGCGTGCCTGCTTCCCTGATTGCAGGCATACAGTCCAGCCCCACAAATCCTGAAACACCGATGGAGCCGGGATAGGCAAAGAATTTTCCATCCACGCCAGCAAGCGCGCAGGCGAAATCCGCCGTTTCCTTCACATACAGCGAGCGGCCGACCCGCTGCAGGGTCATGCACATCTCCTCGACAACGGACACGACCTGATTATTGAGGATTTCAAGCGTAATGGGATCTAGCTGCATGATTGACCTGCCCTCAGAAGGCGGAGATTGCCGTGTCTGTCAGCTTCCGCCCGCCATCCCGGCAGGACGGGAACGGTGCTACTGGACTGCTCGATGATGGCAGGGCCGGCAATGACGAAGCCGGGACCAAGCGTCGCCTTGTCATAAACCGGCACATCATGCCATCCATCATGCAGGAATACCTGTCTTCTTCCCGCCAGTTGCGGTTCATCGGCCTGCCCTGCGCCTTCGGGCAATGGCACCGGCCTGACATGGCCGATCACGCCAATCCGCACGGCCATGATACGCAGCGGCGCATCCGCGTCACGGAAGCCATATAACGCTTCGTGCCTGCGGTGGAAGCATTCCGCCACGAACTTTTCATCCAGTTCCGTCACGTCAACGTCCGGCAAGGTGATCTTGAGGTCATAGGCCTCGCCACCGTAGCGCATTTCAACCTCGCGCTGGAAACTGACGGATTCCACAATGCGCTTTTCCTCCGCGACCCACACCCGCCCCGCATCCTCCAGCGCGGTGATACACTGGCGCAGCTCGTCCATGCTCCGTGCATCAAGCGTGCAGCGCAGGCTGCGGATGAAATCCCGCCGCAGATCGGCCAGCACCGCGCCAAATGCACACAGGGTTGAGGCTTCGCCCGGAATGAGCACGTGCGCCATTTCCATTTCATCAGCCAGAAAGCTTGCATGCGTTGGCCCTGCGCCACCATAGGGCAACAGGGTAAAATCCACAGGATCCAGGCCGCGGGTTGACAGCATCTTGCGCAGTGCCGCCCCCATGCCCGCCGTGGCAACACGTAGCGCGCCCCATGCCGCTTTTTCAGCCGCCTGGGGGCCATCCAGCCCGAGCGCTGTTGCGATATCAAGCAGCGCCGCCCGGGCCAGTGATACATCCAGCGCAAGCTTGCCATTAAAGAACCGCAGGGGGTCAAGGATCCCTATGACAAGATAGCAGTCGGTCACGGTTGGCGCCTTTCCCCCCTGCCCATAGGCTACGGGGCCGGGAAAGGCGCCAGCACTTTTGGGGCCGACCTTGATGATGCCATGCGCATCAACATGCACGACCGATCCGCCACCCGCCCCGATTGCCTCCACCGCGACCGTGGGCAGGATAAGCGGCAGGCCGCCAATATCCGTGCGGGTCGTGAATTCGGGCTGACCGCCAGATGCCACGGCCACATCGCTGCTTGTGCCCCCCATGTCAAATGTCACGACATGGTCCGCGCCTGCCGCCACGGCAATCCGGCTTGCAGCCGTAACCCCGGCCGCCGGGCCTGACAGAAGTGTTTCAACCGGTCGGGCGCGCGCCGTGCGCAGATTGACCAGCCCCCCATTGGAGGTGGAGATAAACAGCGGGGCCTCGATCGAGAGCGATGCGATACCGGCCTCGAGCCGATCGAAATAACGCTGCATGAGCGGCTGGATCGAGGCATTCATGCATGCGACAAGCGTGCGTTCGTATTCCCTGATCTCAGGCCAGATTGAAGATGCGGAACAAAACGAAACCCCTGGCAGGTGCATGGAAAGCGACGTAACCAGCCTCTCCTCAAACGCGGCATTGGCGTAGCCATGTAATACCATGACCGCAACCGCATCGGGTGCCAGCGCACGGATTTCGCTCCTCACACGCTCCAGTTCCGCCCCGGTCGGCGCCGCCAGCACGTTGCCCTGCGGATCAAGCCGCGCATTGATCTCGATAACGCAGTCACGCGGAACCAGGGGGCTTTCCTTTACGGCATGGAAATTGAGCGAGGACGGCATGCGCCCGCGCCCGACCTCCAGTACATCCCGAAACCCCTGACTGACCAGCAGGGCAACACGGGCGCCGTTGCGTTGCAGGATGGCATTCAGGCCAATCGTAGTGCCATGCACGATGGCCCCGATCTGCTTCGGGGTTGTATCCGTCATCTCCAGCAGTTCCGCCAGCCCCTGTATGACCGCACGCGAAGGGTCCGAAGGCACACTCGGATGCTTGTGGCTCACCAGCCTGTCAGCGCCCGGCATGAACATGACGAAATCGGTAAACGTGCCACCTACGTCTATTCCAACCCGGTTTTTCAATGAATCCATAAAGAATGTTTCCCTGATGTGTACGCCCGTGGTGGACCAGGCCTGTACCCACGCGGGCCTGAGCGCATGACTGTCAGAAACCTGATGTAAAGGTTGCCACGACTGCAAAGCCGCCACCCAGATAATAGGCAGGACTGGCACCAGCAATCTGGGTGCCGTTTACACCGGTCGTGGTCTTGGCATTGGGGCGAACCGTATAGATGCCGGACAGGTAGTTACTGTCACCCACATTGATCAGATTGACCTGCATTTCGGGCTTCTTGATGTAGTTGTTGCCTTTCAGGCGATAGCCAAGGGTAATATCCGCTGTCTTGCGGGCAGGAATACTCTGGTCATTCATGAAAGTGGCGTATTGCGAATCAACGTAGTTGAACGACATGTTGCCAAAAAAGTGACCGTTATCGTAGGAAATGCCGATGGCGCCGGAAAACTTGGGGCTCATCACGGCTTCCTTGCCGGCCGTTGGCAGGTAATCGTTGCCAACCTTCAGGTTGTTGTCGATCGTGGCATGCAGGTATTGGCCTGAAATATAGGGGCTGAAATGATGCCATGGCCTGAGACCGAATTCTGCTTCGATACCGCGCGAAGTCTGGCCACCGGCATTGATGTAAACGGACGTTGGCGCACCGTACAGATATTCGGTTGTTGAAATCTGTCGGTTTGTGAAATTGTAATTGAACAGGCCCAGAGAGAAATTGAAAAGGCCAGAGTATCGATATCCAATTTCTTCTGATATGGAATACTCATCTTTCAGGCTATTACTACCCTTACTGGAAAGGGCACCCGTGGTGACGCTGAAGCTGTCAAAATATGGCACATCCGACGATGGTGCATGGAAGTTGGTGTTTCCGCTTATGAATATCTGGTTATGTTTATCAATCGCGTAGTTTATGGCCACGCGCGGGAGTGGCTGCGCGTCGTTGCTGGTCCATGAATACTGGGCGCCGGGCAGGGCATTGGTCCCCTGCCGGGTCAGGAGCACTTCCTTGAAACCCGCAGTCAGATGCAGACGGTCATGCAGCAGGGACAGCGTATCTTCAATGAAGAAACCATTGACCTGCTGGTACATATGGAAGTTACGATAGGCAAGCACGTCACCACCCGCCGTGTGCAGCGGATTATGGTCGATCTGCCCGGCATTGTTGACCAGGCTGTAATAATAGAGCGAATCTTTCGTCAGATTGCTGTACCAGTAACCCATCCGCAACTGGTTGATGCCGGTATGAAGGGTCAGGTAACCGTTGAACCCTGTATTATATGTGCCGGAATAGGCATTTGATGCCACCGTAGAGGTTCCGGTTCTTGTCGCATATGGAAGATCGATCGGCGTTGCCTTCTGATCACCATAATATATGCCGCTCGAATCAGACAGTGTGGCACCCCCCGGCACCAGGCCGCTCATCCACTGGTAGTATGGCGTAAAATCAATGGACAGCGCCCTGTTCACATCAAAATGGTTGGGAAGCGACAGCATGAGTGACGTGCGCTGGTAATGGTACAGCTTGTAATAATTTGTTGTTCCTGGCGTGTATGATCCTGAATAGTTGTAGGACTTCCCGTATTCCTGCCATTGCGCCAGGGTTGGATATGTCAGGGGGTCTACATTCACCTGATTCCAGGTAAATACGGCCGAAGAACGACCATGCCGCCCCCAGTCCTTTACCAGTTTGGCATCGACATGAAAGCGCGAATTGCCACCCGGCCCACGCCAGTTGTTGTTCTGGGTATAGGAGAACGAGGCGAACGCCCGCACACCGGTGCGACCGATATCACCCGTATCGAAGCGGATGAAATCCTTGTTCGTTGAATGATTACCACCGGAAAGGCCAAGTGTACCACCAAAATGGTGAGAGGGATCGCGCAGCGTTTCCGTCAGCGTGCCGCCAACTGCGTTATAGACGGGTGCGGCGATATCATTCGTGCCCTGCGCCAGATCGACACGTCCGATATTTTCACTATCAACCCATTCGGAAGTATCAGCGAGGTTATAGATAGGATCACCCGCCGGCATGCCCTCAAACACCAACCCGATTTCCGTCTGGTCCAACCCGCGTACGGACAGCGTGGTACGGTCTGAAATACCCAGCGGATCAGAGTTCGCTACAATCGCCCCCGGCAGCATCTTGACCAGATTGAGCGTATTGGTCGTGGGCGATTGTTTGGCAATGTAATCGCGCGTCAGTCCACTTTGAATACGTGGAACGGTCTGGCGTGCAAGCAGGCCCCCGCCGGGGGTCGTGCCACTGGCGCCCGTAGCACTGAAATTAGTCGAGACGTGCAGGATTTCAGGCCGCGTGCCCATGGCCTGCGCACTCTGGCCCGTGGCCTCTGCCGCAGGTTGTGCCGCAGGCTGCCTGCGTGTTGAGGCCCTGGACTTGACAGGGGCGGCACGGCCCGTCGCTGCACTGTCATCAGAGAACCTGTCAACCGCTGCATGACCCGCCGATGGCAGGTACACAATGCAGGTCGCTGTAATCGCGACAAATATTACGCGTGAATCATACATTTGAACCTCGCCGCCTTAAGCACACCTTGATTTACACGAATCAGGACAGGTACTTTTGCAAAAACTCGGAACTATATTGCTGGGTATCTACTTACATCATGGCGGCATATCAACGATTACTGACAATCGCCATCGCACGCAGATTATTTCACTATCAATACGATAATACAAACTTTTCGCATAGGTCAAGTATTATCATACCAAAAGATCATAATATGCCCCTCTGAACAGGATCGTATCCAGACATTTCGAGATTTATATAATGAAATCCGAATACAAAGGGCATGGCGCGCTTTGCTGCCCCGCACCTGACGCGAGTCAAAAACCGATTGCTCCATTGCCCCGTTCCGCGCCACCAAAATCATATCCTTCCGGTTCAGATACCCCACCGTATCGGGCGGGTCGCATCATCATTCCTGAATCCCCAATGCCGTATATTCACTCATTCCGCAAGGTAAATTCATACAATACATAAAATTGCGTTTTATGGTTAAAAAATTACGCTTTATAACCGTTTAATGGGGAGCGGAAGTCGATTCGACCCTAAAGCTTATGGCGTTATGATTCTTATATAATTTAACAATAACAATTAGTTATTAGAACATCTCTTTCCCCCGCCCCATCCTGCCGCATGATGCGAGGCAACTGTTTTCCAGGCTATGGAATGCAGGTCTCAGATGCCCCTCATGAGAGAGAAAAAAGTTTTTCTCGCGGCCAAAAGACCAATTCCAGACGCATGTTCATATGAAAACCACATATAACAAATAATATAGTGGAATATGAACTATGGAATCGACTGCCTCGTCAACCTGGACCATCCTTCCATGGCAGAACGACAATGGTGGCAGATCTTTCCGTCACACTCCGTATTTTCTGATGAAAATACATATGTCAGGAAATCAGGGCGGCAAAAAATCGTGAGTTTCATCAGTTTAATGCATTAAGTTTGTTGATATGCCCGAAAACCTGCCTTACGCTAATCGTCAAATGCCAGACAGGCGCTCAGGATGTGGCGCTGCCGGTTTGAAACAGCCATTCGCTTCAGCATGTGTCATGTTCAAAACAGTAAGGATGGGGGGGCAAGACCCGTTTGGCCCGTAAAGACCATCATCTTATCAGGGGAAGGCAAATACCCTATGGTTACGTTTCCATGCCATGAATGCGCTGCGTGCAAGGAGCATGAGCCTGCCCAACAAGTGCCGGTGCAGGGAACGGGTCGGTATCTTCGTGCGGCACGGCTTCGCGTCAAAACGGCTTTTGATGTCTGGCATAATGAACTGATGATGATCTCATGGATAATGCAGTAAACCACCTCGTGGCCCCGAACATAACGGCCAAGCAGATCGAGGCCTTTCACGCAGTCGTCCTGACGGGAAGCATGACGGCTGCGGCCCGTTATCTGGGGCGTTCGCAATCGGCCATCAGCCGGCTTGTGCTGGAACTTGAAGAGGAAATCGGCTTTACCCTCTTCATGCGCTCCAAGATGCGCCTTGTGCCAACACGGCGCGCGCTTGTCCTGCATGAGGAAGTGCGGCGGTCCTTTATCGGCATGGACCGCATCGCCGCCCGGGCCGGGCAACTGGCCATGACCGAGGTTTCCATGCCGATCGATATCGCGGCTCCGCCCGCCATGGCATCGGGGCTGATACCGGCGGTCATCGCCCGGCTTGAGGCGCAGGGCGACAGCATGCGCATCATGCTCCGCAGCATGAACTCGGAAAATGTTCTGGGTGCGGTCATCGACAATACCGTCAATATCGGCATGGCCAGCCTGCCGATCGAACACGCCAATGCACGGCTGTTATGGATCGGGGAAGCTCCATGCGTAACCGTGATGGCGCAGAACAACCCGCTGGCGCGCCACGAACGGCTTTCGCTTGCGCAACTTGATGACCAGAACCTCATTACCGTTGCCAACCCTTTCCGGCTGCGTGGCGTTATCGATACAGCCCTGCAGCGGCATAATGTTGCTGTCAGCGACCAGATCGAGACCAATACGTCGCTCAGCGCCATCATGGCCGCGCGGGCAGGTCTGGGCGTGGCGCTGGTTGACCCCCTTACGGCCTATGGCATTCCGGTCAGCGGCACGACGATACGTCCGATCGATATGCATATTCCGTGGATATGGGGCGTCATCACGCCTGCGCACCAGACACTGTCGAAAGACGTGCTACGTCTGGTTGACATGATCGAGATCACCGTGCGCGATCTGCTCCCCTGTTTCAGGCGGCATAAAGCAAGTGACATGGAAAAGCTGAACGAGCTTCTGTTCAGCGCCACCGCAACATCGGATATAGTGTCATGAACCATGATGGTGCCGGTTCCGGCCTGCCGCTTCTGGAAACGCGGCTGCGATGGGAGCTTGAAGCCCTCGACCTGCCAGCCAAAGCGTGGGTTCCCCCCACCGCGGCGCATGATGGCCAGCCCGTGCATGATGTGATCGTGGTCGGGGCGGGCATGCTGGGCATGTGCGCGACCGCCGCCCTCCGGCTGAAGGGAATCAGTTCCGTCATCTGCCTTGACCGCGCGGCTGAAGGGCAGGAAGGGCCATGGGTCACCTTTGCCCGCATGGAAACCCTCCGCACCCCAAAGACCGCCATCGGCCCGGCGCTTGGCATTCCCGCCCTGACATTCCGGGCGTGGTACGAAGCCTGTCATGGCGCCCCCGCCTGGAACAGGCTGGAACGCATTCCCTGCCGGGCCTGGATGGATTACCTGCGCTGGTACCGCAGGGTGCTGGATCTGCCAGTTCGCAATAACGCGCAGGTCACCGCCATCGAACCGCTCGATAACGCCATGGTCCGCGTGCGCGTCAAAAATGACGAGGCCCCCCTCATTGCCCGCCGCGTCGTGCTGGCCATGGGGATTGATGCGCTGGGCAAGCCATTCATACCGCCAATAATGGCAGGGATCGATCCCGCGCTGTATGCGCATTCGGCCGATATTTTTGATCCTACGGCCCTGCGGGGCCTACGGGTTGGCGTGGTTGGGGGCGGGTCATCGGCCATGGACAATGCCGCCGCGGCTCTCGAATCAGGTGCCGCGTCGGTGGACATGTTCGTGCGCCGCCCGCAACTTCCCTCGATAGACAGGTTCGGGGGCATCAACAGCGCCGGTCTGGCCATGGGCTATGTCAACCTGCCTGATGACGCAAAATGGGAGTTGATGCGCGTAGGCCTGGCACAGCCCGTGCCACCACCACGGCACAGCACGCTGCGGGTCTCGCGACACGGCAATGCCACGCTGCGGCTTTCCTGTCCTGTCGGGCATGTCCGCCAGGTGGGGCGCACCCTGCTGCTGACCACGCCCCAGGGTGAGATAACCGTCGATTTCCTGATTTTCGCTACCGGCTTTGCATGCGATCCCGCCAGTCGGCCCGAACTTGCCTCCATTGCCGGGCTGATCCGTTACTGGGGGGACCGGTATGCACCTGAACCGGGGCATGAAAGCCCGGCGCTGGAGGCAGCACCTGACCTCGCACCCGACTTCTCCTTCTACGCCCGCAATCCGGCCGATCAGACCAGGCTGTCGCATATTTATGATTTCAGCTTTGACGCCGTCATGTCCCACGGCAAGCTGACCAGTGGCGTGCCCGCCATGAACGAGGCGGCTTTGCGGCTGGTGCGCGGCATTGCCACCTCCCTGCTGGTCGAGGATCGCGAAAAGCATATCGGCGCCTTTCACGACTACGACACCCCTGAACTGCGGGGCGATGAATGGCCCGAGGCCCAGATACGGCGCTAGCCCCATTCCTTCAATCCTGCCTGCCGAACGGAACAGACATGACGACAGATGCCAGCATTCTTCATGAACGTGCCATTGTCATTGATGGACTCCAGACATGTGCATGGAGCCGTGAGATTTTCGAGCAGATGCGCGCCGGTGGGCTGACCATGGTCAATGCCGCCTCCCTGTTATGGGAAAATTTTGTCGATGGCATGAGCTATGTGCGCAAATGGCAGCAGATGTTTGATGAAAATGCGGACCTGATCATGCCCATCCGCACCGTGGATGACATCGCCCTTGCAAAGGCACGGGGCCTGACGGGCATCAGCATCGGCTGGCAGAATACCTCGCCGCTGGAGGACAGGCTGGATCATATCAGCCTGTTCAAGGCGCTGGGGGTCAATATCATGCAGTTGACCTACAATACCCAGAACTATTCCGGTGCGGGCTATCTGGAAAAGCATGACAGCGGACTGACCGGCTTTGGCCATGAAGTCATTGAGGAAATGAACCGCTGCGGGGTTCTGTGCGATCTCAGCCATGTGGGCGAAAAGACAAGCGCCGATGTCATTGCCCATTCCCGCCGGCCGGTCTGCATTTCTCACGTCCTGCCACGCGCCCTGCATGATGTGCCGCGCAACAAGCCGGACCATCTGTTCGTAGCCTGCGCACGCAAGGGCGGCATCATTGGCATAAGCCTGTTCTCGCCGGGCCTGCGGGCAGGAAATGACGCCACAATAGAAGATTATCTGGATGCCATGGACCATGTTCTTGCTCTGGTGGGCGAGGACCATGTCGGTGTTGGCACGGATTTCAGCACGGGCCACCCCCGCCCCGGCCCGTGGCTGCTGTGGGCCAATCGTGACAAGGGATATGCGCGCACCCTTACCCCGTTCGGCACGACCACCATACGCAAGCCACGCGGCTTTGCCGCGATCAGCGAAGCGCCCAACCTGACGGCCGCCATGCTGGCGCGCGGCTGGTCCGTCAAACGCATTGAAAAGATACTGGGCGGGAACTGGCTGCGTGTCCTGCGCGAAACCTGGACACCCGCATGAAGCCAGAAGGCGGCACCGGCAGGCCCCTGACGCGACGCAGCATGGGCAGGGCCGCCCTTGCCACCATGCTGGCGGGAAGCCTGCCGCGTGGCAGCGCCCGTGGTGCGACACGTTCCCTGACCATATCCGGTTATGCCGGCCCGTTTGAACGGGCCTTTCAGGCCTGTGTCATCGACCCGTTCCAGCAGGCCACGCCGGGCGTGCATATCGAATACCGCCCGGTCATGAACTCCGCCCAGTCGCTTGCCCTGCTCAGCCTGGCGCGCACCCGGACCGATATCGACATCGCCATCATGGATATTTCCGTCTCCATCCTGGCAACAGGGAAAGACCTGCTCGCGCCGCTAGATATCGGGCAGGTTCCCGCCCTGGGCCACATTCCGTCCTGGGGGCGGCCTGCGGCCAGCCATGGCGTGGCTTTTACGCGCGACAACCTGGTCCTTGTGTACAACACCGACATTCTGGGCCATCATCCGCCCACAAGCTGGATGGACCTCGGCCGCCCTGAACTGGTCGATCAGGTCTGCATGCCCATAGAAGATACACGGGGCGTGGTGCTGCTGCCCCTGCTTGATCGCAGCGTGGGGGCGGATTATCGGGTTACGATTGATCCCGCGCTGGCCCTGCTGCGCCAGTTCGCGCCGAATGTTGCCAACTGGAACGCCCAGCCCGACATCTACACACTCGTCATGGCCCAGACGGTAGCCCTTGGCGTGGGCTGGAATGCCCGCACGCAGATGATGCGCGCGCGCAAGGCGGGACCAATAGACGGCGTGGTACCATCCGAAGGCAGCGTATCGCAGATCAATACCCTTAATGTGGCCCGGGGCACGCCCGATATGGAACTGGCCTGCGCCTTCGTAAACCATGCCCTGTCAGCCACGGTCCAGAAGCGTTTCGCGCAGGCGGCCTTCTATGGGCCGACCAATTCGGACGTGGTGCTCGAACCCGCGCTGGACAGCCGCATTTACGGCGGCCCCGATATCGCCGCGCGTGAACTCTATCCTGACTGGGAGTTCATCAGTCGCAACTACAACAACTGGGTGCGCCGTATCCAGCGCGAGGTCATCAGTGGCTGAAACGATCCCCCCTGCGGCAGACGCATTTCTTCACGTCCGGGATCTGACCAAGCAGTATCCCGGCAGCCCACGCCCCGCCGTGGACCGGGCTTCGTTTGATCTGGGCAAGGGGCGCATGCTGGCCCTGCTCGGCTCATCGGGGTGCGGCAAGACCACGCTTTTGCGCATGATCGCGGGGCTGGTGCCCCCGCAGGGCGGTCATGTCATGCTGGGTGGACGCGACATGGGCCATGTGCCACTCCACCAGCGCCAGATGGGCATGGTGTTCCAGTCCTACGCACTGTTTCCGCACATGGATGTCGCGCGCAATGTGGGGTTTGGCCTTGAGATGAAGGGCATGCCCGCCAGCCAGCGCAACGCGGCTGTCCGGCGCATGCTGGAACTGACCCATCTGGAAAACCTGGCGGACCGCCGCATTTCCGCCCTGTCAGGCGGGCAGCAGCAGCGCGTGGCGCTGGCGCGCGCACTGGCAACCGAACCGGCCCTGCTGCTGCTTGATGAACCGCTGGCCAATCTGGATGTCAAGCTGCGCGAGGCGATGCGTGCCGAAATCCGCGCACTGCAAAAGCGCATGGATGTCACCTGTCTGTTCGTAACACATGACCAGGATGAAGCGCTGTCCACCGCCGATGAGATTGCTGTCATGTCCGAAGGCGTAATCCAGCAGATCGGCACGCCACAGGATATTTATGAACGCCCCGCCAACCGGTTCGTGGCCGGGTTTATCGGCCGGGCCAATTTCCTGCCTGCCCTCTGGCAGCGACCGGGCTGGGCGGAGGTGCCGGAACTGGGCCTGCTGGCCATTGCGGAGCATGAGCGCTGGCAGGGCACCCGCACCCTGATGGTGCGCCCGCACGCCATCAGGGTGCGCATGGGGGGCGATATGACGGACGCACTGCGGGCCTGTACCGGTCATGTGGTGGATCTGTCCTATACCGGGGGTCGATATGGCTGCCAGGTCCGTGTTGGCCCCTATCTGATGGAAACGGAGCTGGAAGCGGGCACCCGCCTGCCCATCAGGGGGCAGGAAGTGCAGCTGGACTGGCCCGCCCACCGGACGCGCGTACTGGATGGCACGCCATGACAACGCGCCTGATGCACAGGATGCTGCTACTGCCCGGCCTTGTCGCGCTGGTCGTGACATTCTGCCTGCCGGTTGCGTGGCTGCTGCATATGTCGTTCATGCCCGAGCCGGACAGCCCCCCCGGCCATGCAGCGATATCCTTTCATGCCTATGCACAGGTGCTGGAGGATGGATTCTACTGGTGGGTTGTATGGCAGACGGTCAGGATCGGCCTTGTCGTGACCTGCCTGACGGTGCCCCTGAGCTTTCCCATCGCCCTGTTCCTGTCACGTTCGACCAGCCCCTGGCGTGGCACGCTGGCGGCCCTTGCGGTGGCCCCGCTGCTCACCTCGACCGTTATACGAACCTACGGGTGGATGGTTATCCTGGGCCGTCATGGGCTGATCAACCGCACCCTGCTGGGGCTGGGGGTGCTGTCCATGCCTGTACGGCTTGATAACGGTACTTTTGCAACCATCGTGGCGCTCGTCGAGATCCTGATGCCATATGCAATCATTTCCATACTTGGGGGGATGGGGCGCCTTACGGTTGAACTCGAACAGGCGGCCGCCCTTCTGGGGGCGCCGTTATGGAAAGTTTTCATGCGCATAACCGTTCCGCTGGCCCTGCCTGGCCTGCTTACGGCCAGTCTGCTTGTGTTCGTGCTGAGCATCAGTTCGCTTGTCACTCCGCAGTTGATGGGCGGCGGACGCGTATTCGTGCTGTCTACCGAGATATTCAGCCAGACCACGCAGGCCCTGAACTGGCCCCTGGCGGGCGCGCTGTCCACACTGCTGCTGGCGCTGTTCGGAAGCGTGATCGTCCTGTACCAGCGTGCCGCCCGCAGACTGGAGGATCCGGCATGAACCCGCTGGCGCGCACGCTTGTCTGGCGCGGGCTGATTACCGCGCTGTATGTCTTTTTGCTCGCACCCATCATTGTCGTGGCATGCGTGTCCTTTGATACAAGGCCTTATCTTGATTTCCCGCCCCGTTCGCTTTCACTGGGTTCTTACGCCGGGGTGGTGCGCAACCACGTGTTTTTTGAAGCCATGCTGACCAGCATGCTCATTGGCGCCATTGCCGCGACCTGCTCGGTCGTGCTGGGCACCATGGCATCGTTCGGGCTGGTGCGCGGGCGCTTCCGGGGGCGGGCGGTTTTCGCATGGTTCTTTCTTTCTCCCATGCTGGCACCCCATATCGTGCTGGCGGTGGGACTTATGATGACATTACAGCCACTAGGACTGCTCAATACCCTTTCCGGCCTGGTTCTGGCGCATATCGGCATCACACTCCCTTACACCGTGCGGATCGTTTCCATGGGGTTGAGCCGCATCGACCCTGCGTGGGAGGAGGCGGCACGGGTTCACGGTGCTTCGGGCGGGAAGGTGCTGTGGCATGTCACCCTGCCCGTGCTGCGGCCCAACATGCTGGCCGCGGGCATGATTGCATTCCTGATATCGTTTGATGAAGCCGTTATCGCCCTGTTCATCGCGGGGCGGCATGCGACCACCCTGCCGCTGGCCATCTATGAATACATCCAGTTCCGCACCGACCCGCAGGTTGCGGCACTGTCGGTTATCGTCATCGTGGTGTCACTTCTGCCCATTATTGTGATCGAACGCAGCATAAGCCTGCGGCGCGCGGTCGGATCATAATCTTTTTTTTCCAAGGCGAAAGGACGGTCGTCCATGGTCAGGGTTACGACTCATACCGGTATTGTGGAAGGCTACATGCAAAATGGTATCGCCACCTTCCTGGCAGTGCCCTATGCGGCCCCGATATCCACTGCAAACCGCTTCGCCGCCCCACGTCCACCCACCCCATGGGCCGGTATACGCCAGTGCATCCGGCCCGGTGCGGTCTGCCCCCAGATCCCGACCTATGGCCCCGTGGGGCGCAATGCCACATCATCACTTGCGGCAGGAGAGGATTTTCTGACCCTCAACATCCGTACCCCTGCCCTGTCCGGCCGGGCGCCGGTACTGGTCTGGCTGCATGGCGGCGGCTATGCCATGGGCTCGGCAAATGAACCCCAGTTCCAGACTGGAGCCTTTGCACGCAGCGGCATTGTGGAGGTCTGCGCCAATTACCGGCTGGGGGCGCTGGGCTTCCTGCCCATGGGGGCGGCATGCCCCACCAACCGGGGGCTGCTTGACATCATCAGCGCGCTGGAATGGGTGCGCGATCAGATCGCCCTGTTTGGTGGCGACCCGGAGCGGGTCGTGCTGGCCGGGCGATCGGCTGGTGGTTTTGCTGTTTCCACATTGCTGGCCATGCCTGCTGCCCACGGGCTGTTTGCCAGGGCGCTGATCCAGTCGGGCGCCACGTCGGCGGTTCTGTCGCCACATGATGGGCAACGCACCACACGGCGCTTCATGGAGGCCCTGGGCCAACCTGATCCGGCCGAACTGGAAGGGATGGATATCGGCCGCATGCTGCATGCGCAGCGCAGCATCTGCGAGGAATCATACGAGCAGCATGATTTCGGGCGTGACGGCAGCGTGACCATGGTGGGCATTCCGTTCCAACCCGTCATTGACGGCACGACCCTGCCTGACCACCCCGAAACCCTGGCCCGGCAGGGCCGGATGGCACGGGTGCCGGTCATGATCGGAACCACATCGGCGGAATACATGACACATTCCACGGCCCATCCGGATCTTGCCAGCTGGGCGCAGGTCATTGCCCTGCTAGACCAACGCGTACAACCCATGGGACTGAGCGGCGCGGAAATTGTCGGCCGCTACCGCCAGGCCCTGCCGGGGCATGATGTTATCGGCATCTGGCGCGCGGTGGGGGGTGATCTGGTCTTCCAGAACCCGACCACACGGCTGGGCCTGCTGCTGTCAAAGTATCAGCCTGTCTACAAATATCTGTTCGGCGGGATCGGCCCCGATGAAACGGGCGCCGCTCATGGTGCGGAAGTGGGGTGCGTATGGTTCAATCCCGACCTGCCATCCGGCGGGCTCCCGCCCCGCTTTCAGGTCAGGGACAGATCTTTCGCAGCAAGGGTGCATGCCCAGTGGGTCTCCTTCATACAAGATAAGATCCCCTTCCTGCCTAGGGGGCCATGGGCAGCCTATAACGCCACGGCGCGGCAGGTAGCTCACATTACGCCAACCGGCACACAGATGCGTTCCGATCCTTTTTATGAGCGTTGCATGCTGTGGGAGCCCGTAGCGCCAGGTCATGACGGACAGGCATCGATCTAAAACGCGCCCGGTGGCGCATCGCACGTGACATGTGTGTGGATCAATGCCCTTAGATGTTTAATTCCGGGATTTGATAGGTCGGATTGACGACGAATCTTTCTGGCTCTGAAATCCAGCTCCTGCAGATGTATTCATAGGGCATGAGATCATTGAGGTGCGTTCTCAACTGCTCATGGCTGTCATGATGGAACCGTTTGACAGTGGCTTCCTTGATCGTGCGGCCCATCCGCTCGACCTGAGCATTGGTCCAGGGATGATTGGACTTTGTCAGGCGATGCTCGATCCCGTTGGTCTCGCAGATCATGTCGAAACGCATAGAACGTGACCATGCCATACCGCGGTTACGAGGCTGCTCGGCGAACTGGATGCCGTTGTCGGTCAGGATGGTATGAATCCGGTAGGGCACGGCACGCAGAAGATGTTCGAGCAACGCCCAGGCTGTTCTTCTGTTGGCCTTGTCCGCAAGTTGCACCACCGCAAACTTGCTTGTCCGGTCTATGGCGACGAAAAAATGCTGCTTGCCTTCAGCGGTCTGGACCTCGGCGCTGTCGAAGTGGAAGAACCCGATCGGGTAGCGTTTGAAGCGCTGACGCTTCGGTTTGTCCCCTTCAATGTCAGGCAGGCGTGAAATCCCGTGATGCTGAAGACAGGGATGCAGCGCTGAGCGTGTCAGATACACGATGGTGGCCTGCAATGCATAAAGGCAATCGTCCAGCGGCAGTAAAGTATGCCGCCGGAAAGCCACGACCATCGCTTCGTCCGTCCCGGACAGAATCGTTGAACGCGGCTCTTTGGGACCGGCCTTCTGATCCTCGACAGTCGGACGCTTTCGCTATTTCGCCACCGTTTCTGGATTGATCCCGAACTTCTCGCTTGGCGCCGAGAGCGAAGCCTGCGATCGCTGTATTGCTTGGTCGTGGCGCTACCATGACGTATCTGTCCCATAATGCTTCCTTTCACTCGCGTGAAAATACACACCATCAAACCCCGGGACTAAACACCTAAGCTTCGGTCTGAAAAACGATCATACGCATCGATCCGCCGGATCAGAGGGTCAAATTCATTCCGATAGATTTCCGTTCTCAAAAAGTGCAGCTCAGCTTCACGTCGCGCCTCGGGAACGTCGATATACCAAGCACGCGGCTGCAGGCCGGGATCGCCGTTCCAACGGTATCCCCGTTCTTTGGGGACATCCTTGAGGTCGAACGGCGAGTTCTCCGCCCAGATGCGCCAAGAAACGGCACGAGCGCCATCCAGGAGGCGGCTGATTCCCTATAACTGAGTCCCGGTGTCGCGGGTTCGGTCTTCCCAGACTTTCTTACGCCTCGCGGCGCCCGAAACTCTTCAGGAATGCGGAAGGTCGGCTTTGGGAGATAAACGGTGTCTGGAGAATTTCTACCGAACTCTAATTCGGCGGAAAGGTTCTGTTTCTTTGGTTTTTGCAAGCATCTTCACCCATTCAGATGATCCCATCTGAATGGGGTCTGCTCTGGCAGACTCGCCGAGCGTTATGTTTCCGGCCGGGTCACCCGGCGCAGAGGTACTCACTTGCGATGATGCCGTTTCGGTTGGCACGATGGGAGGTAGACACCCGCCGTATCTTCAAAACGATCCGGATGCGCCGTAAGAGGCATGGACACGACATCGTCGCTCCGATGGTCGGCATAGACGAACGTCAAATAGTAAGACTGAGCCTCGATCCGAGGATCGCCATTAAACATTTTGTTCCATTCCAGCAGGTCGCGCCGCAGCGGCGATCCGACATCGCCGCTGCGGGTCCAGACCGCCGACACACAGGTCGAAACACGCTCGACGCGCACGATCAAGCGCCCATTGAGAAACGCCTTTCCATCGAGCTCCTCGTTGAGCACCGTGTTGAGATTGTAGGTCAGCTCCTCCAGGGACTCCGGCCTGGCGCCCGCGTGTGCGGTGCTGCCGATAAAGACGGCGCAAATCAGGCTTAGGATAATAGCGCGGATCATCAATATTGTCCTTCCAGCAGAAGCATGGCCTCGTCGTGCCGTCTCTTGACCAGGCCCCTCAAGACCTTGCCTTTCGAGCGCACCTGCTCCTCAATGGTCATGACGGCCTTGCGTTTGTCGCCGCTGTTGATAGCAGCACGGACACCCGGCCAACCTCTTCCTGGATTGTAGATGAACGAGACAAGAGCGTCGAACTCGTTTTGTGTCAGGGAGACATGGATGCCCCGACGAACGATCGCCTCGTAGTTCGGGAGATTGACCTGTAGAAGGCGTCTCTGCTGACGGTCCGACAGATCGACGAGATTTCTGTTATCCTGGGCGAACCTCCTGGCCGCTTCGCCACGCAGACCGCTCCCCGCCGCCACGCGAGACACCAGACTAGAGTTGATGCCGATATCCCGCAATTTCTGTTCAATCTCAGCCCGGGAACGATCGCGCATGTCATAGCCAGGCCCGAGCGTTACCCCGGACGCCCCGCCCGGCCAGTGCAAACGATTGCTGACGCCCCTTTGCTCCTCATGGCGTTCAATAAAACCGTTTCCTTGAAGCGACGTCTTAGTCGCGCTGGGAACTCGTGGTGATTCTGACAGCGACGGAGTGTGGGACGGATTATAGGGACGATTTGATCCAGACATACTTCCTCATTTCCTGTGGCTTGATGCCACAGATAAGCTAAAAAGTTAATCAGCACGTAGCCCTAGAGAGACGCGTAGCCCCGGCCATTTCCACAGCCCCGAAACCGACCGAAGCCAGACTTTCGACCCGGTTTCTGGCTTGGCAGATAGCGTCTGACGACGCTGACGAGTTGGTGTTTGCTCATGACACATGTCAGGGCGAGATGCTGGTTGGTATTCGACATGACGTGTCCTGAAATGCAGACACAAAAAAAGCCCGCCGGGTCAGGGCGGGCTTTGCGTATGCGTGGGTGATCCTTAGCCATAGCTCTGCCATAGCGATTTTTGGGAGGATCATGATTTTGTGGGAAAGTCCGGATCAGTGAGCAGCACTAGCCGAACTATATTTAATATATAGCAAAAACCGCGCGCAGATACCAGAGGAAAAATAGGCTGGCGGAACTCCACCAATGTTCGCTTTCGCAAAATTTCAGACACCCGCAAATGTCCGACATGAGGCGACTACAGCCTGTCCGCTTGTTCCAGCAAACGGAAAGTTCGTTCCGTTCCAAAGGACAAAAAGCTGCATGGAAGAGAGGTTATCGAAAGGTAGCCTGTATGGTAGGGTTCTGTCTCAAGAAATAGGGATTTTTCTTAAATATGAAATTGCGGCAACTTGGTGAGAGCGGTCCTCAGGTGTCAGAAATCGGCCTTGGGTGCATGAGCATGTCGGGCATGTATGGTCCGGCTGATCGGAAAGAAAGCATCGCTACCATCCATGCCGCGCTGGAAGCCGGGATCACGCTTCTCGACACCGGCGACTTCTATGGCATGGGCCACAATGAAATGCTGATCGGTGAGGCGATCAGGGATATTCCTCGCGATAGATTCCTCGTCAGCGTCAAGTTTGGTGCGATGCGGGATCCGGGCGGCAACTGGGGTTCCTACGACGCACGGCCTGCCGCCATGAAGAACTTCCTGGCCTATACCCTGCAACGGCTAGGGCTTGATCATATTGACATCTACCGGCCCGCACGGCTGGACCCGGCAGTACCGGTTGAAGAAACGATTGGAGCCATCGCCGAGATGGTCCAGGCCGGTTATGTCCGGCACATCGGCCTTTCCGAAGTTGGTCCGGAAACCATCCGGCGCGCAGCTGCAGTTCATCCGATCTGCGATCTTCAGATTGAATATTCGCTAATTTCACGTGGTATCGAGGACAGAATTCTTCCGGCCTGTCGTGAACTCGGCATCGGCATAACAGCGTATGGCGTGCTCGCGCGCGGTCTGATCAGCGGGCACTGGCAAGGAGCGAAAGGGTCAGGGGACTTTCGGGTTCGTAGCCCCCGCTTTCAGGAAGGCAACGTCGAACGCAATCTGGCTCTCGTGGAGACATTACGCGGAATTGCAGCCACCAAAAATGCGAGTGTGGCCCAGTTGGCCATCGCCTGGGTGGCAGCACAGGGTGACGACATCGTACCACTTGTAGGAGCCCGCCGGCGCGATCGGCTCTCCGAGGCGCTGGGTGCGCTTGATCTTGTGCTAACGCCCGACGATCTGGCGGCTATCGAGCAGGCTGTTCCAAAAGGGGCTGCTGCCGGGGAACGCTACGATCCGAAACAGATGGCGGTACTCGACAGCGAGAAATCTGGGCTCGGAGTAAGATAGAGCCAGTGCAAGTATCTGGGCCGGCCGGCTCTCATTTCTACCACCCTCACAGGCGGCACTCTTCAGCTTTTTTCAGATTGGCAGATACAGACACTTACGTCCACTTTTCAGAATTTAGCATGATGCTTCTTGTGTCCGTCATGTAGGCAGACCCGCCGAGCGTTATGTTTCCGGGCGGATCGCCCGGCGCAAAGATCGTCACTTGCGATGATGCCGTTTCGGTTGGCATGATGGGAGGTGGACACCCGCCGTATCTTCAAAACGATCCGGATGCGCCGTAAGAGGCATGGACACAACATCGTCGCTCCGATGGTCGGCATAGACGAACGTCAAATAGTAAGACTGAGCCTCGATCCGAGGATCGCCATCGAACATTTTATTCCATTCCAGCAGGTCGCGCCGCAGCGGCGATCCGACATCGCCGCTGCGGGTCCAGACCGCCGACACACAGGTCGAAACACGCTCGACGCGCACGATCAAGCGCCCATTGAGAAACGCCTTTCCATCGAGCTCCTCGTTGAGCACCGTGTTGAGATTGTAGGTCAGCTCCTCCAGGGACTCCGGCCTGGCGCCCGCGTGTGCGGTGCCGCCGATAAAGACAGCGCAAATCAGGCTTAGGATAATAGCGCGGATCATCAATATCGTCCTTCCAGCAGAAGCATGGCCTCGTCGTGCCGTCTCTTGACCAGGCCCTGCAAAACCTTGCCTTTCGAGCGCACCTGCTCCTCAATGATTATGACGGCCTTGCGTTTGTCACCGCTGTTGATAGCAGCACGGACGCCCGGCCAACCTCTTCCTGGATTGTAGACGAACGAGACGAGGGCATTGAACTCATTTTGTATCAGGGAGACATGGGTGCCCCGACGAACGATCGCCTCGTAGTTCGGGAGATTGATCTGTAGAAGGCGTCTCTGCTGATCGTCCGTCAGATCGACGAGATTTCCGTTATCCTGGGCGAACCTCCTGGCCGCTTCGCCACGCAGACCAGCACCCGCGGCTAGCTTGGTCGCCAGATCGGAGGTGATCTTTATGGACCGCAATTTCTGCTCGACCTCCGCTCGGGAACGGTCGCGCATGTCATAACCAGGTCCGAGCGTTACGCCGGACGCCCCGTCCGGCCAGTGCACACGGTTGCTGACGCCCCTCATCTCTTCGTGGCGTTCGATGAAGCCGCGCCCATGAGCCGACGTTCTGATCACGTTGGGGCACGTGATGATTCTGACGATGACCGGGTGTAGGACGGATTACAGGTACAGTTTGAGCCAGACATGTTTCCTCATTCCCTGTGGCTTGATGCCACAGATAAGCTAAAAAGTTAATCAGCACGTAGCCCTAGCAGCCTGTCGAGTTGGGGTACCCTGTGAAGGGGTGAAGTTGTAAAGTGGTGAGATGAGCAGCTTCATCCCGTTTGACCGGTCTCAGCCGTATCTTCTGCCACCTGATCTGAAGTCGTGGCTTCCGACCGATGATATGGCGCATTTCATTGTCGCAGCCGTTGAAGCTGCATTTGCGCAGGTCCTGCTTCTGGCGCGCGAGACGGGTTTGCTGCGTCTGGGTGTCGTATCGATCGACGGCACGAAAATTGATGCCGACGCTTCGAAATACCGTTCCCTGCGCTACGACCGGATCAGGGCGCTGCGCGAACAACTGGCGGTAGATATCGCGAAACTGATGGAGCAGGCGGAGCACGCAGATGCCACAGACAGCGATCCGCAGGCATTGCTCGAAGAGCTTGCCCGACGGGAAACACTGAAAGCGAAGCTGGACGAAACCTGTGCCCGGCTGGAAGCAGATGCGAAGGCGCAGGCCGAGGCGGCGCGACCGGCATACGAGAAAAAGAAGGCGGTGTATGACGCAAAAATAGGGCGTCGTGGTCGGGCGCCGAAACCGCCAGATGATGAACCCCACCTGAGCGGCAGATCAGCCTGACCGATCCCGACAGCCGCCTCATGCGGCGTTCGGACGCCCACGCGTTCCGGCAGGCTTACAATGCCCAGGCCGTGGTCTGCGCCGAAGGCAGTCAGCTGATCGTGACAACCGACGTTGTCGCCACGTCAGCGGACGCGCCGCCCTTTGCCAGCACTGTGCTGTCGATGGAAGACACAGTCGGTCTCCCGGAGACGGTGCTGGCCGACACAGGTTACGCCAGCGGACAGGCAGTCCGGGAATTGCGGAAAAAGGGCATTGATCCGCTGATCGCCATCGGACGGCCTCGCGCCCGCAGACCATATGATTTCCGGCCGCCTCCTGAAAACAGGGAGCCACGCCGGATAACCGAACCCTGGCGGCTTGCCATGAAGGACAGGCTGGAAACCACAGATGCCGGAGATGTTTACAGACTACGAAAACAGACCGTTGAACCGGTCTTTGGAATTATCAAAAGCATCATGGGGTTCAGAAGATTCAGTCTGCGCAGCCTTGCAAAAGTCACGACCGAATGGACACTCGTCGCTCTCGCATACAACTGCAAAAGAATGGCACGGCTTCACGCAGCATAAGCCGGGTCAGCCTCGGCGTTATCCGCCGCAAAATGCCCGACCCAACAGGCTGCTAAGGGATGAATGTCTCAACGAAACGCTGTTCACGTCCCTGACGCATGCCCGCCAGATTCTGGCTGACTGGCGGGAAGACTACAATACGGTGCGCCCACATTCCCAACTGGATGGCAGGACACCGGATCAGGTCGCCAGACAAGCGTCTCGAGGGCATGCCCCCGAGACGCTTGTCATCCCATCAACCCCAAACCATAAAAACCGGAAACTCTCTTTTTGAGTGGTAACAAAAAGGGGGGCACGTCACTTGCCAGGTTAAAAAAGAGAGAGCATTTATTTTCAATGACCAATTCAGATCAGAGTCCACCCATGACCTTCGAACCTATTGACCCGCTAGAATTTAAGAATACCAAAGTGAATAATGCTGCCTTGGGGGCACTCATACCAACCGTTGATTGCTATAACCTATGAGCCCAATTGCGCAGTCCGATTGACATGATGCGCCATGGTTGATCGACGAGCTGGTTCCAGGCATGGCAG
>NZ_NIRT01000090.1 GCF_003207795.1 Komagataeibacter nataicola | reverse complement strand
GACAGTAAGCCCGGCGCCCGGCGTGCAGGCAAAGCCGCCAGCGGATACGGTATTCTCGCCGTAAGCCATACCCGCAAGGTGGCCGAGGCCCACAAAGGCGTTGCGCTGGGCGTTGAGCAGGTCGCTATCGAGCGGGATCTGCGCGGGGTAGACGATCTGTCTGTCCATCAGTCAAGGGTCTCCACGTCCTGCACCCATGCAATCGTGCCCGCGGGCATGACGGCGGCGATGCGGGTCAGGGTCTGTGTTGCGGGCGGGTTGGTGTCGCCGGTGGGCAACTGGGCAAAAAGCTGGAAGGGCACGCCACGCGAGCCATAGCGCAGGGCGGCCACGCCATAACCGTAGCCACCGCCAATGGCCGGGCTGGCCAGCGTGCCCAGCCCCTTGCAGTCTGTCGCATTGCGCGGTTCGATTACGCGGCCTGTAGTACCTACTTCATCGGCAATCACGTTCACCACGTCCGGCCGGGTGCCGAGCGAGGGGAACAGCGCCTCCTTGATGCGGATGCGGAAGGCGTCGTCGCTCTCGCCCGTGGCGCGGGTGAGCGTGGTGCCGAAAAAGTCGGCGGCGAACATGTCAAGGAACGCGCCAGTCATGGTGGCGAGGCGGGTCTGGTCCGTCGTGCTGGCCAGCAGGCCCCACACCCACGCAAACACGCTGCCAAAGCCCTGCAATAGCGCGTTGAGCACCGGGGCCTGTTCCGTCTCGCCTGTTCCGGGAGCCGCCGGGAACCAGCCGGTGGGCAGCAGCGCGCGGATGCGCAGCGCGAAGCCGTTCTGCGTTACATCAGCCAAAGCTCACCGTCCCTGCCCGGTAGGCCGTTCCGGTTATGGCGGCCAGGTCCACCGTGCCGCCTGAAAGTGTGACATCGGTCACGTTGGTTACCGACGTGCTGGCGGCATAGGCGATCTGGATCAGGCGCGAATAGCTGGCCGA
>NZ_NIRT01000089.1 GCF_003207795.1 Komagataeibacter nataicola | reverse complement strand
GACAGTAAGCCCGGCGCCCGGCGTGCAGGCAAAGCCGCCAGCGGATACGGTATTCTCGCCGTAAGCCATACCCGCAAGGTGGCCGAGGCCCACAAAGGCATTGCGCTGGGCGTTGAGCAGGTCGCTGTCGAGCGGGATCTGCGCGGGGTATACGATCTGTCTGTCCATCAGTCGGTTTTCTCCACGTCCTGCACCCATGCAATCGTGCCCGCGGGCATGACGGCGGCGATGCGGGTCAGGGTCTGTGTTGCGGGCGGGTTGGTGTCACCGGTCGGCAACTGGGCAAAAAGCTGGAACGGCGCGCCACGCGAGCCATAGCGCAGGGCGGCCACGCCATAGCCGTATCCGCCCCCAATGGCCGGGCTGACCAGCGTGCCGATCCCCTTGCAGTCTGTCGCATTGCGCGGCTCGATCACGCGGCCTTCGGCGCCGACTTCATCTGCCATCACGTTCATTACGTCAGGTCGGGTGCCGAGCGAGGGGAACAGCGCTTCCTCAATGCGGGTGCGGAAGGCGTCGTCGCTCTCACCCGTGGCGCGGGTCAGTGTCGTGCCAAAGAAGTCAGCGGCGAACATGTCCAGAAACGCGCCAGTCATGGTGGCGAGGCGGGTCTGGTCCGTCGTGCTGGCCAGCAGGCCCCACACCCATGCGAACACGCTGCCAAAGCCCTGCAATAGCGCGTTGAGCACCGGGGCCTGTTCCGTCTCGCCTGTTCCGGGAGCCGCCGGGAACCAGCCGGTTGGCAGCAGGGCACGGATGCGCAGCGCGAAGCCGTTCTGCGTTACATCAGCCAAAGCTCACCGTCCCTGCCCGGTAGGCCGTTCCGGTTATGGCGGGCAGGTCCACCGTGCCGCCTGAAAGTGTGACATCGGTCACGTTGGTTACCGACGTGCTGGCGGCATAGGCGATCTGGATCAGGCGCGAATAGCTGGCCGA
>NZ_NIRT01000037.1 GCF_003207795.1 Komagataeibacter nataicola | reverse complement strand
CTGCCATGCCTGGAACCAGCTCGTCGATCAACCATGGCGCATCATGTCAATCGGACTGCGCAATTGGGCTCATAGGTTATAGCAATCAACGGTTGGTATTATGTGTCGAATGTGAAGCCTTCGCGCATTGGCAGGCTCTTGTAAGGTGTGATGCGACGAGTGCCGCAATGCGCGCAATCTTCATCAACCTCACATTCCCAAGGCTCTGCCCATTCTTCATGGCAATCGGGGCACCTGTAGAAGTTTTCACGCATTGGGGTATGTCCTGAACTTTGTAGGTAGCACTATCTTTGTGTAGCCAGTGCTTGATGTGGCTACATTCCAATTTCACACATGAATGCGTCTACGTATTCGGCACCTAAACGCTTCTCCAGTTCGTCCAACACCAGGCCACGAACAAGGCGTTGATCTTGATCCTTGCCGTCGCATTTGCGGGCAACGTCTTTAAGGGTCTCTGTCTCGTATCCGTGGATCTTGTCGCGCAGGGAAACAGGCATCGGGTTACATCCTCGATCTCGGTTGCTATGCCCTTTCTATATATGTAGCTATATGTAGTCAATGCTCGTTATATGTGTAGCTACATGTATTTTGTTGTTGCTCTTTGCGTGGGTGGAGCTTACAAATTCCCATAGGAAAGGAGGCAAACCTTGAATGAGTGACTTAGTAAACAATGAGCAAACCAAGCTCACCGCAAATGCCATGAACGCCATCGCGGTATCATGCGTTGTTACGGGTGGCCTTACCCCGATTATAACAGGACATACACCATTATGGTTTAGCGTGTGTTGGGTCGTAATAGGTGCTATCCTACATCTTGAGGCCCGAAAGTTTTTAAGGAGGCTGAAATGACAGGATATGAGTTTTACGCCTACATCGGCGCTCCCTTGCTTATGTTGGGCGTCTGTAGCTTGGCGTTCCTGCTGCCGAAAAAATGACAGGGGAGGGCGGTCATAAAGGCCGCCTTCTTTATGTGACTTCGCCAGGCGAGGGGACCGCATGACCTTCATACAGATTTATGCGCTGATTTCTCCAATGATCCTTGTTGCCTTGGGTGGCTTGGCTCTGTTTCTCGCAAAGCGTTACATTCATTGAATATGTTTCAGATCATAAACCCGATGATCTTGGCTCTTGGTATCGCCATAGGGGTAATCTGGTTTCGGCACAAAAAGGGATAATCGCCCTTCTTTTTACGTCTTGATCCGTGGGAATGCCGTTATGGGTGATAACATCTTCACCCGTGAACAAAACGTGTTTCAAACGTCGCGTAATTATCAATTATGCCAACAAAATATCCACATACCCTGAATCGGGTTTCTCTAGGGATTTTTGTTCACGAAGTGTTTGATTGTTGATATTTTAGATTTTCATGATGAATCATCTTAAAACGTTTCCATATCCTCGATAAAGTCCACTAGATTTCCGTCTTCCTCAATCAGACCAAGGCCAGGCACGCGTATGCCCTCGGGGATCTGGTGAACGTAGCGTGTCTTGCCCTCTATCAGCATCGGCACGCAATAGAGCGTCACAGAGCCGTCAGGGTGATAATCAACTGAGAAGGTGGTCTCAAAGTCCTCTATACCACCAGGCGAATGCGACAAGGCGATAGGGAAAGGGTATTTCCCTTTGCGCTTCATGAAGTCCGAAAACGTCATGGTCTGTTCATCTCTATCAGAGATAAAATTGACCTTCTCCATGCCTTCTATCTGGACCTCTGGTGGCAATTGGACCACTGGCCTTACAAACAGTTCCTTTGCTTCAATAGCAACTTTAAACCTGTTCGGCTTGAACAGGTCTAACACCTGTTTGTAAAGATCCGTCATGGCGCACGTCTCCTGTCATTTGCCTAAACCAATGCGCGTTTTTAATATGTGGTATGCGAATATGTTATTAAACGCGCATACCATCCTCACGCATTACCGCCAGCAGCTTCCCAAGCACCCTATCACGCATGGTCGGGGTTACAATTCCAGAGTTATCCACAGGTGAATTATACTCTTTTATATATGGTTTCGTATATGGTGCGCATCTTTTGCGTTTATAGGAGATACCCTCTGGCAGTTCCTTTAACGCATTGAAAACATAGCGGTTTGCGAGACGACGCGGACGGCCCTTCACAATCTCATATTGCGGCACCACCAGGACCAGGCCAAGGGCTTTGGCCACGCGGATTGCCTCTGAGACCGTCCGTAAGCTGATCCTAGCCTTGTTAGCCACATGGCGCTGAGTAGGGGAGTTGTTACCGCTCTTGAGTATCTGGAACAGGTTAATGAGCGCCTGCTTCATATGGAGGGTTATCGACCCATTATCAAAAGCGTCAAAGATTGTCGCAACAACATCATTAGATTGCTGCTTTGTATAAAGTGAACGGGTTGTCATTAGATAAAAGCCTTGAATGACAAGGCATGGCTTGATATACAAGCCATAAGCCTCGTTCTTTATGAATGATGCCTTGCTCTTTTGAGCACTAAGCCTTGAATGCCTAATTATCCTGAGGGGGATGATTGTTTTTGGCTCTGGTTTGAAAGTGCTGGTAACACGATCAAGCCAAGCGTTTAGGGGTGCGCTATATCATTCCTATCTCCATAAAATAGGCCGGGGCTTCATTGCTCCGGCCTATTTTCTTTTCATGCCTGGCGAACAACGCCACCATGACGATTAGATAGAGCCTTGCGCAGCACGTCGTTGATAAACGTTTGCCACCCCGGCCCCGTGCTCTTTAATGCTTCCAACACGTCCGCATCCACACGTAATGATACGTGTGCCTTGGGGTTCTCCTTGCGCGGCCTTCCACGCTTCGCTTTGCCGAGTTTCGGCTTGGCGGCATCAGACAGGTCAGGCAGGGAAGTGCTAGAATCGTTTGCCATGTCCCTAGCTTGCTGTCTTCCCATCCTGCCGTCAACATTTTTTTTGTAGCACGTTAAATGTGTTACAAAATCTTTGTAGCTTTTTGTATTTGTATCTTTCCACACCTGTAGGTTGTGCTATGCTTCGGCTGTCGCTCATTGCGAACCTTCATAAAAAAAGGGACATACATCATGATGTATGTCCCTTTTTTTATGTCATATCATAATGGATGCTTGATATTACGTCATAATAGGAAGAATAATAGATAGTTCTGAAAAGGGACATATCTGGGAAAGGGGGAGAAATACTCCCCCTTTTCCCTTATAAACCTGTTGATAACAGCGTTGTGTTGAATACAAGTTCAGTTGTGAAAACTTCCCAGCGTGAAAACTTTATTAACGCGGTTAAGAAACAGATTGATCTTGTGAAATATGATATGAAACCAGAAGGTGAACCACTTATTGGCAAAAAGTGGTATAAGGTGGAAGGTAAAAACGCATATACGTTTGTTCGTTATTCGGTTAAGAAAATAAAGATTTTATCAACACAAACAGATGATAAGGCAGCACTTCGAGTTGGAACAAATTATCAAGCTCTTTTAAAGTTTTATGATAATCTAATTTCTGTTGCTGAAAGTGGCGAACTTGATGAGATACTTTCAAAAGTATCTTCAGAAATGATAGCTGAACGCCAAGCCAGCAAGTTACGAAATGCTTCTGATCCTGAATATCAGGCTAAAAAAGAACGGGCAGCAGCCAAGAAAGAATCAAAAGAATATCAAGAAACACTTCTTGATAATGAATAATAAAAAAGGCCAGTGATATTGTCACTGGCCTTTTTGTTTGAAAGCATATTAAGAAATTATATCAGGTATATTCCTCAATAATCACCACGCCGGGCATTCCTAGGCCGCCCGCCTGTCCTACGGACTGATTGTATCCCACGCTTGCGCCGCCGCCCCCAGAACCGTAACCAGTGCCATCGATACCCGCACCTGCCAGATCCGTGCCGGGGCCGCCGGTTCCAAGAGGGGTATCTCCTCCATCTCCGGATTTCCCGTTAGATTTACTGAACGTAATCATTGGCGATCGTCCGGCCGTTGTTGGACGGGAAAGCACCACGATCCCTTTGGCTGGAACGGGAGGGGTATCCGTTGAGTATTGCGGGAGGATTTCTCCGACAGATCCCCATGACCCGCCAAAACCGCCACCCCCGCCAAGTAGCGTAACCAGTGAGCCTATTGTGGTAGTCCCGCCAGGATCACCGTTTCCGTTCGAGGGGGCCGTACCACCAGCGCCGATTACGATGTCCACCGAAGCACCAAAGTCAGCGGCGGTGATCCAAAGCTCTATATACTGTCCAGAGAATCCGCCACCAGCAGACGCTTGATTATTTCCATCGGTCCAAGGAGCACCCCCACCCCCGCCGCCACCACCGCATGCGCGGATGTGCAGCCATTTTGTCGCGGCGTTTCGGGTGAATGTGAGGCTGGATGTGATTGACGTAACGCCAATCAGTGCATTGGCAATGAACTTCTTTGCTTGTAACTGGCCGAGGGTGACGGGGTTTTGCGAAGATGCCGCGTCAGGCACGGTGATTGAAGAGTTGACCTCAACAGTGCCTGTTTCGCGGTTGATACCCAGCGGGTCGTCAATGAAACTCCCTTCATCGTCAAATCGCGAGATGTATAAATTACTGCCTTCGTTCGCACCGCTCTCGGCATCACCATCAATGCCGACCGCAAAACGCGCGAGTCCAGAGGTTTCAAATACGATCTGCCTGTTTGTTCCGGCGGCACCTGAATTGGACATATTGCCTGTGAACGCCACAGGGCCGGTCACGGTCTGAGTTGTTGTATCAGTTAGCTGAAGATAGTTTTCTTCAGTCCAGTTTTTTATATCAGTTTCAGCATCATTAACCGTGTTTACAGTGGCAATAGACGTGCCCTTTAGGGTTAATGTTCCAGTGATATTGCCACCAGTAAGGTTAAGATAATTGCCTTTAACCCATGATTCAAAAGCAAAGTTTCCCAAGTCATCAGTGTTGACCGTGGCTTTCAGCCCCGATCCATCGGTGGCATTTCCAATATAAACAGTATCTGAACCTTGGTCAGATACTCCACCCTGGCGAACAGGGGTATATCCAAGTTTGCCCGCTGTGATGACAGAGTTTACCCATGCGGTGTTACAAATCTTCTGTGAATCATCACCATCTGGTGGTGTGGTTGTTGTCGGCGTTCCAGTGAGGTTTGGGGAGTTCAAAGGCGCATACACCTTCTGTAGTGCCTGATTAAGCTGTGTATGGTCCGTTGATACAGGTGTAATTCCCGCTTCCGTGATAACCAAAATGATTTCGTCATTTACGTTTTGAAACCAATCTGTAGTAACAAGCGTTCCCGGTGATCCTGTTGCGGGATCTGGATTGTTAAATGTAAGTGTTTTCATCCATTTTCCTTTAAAATATGTTTTAGCTATTTATGTCAGATATGTAGTAGATACGGACATACGGCGGTAAAATAGCTGCAAACGTGTTTTGCAATATCGTATAGTCATTAGTTCCATGTACAACAAAAGTAACATCAAATTCGTAACTATAATCTTGGCATGTTCCTACGCTGTCCCCACATCTATATATGCCAGATATTATTCCCCCGTACTCGATTATCGTTAGGGTATATCCAAGTTGCTTTGCAAAGTTAATAAAGTAGCTATTAGATATTGCTCCGGTTGCCGTGAGCAACGCTACAACTTGATTGCGTTGCTCCTGTATGTCCGTTGGAGCATCGCAGATCCCCAACGTTTTCTGCCATATGGGCAACAGCACTGTGGAAGTGCCGGGAAAAACCTCGTCTATGGTCTCACAACTCAATATGTCCATGTCTTGAAACGCATATGAAAATCCTTGAGCAATTTGGTTTAGTAATGATGCTTCATCTTTAGGCCATGCAAATCCTGTTGGAAGTAGATTCTTGAGTCCTTGCGCATATTCATTTTGCTTATAATTTTGTAATATTGTCATATGAAATTATCCTTATGAATATGTGATCGTCCCCACTTCTGGAAGCTCGCCTTGAGTAGTAACTATATTTGCTGATGGTGATTTTAATGTGAAGTTTGTATAGTTTGTCGCTGTTTGAATAGCAGCAATGATGGATGTTAGGTATATTGTTGTTCCTAAAGGTGTTCCTGAATTATGGAACAAGGTAGTGATTGCTGCCTGTATCGCTGTTTCTTCGGCGGAAGTGATGTTGGTTAAGCCCTCTATTTCAATATCAATAGGGGTCTTCATTGGAGAGCATACAATCATGATCTCCCCAACAGGTTTGTTGCCATACATGGAGTTCGCAACGGTAAGTTGATCCCCGGTAGCGGTCGTCCAACGTGTTTCGCCTATCGCTGCGCCATCTGTCCCTTGTGGATATCCAAGGTATGTGTTGGTACGATCCATCATCACATAGACCACCACTTCACTCCCCGCCAAAGGCGAAGCCATACACCACGCTTGAGTAACGCCAGGCGCGGCCAAGGCCCATGTTACGTGGTCCGCAACAGATCCACCGCTAGGGCGTTCCTGAAAGGCATCTATGACGCGGGTTCTAAGGTCCGTATCCGTCTCAACGTCTGTGCCGCTGGTTATATCGTTTGTGAGGGTTACAGTGCCATCAATGCCCGCATATGCGGAGTTGAGGGTAAGGACGGTTCCTGATACGCAATTCCCTGCTGTGCCAGCATCAACGGCTGTGATGTTGACGGGGCTGTTGATCGCCGTTGCGGTGTCGGTGGTGTATTGCGTTCCATCTGTGCGTGATAGGACAGTGTGCGCTGGTATGATTGTGGTGGTGTTGGAGCCTGTGAATGTGACGTTTCCAGTGGCGTAAGCCGCTGGCTTCCTTGTTATGGATTTGAGGGTTCCCCAGGCTTCAAGGGTTAAATCTGTGGCGGTGAATGGAACCCCTTGCTCCGCTATGTATTCGTTATATCCCTGTTGTGCGTAGATCATCTTCGCAAGGGTTGTTGCCAAGATCATCAACGGACTTGTTGGCAGTAGTTTTTGCCCTGTTTCTGTCTCTACGTAATTTACAACTGTAGTTAATATCTGTTCATATGTTTGTAGTTCATACATGTGTGAAATACTCCAATTTTGCTATTGGAGTATTTACAAACGAGTAGCTTTTTTAAAGGGAATGGATCTCTGGTAAAACGGGTTTCCAAACGGGAAATTACGGCATACTCGAAAAAAGCGCCGAAAACGGGCATATTTGCGCTATGGGAGAAAAAACCCCGTTTTCCCGTTTGGACATATTCCTAATATAAAACTGGATACAAGACATGGCGCGGAGCGAAGCTCCGCTTTAAAAGGGAATGGATCTCCACTTTAAAAAGGGCGAAGCCCTTCCAGTTACAAAATTACGTTTTTTTTCATCTTCGTTTAAAACCACGAAAAAACCCTAAAATATAAAAGTATGATGAAGATGAAAAAAAACGTAATTTTGTAACTGAGAGCTAAAAAATGGCGGAAAACCGCCATTTTTCCAGTTACAAATGCAGTTACGTTTGCCAAAAAAAACGTAACTCAGTTACGTTTTCAGTTACGAATGGACAGTAACAACGCGGTAAAAATCACTTCCAGTTACATTTTCTGTAACTCAGTTACATTTCTCAAAAAAAACGTAACTGCATTTGTAACTAAAGAGAGGAGCATAATCGCTCCTCTCTTTAGTTGCTTATAACCTCGTCAATGCTTGCGCATGAGAACACAAGTTCACTTGTGAGTTGAACGGGGTCTTGTGTTACCACTTCCTGCACGAAACAATCATGTCCAATAACTTGCAGCCCGTTTCTTGTTAGGAATTGAACTGTAAGCCCTGAATCATTTAAAATCGCACTTGGAGCCACGCCAGCTAACCAACGGATTGTGACGGTTATCTTTGCTGCTGTTGGCTCGTATGATGTGACGTTCTCAACGCCCATAAGTGATGTTTGTCTGTTCTTTACAATGGTTGTGACGTTCCATGTAACGTTTTCAATAACGTCATAAGGGATGGAGTTTATAGAAAACTCCGATACACCTTGTGACTGTGTAGTTTGAATTGCTGCCATTAAAATGTGTCTCCTTAGAAGCTAAAATCTATGTTGATTTGGATTTGTCTTAGTTGCTCAACAAGTGTAATTGGGCAATAAACTGCCACTACGCCTTTTGATTTCAATACAACTGAAACATTGCTGTTGAAGGTTGCTGCATCTTGGCAAAGGCCAGAGTTTATCAATGTGTTGTATGTTGAAATAAGCTGTGCTTTGATACCTGCTGTAGTAACAACGTTCTTGTTTGTTATTGAACCACCATTTGAAGCCAATGTAGCGGAATCAACAATCTTCATGCCTGTATCAAAGAATGCTGTGTTGCAGTCGTTTCTAAAGGTTTCGGAACATACGGCCACTGTTGGAAGTGTTTCAGTGTCTTGGTATGTGTCGTCTGGAGTTCCAGCAGCGTTGGTTTGATAAGTGGTTCTTGATCTTTCAAGGTACACATCGCCCGCTGAATCTTCCTTGGTGATTGCTACACCGGCATTGAAGATCGAATTACGCTCTGTGATGCTGAATCCGTTTCCAGATGGAGCAACATCCACGGCCAAAAGCTGGATAGGTGCAGATGGATCTGCTGCGATGCTTGGCGCGATTACGGCAGCTACAGCGGCCATTTTCACAACGTCATCATCCACTGAACCTGGCGCAAAGCCTACGACAGTGGAATATTCGGAATTGACGGTTGCCCCGTAAGAGAGAAGGTTAGTAGCTGTGTCTGTTCTTGCTGAAACGTGGATACCATAAAGTTCTGATGCATAGTTATATCTGGCATCAAAAAATGTCTTGATGGCCAGGATCTGGTCACTATCACTAAATGTAGTGGCTAGAACGGTGAAAGGTGTTTCCTGTATAGCGTTTAAAGCTGTTTGTATGTCGGAAACACTGCTGCTTGCGCATGTAATCAAGTAGACAGGTGTTACGCTATCAACGTCAATGTATCTGTCATATGCTCTTGTAATGTCAGCGGAAACCCCGAAAATTGACTGGACGTTGGCAAGTGATCCTGCGTATGTGAGTGTGTTTACAGGTCCATCAATGGTGTCTGTTGCTGTTGGGGATACGCCAGTTGCTGCTGGATCGCTGGATAGCCCTGTGCCATCTGTTGTGAATGAAACAGCATTAACGCCTGTGTTGGCGTTCAAGCCTGTAACGGTGATGGTGGCATTGCTTACAGTGAACTTGTCGCCAAGGTGGTACCCTGATCCTGCGTTGTTGACTGAAACGCCGTTGATTGCGTAGCTATCAATCTTTGTGGAAGTCGCATTAAAGGTTGCGCCTGTTCCCTTTCCGCCAGTGCCATCAATCCCTGTTGCGGTCATGTCTGAAACAAGAGCTTGTGTGTAAAGGCTAGGTGTGATTGCTGTTATCACGCCATTTGCATCAACAGTCTTAACTGTTGCTGTTCCAACGTTCAAAACAGTGACAACATCACCTACTACATATCCCGTTCCGCCAACATTAAGAGTTAGTGAAGCAGGCTTAAAAGTGATGGCGTCAGTACTTGTAATGTTGAATGTAACACCAGAACCATCTGTAAGTGCGCTATTAACTGCCATAATAACAACAGCGTTAGAAGCGTTGGTAGTGGTCCCTGTTCCGTTGATTGTTACAAATGTCCCTGGAATTATAAAATCTGAGGCTATATCTACCATGTATTTTGAAAATCCTTTTGTGTAATGAGTTTATGTTATTTAGTTATGGTCACTTGTTCTTTATCAACAAGTTCTCCGTCCTTGTAATAGTCGCCTTCAATGTCCATTTCTGTTAATGGATCGTAATCTACGCTGAACCCATCTTCGGGTAGTATTTGCTCTGTTACTTCAAAATCAAACTTGTATACGATTCTGGAGGCGGTCATTTTGACGTATTCGCCAGAACCCCCCGTGATGCCTGGGCTTAATGCACGGTCACTTGGCACCCATCCACAGAGGCATGAGCGCAAATCCATGGAGCATGTCGTATAGTTGATTTGCTGCGCGGTACCGCCGGTGTTGTCTGCCCTGTTGTCGAGGACAACAAACACGCCAAAAGACAATGTTTGTGTGGTGATAACGCTTGTAAGTGATCTGTTTTCTTCAACATCTGTGCCGGTGAAAATGACACAAGCAAATGGAAGTGACGTAGGATTAAGGGCAGTCTCATCTAAAAGACGTGCAAGTTCCGCTTCTAGCCCTACTTGGTTTTTAACAAATATTTTGCTTTGTGAGTCTATCTGTTGTGCTACGTCTACAGGACTTGTGAATGTTCCCATATTACTCCTTTCATTTAGTGGTGATACCTTCCATCACGGCTCTAGTTATTCTCTTGGTTATGTCATTCTTCATGTCGTCCAGAACTACGGACATGAAAGGGCGGGGTAAAATGTCCCCTTTGTGGGTAGATCCCGTGTGCACGGCACCATTGTTGAGAAATAGGGCGTAATACGCTCCATCGGTGATGGTGACTCTGTTTCCCTTGATCTTGTACGTAATTGCCTTTGCTAGAAGGCCATCAATCAAGGATGGGGGTTGCCCCGGCGCGGATGCTGTATGTGAGCCTCTAACGGACCCTGTTGGTGTAGAGGATTTCAACAGGGTCCGTATTTTCTGTTTTACCTCTTGAGCGATGATCCTTAGTTCTCGTTTTAGAGGCTTCATATTGAGTTTAAGCATGACCTCATTGACTTGGATTTGTAGCATCTACACTCCCTTGAAAGTTAAGTTCCTGCAAAGTTAGATGGCAAACAAGGAATCTGTTTTCTTGGTCAACAAGCTGTATATCATTCACGCTATATCTTTCGGTTCTTGTTGTCATGTCGTTATCAAGGATCATTGTTGTTATGTCCGTGAATGATGTAAGATCTTTTCTATATCTAGTAGTGAGAATATGGGTTGATTCCCTGATGTTATCTTGTACGCCATTAACAACGGTCATGGGATTAAGGGCATACAAAGCACCATATTCTTGGCGCGGATTGGTGAGCGTCTCTGTCATGCCGCCTTGCTCTGTGGCGATGTTTGGAACGCTGGCAGTATCGTAAAAGGTGATAAGTCTCTTGAATTCCTTGGGGTTTATCATCCAGCACCCCCAAAGCCGATACGGCGGTAATTCACCAGCAAGCCTTTTATGGCATCGTCAAACAGCACCGTACCTGATGCACCTCTGTTATCAAAAAGGTTCTTGGTTAGGATCTTGATGGCGAGTTGTATGGTCTGTGGGCATGATCCTGCTGGAGCGATGCCGCCGGTGTAATCCACTTCCAGATGTGAGAAGTTCGTAAAGTAGTCCTGCACCGCCAGGTTATAGGTGATGCTCATGCGTGCGGGATTTGTCATGAGGTCAACGGCATAATCCTGCCCCATCACCAATGGCCAATCATCCATCCCCCAAACGCCAAGGGTGACGTTCTCTACTGACTGTGCGGCTGTTGGAAAGTCGATCCACTGGCCCGCAACGGCATTGAAGCCATAGGAGATGAAAGAGCGGCTAGAGAGCCAGGACGCAAAGAACGCCTGCGTCTTTTCGTTCTCACCGCGAGAGAGTATCCAGCGCACGCTACGTTGCTGCACGTAGTCCCCTAGATACCCTTCAATGATGTTGGTGGCCGCTTGCCCCAGGCTCGCGATAAGGGGCTGCTGTGCGGGATCTATGCAGGCCACAAAGGCTTGTAGATCACTGGTGGACACGGGACATAGAATGTCTTGTGATATGGTATCTGTGAGCATCTTACTTTGTCACCATATCTGTGCCGCCGCTTTTCACGATTACGGCCTTGCCTTCCCTGATAAGCTTTTCGCATACCAACTTTGGCAACGTGGTGATTGTCCCTACGTCTAGCTTGTCATTGATCTTCTTTGTTATTTTTATCGTCATCTGTCTCTCCTTCGCTTGAAGTGTCGTTTGTATTTAAGTCTGTGGGCTTAGGTTTCCCCTTTGCTCCGCTTGCTTGCGATCCCTCGTAGTTAGGGGCTTGTGTGTTATCCAATGTCATTCTGTGCTCCTAAAGAAAAAGGGGCATCAAAGTGCCCCTTTCCCTGTCATTGTTTACGTTTTGTTCCGTATTAAGAACCTGTTGTAGTGGTGCTGGTTCCAGAGGATGGGTTTGTTTTACCCTTTGCTCCAGAAGCGTCAGAACCTGCATAGTTAGGATTCTGTGTGTTGTATGGTACGGAACCATCTGGGTTAAGTGCCCATGCTGTTGCGTCGATACGGAAAGCTGCGTTATCCAAGGTTAGCTGGAAGTCAAGTCTTTCTGTAACTTTGAACAAGATCAAGTCTTGTGCGTAAGCATTAGCTGTTACCTTACCTGTTGAATCGCTTAGTGAACCAACATCTGTGACTTGTGATTCTAGTGAAGAAGCCGTGCCAAATTGTAGGTAGTTAGGATCAACAAGGAATATAGAACCTACGTTATTTCCGGTTCCTTTGTTGGTTGGAATCAAGTTTGTGCTTCTTACTTCGGCACCAAATAATTTTCCAGTTCTGTCCATTTGGTCTGCAAATGGGTAGATACCCAAATCAGTGGAAACGCTTCTTAGGAAAAGTTCTGTTTGAACAGGCATGATCCATACAAGGTTTTCAGAGAAGTTTTTGCCACGGATGAAAGAAAGTGCTCCGTATAGTGCTTGGTTAATGGACGCAAAATCATTCTTGGTTGCTGAAAGCACGTTTCCGCTTGTTGTAGTGTATCCCATCAAACCATTTGGAGATGTTTCTGATCTTGAGGTGTTGTTGATAAGTGAAGCATCTTCACCAATCGCAAGCTGTCTTGCCAAATCTTCGGATACATAACGTGCTACATCAAAAGCTCCAAACATTGCTAGTTCTTTGGTCATGCTAGAAGTAACAGCAATCTTTTTCCAAAGTAGGTTTACGGTATCGAAGTCTGGTGCGCTGGATGGAATGATCTGACCTTCACCTACCCATTCTGCGGTAGAACCAGCGATAGCACGAGGAATAGAAACGTTGCCATTTGTAGACATGTCAATAATATTGGCAATGTCACGGATAACGGTTTTTGCTCTTACAAGTTCAATGAAGCCCTTGTATTCTGGCGCTACCAATGGCTGTGAAGTTGAAGAAAGATCTTTTATCTTCTGCTCATACTCTTTTACGCCGAATGTGTTTGAGAAGATCTTCTTTGCTTGATCGTAACCCTTGGTTTTGTTTAATGCTCCAAGAACTGCTTTACGACCAAGACCAAAAGCGGGGTTAAGTTTGTCGCCAATTTGACCTTTTACGATGGTTGGAGTGTGTAGCTTTTCGTCTGCTACTTCATCTTCGTCTTTATCATCGTCAATAGAGTTTTCCTCTGCTTCCTCTTTACGCTTGATATTTTCTTCTAGCTTGGCAATTTTTGCCTTTAGTTCATCAAATTCGTTAGTAAGATCGCTGGAATCTTCGTCTTTTTCATCGGCATCACATATTTCGTCAGCTAGTTCTTTTAGTCTTGACTTGTGCTGTGAAACCTTTCTTTTTAGTTCTTTAATGGAAAATGCCATCTAAAATTATTCTCCTGATTATATAAAATAAGTTGGAAATTGTTACGTTTTATTTAGTTACTGATGCCTAATACGGCTAAGTCCAAAGAAATGCGCTTCTTTCGCAATGCTTTTTGTTTCTCTTTATCTGATAAAGGCTCGTCCTCGACATGTTCCGGTGCAAGTGGTTGTTCTTCGGTATTTAAAGTTCTTTGGACCACAAGGGCTTGCGGATTACATGGAATGCTTACAATGCTGAACTCTGTAAGCTCGGACTTCGTAATATTAAGTCCACCATCCTCGTTGAAGTCCCATTCTAATGGAATGAAACCAATGCTTACGGCACTGAGAAAACCATCTTTGATGGATCTTCTAATGGCTTCCGCCTTGTCACCGATCGCGGGATAGTCGCCAGGCACAAACTCAACGGTTGCCTGCCATCCGTTTTGCACTTGCTCGATGTTTACGCATTTCCCTATGGGAAGCTGTGAAGCATCGTGGCCCCAAAGGACCACGGGATTTTTTAGATAGTTAGTAATGTCAAGGCCATCGGCGCTTATGCTATCGTATTCTCTATCACTAGCGTCTGTTGTGATAGTAAATGTAGATCCGTTCTCACTGGATAAGATCTCGTAATCTTTAGTTATAACCGCGTTTTTAACGTCTTGATTCTCGTTTATTCTCTCCTTGAATCCCTTTATTGTGTAAAAATTAGTCTCCATCCTTTTCCCCTGAATCTGTTATGTTATGGCTTCCTGTGCCGTCCTGTTGTGCTGTGTATGTTGGTGTGTGGAACACTTGCCCTTCGCCATCTGGCAATGGTGCGCGGCCTTCCAGTTCCCTTGCCTCGTCTTGGTTTAGGAACCCGTTGGTGATACCAATGGCATATGATTGATAACGTTGGAGTTGGTCGGCTTGTATCATCTTCGAGAAGTCAAACTTGAAGCGAAGCTTTCCTAATTCGTCATCAAACAGCATTTTCGTATCAAGCTGTTCTTCAAATTGCCTTGTAATAGTCTCCAGGGCATCGCCAATATATGCTCGCTCTTGCTGTTCCATATTTGCAGCTTTGTCAGATTCATTGAATCCAAGCTTATGACCCGGCACTTTATACATACGGGCAATTTCTTTAGTGATTTGCTCACGTGATTCCAAAAGCTGTAAGTCCGATGGAGAAGCCCCGGTATTCACATATTCCACGTCCGCTGGCACCACTGGCGTTTTCCCGCTGTTGGTTACGGACTGTGATACCCTGTTCCAGTTCTCGGCAATCTCGGCTGTCTTGTTCTTGTTGGCTGTGCCACTGACCTTTAGATAGCCTTGGAAGAATGACCCGTTTTGAAATGCTCTCGCTGCGGACTCTTGTGCGGCAAGACCGAGGCCAAATACCTCTGATGCCATTTGTATGGGACTAAGGCCAATGTAGTTACAATACAGACTATTGTTCTGTATGTGTATAATATCTTCCTCTCTTATGGTTCTTGTTATACCGTCTTCATTTGAAAAAGAGGTTTTTTCATCCATAAGCATTTTTGAAGTAACGGTGTATATCCTGTCACCATTCATTAGTTCTTGGACATTACAAGCCCAATCATCAACGGGGATCAGCTTTATAGGTGTTCCGTCCGGTGCACGAATGATTACGATGTAACCATTTCCACTTATCAGGAAAGAAAACACGACCTGTTGTAAAAGGGTAACTAGAGTGTTTCTCTTGTTAGGCTTTTTTAGAACTCGTGTCAGTGGATGTTTTTTGTTTATTTTCCATCCTCCATTATCTTCCACTTGTAAATGGAGAGGTATTTTCCCAATGTCTGTTGATATGAAGTTTATACAGGCATAAGCTGCTGATAGCTGTAAAACAGTTTGATTTGTAACAGAAACACCACTGGCAGTTGTTCCCCCGAAACCTGGGAAGAAACTTAATGAGATGGATGGTTCTGTGATCGCTGCTGATTTTGTATCTATGGTAGGCTCTTTTTTGATAATCTCCCTCTTGTTAAAAAATCCCATATATGTTTTGCTCCGTTAAATATTCTCCCTTTATTTACCGATGTTGTTACGGAAATATCGTCTTAGTATGTTTCTGTTATAGAACTCGTAGTTTCCTGCACTATCTGTTGCTCTAAGAACGTTGTTTTTTATTTGTATCTCTATTTCATGGTAGTTCATGGCGGACTTTGAGGTATGTAGTTTTAGGATTTCTTTCCTAAAATTTGAGGCGCCAAAGGTCTGTATGTCGTCATTGAGTTCCGCGCATGATCCCGTGTAGGTGCGCCAATCACTTTCGTATTTGATGCGCTTCACTTTGCCCTTGACCTTCTTCTTTCTCGTGAAATGAGTGACCTTCTTTCCAATGTATTTTTTCCCCGTAATGAGGTTCGTTATTAGATAAGTGAAGCCTTGATATTTTAAAACGTCCTGCTCTGTAATTCCTAATGGAAGAATCCATGTGTCCATAAGTAGTCCTTTTTTTAAGGATATTTATGGACACATGGATTCTTCCATTAGGTGTTAGTGTAGGTTGTTGCCAACGCTAGACGTTGTTCTATTGTTGATGTTCGGTGTGTTAATCTGTAATCCACTTCTACTATCAGTTTTAAGTGAAGTAGATGTGGTTGCTGGCGTGTTCCCATTAACATTGATGTTCATATCAAGGTTATGTTGAATAAGCCTGTTGAAGTTGTCGTTTTGATACTGTATGGCCTGTTGCGTTCTTATGCTGGCTTCCTTTCCGTAACGGTCTGCGGGTCTTTCATCCAAGCTGGAAACGGTCTGTGCCGCGTTGTAGATGGACATGTTTGGGTTTGTAAGAAGCATGTTACGGGCTTTTTGTGCCCCTGTGTCTCCATGCTTCATTTCCCAAAGGTAAGCTTTAACTTGGTTCTCGTATCCAGCCTTACGCACATCAATGCCTGTGCCTTTTAGGATTTGTAGAACACGGTCACGGTGCCATTGCCCCAAACCAAAGGCATTTCCACCATCGCCGTTGGCCCCGGTATCAAACCCTGATTCCTGCGCGATGTTCCCCATAATGCCCATTGCAGCATTGCGGCTGTATCCATCCTTCATGGCGGCGCTGACTAGGAACGCGGCTCTTTGCTGGCGTTCGTCGCTGGATAGCTTGTCATGGGATCTGCCTTCCCCGGCGAAGTAGTTTCCAAAGACGCCCCCCACTTTGCCGCCCAGATATGAACCTGCCATACCACCCACAATGGTACCCGCTGGCCCTGCCACTGAGCCAAGAAGGGCACCTGTTGCGCCGCCAGCGGCTTCCCCGGCTGTTTTTCCGTAAGCTGTGTCACGGTCCACTGTGTCTTTGATCTTGCTGTCTTGAAACAGATCATAGGCAGACTTTATCAAGCCAAGGGCAACGGCAATCTTGCCTAGCTTCCCCAGAAGGCCATCAAAGAAGGTCAAAAGCCCCTTCCCCGGCTTCGCGTTCAAGAACCCCGTCATTTTGCTGAAAAACGATAGCTTCCCGAAGCTGGTGAACACCTTGAGAAGTGAAAACCCAATGGTGAGGGCGGACCCTAGCCAACTGGCGAGTTTGAGGCCGATAAGCGCGGCAATAATGGTTTTGAAGCCACCTATCTTCTCATACCAATATGAGATGCTTTTCCCGATGCCTTGCCAATCCACGCGCGAAAGCCATTGTGCCAGGCGTGCCACGCCATCCACGAGTGCGTTAATCATCTTGTCCGCTTGTGGACCCGCAAGCCAGTTTGCGAACTTATCCAAAAGCGGAGAAAGCTTTGGGGACAATCGCCTTATGATGGTTTGCGTAACCCCGTTCACGGCTGTCAGGACGCCTTGATATGATTCCCTGAGCTTATTGGCGTTCTTTACGTTGTCCTCGTTGTAGCGCCCTAGAAATCTTGCCCTGTTCTCGGCTGTATGGACCCGCTTTGAATCCATCCCCATAAAGTTCGTGGTGCCCAACATACGTTGAGACATTTGCCTGAGAATGGCAGGGTCCACATCCCCGGCCTTTAGGTGCTGGCTCGTGTAATCAAGAACGCGGTCCCTGATCTTCTCCGCTGAATCGCGATATGTAACCCCCAGGCGGTTATAGATGGTCTGTAGGTCGCCATCCCCGCCAAAACGCATCGCTACGTTGTTGTCTTGGATCTTTGTAGTTGCTTGTTCCAAGGAAATACCGCCTGTGCCTAGCAGGAGACCTGCTCCGCGCATTTGCTGTAATCTCGTGGTGCTGATCCCAAGCCCCGCACTTACGCGCTGGATCTCGTTGGAAAGCATCGCAAATTGCCTTGTCATGGCGATAACGCCAGAGATAGACCCTAGCCCAAAGATGCCAGCAAACGCCTTGCCCGCCTTTTCCACGGGTTGTATAAACTTTGTTCTTAGGTTCTTTAACCCAGATAGCTTGTTAAACTGCTGCACCTGCCTTTGTAGCCTGTTGAATGGCTGCTGTGACAAGGCAAGCTGTTTGTTGATGTTGGCAAGTGCGTTCGTTGCTTTATCTGTAACTCCAACTGTTATAGAATAGTTCCCGTTAGATGCCATATAAAATACTCCAATGTTTTAGAGTATTTAACGAGAAAAGGCGCATACAATGTATGCGCCTTTTTTGTTACTTGTGTATTCTGTCAATGATACGAGAAACTGCTTCCGCGAGTTCTTCAAAGATGATTTCCTTGAGTTCTTCCGTCACTTCCACGGGTGGAGAATCATCAAGGGCGTAATCCATTTCCCTCTGGATCTCGGCAGGGATTGCAATGCCGCGCAAAGCCTTAGTTCTCTTTAAGGCAGTCTCAATCCACTCCGCCTGTTTGACGGTCAACGTCTCGCTGTATCCGTAATTGCGGCAAATATCAGTAGGTATCTTGCGATATTTTTCGCTGGTGTTGTTAATAAGTGCTGTGAAAAAATCTTGTATTTCTTGTTCCATTTTTATGTTTCCTTTTTAAATGTGCGTAAGTTTTGCTTACGCTTTATTTAGTGTTTTTCGTAAATACACTTGATAATACCCTTAAAAGGAAAATAAAAATGGATAAAGATATACTCGCTTTGATAGCCTTAGAAATAAAGAGACTTGCCACAAGCGGCGTGTTGTCCGCCGATGATATGATACTACTTTACGCCTGTAATCCTGATTACATCAAAATGTATACCTTGCTTATGAGCAAGGGCAGCAATCCCGCGTTCAACTTACTGAAAATGATGCTCACCACATACGTTTGCCTTGTCAACAAGAGCAAATCAGGAAGGGAGATAATAAGCATGATTCAGCAAGTTAGGGATATGTATAATGAAGAAAATAAAGCAGGTTAAAGTCCCAACAGCCAAGATAAAGACAAACGATACAAAAGAATTACGCCACATGTCTTATGATACAGCATGGCGAAAGTTCTCCAAGGCATACAGGCAAAGGCATTTCTTTTGTGAAGAATGCTTGAGGGACGGCAAATACAACATCGAAAAGCTAGAAGTGGATCACATTGTGCCTTTGTGCCAGGTCCCGCATTTGAAATTTGACGAAAGCAATCTTCAAGTGCTTTGCAAGAGTTGTCACGCGAAGAAAACCTATACAGAGACTATCGCAAATGGAAAAAATGGATTATGATGCAGGCAAATTTTATAGGATACATTATATGCCAGAAAATAACAAAAAAAACGAAACACATTTCCCCAGATTCAACATTGTATATAACTTCGCAGACAAAGTATTCAAAATATCTTCTTGGATTGTAGCAACATCCGCAGCATATTATATAGCAGAAAAAACGCGAGACCCATATGTGGCTTCTTTATGGTTGATAATGTCTACATTATTGTCCGCTGTAACGGGTATTTTTATAATAGAAGGTGTTTTGTTTATATTTGGAAAATACATTAAAAGTAATAATAATTTTGTGAAAGTTATGAGCTTTCTTGTTTCAATACCTATTCTTTTGTTATTGCTGACTTTTAGTTCAAAAATTATACGAGAGAAGTTAATCCCTGTATTTCATAATGCGACCGTTGAACATGCAGAAAATAACACTACGCAACCAAACAGATAGCGGACAAAATCGCTTGGGTCCGGGGATAAACCGCGCTACAGATCGTGCAAGGACATACAAAGGGATCGCCGCTGCCATGGCAGAACAGTGGTCATGAAAAAAGGGAAGCGTTTTTATACGCTTCCCTTTTTCATTTGGTATTCTTCTGTTACGTCAAACCACATTACAAGTTGATCTAGTGGAACATTCCATATTGCGTAAGGATCGTCATGATGTATGCTTGTCCATCCGTTTAAAAGAATCAGACTCATAATGTTTTTTTCAAACTTCTCTATGCTCTCAACAGGAACAATATCAAAGTCACCAACAATATTATAAGGTGATTGTTGGTTTAACTCATAAAATATTCTATGATTTTCTCCGCTACATCTGCTGGAAGTTGGTAAAAGGTTTCAACAGCAAGCCCTGTAACCTTACAAGCTACCTGTGCCTGATAGTCAATAAGTTCTTCTGGAGTTGGGTTTACCGATTTCCACTTCTTTTGCGGAATATACTTTTCCATGAAAGTTGGCTTTCTTACATCTACGTGATCGTATTTCTTTCCGTCAATCTCGATTTCTGGAAACTTGAATGTCTTCATTTTAAAATTCCTTTTTTATAAAAGTGTTACTTTGTTATTTACCGAGAAACATAAGGGCTTCTCGTGATCTTCGGGCTATCAAGCCTGCCTGGGGTTTTCCTGCGGCATATACCCATAGGTGGAACTGCTGCGCCGCCGCTTCCATGTCCTGCTGCTGCACGTATTTCCAAAGAGTGGACTTTAGAAGGGTGGTCAAGCCAAGGTTGTATGCGAAGTCACACAAGGCCGCTGTTTGCCACGGCTCAAGGATTACGGTGCTGTGTTGCGTGATGGCGCTCCACAAGCCCTGTAGTGTAAGCTGTAAGCGTTCCTGGGCTTCCTGTAGGGTTATGGTCATGCCTTGATGGATGTCTTGCCCTGTCTGTCCGTATCCTATGGTCCAGATCCCGCAACAGTCCTGATACGCCTGTAAGCGTAAGCCTTCGGATTGCTCCACAAGGGTTATCAAATATGGTGGTAAGGTACTCATAGAAATATCTCCGTTTTTAAGGCGGAGATATTTAGTTATGTTGATAGTTTGCCGTTTATCTCGGATATAGTAACTCTAAGTTCCGAAAGTGCTTTCGCCATTTCTTTAGAGTTTTCATTAGACTCTTGAACAAGGCGGTTAAATGCTTCGTCCTTTTCGTCTAGTTTCTTGTTGAGATTGTTTATCGTCACGAGAAGATAAAATATGAAGCCGAGAAGCAGGCATATCACTACGTCTGGCCCTCCAACAGCTACGGCTTTTGCGATCAACGCTATAATGTCATCCATGGACCTCCCCTAAAATACGACGGACATTTTAATATTTAAGGGTGATCGCGTATGTTTTTTAACGCTAGAATTTTTGTTCCTGATTTGTTTCCATGCGTGATGTATCGCATAACCTCAAGGAAACCGTAGCGGAAGCCCTGGCGATGCTACAAGCACCATGTAGCCCCTTCCCGTGTTAAGTTGGGATATAAGGAGCTTCATGTATATGTAAAAGGGTATTATTGAATATTCATCTCTTTTTTTAATGACTCTACACAAACACTGCCTCTTGGTGACAATTTACTTTCTACAAATAATTCTAAAACAAATTCGTATTCTTTTAGAGGTTTTTTATACGAAAATTCTAATATGTTTGATATCATTATTTTAGTTGGCTTATGTATATTTCTTCTTAACTCAATAGCTTTTTCAGAATAGCAAGAATATAAATGTAATCCATTTTCTATTTCACGTATTGAACTTTTACTAAGATAGGTATACAATAGAACAATATTGTTTTTATCTTCACTTGCCATTTTAGCCATTTTATATACTTCGTATATAAAATGAAATATCAAATGTTCTTTTTTTTCTATATCTTGGCTTTTTATTACTTCCTCTATCGTTTCATTTGCCCTATCGGCGAAGGTCTCTATCACTTTCGCCATATATGACATATTCGATACATCCAGTGATCGTCTTGAGTTGCGATATGATAAAGAGGCGAAGCCTACAGCAATAAGGGCCACAAAAGCAGAGGCCCAACCTGACAGTGGCCCCCACTCAAAAGTTTTCCCGGCTTCTAAAGTTCTGATGCTGAGATCTATAAGGATAGAACATACAAACAGAATCAACCCAAAAGATATTATCTCAAATCTACGCATATTATCTCTTTTTATCAATCCATAGGATGGTATATGACCTAATCGACTATAAGTTTTGCCAATAATAGTTCGTCCTCAAACCATTCATAAAGGTCACTAGAAACTTCAAAATCTTTGATAAACTTCGTATCTGGAACAATTTGCCCATATTCTCTTACACATAATTCTGCCTTGTGTTCTCCCAATGACACAAACCTATTCCCAAATCTGTAATATATGTTTGACGGTCCACCACGCTTATCAAATACGAAAAGAAACTCGTCAGCATACCTTTCTAAGGTTCCACTACTGTATTTTGAATTGTATAAAAGTTTATCATAATTACCACTATGTACCTTCTTATGCTTTTGTCTGAAAATGTTCATTTATAACTCCACTCCAAAATATTTTACTATCAGGATTTTCCCTGTTAATGCGATAGCCTAAAATACGTTATATCACTGTCTCTGTCAGGTTTGTAGGTCTTGATCCCATTGCAGGGCACATATGTGCAATCATGAAACACATAATGGATGTTGTAGCTTTCCCATTCCCCTAGAAGTTCCTTATAATGGGGTATATGCTGGATACGCCTCAATTCCTTACGAAGCGCCCATAGCTTTCCCCACTCTTTGAAATCTTCCTTATTCCTGTTTTTGTAGAGCCACGAAGGATCAGTGTTTTTGAGCCACGGACGCACCAAGTCCCTATCTCGTGATAGTGTAAGGCTCATCCTTAAATGCGAGACAGAATATTGCCCCTCTACGCCATACAGGGACAACAGTTTTTCCCTGATCTCGGCATATAGCATCTGCACAATGGTTTCTTCTGCTGTTGGTGTTAGTAAATGTTCCATGTTTAAAATCTCATTTTTATGTATGTTATTTGTTCTTCCGATAATTGATAGTAGTCATCAAAAACTATATCTTCGTCTAATTCCATAATATCTTCGTCAAGATACGAAAATGGAGATAATATAGCTTTATCTTTACTCAACAACAACTCCAATCCAAAGTGTTCTGTTTCAAGAGTGTGGTTATTTGAGAAGCAATCATAATCTAAAGTATCACCATTCTTAAAACGTACATCGAAATGCCCTCCAATAAGAGTATATATATTATCTATACTGTTCGTGATATGATTTGAAATATCTGATTTTTTCACACATGACGAATGATGAAAAGTTGTGATGTATTCATCCATATGAAGGATGTTTATCTTATCTCTATCATATAGTGTGTATCCATTCTCAAGTTCTTTTTGATAGTCTTTGAGAATTGTTATATTTTTATTAGTTTCGTGTAAGTAGTAATTTTCTATTAAGTTCATTATTATGTTTCCTGTTGAAAATTATTCTGTTGTAAAAAGTTTGAATATTTTGTTTTGAAATGCTTTTTGCTTTGACCTTTTAACAACGGTCTGCCTTAACAAATGTGTTGTTGTTGGCCTTATTTGCGAAAGCGAGATAACTTCTCTCTTGCTGAAAATGTTTCCTTGCTCGTAGTTCCATTCCATGAGAAGCCCACATAATTCCGTGGGGTAGTATCCTAGCTTTGGATCGTAGGAGTATCCTGCAATGTCCTTCATACCTTTACCCCCTTGGCAAAGAGCATCGAAAGCCTTGTAAACTCCATCTTCTGCGCTGGTGTTAGTGATCCCTTACGCTTGAGCCTGTTATATTTTGCCCTATCGCGTTCCCTGGCTTTCTTGTCCTCCACGGACATTTTGTGTTTTGGCTCTTTCCTTGTTTTCCCTATCTTGAGATCTATCTCGTTTATGGAGCCACCAATTTGCGCCTGGACACGGGTAGCCGTAAATTGATCCAGCACGTAGATGTTAATGTCACATGGTGGATTATTTCGTACCGCACATCTAGCAATAGCCTGTATGACAAGGTTAATATGCCTTCCGGTGTCACCTTCCCTGTGCTTGTATCCAAGGATCTTTAAAAAAGTATCCTCGATACTCATTCTAAAGTTTGACATGACAACAACGGATGTTTTCTCCATCCATACTTGTTCATTAAGACCGTGGCTTACTTTTGGTAGCACTAGGTCACTGTTGAACTTTGGAATGGATATTGCTTTCTTTGATGGTTTGTAGTTCCATCCTATCACAAGATAATCATTTACGTTTTCGTTGATCCATGCCGTTACCTTTTTAGGCACATCTGGATTACTTTCTATCTGTCCGTTTCCAACAGAACGATTGCCTTTCTCGTCACCAAGAAAGTAGTTTATAATAATGTTTGATGTATATTCATGAAATCTAAGATCTTTCGTAAGTGCGGATTTTGTAAAAGTTACATCATAAAGGGATGATTTGTATATCAGTGATGATAATGTATTTTGTATGTCGTATCCAAGGTAAAGTAGTTCTCCTACATCCTTGAATATATTAGGTGATAGCACTTCAAATGTTATGAAGTTTGTTCGTTCTCCACTGAGATAATCATCAAACTGCTTCTTGATAACGTAAACATCGAGATTTGATGTTTCTAATGTTGTGATAAGTTCTTTGAATGTTTTTTCGTATACCGTATCTGTTCTATCAAGATTTGATATGTTTGCAAGTTCTAGTTTATATAGATCATCCACAGAGCAAGTTTTTGCATTAACATACTTTGAAAATATCATTTTTGATGATTGCTCTACTAGATTATAGTGCGCTGTTGACAAAGCATTTAGTTCTTCATCAACTATCATGAGATCGTCATCAAATGTATGATTTGCCAAGTTTGCGAGGCTGGCGCTGGTTATAAGATGAAGCTTCTTCGTTCTGTTAGCTCTTTCCTCAAGGATATTATCAGATACGTTTTGATCCTTTGTCGTGGATGAATCGAGAACGGCAATATCGTTAGGGTTGAGCCCTTGTCTAATGAGACGTTCCTTAATGGAAGCAAGTAGCTTCATGGTTGGAGCCACATACGTTATCGCCGTCATATGCGCGATGTTCTTTTTGATGTGTTGGATTGCTACTTCTGTTTTCCCTGATCCTGGCAGGGAAGGTATTGTTGAAATTATCATTTTGGATATTCCTAAGTTTAAAAACAAAAAGGTCTGGAGAACCTCAACCGCAAAGTTGTTCTCCAGACCTTTTTGTCTTTTATGATTTAAACTAGGAACTGGAAAACAACTTCTACTGTTTTGGAAAACAGTTTGCGGTTGCCTTCCATTACTTTTATTTAGTATCAGAGGTAAATTATTGCCCTCTTAATGTTGTTATTTTATGCAAAATTATGGAAAATGTCAAACATAAAGTAGAAATACAAGCGTCATCTAATCAGGAACATTATGTTTGTATGTTTGGAATACGTACATTTACCCTAAAGAATATAACTAAAAAAGTGTACTCGGTATTATGTGCCGTGCGTAGCACGCGCATAACTCGTAATACTGTAAATCACGTAAGAATGAGAAAAAACAAAAAAGTAATGGAAGGCGAAGCGAAGTGGAGCAATCCATTACTTTTTTGTTTTTCGTATATTCTTACGTGCCACATTGAAGTGAGTAAGCGAAGCGCACGAAGCTTCAATGTGTAACACTTAACCATATATGAGCAACAAATAACCACCATCATATTTTGTGGTGCTTGCGCTGCTTCATTTGCTCATTACGAAGCTTCGCTTCTCCATTCCCTACATGAAGCGCGTAAGGACTACACAAAATATAAACAAATGGATAGCTCCACTTCGCTTCGCCTTCCATTTGTTTATATTTTCTTTGTCCTAAGTGATTTACAGTATGTTCCATAAAGGTGTTTTTCATTGCTTGCGACGGAATGAGCGTAAGCGAATGACAGAGCCACCAAAGAACGAGCGTAGCGAGTTCCAAAGATACCGAAGTAGATGACGCTTGTACGGGTTCGTCATTGCTAATCAGGTTCATGTTGACAAACAATCGTTATGTGCATTTCTGCTATGCGTTTTGCACGTGTATCAACCGTAATTTAGCGTTGCATTAGCGTTATCTAACGTCCTATAAGCGTTTCACCACGTGGGAACAAGAACATGACGACCAGAGCAATATTCAAGCTACGAGACAAGTTCATCAAAGGTTGCCAGAAGCAACTACAGCTTATTGGACAGAAAGACGCACGGCGTTGGACTTTCCCTTACGGGGATGAAATCGCCATTCAACTTAGGTTCGGGGTCTATCCCATTGGGGATGTTTTACCTTGCGAAGATGAAGAGGACGTAGAGGACGAACTTACGGCAGCGATCATATACGCCAAGCAAGGCATGTATGACGAACTGTTACTTGAAGCATCACGGAAGTTAAGTGCCAGCGCCAAACAGCGCGAGAAAGAACCAACAGGGGAGTAATAATGCTTCCCTGTCATAAGAGAACAGGAGATAGACATGGATTACTTGAAAAACCTCAACGATATTCGCGATCGTATGAAGGCCCATACCACAAGCAACGCGGACTTGTATAAGGAATACCTTGAGTCCGCTGTGAAGTTCTGGGGGGAATATTCTTACGGAACCAGCAATTCCGTAAAGGAAGCCTTTGAAAACGAATTGGGCAAAACGAACTTCAGGAAAGGAACACCTTCCATAACCTTTATTGCCCGCGCTCTCATAAGATCCAGTGACTTTGATAACGCACAGATCCCCTCTGAAATCCGCCGTGTATTCAAAAACACGGGGATCACGGACAAAGCAAGCTTTCAAAAGTTCCTTGCTGATATTGTATCCATGACGTGGACGGGTATAAAGCGCAAATATAGTGGAGGCACCAAGGTCAAGGACGACCCCAAGGCAATTTTTGCCCAGAACCTGGCGAAGTGGGAAGCGGCTCCTTTGATGGCAACCGCACTGGACAGCAAGCATGTGCCTACGGATATGGCTGAGGATGTAGCCCTGTGCGTGACCATGATGAACAAGAAGACGGGCAAACTCAACATTCTCCATGTCTACGCCACCGGCAATGACAACATTGTTGATGCACTATCCACGAAGCAAAAGGGGAAGGTGGCGTAATGGCGAAGCTAGATCTTGGAGGGGTTCTTTATCCCTCCACTATCGCAAAAGACGCATGTGATGCGTTTGTGCGTGGGGACAATAAGCATCTCATGTTGTGTGGCGCACATGGAACAGGAAAGTCCTTCGCCGCGTATCAGATAGCCTTGAAGCTCACGGAAACAACGGACTCGGCAAACGATATTGTCCTGATCCAAGGCACGGACACAGCAGCCGAGATAAGCAGTAAACTGGCGCAACTCCGCCTTATGACGATCACAGGAAAATGTAAGGTCGCCATCATTGATGAACTTGATTCCGCGACAACGGCGGCAATGAAGCAAATCGTGTCATTTTATAATCGCGACGAAAAGCGTGATTATAAAGACCGGATTGCGATGATTATGACTGAAAATGATGAACGCCCCGGCAATAGTCAGTATCAGAAGCTACGTGACCGCTTCCAGTTCGTAAGGTGGGATCTCCCGGCAAAAGATGAAATCAAAAAGCACTTGGTATCCAGCGACCCCGACAAGGATGCTTGTGTTGATGCCTGTAGAAGCTTTCGAGACTTGGAGCGAAGCCTGAAATAACAGAAAAGGGGGGAGCAATGCTCCCCCCTTTTCAATATATGTTGCTACATCAAGCTGGATATACAGCTACATTATATCTTCGTTTAAAATCACCACATCCTCACCCTGCTCTTGCAGCAAGAACAACTCCACGCGGGTTACAACCATATCAGTGCCATTAACCAGAACATAAAGCATGTGTATCTCCATAACGTTGTAGCTACAGCTTTATGTTCCAAAAATCGCCACGTCTTTCTTTTTGTGATAACATTTATCAAATAAGTTGATATGTTATTATGCGCTGTTTAAAGCCCGTGGATAGCGTTGCAAGTTTTTGCGTGGTTGCCACTAGCTACAGTTATAAACCTTATGTCCGGCCATCCTAGACGCTCTTAGAGGCATATTAGGGCATACATTATGCCTTTTTTATTCTGGAATATACCAAGTGCCGCTGCCCTCATATAATGATGGCACTAAGCTATGTAAGGCGAAGATACAGCTTACGACGCCATCAATTAGGTTGGTGCTGTTCACCACGTCTTTACAGACATATATGTTTTCATTTCTGTCAGTGACAACGCGAGCATTACGCGCGTTCCATTCCCATACAGGGCTTTCGTATCTGATGCGCTCTTGAAGGACCAAGGACTGCAAAGCCTTCGCCGCCTTTGATAGCTTCCACGCTTGCGGAACCCACGCAATAGGTTGCCCATCCTGCGCCAAAGGCATCGCCACACCATCCATCAAGGCGGGATCGGCGTTCAAGGTCACAACGTCATATTCCGCACATATGCCCTCGATAAAGTTGAGGACATACCCGGGGTCTATGATTGGGCCAGGAATTGAGTGCAGGTACCCTTGCTCCTGCCAGTGGTGATATTGGCTGTTGTTGCTGTTGGCTATGGTCTCGCTAGGCAAAAAGTAATGCGGGAACACGTATAGTTTGTCTGCGCGGTAAAAGCATTGAACCACGGCGGCCATATCTGTGACCTTGGCCATGTCGATGCCCACGTAACATGGTAAATCCTTGAAATCCTCAATGTTCAGGGTATCGCGGCAACGCACCAGGCGATCCAAGTCTAACCATGAATCGCCGTTCGCAAGCCACTGATTAAGGTGTAAAGTGAGATAGCCCGCGCGTTCCGCTGGCACGAGCCTTGCCTTTTCCATGGTGGCAAGAACCTGCTCGTGATCCTGATGTGCGTCCCAACATGGATTGGCTTTACGCAAGGTCTCCACGCAATATGGGTCATCTCCAGCGTCCGCTTTCCAGATGCAGCCCCAAAAGGACGGCGCATCTATGTCGCCGTTGAGCACTTTACGGCAATACGAATTTTGCTCGTAACCTATGCTCTCCAGGCTCATGCCTGCTGTGGTGATGGCGATAACCAAAGTGCTAGGGCGCTTCCCTGCCCCGGTTATGAGCTTGTCCCATACAAGGCGCTTTTTGATGGCGTGGAGTTCATCCACGATTGCGCACGAGATGTTAAGCCCATCAAGGCGGTTTCCATCGGCACATAATGGCCTAACAGCCTGTCGGGTTGGGGTACCCTGTGAAGGGGTAAGGCTGTAGAGTGTCGCGATGAGCCGCTTCATCCCGTTTGACCGATCCCAGCCGTATCTTCTGC
>NZ_NIRT01000088.1 GCF_003207795.1 Komagataeibacter nataicola | reverse complement strand
TTGAACTTCCCCGGGTTTACCGGAGAGTAAAACTCTCGGAGGATGAACCCTATGGTAGAGAAGAAGACATCACGTTATTCACCTGAGTTCCGTGAGCGCGCCGTGCGCCTTCTGGACGAACATCGATCGGATTACCCGAGCCTATCGGTGGCCTGTCGGGAGATTGGTGGCGAACTCGGCTGTTCGGGAGACAGCCTGCACGACTGGTGGAAGCAGGCGCGGCGAGATGTTGGTACACAACCGGGACCGACCACAGCCGAGACGGCACGGATCAAGGCATTGGAGCGTGAGGTTCGTGAACTGCGTCAGGCCAATGAGATCCTCAAGAAAGCTTCGGCTTATTTTGCGCAGGTAGCGCTCGACCGCCCGTTTCGCAAATGATCGCGTTTATTGAAGCCTGTCGTGCCGATTACGGGGGCGAGCCAATCTGTCGCATTCTGCCGATTGCCCCGTCCACGTTTTACCAGCAGGCGGTCATGGCAAGAGATCCGGCCAGAGCCAGCATACGTGCACAATGTGATAGGGATCTGATGGCGCATATCTGTCGGATCTGGCACGACAGCCGTAGTGTTTATGGTGCGCGCAAAGTCTGGCACAGCCTGCAGCGCGAAGGACGGCAGGTCGCGCGATGCACTGTCGAGCGCCTGATGCGGCAGATGGGCCTGAAGGGGGTGATCCGGGGCAGGAAGGTCATCACGACCCGTCCGGATACGCCGCGTCCCTGTCCCGATGACAGGGTCAACCGGCAGTTCCAGGCGGAAGCTCCCAACCAGCTCCGGGTCTCGGACTTCACCTATGTCCAGACCCGGAATGGCATGGTCTATGTGGCGTTTGTCATTGATGTGTTCACCCGCAGGATCGTGGGCTGGAAGGTCTCGACCTCCATGACCACCCAGTTCGTGCTCGACGCCCTTGAACAGGCCATCTGGCAACGAAAGCCCGCGGGAAACA
>NZ_NIRT01000036.1 GCF_003207795.1 Komagataeibacter nataicola | reverse complement strand
TCTGAAAGGCCACATCAACAGGCCTTACAGAAGACCGCACACGATCACACGTCAATATGGGTCAGAAAACTCTTGCATAACGGACGGTAACCACAGAAGGAAAGCCGATAGGCTAGGGGACTGACCGAACTGATCGGTCATTCATGCCATGGTTTAAAAACCATGCCAAGAATGCAGAGTTTATATCAGCTGTTCAGGCACGACAGGGGGGCCATGTTGGTGGGTAGGGGAATTTCATGGCGCACGGCCGTGGTCGGGTTGTCGGTCATGACCGCCGGGTGTGCGGTTGGCCCGAATTTCCATAAGCCCAAGCCGTGGGTTCCCAACCAGTATGGCGGCCCGGATCGCATCGCGGCCGCAACCGACAAAAACGGCAAGCCTGCCGAAGTTGCCAGCCAGACCACGCCTGATGACCCCGACACCGCCTGGTGGGCCCTGTTCAACGATCCCGAGCTGACCAAGCTCGAGCAGCGCGTGGCAACCGACAACCTTGATGTCCGCGCCTATGCCTACCGCATGGCCCAGAGCCGGGCCGAACTGCGCATTGCCGGCGCCGAGCGCTACCCTGCCATGTCGGCCACCGGCTCCTACGCCCGCCAGCAGTACAGCACCAAGATGCTGCAGCGCATCGTGACCGATGTGGAGAGCGAACACCCGGAACTCGGCCAGGTGGCGGGCACGCCGGGCAAGGCCAAGATCCCACTGTTCAACCAGTGGCGCGACAGCGTGGACGCCACATGGGAGCTCGACCTGTGGGGCCGCGTGCGGCGTGAATACGAGGCCGCGGCCGCGAGTTCGCAGGCGGTCAACGAATCCCGCCGCGGCATGCTGATCTCGCGCCAGTCGGAAGTGGCGCGTGACTACATGGAGCTGCGCAACACGCAGCAGCAGCTGCGCATCGTGCTAGAAAACCGCGACGTGGCGCAATCCATGCTGGACCTGAACCAGCAGCGCTACACCAAGGGGCTGGCCAGCAACCTCGAGGTGGAACAGGCCCGTGCGCAGTATGAGAACACGCTGGCCCAGATCCCGCAGCTCGAGCAGCAGCTGGCCATGCAGGTCAATGCGCTGAGCCTGCTCATGGGCGCGCCGCCGCGCGCACTGTCCGATGAACTGCTCACCGCCGCCGCCATTCCGCCCGTGCCGCCGCGCGTGCCGGTGGGCGTGCCCTCGGAGCTGGCCCGCCGCCGCCCCGATATCCGCCGCGCGGAGGCCAACCTGCACGCCGCCACCGCGCAGGTGGGCGAGGCCGTGGCCGAGTTCTACCCGCGCGTGACCATCAATGCAGGCTTTGGCTTCGAATCCCTCTCCTTCCGCGATCTCGGCTTCTGGAACGCCAAGGCGTGGAATGTCGGCCCCTCCATCACGCTGCCCCTGTTCCAGGGCGGGCGCCTGCGCGGCCAGCTTGAACTGCGCAAGGCCGCCCAGAAGGAAGCCGCCATCAACTACCAGAAAACCGTGCTCGGCGCCTGGCACGATGTGGATAACGCGCTCACCGCCTATACCGATGAGCAGCGCCGCCATGACAGCCTCGACCAGCGCCTGCAGGCCAGCCACCATGCACTGGAACTGGCGCAGAACCAGTACCGCAACGGCATGGTGACCTACCTCAACGTGCTCGATGCCCAGCGCCAGTACCTCGGGGCCGAGTCCGACCTCACCACCAGCACCGCCACCATATCGGGCAATCTGGTGCGGTTGTACAACGCGCTTGGCGGTGGGTGGGAGACAACCTACCCCGACACGCCACGCCGCAGGCAGGCCACCGCCACGGCCCGCCCGGCTGCAACTGGCGGCACGCCCGCGGCCACCGCTCCTTCCACCACGCCGCGCCAGCCTGCCTGATGGGTTGTGCGTTAAAAGCTTGGCGCGCGCGCGCCTTGCTAGTATAAGCCGCCCCGTTCCCGACTGGCAGGCCAGTAACTGCCACACGGAAGCATGGCGCAGGGACCTGTTCGTATGATTACATTGCCCCCCGACTATCGCCCCTCGGATGATGAGGAATTCATGAATCCGCAGCAGGTGGAATATTTCCGCCTCAAGTTGCTGAAATGGCGGGCGGACCTTCTCAAGGAAGCGGATGAAACGCTGGCCAGCCTGTCGGAAGGCGGCATTCATGAAGCCGACATTACCGACCGCGCCAGTGTCGAGACCGACCGCGCGCTCGAGCTGCGTACCCGTGACCGCGCCCGCAAGCTGATCTCCAAGATCAACCAGGCCCTGCTGCGCGTTGAAGCGGGCACCTATGGCTTTTGCGAGGAAACCGGCGAGCCCATCGGGCTGAAGCGCCTCGAGGCCCGCCCCATCGCCACCCTGTCGATCGAGGCGCAGGAACGCCACGAACGCATGGAGCGCATCCACCGCGACGACTGACCCCTTCCCTGCCCGGCTGGAACGCCCCAATTTGCCAAAAGGTGATAAAAGGGGGTTGCCAGCCGGTGCAGGAAAAGTTAGGAAGCCCGCATACCGTGCTGCTGTAGCTCAGTGGTAGAGCACTCCCTTGGTAAGGGAGAGGTCGACAGTTCAATCCTGTCCAGCAGCACCATGATTTTCCTAGATTTTTTTGTCCCGCATTTCTGTGTTGTCTGGTCCACGTGGACCAGAGAATACCGATAGAGCGTCAGTGGCCTTTTTCAGCCAGTCAGGGCTATGGTGCCCATAGACGCGCTCGATCATCTCCACGCTGTTCCCCAAAAACTTAGCGACCATCTCAAACGGCACACCAGCCATTACCATCCATGTCGCGCAGGTGTGTCGCAGGGTATGAGGAGTAACATCCTCGAGGCCTGCCTTCTGAACGCGTTTGTTAAAGGCCGTTTTGATTTTTCGGACGCGATTCCCGCGATACTCGATAACCCAGTCGGTCGTGCGCCCCTCGGCAGCGACCGTGAGCGCCTGGCGCAGTTGGGGCACCATTGGCACAATCGAGCGACCTTTGTTGCCAGTCCCCCGGCCAAAGCTGATAACGCCTGTCTGCAGGTCAACCTGATCCCAGGTCAGCTCGAGAATGGCCCCAGTGCGTGCGCCGGTGTACAGGGCCATAAGGATGAAAAGCTGGACATGGGGCGTGGTAGTCACTCCTAGAAGCCTGTTGGCTTCCTGATGGGTAAGCCAGCGCTCGCGTGGTGGAGGTGCTGATGGCACCTCGATTGACGGCTCCCGCGCGATCCATTTCTCCTTGACAGCCCAACTCATGGCCGCCCGTAATGTGACCAGTTCGCGAATGATGGTGCCGTTACTGATGGGGCGCCATTGCCCGGCAGGCAGTCCGCGCCATCCCTGCTCATGGCGTTTGTCTGCATAGCCACGGCAGATCTGCGTTGTGAGATCAGCGGGTTTCAGGAAGCCCAGATGCTCGCCCAGGGCTGCTGCCGCGTGCGCAAGGGTCTGAAAGCTGGCGACCCGCTCCCGGCGATCATTCAGGTAACCCTCCAAGATCATATCCACCGAGGGTTCAGATGGCGGTGCAGGGGATGCTACCCCTGCCATGAGCCGCCCTAGCGCGCGTGTTGCTGCTGCCCGATCTTTTGTCCCAAGCGAAACACGTCTCTTGCCTCGCTGAGGATCCCACCACTGGGCGTAGAAATGACCGTTTCGGACTGCGAGGCTGTAAGTCGGGGCTGGTCGGTCTGACATTTCTCTCGATTTTCGTAAGCAACAACATCATCTGGGCGGATTCGGAACAGCGATCCGATTCGGATGGCCGGTAATTCTCCCCGCTTGATCAGGTTACGAACATGCTGATGGGAGCAGTCCCAGGCTGTCGCCACATCCGCAATACGCAGGCGCTTTTCTGGTAACTCACCCATTTGGATCATCCTTTACTTCAGTCTCTTTGCTTTTCCAGGCCTGCACCCCTCGTGCCCGAATCAGCCTGACATCCCCTTCCCTGACCAGAGGCCCACGGAAAACAATCCTGCTGGGTCCGCTCTCCTCGAGCACGATGCCGAGGTATTCACCCTGCCCGTTGCCGTATATCTCGACATCGTAGATCTCACGGCCGAACTGGAGGCCCCGCAGACAGGGATGCGCCTGGTCATCAAGGGCTTGAGGTTTCAGACCCTTGGATGCGTAGGCCGCCGCAATCAGGACATTGGCCGCAGCCCGGCGATAGGTCTGCCAGTTGGGCACCAACGTGCCGCCCTTGATGGTCATGACCGTTGCATCGGGGCCATGCGGGTCATTGTATGATTCGCACAGCGCACGCGCGGCAGCCTCCACTACCGCGCTGGGAATGGTGGTCATGGAGCGACCTCCTTCAGGGACGTGATCACGGTCTTGACGGTGCACAGTTCAAGGATGCCCAGGACAGTGCCCGTATCAATTTCAAGGGTCTCCTGAACCGATCCGATAGTTGCTCCAGACCGGAGCATATCGAAGGCCTGCTGGCGTTGGGGCTGGGTGAGAGCACGTGCTTTCTTTTTCCATCCAGCCTTGATGGTTGCCGCGGTAATGCGCTTTCGCCTGACAGGCAGCTTCATGCGACCTCTCCCGTGATAGCCAGACGGTTCTCACCAGAGAGGGGAGCATGCAGGACTGCCTTATGCCCTTCCCGATAGCCGTCGGTGAATGCCTGATCAGATCGGCGCGACGGCGGGGCTGCCCGGCCCGTCATTTCCGACAGATCACTGAATGCTGTGCTTTCGTAGCGGAGCAGCAACTGCTCTTCCTCGAATGGAATGGCGAGCCGTTGCGCCTTGCTGCGCACGGAGAGGATCCAGCCCTCGGCAAAATTGTCGGCACGGCTGATTTTGGTCGTGCGTTTGACGCGCTTGTTTTGCGAGTGAAGGAAATCGGTTCGCGCCTGGCTAAGCTGCCTGCTAAGCGCCTCACAGGTATAGGCTGCCAGCTCAGCACGACTGGACAGGCCGTAGAACCTGATCTGACCGGTCCCTTCCATAAAGACCGATTTTACCCCGAAGACACCATTGATCATCGACCAGAGACGGGTCTGGTATCTGGCCGGCCGGCTCTTCGCGCCCCAGGTAAATTGGCACGCAAACTCCGCCACATTCGACAGGTCCAGATCATCCTCGGTGATCTGATGCTCCTGCATGAGTTGCTGCGCGCGCTCCAATGCGGTGGCGGCCTCATGCGGGTTGCCTGACCTGGACAGCGCCATCAACTTCTTGAGGCGATCCATGACTGATTTCTGGCTCATGGAACCTCCACCGTCATATCGACCAGCCCGGCCGCGATGATCTGGCGGCAGGCGAACTGGATAGCCTCAAACTGGTATTTCTGTGTGCGGGTCCAGCTAAAGACGCAGTCCACACTGCCTTCGAAAATGCAGTCGAGGCCCCTGCTGCCGGGTTCGTCCAGTCGGCGTTCCAGTTCATCCTTGATCCGCCAGCGGCCATCATGTGTGGTGACCATCGCGGGCGGGTAGGCCGAAATACGGGGATCCCAGTCAGATCCAAGGGTATCCTTCCAAAGTCTCAACCACCTTATCCAGCATGGGTCGAAATCATAGAAGTCGCTGAATACGGGATGGGCCATATCCAGCCATTCGGGCCTAGTCTCACGGCGCGTGATCGGACGTGGATCCGTCACTTCCACATTATCCAAGAAATCCTGCTGCAGGCCTGCAGCGACTGCCCGGCGGTATTCCTGGCACAGATGGCGATAACCATCCCGACGTGGCGTGCGGACGGTGCGGTATTTCTTGCGGCCATCCTCGACATACTGGACGTACCTCTCATCGACCCCGCCATTCAGGGCCTCGATCACCGGGGCGTTGGCCCACTGGATGATGGCCTGCAGGGTGGCGTCCGCGTCATATTCTTCCCGCTGATCCGCCTTGCGCAGCAGGTAATCCATCTCCGATTCCGATGCCCACTTGATGGCCGCATCGAACGACGAACACGCCTGGTAGTGGGTGAACGTCATGTCGCAGCCGTCGCCGGTCAGGATCAGCTTGCCCCGGATCCACATCAGGTTGAACCAGTAGGCTGAACTTTTGGGGCGGCTGAAATGGAAAGACCGGCATGGTGCTTCGCTCATGACATGATCGGCCAGGCGGGATGCGTGGTCGTAGCTCATTTTGCCTCCCCAATCCGTCCGGTTTCCAACTGGGGAACCATGCCGTCGGTTGGCACATAGACGACGGTCTTGTTGGTCTGGTTGTCCAGCTTGCTGATCCAGAGCCACCGCAGGTATTCTGCGTTTTCTTTCAGGCTCTCCCCGATGATCTTGTTGGCCTTGGCAGTCCCTTCGGCGCGCAGGATCTCTGCGTCACGCTCGGCCTGCGCGGTCTGGACCAGCACCTGCCGGTTCTGCGTGGCCTGCGCCAGTTCCGCCTCGCCTGTCATCTTGGCTGAATAGACGTTGTAACGTGGACAGCCATAGAGGCCTGCGCCCGCGCACATAACCAGGACAGTACCGAGACCGACCACTGCGCCAAACGCGCCAGCTTCGCCGCTCATGACTTGCCTCCCGCTTCCTGCGCAGCCTGCTCTCTCGCCATGAACCGGGCGCGGGCACTGCGGGCCTTCATTCCTACATCCGTGGGGATCATCCCGTATGGCTCGGCATTGCCGTCAGCCTTGATGAAGCGGTCTTCATCGTTGGCGTAGAAGGCGCATACTTCTTCCAGCAGGTGCATTTCGGCTTCGACCACGCGTAACCGCGCGATCTCCGCGCTCAGGTGGGCGACATGCGCTTCCATGTCGGCACGGCGGACAAGCTCCTTGGGCATCTTACTTCTGCATAAGGGTTTTTGCGCAGTGACGTATCCGCCATGATCCCATTCATCGACAAGGTAGCCTACCGTTTCCACATCCGCGCACGGCGGGATGGGGGTGCCGATTGTGGCGACTGCTTGCTCCACGGATTTTACGCTGTCCAACGCGTGGTAAAATGCTTCGCGCTGCGGGTATGTCAGCTGTGCAGGAACAATATAATACTGCGGCTCCTGTGTTTTCATCTTGGTCATGACTGCTCCTCTGCCAGCAGGCACAGCTGCTGCGACACGGGCGTGCGGTCAGCATGCTGTTGCTGGGCAAAGCGGAAGGTGTTCGTGAGGCCGGTGCCGGGAGCTTCCTCCAGGCACCAGCATTCGTGGATGCGGGCCGCGCTGGCGGCTGTCATCAGGATCAGGCGGCAGGGCTCGGGCCAGATGAGGTCGGGCGGCACGTCGTGGGATACGATGCTGCCGTTGGCACGCAACTGGTCACCGCACCCGTCCTCGCGCAGCTGCTCCACCACCACCCGTGTCCAGGTCGGGGATACGCTGATGCGGACATCCTCTGCCGGAACGTGGGCGACCAGGCGCTCCCATGCTTTGGGGCGGCGCGGCAGCAGGTCCAGCGGGTTTGCCTGCGGTGCAGCAGCAACCGGCATGGGCAGGCCTGCGATGAAATCGACAAGGTCGAGCCGCTGGGCCATCACGCAGTGCCCCCTATCCTGCCCGGCATGCCGTAGGTGACCACGAACTCGCCCCGCTGGCCCTGATGGCCGCTGGTGGCGAGCAGGCCTTTGTCGACAAGACTGTTCAGGATGCGCGTGACGTGCGAGCGGCGCTTGAGGCCGGGCATGCAGCGCCACACGGTGTGGGCGGTTACGGACGGCTCACGGGTGATACGGATCGCCTCACGGTGGGCTCCCAGCACCTTTTCCTGCATGTCGCGCTCTTTCGGCTTCATGGCAGGCACTCCAGCACCAGAAGCAGGCTGGCACCCCACATGAGGGCGTAAAAAACGACGCAGGCCATTACCTGCTGGGTGGTTGGCAGCCGCTGGCGGATCGGTTCGGGTAGCAAGCTCATTGCTCTTTGCTCCCGCCCTTTGCGGCTTCTACCGCCGCATCCCGTGCTGCCATCACATAAGGCACCAGATGCTCACTGACCTCATTATCCATGTTGATACCGAGACCGATCAGTTCGATGGCAATCTCAGCCGCCTGCCTGCCCAGTAGCGGGGTCAGCTCGGCGCCGCTCAGCTTCGCTATGTCCGGAGCATGATGGAAATGGGAGCCGATCGTGAAAAAGCCGTTTGGATATTCAGCGGCTTCCTCAAATGCCTTTACGGCCTTCCGGTAACGCTCGCGCATCTTCTCCGCCAGCTCCAGATCGCAGAGCCTCATGACCGCACCTTCCCCGCCTTGCGGCGCTGGGCGAACAGGCTGGCCTCGATCTCGCCGCTGGTGCGGTCGATCGGGGCGGCGTTGATGAGCATGGTCTCCATATCCAGCCAGCGGGCATCGGCCTGGGCAGTGGCATGGCGGCAGGCCTGCGGAATACCCTCGGCCTTGGCCTGCTCGGCATCGATCATGAACCGGTTGAACTGATGCAGCAGGTTCTGGCTGACGGACTGGTTGACGAGGGTCATGCGCGCGGCGAGGTCGCGCGGTGACAGAGGGCGGAAAATGTCGGTCATGCCGCAGTTTCTTTCCTGTTCGGGGTATGGCTGGCCGCGCGGTGGCGGCTGATCTGGTGCAGGGCGATATCCTCGGCATCGAGCGCGCTCATGAGCTGCGCGATGCAGTGCCGGATGCGCCAGCGTTCAGCGTGGGTGAGGACAAGGCCGGGCGTGGGGCTGCTGGACAGGGCGGCGCGCATCTGGCGCTCACAGTCCTGGCGGCGCAGGACCGCAGATTGTAGGTCCTGCACTTCACCAAACGAGACCGCGTGAAGCGGGACAGTCATTGACCTTCCCCGTTGTCCGCAATTTTCTCGGCCAGAACGGTTGCCAGAAAAGCCTGCCATTTCTGCTGCAGCTCTGACACTTCCATGGGGTGCAGAGCCGACGGGAATGTGACAGTGCCGCTCAGCATACGGATCAGACTGGTGGCCGTGGCTACCCGCTGGGCACGGAGCACAGTCAGGCGGAAGGGCATTTCGCCTTTTTTCAGGCAGTCATGCTCGGTATCGGCGATGAGTGCTCGGGCACGGGCTTCATCCGCAGCGGTGAAGGTCACGCAGCGATCGCGGCCGGTCTCCCCAAGGCGCAGGGTATGCAACTCGATAAGCTGCTCTGGCGGCTCGATGCGGATCAGGTCGCCGGGCGGTTCCGGCCGGATATTGGAATCGGTAGACACAAAAAAACCTCCATCGCGGGTGGCGATGAAGGGAATGTGATATTGGCTCACATTTTTAGTCAAGCGATTTGTGAGCTATGCACACTCATGCATCCCCGATGACGTCCTTTTTGACGCGCTGTAGCATGAGCTTCAAATGTGTCTCTGCCTCGTCCCGAGGCATAGACCGAAACGCATAGAGAAGAAGGGCCTCCTCATCGTTTTGGGCCTCGGCCTTCCGCATGTCTCCAACTCCTGACGTCAGCCAGTCGAGGGATATTCCAAATTCACTGCACATTCTGATGAGTAGCTCCCGTCCAGGTTGCTCATCACCATTTTCGATTTTGGATAAATAAGAACGCGAAATAGACAGCCCAGATACAAAATCGGCCTGTTTCATTTGCATCTCTTTACGCAGCTCACGAATGCGCTGTCCGATGGTTTTCTTAGATTCCATGTGAATGAGTATGCCCACTAGGCACAATCCATGTGTGAGCTTGGCGCACGCACGCGCTTGACATATGAATGTGAGTTATGCTCACTCTCTAGCATGGATGTACGGAATATCATTCGGGCGGCAGGTGGCCCTTCTCGTATCGGAGAGGCCATCGGGAAAACCCATTCGGCGGTATGCCGCTGGAAAAAGGTTCCCAGCGTGCATGTACTGACCGTAGCTAGCTTGTCAGGCATATCACCGCACGCGATTCGTCCGGATGTGTTTGGCCCCGAGCCACAGCAGCACGCACAAGCACTGACAGCCCCATGTCGGGAACTGCCCGCCAGACATACTGGACAGCGGGGGGCAGCATGAGAACACACTTCCCTGCCTTGGCCTGTGCGTGGCGGTCATGCTGTTCCCTACCGGATGCGATGCGACCAGAGCCACTTGCCCAGACTGGGAATAGCGCCGCCGCTTGCGGGATCAGTCGCAGATGTGACCTGTCGGTATTTGACGATCTGCGTTTTCTGGTCAGAGGCACGTCGGATATTGATATCGATCACCACGGTCACGCGCTGATTGACGACGTAAGTGAACGATTCAACGGTGCCGACACTTGTTTCTGGTCCGTTCTGATCTTCATACTCGACGACGAGATTGCACGGAGAGATCGGGATCAAGATCGTGTCACGGGATGGTTCCCGACGACGATTGTTGGGCAATTCGATGTCATCACCAGCGTATTTGGGCTCACGTGGACACAAAGGGGCTTTTTCGTCCAGATAGGCACACAAGTCCTGTATTTCCTCCCCTGTTTCAGGATCATAGGCATCAAGGATGCGGTCAGCGCGAAACGTGCGCTGCGTATTCCGCAGGTGGCAGAAAGCCATCAGATAGAGTGGCACAACAACGTGCTTCGGCGTCCATCCCAGCGTGTACGACAGGACATCTATATTGCGGTCGGTCGGTATTCCACTTCCGCCCAGATAGCTGATGTGCAGGGGAATACGGACGCTATCCTTGCCACCTGCTCCGATTGCGAGATTGTCGACAACTCCATCAGTGTACCGGCCCAGTATGGCGTTCTGGGGCAGTTTCTGAATGCCACCTGCTGCGCTTTGGGGACGGTTGTTAGGCGTGCCATCGGTCCCGGCAGTTTTGCGTCGCCCGAACATATTGATGCACAGACACACCAGTACGAAGGCGCAAAACGCAAACAGCAGAATCAACGACAAACTATCACCATTCGTCACTTTCCCGATGGTTGCATGATAGGCGTCTTCTATCTTCCCCCAGATCCATGTGCCGACCAGCAGCACGATTACTATGCCGATCAGCGCGGGCATCGTCCTGCCCGCATAAGCATGGGTTTTGAGTACACGAGTTCCTCCATGGTGTGTGTTGCAACAACCATGGTGGACCAAGCGGGCCGGTCGGACAATCGGTCGGCCCGCAAGGGTGCCTATGCGCCTGCAGGCCAGACATATGCACCGAGGGTTCCCGCTTATGCGGTCGAGCCGGTGCGTGCCCCGTTCCCCTCCACAATCTGAACTGGAAGCAAACCCGATGGGCAAGAAAGACGATTTCTGGCTGAACCCGAAGACCAGGCGCGCGCAGTGCCTTGAGATGGCCATCAGACACGCGGATGCGGCCTGCATCCAGTATGACGCTGACGACATCATCGAACATGCAGACGCGTTTGGGGATTACATCCTGACTGGCGAAGTGGCTGCTGTGGATGATGAGCCTGCAGCAGCAGCTGATGTGGGCGTCCTGAATGCTCGGATTATTGGTGGTAGGTTCCGCGTACCCGAGGCCATGCTGCGGGCGGCTACGGCAGCGAAGGCCCCCTATGACGCCGATGGGGAAAAGCGGAAAGTCGAAGAAGCTCTGGCGAAGGCAGCCATGCTCGGCCTGAAAGTGAAGCGTATCGTCATTGAAAATGGCTTTCTGGGCGCTGGATGGGATTTTCCCCCCAATAAAAACCCATTCGAGACGTTTGCCCTGCAGATTGCTTGTGACGGTATCACGCGGGAGATGCGCAATCTTTACTGCCGTGGGTGGCTCTGCGTTGTCCATTATGACCGGCACGACTTCCCGTGCGTGTCGTGGCGCCCCGCCACGGCTGCTACAGCCTGATGACCCGCCGTTCACCCACTGCCATGACCGGCAGCGCAACCTGCCAGCGGATCGAGGGAGATGTGCGTCATGGCGTGCAGCCCGCGTTCTGCGGGCGGCCTGCGTGCGTGCGTCGTGTGTGGTGTGGTGAGCATGCGGCGCGCGTGTTTGCGGCCCCTGTTGGCGATGCCGGTCAGGACGTGCCTGCACAGGATGAGGTGTCAGCATGAAGCAGGCATCATCAGGTCTGTCGCAGCGCATGCCCCGTCCGTCACCCGCGATGGCTGGGGCACGCGCTGCTGCATATAGACCTCTCTCCTACCCGAACCAGTTCTCACTCGCTGCTGAGAGAGATCATGGAGGAAAAGGGTGGGAAAGAATTGGTCAATTTTTACTCAAAAGATTCATTTCATGACGGCCGCCGTTTACCGCGACACGGTCCGGGGCGTGCTGATGCGCCAGTACGGGCGGATCCGTAACGGCGCCAAGCTGCTTGCCGGCCGGATCGATACCAGCCCGCGCACCGTGCGCAACTGGCTGGATGGTGTCTCCGCCCCGCGTGGCGAAGAACTGATGAAACTGATGATCGAGTGCGACGAGCTGCGCGACGAAATTTTCCGTCTGGTGGATGAAGGCAAGCAACAATGCCCAAACGAATAAAACTGCCACGGGGCATCTCTTTCGACTTTGGGCGCGGCTTTGGCCTGCGGCTGGACCGTGGCAGCTGCTTCCCATCCCTGAGCCTGTTCCTGACCCGGATCTATGCGCTGCCTGACGGCCTGACTGGCATTGTCACGCATTTCACGGCGAACCGGCAGGCATTGCGCCAGGCGCTGGATGAACTGGAGCGCATGCGCGCTCGGTGCGCTGACTGCCCTCATGAATGCACGCCCCAGAACAAGGAAGGTGATGCATGACCTGCCTGCCTACAGTTGCCGATTTTGATGCCGGTGCCGTGCCAGCCTGGACACTGATCCGCACCATGCCTGCCGAGGCGCGTGGCGTGGCGCATTCGCTGTTCGACACGCTCAAGGCCAACCGGATGGTGGTGATGCGCAGTGGCACGCACATGCTGTCCGATGACGAGATCGCGGCCTTCATATGCGAGACACCGGCAACGCTGGCCCGTACGCTGCCCCTGATTGAGCAATGGGGATTCGCCGCGCGGGATGATGAGGGCGCGCTATACAGCCCCCACCTGCTGCAGCGCGAGATACGGCGGCAGGAGCGTGCGCGAAAGCGTGCCGAGCGTGAGGAGAACCTGCGCCGGTTCGAGGCCGCCCAGGCGGCGGGTATCATCCCGGCTGATGACACGCTCAAAGCCCAACAGGCACGCAAAAACGGTATGCTAGGAGGACGCAGGCGCAACGGCGAAACGAAAGAGGAAGCCCGCGCGCGCCGCCTACGTGCCGCAGAAGAGGTGCAACGCCAGCGCAACATCCCCCTGATGGTTTCGCTACCGTCTGTTCAATCGGGGGAAACCGAAAACCGAAACCCAAACCGAAATCGGTTTTCGGTTTCCCCCGGTTCGGTTTCCCCGGTGGGTTCTTCGGTTTCGTTAGGTATAGATATAGACTTAGATAATAATCCTATTTCTGCACCTACACCTGACGAAACCGATCAAACCGAAAACCCGGCATCTGCATCGAAGGCACCTGTCTCCCAGGCAGTCCTGACCGACACGGTCGAAAGGGTGATGGAGATAGCGGATTTCACCGAAGGGAAGCGGCAGCAATACCCGGCAATCCGCAAATGGCTATCCGAAGGGTGCCCGCCCCATGTGCTGATTGGAGCTGTAAGGGCGCACAAGCAGGTTCTGACCGCACGCCCTAACCACATGGGTGCTTTTCAGGGGCCAATCCGGGCCGCGTGGGAGCAATATCAGGTTCAGGCCCCGGATCCGATTCCTACCCCGGCCATGCAGGACTGGGAGAAACGGGCGCGGGCGGATCTGGTCGAGGATCACCGGGCATGGTCTGCGCTGATGCAGGAACTGGGGGATTACGGTCGCGCCAAGCAGCAATGGGCCGATATGGCAGCCAAGCTCGGCCGCCCCACCACGGAACTGACCCTCGAGGCCTATCTGGCCGCGTACCGCCCGCAGGACGTGGCGGCATGAAAAGGCGTTGGCACTACTCGCTGACTAGCAAGAGCCATATCCGCCTGTTTCATTCATCTCATACGTTTCCGATCTTTGGAAACAATGCATAATTTTTCAAAATCGTTGTTAAAATTTCTCTTCAGGCTGCAACCTCGGTCGGCACGCCTGCCACGCCGACAGGCACCTCGGCATGTGCGGACTGATCTGCAAGAAGTTCCATCGCTGCGAGACAGATAGCACTAAAGCCACAAAAGAGACCTTCATATCCCGCTACAATTGTCAGGATCGGCTGTTCAAAGATTTCCGCACAGCCTAGCAGGACAAACAACAGCGTCAGAGTGGCAAACACCACTTGGTGCATACGCGAGGCGCGAAGTGTTCCGATCGTCATGATAGCGGTGAACAGGCCCCACATTAGCAGGTAACTGCCCATCAGGGCGGGCGAAGATGCAGGCGCAAGCCCCCAGTGGGGCAGGAACAACAGTACGACAAGCGACAGCCAGAACGCGCCATAGGACATAAACGCTGTCATGCCAAAGGTATTGCTGTTTGCATATTCCAGAAGGCCCGCGACAAATTGCGTTGCGCCCCCAAACACCAGGCCCATTGCAAGAATGGCTGCGCCCATCGGGACGATATGGGCGTTATGCAGGTTAAGCAGGACAGTCGTCATACCAAACCCCATCAGCCCAAGCGGGCCCGGATCGGCTTTAGTCGAATTGTGGGTCATGCCGCGTTTCCATTCCCTGGTAGATAAATCATGACAAAACATGTCACGGGGCAGTGTCTGCGGCATATTAAAATATGGCTTAAAAAGCTCTGCAAAAACCCCGGTATACGGTACACCATGCAAACAATTATTATCGATTTAAAAGAGTAGCCTAAGAAAAAATACGCAAAATATCTGCACAACTTTAAACCAGTGCGACCTACATCTTCAATCAAATGCCACGACCATGAATGAGATGCCCGATGAACTGACGAAGCGTCCCTAAAAGCTAAATGGCTACTGACCTATGTAAAAAACGCGGTTATAATAATGCTACTTCCCGGCCGCTGATCGATCCTGCCTGCTCCCCGGTGTTGCAGGTTCCGCAAAGAGACGATGACGTCGGGAGACCTGTTTACTGAAAGGCCCCGCGTGTCTGTCGCCGCCCTTTCCCGTCGTCGGGTACCATCGCCCGTTCAGTCTACATTCCGGCCCGCTTTCAAGCCGTCGGAAACACGTATCGCCCACCATGACCTTGCGCTGGTGGATGTTGCGCTCACCAAGAAATCCCGTCCTGTCGAAGTCTGGCGCCGGTGCGCCGGGCTGTATGGCCTGCTGCGCTCGCGCGCGATTACCGAGGGGCAGGTCAGTGCTGCCCAGTTCTGGGCAACCGATTACGAAATCGGCGTGCTGGGTGGAACCGATCCCGAAATGGAACACGGTGCAAAACGGGGGGATATTCATGATGCCATGATCGGGCGCATGGGGTCCGCCGCACGCCGCGACTACATCCGCCAGCGCATTGGGGCGCGTGGAGAGCAGTTGCTGGTGCTGCTGATGATTGAGGGGCTTTCCCTCAATGACATCGCCAGCCATTTGCACCAGGACAAGCGCAACACCTCTGGCGCGCTATGTTTCCTGCTGGAGCAGTTGACCGAGCATTATGACGGGATGCCGGGGCCTTTATGGAAAGGTTGACGTGCCACCGCTTTTAAGTCATTTATGGCAAACTATCGTTATGCGTGGGTCCAGAGAATGGACGCCACGCTTTTTTTATGCCCGCTCGGGCGCTCCCAACATAGAGCCATCAGATGGAAGAACAGCTGCCGACCCTGTCGCGCGGCGATATTGTCGTGCGCGGTCACCGGCACGGCGTTGTCGTGACCACGACTGAATCGCGCCTGCTTCTTGTGCCGCTGGAATGGAACCCCTTCCCGCGCCACCGCGCGGATATCGGGATCGGCACGCTGGCTGCCCAAGTGCTTTACCATGATGCAGTCGCTCGCTGCTGGGACAGCCACTGGGTGCGACGTGGTGGACAGCGCTTTGCCGGGCGGATGCTGCCCAAGGCCATGGAAGACATTCTCGCCGCCATCAGGCGTGAGGCACTGGCTCGCGAGAGTGAGCGGATGCCTGCCGGTCTGGTCAAATCGACGCTGGCCTTCGGGCCGATGATGGGCAGTCGCGGGCGGCGCGTTGGCGCGCCTTCTCTGGGATGAGCACAGGGGACAATGCCCCCCTGATGCCGCGTATAGCGACAGCATAAATTGTCATGAAAACGAAGGCCGTCGGTGTTCGCGCACCAACGGCCTTCTATTCCACCCCCTGTACGGACCAGAGGATGCAACTGTCAGATTTTATCTCACTGACTCCATTGGTACAAGCGATGAATGACCTGAGCGCGTGGCGCTTTATGGTGATTGCAGCACTCGTGTTCGCGTGGATCTGCTCCAGGCCAGCAATCGCCTATTTTCACTCTCGCAATCAGCGGCTGCCCAATCGGCAAGGTGCTGTTTCCGAGAGGGGCAAGGCATCAACGAAATGAATCTCCATTCGATGGAAATACATGGTCACCTACCGTCCATCGTATGGTGGGCCGTCGCCGTTGCAATCGTGGTGATTTCCCTGAGCATAATGCTGGGTGTGCTTGGCCATTATGGTGCTTACGGTAAGAGTAAATAATGACCGATCTGATCCATGAACTGAACGCAATGCCGATCATCCGGTTCTTAGATCTGCTCATTCTCGCGGGATGGATCGTGGCACAACCCATGCTGTGTGTTGCAGCATGGCGTGCCCGATAGCCGCAAGGATAACTCAAAGTTATCTGGCATGTCCTGATCTGGCATCCGCAAGATAACCCCTGACAGGGGCCTGATCGCCGCAAGATAACACCAGTTATCAAGCGGATTTCAGGGGGGCTTAACCACCCCGTTTCATAATGAAATCATATGGTTAGCGGAGACCGCGCCATGCCGTCCACTGATGAGGCCCCAAAAGCCCCTCAGAACTCGGCCGACAATCTGCTGATCAAGACATGGCTCCATAACCGTGGCGAGAACACCCGCCGGGCCTATGAGAGCGATGTCCGCGCCTTCCTTGCGCATGTGGGCAAGACCCTGCCGGAAGTGACTGCGCCCGACCTGCAGAACTGGTTCGACAGCCTGACGGGAGCCGATGCGACACGACGGCGCAAGCTGATGGCCGTCAAGTCGCTGCTGTCCTACGGCGCTGCCATGGAGATGCTGCCCCGCGATGTGGGGCCTGCCGTCCGCGTGCCGAAGATGCGCGACAGCCTGCATGAGCGGATCCTCACGCAGGAACAGGTGCGAAACCTCATTGATGGGGAAACGGACCCGCGCAGGCGCACCATGCTGCGCGTGCTGTATGCCACCGGCCTGCGCATATCCGAGCTTTGCGCCGTGCGGTGGAAAGACCTCAAGCGCCGCCAGCAAGGCGGCGTCGCCCATGTGTTTGGCAAGGGCGGCAAGAACAGAACCGTCGAGATCCCCGCCAAGGTGTGGAAGGAGATCGTGGCGCTGCGTGTTGATAGTCGGCCAGAAGCGCCGATGGTCCCCGGCCACGATGGCGGTCCGCTTAGCGTTGATGCGGTCCACCGCTCCGTTAAGCGGGCCGCGAAGCGTGCGGGCTTGCCAGAGCAGGTTTCCGCCCACTGGCTACGCCACGCGTACGCCAGCCACATGCAGGACAACGGCGCGCCGGCGCATGTGGTGCAGCAGCAGCTGGGCCACACATCGCTGGCCACCACAACACGATACAGCCACGCGCGCGAAGGCGCGGGCGCTGGGAAGTTTCTGGACCTGTAGCGCCACGCGCTCCGGTCCCCTCACCTGTGCATCAAGGAAGCCTCATGAAGCCGAGCCGCAAGCCGCGCCAGCCTGCAACGGACGTTACTGTCTGGGAACGCGCCGCCGCGCATTATCGTCGTATCGCGGGCCGTGACCGTCGGCCTGGCGTCCGCATTTGGGCCAGCGACCGCGCGGCAGAATGCGCGAGCAACATGCGTCGTGCGCAGCGGGAGGCCGCGTGATGGTGCCCGAAGGCTACATGCAGGATTCGGGCGGTCGCCTTGTGCCCCGTGACAAGGTCAAGCCTGAGCACCTTATGGTGGATGAGCTGGTGCGCGAGACGTTCACCGGCGCGGCTGAATTGCGAAAGGCGCTCAGTGGGTTTCGCATAAAAGCCTTCGAGGACATCCGCACCGTCCTGGCGCTCATTGCCGAGAAGTATGGCACCACCTATGGCGGCCAGAAGGGCAACATCACGCTGACCAGTTACGACGGGCTGAAGAAGATCACCATCGCGATGGGTGATTCCATTTCGTTTGGCCCGGAACTGCAGGCCGCCAAGTCGCTGATCGACAGCTGCTTGGGGCGCTGGTCCAAGGGCGCGGATGAGAACCTGCGCGTCATTGTGACGGACGCCTTCGAGGTCGGCAAAGAGGGCAAGATCCGCACGGACAAGATCCTCAGCCTGCGGCGGCTCAATATCGATGATGAGGAATGGCTCCGTGCCATGGGCGCCATTTCCGACAGCATCCGCATTGACGCGACCAAGGCTTACATCCGCTTTCATGAGCGCGAACGGCCGGAAGATGATTTCCGCCAGGTGCCTCTCGATATCGCGCGGGCCTGATCAACCCGTTCTTGACGGGTTCACGCAAATGATGGATTCGGTAGGCAGGCGCGCTACGGCATAGGGCGCGCTCTGCTCGATCACGCCCGGACTTAGTCCGGTCGGACGGTTTCCTTCGCTTCACAGATTTGGGGGCGAGGGCTGGTTTGCTGGACACAAACCAAACCGCGCAGCTGGCACTGCGCACGGGAAACCCCCGCCCCGGTTCCTGTGAAGGAACGGGCGTTCGAGTATCATTCATATGTCTGAGAGACAAATTCCGGCGACTCCCGTGTCGCCTGTTGCCCCCTATCTGGGTGGCAAACGCAACCTCGCATCCCGCGTTATCAAGCGAATTGCAGCGGTGCCTCACGACACATACGTCGAGCCGTTCATCGGCATGGGCGGCATCTTCCTGCGCAGGCCGTTCCGCGCGAAGGGCGAGGTGATCAACGACGTTTCCCGTGACGTCTCGAACCTGTTTCGCATCCTCCAGCGGCACTACGAGGCGCTGATGGACATGCTCAAGTACCAGCTGACCAGCCGGGACGAGTTCCAGCGCCTGCTGGACATGCAGGCGGACAGCCTGACCGATCTGGAGCGTGCGGCACGGTTCCTCTACCTGCAGCGCGTGCGGTTTGGTGGTCAGCCCCGGTCACGGACGTTTGGTGTGGCTGTTGCTGCATCGGCCCGTTTCGATGTGGGCAGGCTGGGGCCGCTGCTTGACGAGGTGCACCAGCGACTGTCCGGCGTGGTCATCGAATGCCTGCCCTATGAGCAGCTGATCACCAGGTACGACCGGCCGCGTACGCTGTTCTACCTCGATCCGCCTTACTGGGGATGTGAGGACGATTACGGGAAGAGCATTTTCTCGCCCAAGGACTTTGGCCGGATCGCTGACCTGCTGGGCAGCCTGAAAGGCCGCTTCATCATGTCGATCAATGACGTGCCGGAAATCCGGGAGATTTTCGGTCGTTTCCAGATCGAGGAAGTCATGACCACCTATTCGGTCGGGCTGAAAAAGAAACCGGCAGCCGAGCTGCTGATCTCGTCGGTCTGACCCTATCCATTTCGGGAAATCCTTAATGCACCCCACCCACCATGTGCACATCAGCACGGACTTCATGTTCGTGTGCCTGCTGTTCGTTGTCGCTGTCATTGCCATCTTCGCCTGGCTGTCCTGGTCGAAGCGGCAGGACAGCATCCGGAAGGCCCTGATCACCCAGGAGCATGAAGAACGGATGGCGCGGATCCAACGGGAGCATGATGCCCAGATTACCCGGCGTGTCATGGACAATACGACGCAGACACGGCCGGTGGCTTGCGGCCCGAGCAGGGCATCAGTCCCGGCGGCACGACCGATAGCATCCAGCGGATACGGTTCCATGAATGCAGGCCCCAGCCCCAGCGCACCGGTCGTCGTGAACACCGGAGCATCGCGCGGATCTGACAACAGCTTCATGGAAGGCGCGCTACTGGGCGGCATTGCCGGATCGATGATCGGCGGCCGTGACCATGACACTGTCATCGAGCGCGAGGTCAGCGCGCCTTCCCCGGCGCCTGATCCTTTTGCGGGAAGTGGTAGCGATGCCGGTTCCAGCGGTGGCGGGTTCGACTACAGCAGCGGCGGCAGCGATAGCGGTGGTGGCTTCGACTGCAGTAGCAGCGGCGGGTCCGATGGTGGCGGCTGCGACTTCTGACTATGGGTGACCTCAGCATCCAGCTGGATACGTCACGTATCCAGCGCGACCTGTCGGACATGCAGAAGCAGATCCCGTATGCCACGTCCGTCGCGGTGAACAGCCTGGCCTTCGATGCCATGCGGGAAGAGAACAGCGCGATGTCGGAAATATTCGACAACCCGCGTCCCTTCACCACGCGGGCAACGCAGGTGAACAAGGCGACCAAGCTCGACCCCACGGCAGTCGTATCGCTGCGGGACCAGCAAGCGAAATACCTGACACCGTATGAGACCGGCGGCGATCACTGGGTCGGTGCAAGGGATGGCACGGGTGACCTGCTCGTGCCTGTCGACGGCAGGACGGATGCGTATGGGCAGATCCCACGCGGGCTGATCAAGCGACTGCTGGCACGCCCTGATGTGTTCGCTGGCACTGTCCGTGGCATTCGTGGCATCTGGCAGCGCCCGACACGAGGCTCGCGTCGTGATGGCTCGCGGGGCACAAAGGGAGCGACGCACCTGAAACTGCTCTATATGTTTCGACCCAACAAGGCCGTGGACAGGCATCTCAACTTCGAGCAGCGCGCGACTGAGCTGGTCCAGCGCGAAGGCCCGAAGGCAATCGAGGCAGCGATCCTGAAGACCATCAGCACGGCGCGGTGACGCCCAGGCACCCGATGCGCGCGGGACGATCACCCTCCCCCTAGGGAATGCCTTGGGTCCTTCCTGCGACTTTTCGCATCGCGGGGTTGCGCGAGCTCGTACGATCTCTAGCTGAGATAAAATTTTCAGGTTGCAGTTGCAGTTGCACTTTCCGTGAAAAAATCCTCGATCAGCCAGAGTGAAGCCGCGCGCCGCGCAGGCGTAAGCCGTGCGGCAATTCAAAAACATCTAGCGTCTGGCAGGATTATTTCAGACGGCAAGCGCGTGGATGTCGCGTCTTTAGAAGAATGGATTGCTGAGCGCACGGATCTGCAACCTGACCTGCAACCAGAGGTGCAACCCGGGTTGCAGGTTGCAGATGGGGTTGCACCCATCAACGAACTGCGACCGGACCTGATACCGGACGAAGCGTGTCAGCAGATCGAGAAAGGACTGGCTCCCTATACTACGCAGGAAGCCAACCGGATTGAGAAAAATTACAAGGCGCTGATGCGCAAGCTGGAATACGACCTGAAAGCTGGAAAGGTCGTTGAAAGCTCCAAGGTAGTCGAGACCGTAAGCGAGGAATACGCCCGCGTGCGTACTAAGCTGCTCGCCATGGCTGCCGAGAAAGCCCCGTCCCTGCACCGCTGCAAGACAGTGGCCGAAGTGCAGGACCGCCTGACCACGCTCGTGACACGCGTCCTGGAAGAACTGACTGCGGATGGAGATCCTGCCACCGGGTAGCAGCCTGTATGCGCGTGGGCTGCAACTGTTCCGGACCGAACTGGCGCGCGTGCGCCGGGAGACACTCAAGCCGCCACCGCGCCTGACCCTGAGCCAGTGGGCGGCGAAATATGCCGTCCTCTCGCGGGAGTCCAGCGCGGAGACAGGCCGCTTCGAAGCCTTCGCCTACCAGATTGGCATGATGGATGCGTTCACGGAACCGACCGTCGAACGGATCTACGTCAAGAAGTCCGCCCGCGTCGGCTACACCAAGATCCTCGACCACGCTGTCGGCTATTACCTGCAGCAGGATCCCTGCCCGATCCTGCTGGTGCAGCCACGCGAGACGGATGCCGAGGACTACAGCAAAAGCGAAATCGCCCCCATGCTGCGGGACACGCCAGTCCTCGCAGCCCTCACGGGCGACCCGAAATCGCGCACGTCCGCCCAGACGCTGCTCAAGAAAACCCTGCTGAACGGGTCATCCCTGACCCTGGTCGGTGCGAACAGTCCGGGCGGTTTCCGCCGTATCACGGCCCGTATCGTTCTGTTCGATGAGGTGGACGGCTACCCGGTCAACGGCGCGGGCAGCGAGGGTGACCAGATCGCGCTGGGCGCCAAGCGCTCGGAGACATTCTGGAACCGCAAGATCGCGGCAGGTTCCACCCCGACCATCGCGGGGCTGAGCCGGATCGAGGATCTGTATGAGCGCGGCGACCAGCGGCGCTATTACGTGCCCTGCCCCCATTGCGGGGAAAAGCAGCCTCTCGAATGGGGCGGACCGGACACGCCCCACGGCATCAAGTGGGACAAGGATAAGGACGGCAACCACCTGCCGGAAACGGCCCACTATGTGTGCCGGCACAACGGTTGCATCATCGAGGAGGCCGACAAGCCCGGCATGATCGATGCCGGGGAATGGGTGGCGCATGCCCCCTTCAAGGGCATTGCATCCTTCCACATCTGGGCAGGCTACTCCCTGTTCCCCAACGCCAGCTGGTCCAAGCTGGTCTCGGAATGGCTGGACGTCAAAAGCGATCCGCTCAAGCGCCAGACCTTTATTAACCTGGTGCTGGGAGAGGCCTACGAGGACCGGGGCGACGGCGCGCTGAACGAAATCAGCCTGGCCGCCCGCGTGGAGACATGGGATGGCGAGGTGCCCGACGGGGTCGCCATCCTCACGGCCGGCGGCGACACCCAAGACGATCGCGTCGAGCTCGAGATCGTCGGCTGGGGCCGTAATGAGGAACGCTGGTCCATCGCCCACATCGTGATCGAGGGCGACCCGGATGGCCCTGAACTGTGGGACCGGGTAGACGCGGTCCTCAAGCGGCAATGGTATCGCGCCGATGGCCGCCCGTTCAGCGTGTCCGCTGCCTGCATCGATTCAGGCGGTCACCATACGCAGAAGGTCTATGAGTTCTGCCGCGCCCGCCTGGGCCGCAAGATATGGGCCGTGAAGGGCGAGTCAGCGCGCGGCGGTGCCAGATCCCCTGTCTGGCCGACAAAGCGCCCCAGCGCACGCAACAAGGCCGCATTCCGGCCAGTCATCATCGGGGTCAATGCGGCAAAGGACGTGATCCGCAGCCGCCTGCACCTGCCCCAGCCGGAACCCGGCGAGCCGTCACCGGGCTACATGCATTTCCCGGCTGACCGCGACATCAACTACTTCGCCCAGATGGTGGCCGAACGATCCGTGCGAAAGACCAAGGGCGGCCAGACATATCGCGTCTGGGAGAAGATCCCCGGCCGCGCAAACGAGGCGCTCGATCTCGCGGTCTACAGCTACGCCGCCCTGTGCGGCCTGCTGTATCTCGGCCTGCGTCTGAACAAGAAGGCCGATGACATAGCGGCGGAAAAGGTCGAGCACCCCCCGCCGCCTGCAGCCGAGCCGGTGCAGGAAGATGGCAGCCCCCTGCATGACGGCATGGCGGTGCAGTCACTCACCGTCACGCGCCGGGATCCGCAGTCAACTGACGGATCCAAACGCAAACGATCATGGGCGGAACGCCTGCCCTGATCAGGTCAAAAGGAGATGCCCCTGTATGATGGGCAGTCCCTATCCCTTCCTGCCGCAGGCCACCTACAACCCTGCGACAAGCATTCTCGCAGGCATGTCCCAGGCCCAGTTGCAGGCGGCGCTCAACACCGCGCAGCAGACCCTCATAGCCCTCCAGTCCGGCCAGAAGGTGGTAACGGTCAGCTATGCTCAGGGCGATGGCAGCCGGTCGGTCACCTATAACCAGGCCTCCCTGTCCGGCCTGACCATGCTGATCCAGCAACTGCAGCGCCAGCTAGGCATCCCCGGCGTGCGGCGCAGGGCACTGAGGCCCGTATTCTGATGGGCGTTGGTGATTTCATCCGCAGGGTGGCATCGCCTCTGGTTCCGAAAACTGGCTCCGGCAGGCGTATCCTCAATGCCCTGACCTCTCCGTTCGGCACACCGTATGACGCGGCCGACATGTATGGCCAGCGCATGCAGGGCTGGCAGCCTTATCTGGGCTCGGCCGATACGGAATTAAGCCCCTATCGTGACCGGATCGTCAGCCGCGTGCGCGACCTGGTCCGCAATGATGGCTGGGCGGCAGGCGCAGTTACACGGACACTGGACAATGCCATCGGCGTCAAGCTTCGCCCCATATCGAAGCCTGACTACCGCGCCCTCGCCCGCCTGAGCGGCAACACCGCTTTCGATGCGGTCTGGGCAGCGGAATATGCCAAGGCGGTGGACGCGCACTGGCGCAACTGGGCAGATGATCCGCTGCGCTACAACGACACCGAGCGCATGCTGACATTCGGCCAGCAGATGCATCTGGCTTTCCGCCATCTGATCGTGGACGGCGATGCACTGGCATTGCTGCCATGGATGGAGGACCGCGTCGGCCTTGGCACCGCGCAGTATGCCACGACCGTCCAGATCATCGATCCCGATCGCCTGAGCAACCCGCAGCAGACCTTCGACCTCAAGAACCTGCGCAACGGGGTAGAGATCGATCCCGCCAGTGGCGCGCCCATCGCCTACTGGATCCGCAAGGCCCATCAGGCCGACTGGTACAGCGCGGCCGACACGGTCGTATGGGACCGCTACGAGCGGGAGACGAAATGGGGCCGCCCCAACGTGGTGCACATGTTCGAGCACCATCGCGGCGCCCAGCATCGCGGTGGTGCCGGCATCCTCACACCCGTCCTGCAGCGCCTGAAAATGCTGATCAAATATGACGGGACGGAACTGGATGCCGCGATCATCAACGCCACGTTCGCGGCATACATCGAAAGCCCGTTCGATCCTGCCATGACGGCCGAGGGGCTGGAAGGTGGCGACGAGCAGCTTGCCTACTACCAGGACCAGCGCATCGCCTTCCACCAGCACCGGAACATCTCGCTTGCAGGCTCCCGCATGCCGATCCTGTTCCCGGGCGAGAAGATCAACACCGTCTCGGCAGCGCGCCCGGCCAGCAACTTCCGCGACTTCGAGCGCGCGGTGCTGAACAACGTCGCCAGCGGCGCAGGCCTCTCGCCCATGCAGGTCAGCAATGACTGGTCGGACGTGAACTATTCGTCCGCTCGTGGCTCGCTGCTGGAGGCGTGGAAGACCATGAAGCGCCGGCGCGACGATTTCAGCATCGGCTTCCCCACGCTGATCCGTCTGGCGTGGCTGGAAGAGTCCATGGATGAGGATGACCTGCCGCTGCCACGCGGCGCGCCGCCATTCATTCAGGCACGCGCCGCCTACGCCCGCGCCATCTGGCTTGGCCCCGGCCGTGGCTGGATCGACCCGGTGGCAGAAAAGCAGGGCGCCGTGCTGGGCATGGATGCCGGCCTCTCCACCCTTGAGACCGAATGCGCGGAAAACGAGGGCGCTGACTGGGAAGAAACCCTCGATCAGCGCGCCATCGAAGTGCAGGCGTTCAAGGCACGCAACCTGCCCACCCCGGAATGGGCGGGGCAGAACCTTGCATCGAAAACCGACAGGAAACCGGAAGCAGAATGAAGAGCCTCGCGCTTGCCCAGCGGATGCTGGGCCGCCCGCTCGCCCTGACGCCTGACCGCATGGAGGTCGTGCGTCACCTGCTGGCCCACGGGTCCGACGACATGAGCATGTTCGGCCCCATTCAGGAAAAGGAAGATCGTGACCCTGTCCTGGGTAGCGTGATTTCCGATGTAGCCGTCATCCCCGTTTCCGGCGTGCTCCTGCCAGGCGAAAGCCCCGGCTGGTGGTGGAGCGGGGCGACATTCTACGAGGACATCAACGTGTCCTTCCAGCAGGCCATCAATGACCCGACCATCAAGGCCGTCGTGTTCCTGATCGACAGCCCCGGCGGAACGGTGGCGGGCTGCTTCGACCTGGCCGATCGTATTTACGAGGGGCGCGGCTCCAAGCCGATCATCGCCATCGTGAACGAGAGCGCCTACTCCGCCGCCTACGCCCTCGCCAGTTCGGCCGACACGATCATCGTGCCGCGCACCGGCGGGGTCGGCTCCATCGGTGTTGTCGGCATGCATGTCGATATCACCGGGGCGCTGGACCAAGCCGGCATCAAGGTCACGACCTTCCAGTTCGGCGACCAGAAAACAGATTCCTATCCCACGACGATCATGTCCGAAGAGGCTGCAAAGCGCTTCCAGTCCGACATTGACGCGATGGGTGAACTGTTCGTCGCCACGGTTGCACGCAACCGCGACATTCCGGCCGCCCGTGTGCGTGACACACAGGCCGGAACCTTCCTCGGCCAGCGCGGCGTCGATGCCGGCCTGGCCGATGCCGTGATGGGAGCAGAGGCGGCATTCCGCGACCTGCTCAACACACTCGGCTGATTTCTCCCTTCTGGAGCAACTACATGTCCGCAAAGCGCAAACCCGGCGCCAGCGTCTTCGCGCACCTCAATCCCCGCGCGGAAGGTGACGACAAAGACGAGAACAAGCCCGCCGACGGCAAGAAAGCCGAGGGGGACGATACCGAGGAAGACCCCGAAGACGAGGGCACCGACGGCAAGAAGGCTGGCAAGAATGCCAGCAAGAAGGCCGAGGACACCGACAGCGACGACACGTCCGCCGAGGATGGCGACGACGAGAGCGACAAGGAAGACGAAAAGGACGATGCCAAGGCATCCGCCCGCGCGCGTGAGCGCGGCCGCTGCGCCGCCATCTTCCAGTCGCCGTCCGCTGCCGTGAACCCGGCTGCCGCTGCCGAGTTGGCGTTCGGCACCAGCCTGCCGCGCAGCAAGGCCATTGGCATTCTGGATGCCACGGTCGCGGCCATGCCCAAGCCCGCGCCGCAGGCCTCGGTCCAGCGTGAGACCTCCCTGCGCCAGCGCATGCGCGGCAATGCCGTGGCGCCCGCCACGCAGGATGGCACGGAAAACCAGAACCGCCCCGGCGCGCGCCTCAGGAATGCCCTGCGCCATGTGCGCGGCGATCGATAAGGAGAACGGCTGATGTCCGGTTCCCTCAGCAGCTACGGGTTCTATCCGCAGGCCCGCTCGACCCTCTTCGTCCCCGACCAGTTGGTCGCGGGCAACATGAAGCTGGTCACGCGTAACGTGACCTTTGGCGCCAGCCAGACCCTGCCGCGTGGCGCGGTTGTCGGCCGCGTGACCGCCACGGGCGAGTTCATCCTGTCCGTTGCCACCGCAACGGATGGCAGTGAAACGCCCTGCGGCATCGTGGTGGATGCCGTAGAAACGGCAGCCGGTGCCACCCAGACCGGGGCCATCTACGAGATGGGCGAGTTCAACTCGAACTACATGACGTTCGACGCGAGCTGGACCCTCGATACCCTGACGCAGGCACTGCGCCAGTGGGCCATCTTCATCAAGACGGGCCTCTCGAACGACATCGTCTGATCGTTCGCTCTTCCATACAGATCAAGGATTACACCGTGGCAGGTTCTGTTACCGGTAGTGCTGGCGTTCAGGGTTCCCTGAACGCCATGCTTGGCGCGTACGATATCGCCGAGCTGGTTTACTTCGTGCGTAACCTCAAGACGGCCCAGAGCTTCCTGCTCGACCACATGTTCCCCAACATCGTGGAATCGGATGCCCCGGAAGTGGCGATCGATGTCGATGTCGGTAAGCGCCGCCTGGCCCCCTTCTGCTCCCCGCTGGTCGAAGGCAAGCTGGTGGAAAGCCGCCAGTGGCAGACCAACCTGTTCAAGCCGGCCTACATCAAGGACTGGCGCAACCCCGATCTGCTCAAGCCCGTGCGGCGTGCGATCGGCGAGCGCCTGATGGGCGGCATGTCACCTGCCGAGCGCCTCGAGGCCAACCTTGCCTGGGAGATGGCCGACCAGGTGGACATGATCCTGCGCCGGCAGGAATGGATGGCCGCCAATGCGCTGGTCAGCGGCAAGATCACCGTTGTGGGCGAGGGTTACCCCGATCCGATCGTGGTGGATTTCCAGCGCGATCCAGCCCTGACCGTGGCGCTGACCGGTGCTGCCCAGTGGGGCCAGACCGGCGTTTACCCGTCCGACTACATCACCGCCTGGGCCGCGCTGACGCTCCAGAAATCCGGTGCCGCGCCCACCGAGATCATCTTCACGAATTCCACCTGGAACGCGTTCAAGAATGATCCCAAGGTGCTGAACGCCATCGTGTGGCCCGGCCGCACCGGTGATTCCACTGCCGACCTGGGCGGCCGCGTCGTGCAGGGTGCGATGTATATGGGCCGCTGGGGTCAGTTCGACCTCTACCTTTACAACGACTGGTACGTCGATCCGGTGACCGATGTCGAGGAACCGATGATCGCGGATGGCACCGTCATCCTCGGTGGCCCCGGCGTCGAGGGCACGCGCGCCTACGGCCTGATCATGGACCCCGCGTTCAATTACGGCCCGCTCGCCTACGCCCCGAAGCTCTGGTACAAGGAGAACCCGGCGACCATCAACCTGCTGATGCAGTCGGCTCCCCTTGTCATCCCCTCGCGAGTCAACGCCTGCATGGCGGCCACCGTCATGGCAGCCGGCGCTGACGTCCCCTCCCCGACCCTGTGAGGCTGACACATGGCTGAAGCAAAGAAGACCGACGGGACCGAGGTCATCACCCTGATCCCGGTTTATCCCGAAGCCGGCAAGGCGCCCTATCCGATCGGCACCAAGCTCCGGGTTGCCATCGAGACGGCAGCCTTCTGGAAGGCGCGCGGCATCGCGCGCTTTGCAAATGACCCGCGCGAGAACCTGGCAACCGTGTCCGCAGGCATTGCCGACCGGGTCAAGCACGCCCCGCTGCCGCCTGCTCCCGTCATGACGCCCCCGCCCGCGTCCATGCAGCAGGCGTTCACGCCCCCGGCTGCGTGAGCATCGATTTCGGGCAACTCGTCCTAGCAGCCTGTCGGGTTGGGGTACCCTGTGAAGGGGTAAGGCTGTAGAGTGTCGCGATGAGCCGCTTCATCCCGTTTGACCGATCCCAGCCGTATCTT
>NZ_NIRT01000035.1 GCF_003207795.1 Komagataeibacter nataicola | reverse complement strand
GCGGCGGGTCGCAACACGCTATGACAGATGCCCGAACGTCTTCTTCTCAGCCATCTGCCTCGCTGCAACCGTCATCTTCTGGCTATGAGTCCTGAGCCTAGGCTGAGTGGCACAGGCAAGCCCTACCGGCATGATAATGCGGGGCCGGGGCAAAAGTTTTTCCAGGCCTCGTGCAGGGTTGTTACACTTTGATAAGAAGCATATCCGGCATTGCAAATCCTCTTTTCTCGCTATTGCGGGCCGAGGGGTGTAGAAGCTAGGCCTTCATCCTGTATGGAAGATCACCATGACGACCGTGTGCCGGACTATCGCAATTTCATCACAGCGGGCTCTATGCATCCGTCTGTGCCCCACCCCTGAGCAGGAGGGGTGTTCTGATCATGCGAAGGAGGCACGCCAGAGGATTTCAATATAATGACCGATACCTGCAAAGTCTTGATGATCTTTCCGCTTTTCAACGCCAATTCATTCTGGAACTACAAGGAAGCCTGCGACCTCGCGGGCGCGCGCTACCCGGCGGCCCCCCTTGGCCTGGTCACGGTCGCGGCCCTGCTGCCCAAAAACTGGGAAATACGGCTCGTCAACCGCAATACCGAAGAACTGACGGATGCCGATTTTGACTGGGCCGATATGGTCATGACCGGCGGCATGCTGCCGCAGCGCAATGATGCGCTGCACATCATTGCGCAGTGCCATGCCCGCGGCAAGCCGGTGGTGGTGGGCGGCCCTGATGTAACCTCCAGCCCGCCGCTTTACAGCGCCGCCAATTTTCAGGTTCTGGGCGAGGCCGAGGAAATCATGGATGATTTCGTAGCAGCCTGGCGCAGCGGCGCCCGGCAGGGCGTGTTTGAAGCGCCAATGGGCAAGACGGATGTTACAAAAAGCCCGTTGCCGCGCTTTGACCTGCTCAAGCTCGACCAGTACCTGCATGTGGGCATCCAGTTTTCACGCGGGTGTCCGTTCAGTTGCGAGTTCTGCGATATTATCGAACTGTATGGCCGGGTGCCACGCACCAAGACCAACGAACAGGTCATGGCCGAACTCGATGCCCTTTACGCGCTGGGCTATCGTGGCCATGTCGATTTTGTTGATGACAACCTGATCGGCAACAAAAAGGCGCTCAAGAAATTCCTGCCCGACCTGAAGCGCTGGCAGGAAGGGAAGAAATTTCCTTTCGAATTTTCAACCGAGGCCTCCATCAACCTCGCTGATGACGCCGACCTGCTGCGCAGCCTGGCCGATACGAATTTCTTCGCCGTGTTCGTCGGCATCGAAAGCCCGGATACGGACTCCCTGGTGCTGATGCAGAAAAAGCAGAATACACGGCGCAGCCTGCAACAGAGCATCGACACAATCCATAAGGCCGGGATTTTCGTGAATGCGGGCTTCATCGTGGGGTTTGACAGCGAGAAGGGCAGCGTCGCTCCCGGCATGATCGAGTGTATTGAAGATACCTCGATCCCGGTCTGCATGGTCGGCCTGCTTTACGCGCTGCCCACCACCCAGCTGACGCGCCGCCTGCTGGCCGAAGGGCGGCTGTTTTCGGGCAGCGAGCAGACCCAATCGGGCGATCAGTGCACGGCAGGCCTCAATTTCGAGACAAAACGGCCACGCCGCGACGTGCTGAGCGATTACAGGACCGTGCTCAGCACGATTTATGATCCGGTAGCCTATTTTGGCCGCGTGGGCCGACTTGGCCGCATGCTCGGGCGCAAGCGCAGCCACCGGATGGTGAAGGGCGACCTGCGCAGTTTCATGCGGCTTGTGATGCGCATTCACCGCGCCGGGCCTGGCACGGTCGGGCCATTTTGGCGGATGATGCTCGATTGCGCCCTGCATAACCCCAAGGCATTGCCCTATGTGGTCATGACCAGCGCGCTATACCTGCATCTCGGCCCGTTTTCGCGGCAGGTTGTCAGCGAGATCGACGGAGAGATCGAGAATGTTGACACCGGCCGCTGGCAGGCGCCGCCGGTTCTCGAGCCCGTCACCGCGGAACTGGTACCGGCCTGACCGGCATCGGCGTAAAGCTTTCTGAAAAAAAGCTTCACCACTGCCTTCCGGTTCCTGGCGCGACTGCGGGCAAAACCGTCAGCCGCGCCAATGCCTTTTCAGGTAGCCGGATCAGGCTTTGGCCGCTTTGGCTGCTTCCCGGGCCGCGTTCTTCTCTTCCTCGGTCCAGACCTTGCGCTCGCGCTTTTTCTGCGGCTTGACCTGCTTGACCGGGCCGCCCCCAAGCACGGGGGCGCGCATGGTGGAGTTGCGCGCGGCTTCCGAATGCCAGGGATGGTCCGCCTGCACGTCCAGCGGGCGGCCGATTTCGCGCTCCACGTCATGCAGCCAGGCGCGCTGCTCGGCATCGCAAAGCGTTATGGCGAAGCCCGTGCGGCCCGCGCGCCCGGTGCGGCCAATGCGGTGGACATAGCTTTCGGGCAGGCTGGGCAGGTCATGGTTGAACACATGCGTCACCGTATCGACATCGATGCCACGCGCCGCGATGTCGGTAGCCACCAGCACCTGTGCCGCACCACAGCGAAAGGCCTCGAGCGCACGCTCACGCTGCCCCTGTGATTTGTTGCCGTGCAGGGCCTCGGCCGTAATGCCCGCCTCGGTAATGAAGGCACAGACCTCGTTGGCGATGTTCTTCTGCAGGGTAAAGACCACGGCCTGGCCCATGCCGGGTGTGCGCAGCAGTTCCAGCAGTGCCGCCTTCTTGTCAGCCGCATCGACAAACATGACCGATTGCTCGATCCGCTCCACGGTGGTGGAGGGCGGCGTAATCTCGACCCGGGCCGGATCACGCAGCAGGCTCTCGGCCAGCGTGGTGATGGATTTTGGCATGGTGGCTGAAAACAGCACGGTCTGCCGGGCTGCGGGCAGGGTTGCGACAATACGCTCGATGGGCTTGGCAAATCCCATGTCGAGCATCTGGTCCGCCTCATCCAGCACCAGAGCCTCAAGCTGCGACAGGTCGCACGCGCCCTGGGTAATCAGGTCCAGCAGCCGCCCTGGCGTGGCCACGATGATGTCCACCCCCTCCTTGAGCGCATTGATCTGGTGAAACGGGCTGACGCCACCGAAAATCGTTGTAATGCTGGGCTTGAAGTGCCGCCCGAAGCCCGTAAACCCATCGGCGATCTGGGATACCAGCTCGCGCGTGGGGGCCAGTACCAGCACGCGCGCGCCACCCTTTGGCGCGGGGCGGGGGGTCATGGCAAGGCGATGGAGCAGCGGCAGCGCAAAGGAGGCCGTCTTGCCCGTGCCGGTCTGGGCCATGCCCAGCAGGTCGCGGCCTTCCAGCAGCATCGGGATGGACCCGGCCTGGATCGGGGTGGGGTGGGCGTAACCTTCCTCGGCCAGTGCGCTCAGGAGTTCTGGCGCCAGGGCAAGATCGGCAAAGGTCATGGACATGGTCAAGCAGCGCCTCCGGCGCTTTGTAAAGGCTACGCCTGTTCGGGCTTCGCTGGTGCGGGAGGGCGGACTATTACGGGGGGCACCGTGCCACGTCAACGCAGCCCGGCATGCCCGATGCCGGTTTTTGTCCCGGCCCACAGGCCGGAAGAGACGAACTGAAATGCCCCTTACATGCTGCTTGCATGTCATATTGCTATTGTATTCCCGTGAGGGATGACCGGAACATTCCGGCAGAAGCTCACATCGCTGGCCCGCGCGGCGCAGGATGTGCCAGGGCTTTTGCCAAGGGCGGCCGAATCTGTGGCGCCTGTCGTTTACGGTGCCAGATCATGACCCCCGTGACCGCCAGCATGCACACGACAAGCCCTGACACGCAGATGATGATACGACCGGCAAGCCCGGCTATCCTGCCGCTATGCCAGGGTAGCTGCAACTGCATCACCAGATTTCCCAACGCCCCGTAGCCGGGTATGTCGCCATCCGTCACCTGGCCGGTCTTGAGGTCGATTGTCACCATGGGGCTGCCCAGCCCGGAAGGGTCAGTGCCGTTATTGCTGAAAAGATAGAACAGGGCCGTTGCCCCATCAGGGTCCAGCAGCACGGCGGCAGGTCTCTCGGCATGGCCATGAGCGCGCGCAAAGCCTGCGGCAAGACTTTCGGCCTGGTCAATCGTAACCGGATGGGGGGGCACCTGCATGTCGGTCATCAATGGGTCTGTTGGCAGGATGGTCCGCACGACGGGGTTGAAGACTTCATCTTCAAGCGCCAGCGCCACCCCGCTTATGGCAATGCCGAGCAATACCACCCATAGCCAGAGCGAGACAGCCCGATGCAGGTCAAACGTGAGCCGTATGGCCGAGCGCTGGAAGGAAATCCGCCACGTTTTGCCCCATCTCCGCCAGAACGCCTGTCGCCATGCAGGCTGGTGCAACGGAAAGGTCAGGATAAGGCCGACAACACAGTCCATCGACCACACGATGGCCGAGATTCCCATGATCCATACACCCGTCTGGCCCAGATCGAGGGAATAATGAACCCGGTATAAAAAGGACATCAGCGCGCGACGGTGAAAACAGCATCCTTCTGTCGGTCGCATGCCCTGAATGCGCCCTGTGGCAGGATCGAGAAAGATTTCATTTTCAACCGGCCCCGTGCCACCTGCGACCTGTTCGGAAGAATAGGCCTCGATTGCATGGCCTGCCGGAGGGCGATAGAGCAGGGCGGTCACCCGTGCCTCGGGGTGCTGCGCCTGCAGGCGCGCAAGCACGGTTGAAAGCGGCAGGAGCCGTGCGGGGGCCGGAGCCTCATACAGGTCCGGATTGAGGGCCGCATCAAGTTCCGTGCGGAACACGCTGATACTGCCCGTCAGGCCTGCAATGAACAGGACACCCGCCAGCACCAGCCCCGCATAGCGGTGCAGGCGCACAAGGGCCGGACGAACGGTTCTCAGGGTCAGGGCAGCCATTGTGCAGGATCTGGCACGCCGGTCGGGGCGGGACAATGGAAGAAAATAAGACGCACTTGCATATTTAGTCCCCGCTTGGCCAAACGTCCTGCCGGGGCACCGCGTGCAGGAAAGCCCCGGATTGTATCGAAACATCACAGTGCAGTTCTTGCATTGATAATGATTCTTATATTCATATAAGGAAGGCACGTATCCCGTACGGACACTGACGCAAGCTGTCAAGGAATCTTCAGGCCGTGGCCTCGACCGATCATCTTCTGGAAACCTACCTGGCCAACAGGCCACGCTTCGTGTCGCTCGCGGCCTCCATGGTCGGCTGCACGGCACAGGCGGAAGATATTGTGCAGGATGCTTTTGTGCAGGTCGCATCCGTCCGGCGGCAGCGGATCGTTTTCAACCCTGTTGCCTACCTTACCACGATCATACGCAATCTGGCGCTCGATCATCTCCGTGCCGCGCGCAGGCAGATCCCGACCGAGATCGATCACACCCTGCTGGCTGATACAGGGGCGGGGTCCATATCGCCCGAGCTCCATTGCGGGCACCGGCAGGAACTGCATACCGTGGCCCATGCCCTGGGCAGCCTGCCACCACGCACCCGCCGCGCGTTCGAGATGTACCGCATCGGCGGTTACACATTGCACGAGATCGCAACCGTTCTGGGCGTTTCCACCACACGCGTGCACACGATGATCCAGATCGCGCTGGTGGCCTGTGCTGCGGCCCTGCCAGACATGGAGCCGTAAAGATTTTTCCCTTACCGTTGAAAAACCGGCCCTTGTTCCGTCCCTGTTGCTGGAAACACGTTCAACACCACCGGCGCGGAACGAAGGGGAGTGAACACGGATGAGCACACAGCCGACACAGGACGCCGAGCGTGCCATGCTGGAAGCCGCCGCCTGGAAAATCCGCCTGAATGCGGCACCGCATGATGAAACGGCACAGGCGGAATGCGCCACCTGGCGTGCGCAGGACCCCGGGCATGAACGGGCATGGCGCCGGATGGAACGCGCCTGGGCCGCCACGGGCCAGCTCTCCCCCGCAATGCGACCACATGACCGGCCTGCAACCATCAGGCCACCTGTTGCCGGCATAACTGCCCGGGCACGCCCGTTGCGGGTTGCGGCTGGCTGCATGCTTGCGCTGGCAGCCAGCCTGCTGGCCTTCGCAACACCAGACCTCATGTTGCGCCTGCAGGCTGATTATTACACAAAAACAGGCGAAACCCGCACGGTCAGCCTGCCGGACGGAACGACCGTGACCCTGGCGGGCCATTCCGCCATAGCCGTGCATTACGCGGGTCAGGAACGCAGGGTTACGCTGCTGGGCGGGGAGGCGTTTTTCAATGTCGTGCACGATGCACAGCGCGGCTTTGCCGTCAGGGCAGGAAACGTGACGACCCGCGATATCGGCACTGCCTTTGATGTGCAGATGGCAGGCCCCCATGTGAGTGTTGCAGTGCGCGAAGGGATCGTGAGCATTGCCCGCCGGTCCGACCCGGCCCTGCGCCTGACCGCAGGCCAGCAATGGACTGTCGATCAGCAGACGGGGCAGGCACGGCGCGGCACGATCGACCCGGAGGATGTCGGTGCATGGCGTTCGGGGCAGCTGGTGCTCAACGATGTCCGGCTGTCCGAAGCGGTTGACGTTCTGGCGCGCTACTATCCCGGCACCATCGTAACGCACGGCCTTGAGCACGACACCATCACGGTAGGCGGCGTGTATGACCTGCACCACCCGAAAGAAGCGCTAGAGGCCCTGTGCGCGCTGCATGGGGGCCGGCTTGTCTCGCTCCCTGCGGGCTTCACCCTGGTGCTGGCCGACCCCAAAACCCCCTGACGATCCTGACAGGCCAACAGTTTTTTGCATCGGGACACAAAAAAAGTTCCGTCACCCCGTTAAAAAAAAATCATCTCAACGGACATGAATATACGCGAATGCAATTCGTTTGCATTTCTTGCCAACCGTCCGCCCGTGAGATCTGACCATGCCGTGTGTTCTTCCACCATGCCGCCGCAATCGCATCCGGCCTGCCCGATCCACCCTGCTTGCGGGCACCTCCGCAGTACTGTTCGCCATGTGGGCCGCCACGGGCCATCAGGCCGCGGCAGCGCCGGTTGCGGGCAACATGGCCATCGCGCCATCACCGGCACAGCCCATCAGCATTCCCGCCCAGCCGCTGGCCCGTGCCCTTGCAGCCCTCGGCGCGCAGACCGGCCTGCAGATCGCGTTCGATAGCACCACGATATCAGGTGCACGCTCAGGCGCGGTAACCGGGCAGATGACAACGGAGCAGGCGCTTGCCGGCCTGCTGGCGGGCACGGGCATTACCTACCACACAACCGGGGCGCATTCCGTCTCGCTCATCCGCGCGCCTTCCTCCATCACCCTCGATCCGGTGCGGGTGGAAGGGCAGGGGGCCGTGGGCGGCAAAAAAGGGTGGAAAGAAGAGCAGATCGCGGTTTACGCCACATCGGGGCGGGCAGGGCTTGTGCCCAAGAATTCAAGTGCGGCCACCAAAACCGATACGCCCCTGATCGAAACCCCGGAATCCGTATCCGTCGTGACCCGCGCGCAGCTCGACCAGCAGAACGCCCGCACCATAGCCGAGGCCCTGCGGTATAATGCCGGTGTGTCGGGGGATGTGGCCTCAGGCTACACTACGCGGTTCGACATGGTGGAAATCCGTGGCTTCCAGGGTGCCGCGGGCGCGGATGAGTTTGTTGACAACCTGCGCCTGTTCAACGGCGCCTATTACGCCACCCAGCAGATCGACCCCTACCTGCTCGACCGGATCGACATCCTCAAGGGGCCGCCTTCGGTTCTGTACGGGCAGTCCAATCCCGGCGGGGCCATCGTGCTGACCACAAAACAGCCGACGGCAACCCCCGTCCACTCCATCTCGGTTGAAGGGGGTACGTATGGTTACGTGCGCGGCACCGCCGATTTTGGCGGGCGGCTCGACCGTGATGGCAAATGGCTTTACCGCATAGCCGCAACCGCCACCACATCGGGCACGCAGGATGAACATACCCGCAACGAGCGCTTCGGTGTCCTGCCATCGCTGACATGGACCCCCAATGACCGGCTGAGCATGACGCTGTCCGCCTTCTGGCAGCGTGACCCGCGTGGCGGCAATTTTGATACCGCTCCCCTGGAGGGCACCATCCTGCCCAACCCGAATGGCAAGGTGTCAGACCATTTCTACCCCGGTGACCCCGATTTCGAGACCTACAAACGCACCCAGACGGCGGTCAACTACCACCTGAGCTACCGCATTGCGCCCAACTGGACCTTCAAGTCATTTGCCCGTTACGCCAATGTGGGGGCGTTTTTCCAGCAGGTGTCCTCTGGCGGAATGCTTGATGATGACAACCGCACGCTGGAGCGCGCGGCCTACGGATCGGAGGAGCATTTCGACACGATCACGGTGGAAGAACAGATCCTTGGCCATTTCCGCACCGGGCCGCTCAGGCACAGCGTAATCATTGGCGGCAACTGGCAGAACATCCGTGATTCCGCCAACCTGTATTACGGTGATGCCCCCTCGCTCGATGTATTCGCCCCCACCTACGGGCAGGGCATTGGCAAGCTGGACCTGTACGAGGCCCAGAGCATCACCACCAATCAGGAAGGCATATACGGCGAGGACCAGATGACCTGGGGCAGGCTGCATGTGCAGGGCGGCGTGCGCCATGACTGGTCCACCATCGACACCCGCGACCAGACGGATAGCGGCGGCAGCTTCAACCAGGCGGATCAGGCCACGACGTGGCGCGGTGGCATCCTGTATGCGTTCCCCATCGGCCTGTCACCCTATTTCCATTATGCGGAATCCTTCCAGCCTGCGAACAACCTGTCATTCAATGGCACGCCATTCAAACCCACCCGCGGGCGGCAGTTTGAAGTGGGGCTGAAATACCAGCCGCATAACTTCAACGGCTTTTTCACGCTGGCGCTGTATGACCTCAAGCAGAGCAACGTGCTGGTGACCGACCCCGTCCATATCGATTTCTATACCCAGACCGGCGGCATCCGCTCGCGCGGGATCGAACTCGAAGCCCATGTGGACCTGACCCGCAACCTGAACATCATCGCGGCCTATACCTATCAGGACGTGGCCTATACGCGCGGCAGTGGCGACCTGACTGGCGAACGCCCGATTGCGGTGCCCAAGCAGACATTCTCGGTCTGGGGGCATTATGACCTGCATAATGGTCCACTGCGCGGGCTGGGTTTTGGCGCGGGCGTGCGATATAACGGCAATACGCTGGTGGATAACACGCTGGAATATGTCACCCCCAGCTATGTGCTGGTGGATGCGCAGGCACAGTATTCACTCGATGCCGTTGCCCCCCGCCTGAAGGGCATGCTGTTTCAGGTCACTGCGCAGAACCTGCTCAACCAGCGGTACTATCCCAGTTGCGCGGGCGCCGACACCGGCTGCTATATCGGCGCAAACCGTAACGTAATCGGCAAGGTGACTTATAGCTGGTAGCCTGCGCAAATACAGCATGGCATGACGCCGGAATACCTGATCGGCTCATACGATCTGATGATTGCCTGACCAGGAGATGAAAAGAAATGACACGGTGATGTAATTTTTCGGAACCTGGCCCGGACCGTTCAGAACTCCGACCGGTTACAGGCATTAGAAGTCACATCCACTCATGTGAGGACGTGATGACACTCACCCGACGCACTCTTCTCGCCCTTTCTGCTCTGGGAAGCGCTGCGGTTCTGCTCCCCCGAAGCGGACAGGCTCAGGATGCACAGCATGCCGGAGACGTTACCCCCACCATGGGAAACGTGGTTCGCAATACGCTGCCATTGAACGTGGCGCAGCCGGGCCAGCGGTTTCGACCTCCAACGCGCATGGGGCTTGGCGGGGTTCCGATCGGGAATGGCTTTGCCGCCGGGACGGATGAAGATGCCGAAGCCACGCTGGAAGCCGCATGGGCTTCAGGGGTGCGCTATTTCGATACATCCCCCTGGTACGGACTGGGCCTGAGTGAACGGCGGTTTGGTCATTTCCTGCATACACGGCCGCGGGATGAATTCGTTCTTTCCACCAAGGTGGGGCGGTTGCTGAGTGCAGCACCCCAGCCGCCCGGTGGCACGATGTGGCATGATCCGTCTCCTTTCGCCTACCGTTATGACTACACGGCGGATGGCATCCGGCGCTCGATCGAGGACAGCCTGCAGAGACTGGGAATTTCCCGGCTCGATATTGTTTATATTCATGACCTGTCGCCTGAAAACAGGGATATGGGTTCGCGATGGACGACCTATTTCGACCAGGCTGCCAAAGGCGCCATTCCGGCGCTGACCCGGATGCGGGAGGAAGGTCTCATCAGGGGGTGGGGACTTGGGGTCAATACGCCCCAGGCCGTCCTGCGAACCATCGAGATCGGAGACCCGGATATTGTCCTTCTGGCCACGCAGTATTCCATCCTGCGGCATGACGAGGCACTGACCCACACCTTGCCCGCGCTCGCGCCGCGTGGCATTTCAGCCGTTATTGGCGCGCCGCTGAACGCAGGCTATGCCGCCGGGCGCAATCGCTACGATTACGCGGGCACCATTCCACTCGGCATGGAGCGCAAACGGGCGGCGATGGAAGCCATTGCCAGACAGCACGGGACTGACCTGCGTACCGCAGCACTTCAGTTTGCGGCCGCTCACCCGACTGTCGCGGCGGTCATTCCCGGGGCGCGCAATGCTGCCCAGATGCAGGCGAATGCAAAATCCATGGAAGTCTCGATTCCCGCCGCCTTCTGGGATGAACTCAGGCACAAAAAGCTGATTGCCCAGGCTGCGCCCGTTCCTGCTTCCGGGTAAAGGAATCAGTAACGGGATCCGGACGCCTTATTCTGTTCCAGCAAAACGGTAATCCGGTCTGAAAAGCAGCCTGTCCGCTGTCGTTCTCCTTGCAAGACATGACGTCCGTCAGCGACGTTTTTATAAAACCGATATTGAGGGGCGAATTCCGGCACAGCCTCATTGCGAGGACTGGGTTCACGACAGGGCAGGTGAGGAGATCAACCCGCCACCTGCGGGTGTTATCGTCGGGGCGCGATCTTCATCCGGTGATGAACGCCAGAATATCGGCATTGATGACGTCAGCATGGGTCGTGTGCATGCCATGCGGATAACCGGCATAGATTTTCAATGTGCTGTTCTGAAGCAGCCTGTCCTGAAGGATGGCCGCGTTTTTATAAGGCACGACCTGATCATCATCGCCCTGCAGCACAAGCACCGGCACGGTGATGGCTTTCAGGTCTTCCGTCTGGTCCGTTTCGGAGAAGGCCCTGATCCCTTCATGATGGGCCTTCGCACTGCCCATCATGCCCTGACGCCACCAGTTGCGGATCGTCCCTTCCCAAACTTCTGCGCCCGGCCGGTTGAAACCGTAGAACGGTCCGCTCGCCACATCCAGAAAGAACTGCGCGCGATTGGCCGCCAGCCCGGCACGCAGGCCGTCCAGCACCTCGATCGGCGCGCCTTCAGGGCTGCGATCCGTCTGGACCATCAGAGGCGGCACGGAACTGATGAGCACGGCCCTGGCGACACGTCCCTGCGGCTGACCATATTTTGCGACATAGCGGGCAACCTGTCCGCCCCCTGTCGAATGCCCGACATGAATGGCGTTTTTCAGATCAAGATGTTCGACAACGGCCGATGTGTCCGCCGCGTAATGGTCCATGTCATGGCCGTCGCTCACCTGCGCCGAACGCCCGTGCCCGCGGCGGTCATGCGCAATGACGCGAAACCCCCTGCTCAGGAAAAACAGCATCTGCGTGTCCCAGTCATCGGCGCTGAGCGGCCAGCCATGATGGAAGACGATCGGCCGGGCATCCTTCGGTCCCCAGTCCTTATAGAAAATCTCAACGCCGTCAGATGTCGTGACGAATGACATGATACGTCTCCTTGCCGATCAATAACGGGATACTGGTCAGAGCCTAACGTTAAAGGTAGCTTCAAGGTCAAGTTGCGTTCATGACGGGAGGTACATCATGAAGATTGGAGAACTGGCCCGGCAAACCGGTCTTACGACTTCCAAGATCCGGTTCTATGAGCGCATTGGACTGCTGAAAACGGTTGATCGCCGCCCCAACGGATACCGAACCTATCCACCGCAGGCCGCGCTGATTTTGGGGCTTATCACAACGGCGCAGCGGGCCGGATTTACGCTGGATGAAATCCGCACCCTGCTGCCCTCTGATCTGCAGCGCTGGGACCATGATGCCCTCATGAATGCACTGACACGCAAGATTGCGGATATCGAGGCGCTGCAGGCACGCCTGGCCCAGAGCAAAGCGCACCTCCTTCATCTGATTGCGGACATTCAGGCACGCCCCGACAACATGGACTGTGCGGCCAATGCCCGTCGTGTCCTGACGAATGTGCTTACGGAGCCTCCCGAAAATCTGGACGTGACTCCTGACGATGTACGCCTTCTGGACAGAACGGATCGCCGTCTGTCCGTGAGCAGGGGACGCAGCAAAAAAGCTCTTTCGCCTTAAATTACCCCAGAAGGGACGCGACTTTTCTTGCAGTCGCTCTGGCGGAAGAAGGGTTCTGGCCCGTCACCAGTTTTCCATCCGCCACGACATGGGACATGAAGGGCAGAAAGGCTTTTTCGTAAAGCGCGCCCCGTGCCTTCATTTCAGCTTCCGCGTTGTAGGGTATCTCCCGCGATACGCCCGCCAGCCTTTCCTCAGTCCATGAAAATCCGGTGATTTTGCGCCCGGAGACCAGAAAAGACCCATTGGCAAGCCGGGTGTTCAGCAGGCCGCAATATCCATGACAGACAGTAGAAACAATGCCGCCCTTTTCCCACACTGCGCGGGTGATGGCCTGAAGGCCTTCACTGTCCGGAAAATCCCACATCACGCCATGACCGCCGGTAAAGTAGATCGCATCATAATCCTGCGGATTGATGTCTGCGGGGCAGGGGGTTGAAGAGAGCAGGGCCATTTTTGCCGGATCGGCCAGCCACGCTTTTGCGGAGGCGTCGCGCATCGGCCATTTCAACGCACGTGGGTCAAGCGGAACCCTGCCACCCCTGGGGCTGACAATGTGCTGTTCATACCCTCTGGCGGCAAACACATCCCAGGCATGGGTCAGTTCTGACAGCCATAATCCGGTCGGATGCATTGGATTGTCAAAATGCGTGATGTTGGTGGCAACGTGAAGGATATGACGGCTCATGGCTGGCCTCTTGCGACAGGGTGGTCGGACAACCGTTCTGTAACGTTCAAGCCCGGTTGAAGGTCAATCTGTCGTTTGACATTAAATCTGACTTCAACGTTAGCGTTGTAAGGGCAAACCTGCTCGGCACCATGGAGGCAGCCCCACATGCAGACAATTCTGGGCGCAAATGGCCAGATCGCCACCGAACTGGCGCGAACATTGCATCAGCATCATACGGGCGACCTGCGGCTCGTGAGTCGCAACCCCCGCAAGGTTAACCAGGACGACACCCTTATGGCGGCGAACCTGCTGGATGCAGGGCAGACGACACAGGCGGTAAAAGGCAGCCGGATCGTCTATTTCACAGCCGGCCTGCCCCCTGACAGCACGCTCTGGGAAGAGCAGTTTCCCGTCATGCTGAAAAACGCCCTGCAGGCGTGCCGGGCGGCGGGGGCCAGTTTTGCCTATTTCGACAATACCTACATGTATCCGCAGAACAGCGAGATCCAGACTGAAGAAACGCGCTTCGCCCCGGTTGGCCGGAAAGGGCGGGTGCGCGCCGCAATGGCGTCCATGGTGCTGGAAGAAATGGCCCGGGGAGACATCCCCGTGCTTATCGCCCGCGCACCGGAGTTCTACGGCGCGAAGAAAACCCAGAGCTTCACCAACGCCCTGATCATCGACAGGCTGAAAGCAGGCAGAAGAGCGCTGGTCCCTGTCCGTGACGATACGCGCCGGACCCTCATCTGGACACCGGATGCAAGCCGCGGGCTGGCAACCCTGGGCAATACGCCGGATGCTTATGGCCAGACCTGGCATCTGCCATGCTGTGATGATCGGCCGACCTATAAGACATTTGTCACCATGGCGAGCCGGATTTTCGGACGCACGCCTTCCTATTCTGTCATTGGAAAATGGCCACTGGTCATTGCGGGCATTTTTTCGAAAAAGGTGCGGGAGATAAGGGAGTTGCTGCCACGCTACGAGCAGGACAATCTCTTTGACTCAACGAAATTCAAACGTCGTTTCCCTGCGTTTTCGGTCACGACATATGACGAGGGTCTGGAACTGATCAGGAAGGAGTGGAGAGGGGGATAATGCCTCATGCCAGACATTTGGGAAACACAAAGGCATTTTCTTAACGGGCCGTGCAGCGGCATAGTCTGCACGCTGTAACGCGCTTCATGATGAAACTCTGTTAAGAAGGGAAAAACACGTTCGGGCATGTCTTCAAGTTATGCGAACGCTGCCTGTTGCAATCGCGGATTCATTTCGCGAGACCCACACAAAGCATGCAGGGAGATGCATTCGTATTTCAGTAACCACGGCCGTCCACGCTGATGCGGGTCTGACATTCCTTCAGTACTTCGGTGAAGTGGAGTGTCGTGCGTGACGATCTGGCCTTCATGCCGCTGGGGGCCAATGTGCCGCACCTTACGCTGGCGCTGGGGCATGACCGCATGTGTCAGTTTTCGCGCATTACCCATCTGGTCAAAACCATCAAGGACATCATGCCCCGGCATGCCGCATGAACAGGCGATTACAGGAAAAGACGACTGGTCTATTTTTTATCTGAACACTCCGGCCGGTCATCCATATATACACTCCCATGAAGATCGCCGGGAAACATCGCGCTGCCCGGCAGCATATCCTGCAAGCGGCCCGGCCGCTTATCGGGCAGCGCGGTTTCTCGGCTGTCGGCCTGGCGCAAATACTGGATGTCGGCACCCGCACGGTCATTGACCGGATCAGTGCCGTCATTACCACGGAGCAGGAAGAGGGGGCCACTGGCAGCCGGTCGTGACGATATGGAGGATCGCCTCCATCATCCGGCGCAAATCCGTACGTCGTGGTCTGCCCAGTCGTTTCTTCTCGGGCATCAGCGGCGCAGTCAGCGCCCACTCCGCATCGCGAAGGTCGGCTGCATATTCCAGATCGTCCTTTTGATACTGCATGCGGGTGAGTTCAGTCCAGACCATCCTGATCTCATCAGGTTCTCACAAACCCATAAATTATAACCAACTGAAATCACTCAACTCATTTTTGGTCAGACACTTAAAGTCAATAATTAATAATTTTATTTTTATATTCTATATTTTTAAAATTTCAAAAACTACCACCACAAAGGGTGTCCAGTTAAATTATCATATTTTTCTTTTATTATTTTGTCGCTGCCCCTGTCTCGACCGATAACGAAAGATGCAGAAAATATACCCTTGCTAATGAAAATCGGCTTATCTTTATTATATTTCTTATAAAAACTAAATCCATTATTAATGGCAACGTTAAACCCGATAAAAAATCTCTCAAATAATGTGTATAATGTTTCTGACCGTGGGTTCAATTCTGTTTTTTCAATGTCTCCATTCGGGAAAGACTTCCAATCAATTTCTTTGCTTTTTTTTCTTTTGAATATGGTTTCAATTGCATCGAATTCTTCTCTAAGTTCCTGGGTTCTGATCAAGGGCACGTACCGCCTATATAAATTATCCAATACTAGAATAAATTTATGGTCTGGGCATTCATCAGCAACAAAAAATTTAATGCACCTGAAGAATAACTCCAGATCAGATGGGAACCCAAGCTCTTTCACAACAGACCCCCCATGCACATATGTCTTTTCCATTATTAACTCCTATTCTATAAATAATATATTTTCGTAATATATTATATTATTGCCTTTCATTTCAATTAAAGAAATTATTTTCTCTTTCAATTATTCAGACACAACCTGATCACGGGTTTCTATATACACTGTTTGTATAGCCCCAGAAGGCAGATGAACACGTCTTTGCAACGCCTGCTTCACTATAGAGCAGATAACACGCAATGGTCTGCCGAGATCATAATTTTTAGCTTTATAGCTAATATTAGGGCATGCGAATAACCGTCTGTTTGTGGAAGCCGTGCTCGCCAGCATGGTGCGGGCACCCGTAAAAAGGGGCGCGGATCAGGCCGTCAGCCGATCCCGAGGCCTTCATCGCCGACAAGGCTTATGACGCCGATCCGCTCATTTAAAAACCGTATCTGTCCACGAACAACCCGTTTTTCAATTTATAAAAAATGAAACATCATCGAACGGTTCTTCGTCAGACTGAAGCAGTTCAGAAGCATTGCAACACGCTATGACAAGCCGCAATCAAACCTTACTGTGCAGCAGTGCAGCTCGTCTCCGCTGTCATCGGGGCTAACTGACAACATGCCCGAACTGTCCGGCATTTCGAATCAGAACAAAACAGCCAGATTATGTTTTGATGCTATCGAACAGGCTTTCGTATTCAATTTCATATGATCAGGAATGCAGATACATCAGACCTTCAGAGCAGGTCTGGCTAGCCCACATGAGGTCTGTAATGAATAGGCAGGTCGCACGAGGAAACCATCATCTGCCTAAAAACAGGAGATATCCGCCAAATATTTTGAAATTGATTATTAATATTTTTCGATTGTCTATATTTACCCATAACCATACAAAACCTGTCAATGCTGTGGTTATAAACGCTGCTTATGATCTTATGTATAATCTGTCTTGGACGTCATACGTCTGATTGATCTACTACCATTTCCACGACATCGCGGCATACATCAGCCTTTCAGGCCGGTACATTGCTCGCGGGACCACTATGCCGAGAAGTTCTTTAATTTTCTATTTCTCTCGCCATAAGTTTTGGAAAGTATTGATGCAGTACGCACATGACCCAGCACTCATTCTGGCGCGCTTTCAGTTCGCCTTTACCGTAGGCGTTCATATCATTTTTCCGGCCTTTTCCATCGGACTGGCAGCCTATCTGGCTGTTCTGGAAGGGCTGTGGCTCAGGACCGGACGCCCTGTATTCCTTGATCTTTACCGATACTGGATCAAGGTATTCTCCATCGTTTTCGGCATGGGCGTCGTGTCGGGACTGGTCATGTCGTATGAATTCGGCACCAACTGGTCAATCTTTTCCAAGAAAGCCGGACCGATTACCGGCGTGCTCCTGTCCTATGAGGTCATGACAGCCTTTTTTCTTGAGGCGGGCTTCCTCGGTGTCATGCTGTTCGGCATGAACAAGGTGGGGCGCAAGCTGCATTTTGCGGCCACGTGCTGTGTATCGGTCGGCACCCTGATTTCCATGACATGGATCCTGTCATCCAATTCATGGATGCAGACCCCGCGCGGTTACACCATCGACCCGGCGACCGGGCGGTTCATGCCTGCGGACTGGCTGGCCATCATCTTCAATCCGTCCTTTCCGTTCCGTCTGGTGCATATGGGACTGGCGGCGTTCCTGTCGGTTGCCTTCATCGTGGGGGCGACGGGGGCATGGCATATGCTGAAGGCCCGCAAAGCAGGAAAGATCTCAAGCGAGCCGGTGCGGGTCATGTTCTCCATGGCTATGTGGATGACTGCGATCGTGGCGCCGCTCCAGATCCTGGCAGGCGATGCACATGGCCTGAACACGCTCAGATACCAGCCGGTGAAGATCGCGGCGATGGAAGGGGACTGGGTATCGGAAGACCACGCGCCCGAACTGCTGTTCGGCATTCCCAACATGAAGACCGAACATACGGATTATGCCATCAGACTGCCGCTGGCCGGGTCGCTGATCCTGACACACAGCCTGAACGGCAAGGTTCCGGGCATGAAGGATTTCCCGCGTGACCAGCGGCCGCCTTCACCAGTCATCTTCTTCTCTTTCCGCATCATGGTGGCCCTTGGCATGCTGATGATGCTGGTGGGGCTGTGGTCGCTGTGGCTGCGGCGGAACAGCACCCTGTTCACCAGCCCGGTTTTCCATCGTGTTGCGCTGTGCATGGCGCCTGCGGGCTTCCTCGCGCTGCTGTGCGGCTGGATTACAACCGAAGTCGGCCGCCAGCCCTGGACCGTCTATGGCCTGCTGCGCACATCTGACAGCGTATCACCCGTTGCCCTGTCCTCCATGGCGTTCTCGATGACGGCATTCGTGGTGGTCTATGTGCTCGTGTTCGGCTCCGGCATGGGCATCCTGGTCCGCATGCTGGGCCGCGCACCGCAGGAAGGCGAGCACGATACCCCGCCCGACCACGCTACCGAGATTCTGGCAGCCCGCATGCATCCGGGCGTGATTGACCCCTCTACTGGCAAAGGAGCCTGAGGCATGATGGACTTCGCATACTGGCTCCCCATCGTGTGGGCCGTCATACTGGTGGCCGCCATTTCGATTTATGTCATCCTTGATGGTTTTGACCTCGGCATCGGAATGCTGTTCGCGCTCGAACGCCACCCGGACCGTCGGGATGTGATGGTCAACACCATCGCCCCGGTCTGGGATGGTAACGAGACATGGATGGTGCTGGGTGGGGCCGTACTCTACGGCGTATTCCCCGGTGCCTACGCTACCCTGCTGCCGGCCTTCTACCTGCCGATCGTATTGATGCTGCTCGCACTGATCTTTCGCGGCGTGGCGTTTGAGTTCCGTGTCATGACACGCGGCACGGGAAGGGAAGGGATGTGGAATGTCGGCTTCATGGCAGGCTCCGCTATCGCCGCCTTCTGCCAGGGCGCGATCCTCGGTGGCGTGGTGCAGGGGATCAAGGTTGTTGATGGCGCCTTTGCCGGCGGCCCGCTCGACTGGCTCACGCCGTTCAGCATTCTGTGTGGCCTGTCTGTCATGTGTGGTTATGCCCTGCTGGGGGCGACGTGGCTGATCTGGCGCACCACCGGCGTGCTGGAAGAATCCTGCCGCCGCTGGGCCGCCCGGCTGGCCGTGGGGCTGTTCATCGGCATTGTGGCGGTCAGCTTCTGGACACCGCTGCTGCACGCACCTTACCTGCGCCGCTGGACTGACTGGCCGAACATTGCGTTTGTCGCCCCCGTGCCGGTTCTGGTGGTCGTGCTGGCCGTGCTGTTTGTCATGGGGCTGCGCAGGGGGCACTCGAAGGGACCGTTCCTGTGTGCGCTGGGCTGGTTCTTCCTGTGCCTGTCCGGTCTGGGGATTACGGTGTGGCCCTATGCCGTGCCGCCGGGCCTGACGCTGTGGGATGTGTCGTCTCCGCCATCGAGCCAGTTTTTCCAGTTGATCGGCACCGCCATCATGCTGCCGATCATCCTGACCTACACGATCTATTCCTATCATGTCTTTCGCGGAAAGGTGACGGAAACCGATGGGTATCACTGAGATTGTCCGGGGAAATGGCGATGACGCACCACCGCGCACCGGTGCACGGATTGCATGGTTCGTTGCGATCTGGGCGCTGAGCACCACGGTATTTTTTGGAGCGGCGTCGCTGCTGCATCTGATCGTTCCCCGCTAAACCGGGCGGCATGGCCGCCCGACACTTCCCGCCCTCCAATAAGGGATCTGGTCCAATGCTTTTTGACTTTGAACGTGACTTTGCAGGATCGCTGCGGTGCATTCCCATGATTGCCCGCCAGAAGCTTGATATCATCGGCATCAAGCTGAGCCTGCGCCAGTGGAGCCGCTTTACACGCGAGGAAAGGGGCCAGTTGGCCGACCTGCCGTGTGAGAGTGTGGCCGAACAGGCAGCCTACCACGCACTGGTGGCACACCTGATCGCGACCCGCAGTGACGAACCACTGCGCCATCTGGTGACACGCGGGCTGGAAGCCTGGCGTGATGCGGCGCAGATGCCGGATGCCGTAAAGACCCAGGCGCAGGCTGATGGCATTGCCCCCCCTACGGCCACGCAATGGGCGGCCCTGCTGCCGCTCCAGCGCTTTGCCCTGGTGAAGCTCGCCCGCTCGAGGCATGAGAACGAAAACTTCGTGCCAGCAATGCGGGAATTCGGCCTGCTGCATGATAAGGGTGCTTTCTCCAATCCGACAGCCGTATCGCGTGCCCACACACGCCTGCCCAACTGAATACAGACAATAGGGTCGAGATCATGAGCAACGAGAAAACGCCAGAATACAAACCCTATCATCATCCGGCAGGTGGATGGGGCGCGGCAGGAGCAACCGCGAAAGTGCTGATGGAGCAGAGCGTGCTGGTCAAGGGATCACGCGGGCTGCTGTCCATGAACCAGCCGGGCGGTTTCAAGTGCCCCAGTTGCGCCTTTCCAGACCCCGACCATCGCAAGACGCTGGAGTTCTGTGAAAACGGAGCCAAGGCGCTGGCGCATGAAGCGACAAAGGGGCGTGTGACACGGGAATTTTTTGAAAAATACACCGTCACCGAACTGATGCAGAAAAGCGATTACTGGCTGGAAATGCAGGGCCGCCTGACCGAGCCGATGCGCTACGACGCTGCAAGCGACCGCTACGTGCCGGTGGCATGGGATGACGCGTTCGCCCTGATCGGCCAGCACCTGCGCGCCCTCGACAGCCCGCACCAGGCCGAGTTCTATACATCGGGCCGCACGGCGAACGAGACCGCGTTCCTTTATTCAATATTCGTGCGTGAGTTCGGCACCAACAATTTCCCCGACTGCTCGAACATGTGCCACGAGCCGACCAGCCGTGGCCTGCCGCCGGCCATCGGCATTGGCAAGGGCACGATCGTCATGGGCGATTTTGAGCATGCCGAGGCAATATTCGTGGTGGGGCAGAATACGGGCACCAATTCCCCCCGCATGATGACCAACCTCGTCGAGGCCCGCAAACGCGGCGTGCCGATTGTGCTGATCAACCCGATGCCGGAACGTGCGCTGATCCGCTTTACCGAACCGCAGGATGTGCTCCAGATGGGCACGTTTGGCTCGACCCCGATTTCCAGCGAATTCGTGCATGTGCGCATCGGTGGCGACCTCGCCATTTTCAAGGGCATGATGAAGGCGCTTTTTGAAGCCGAAGCACGCGGCGAGAAGGTGCTTGACCTCGACTTCATCCATGAACACACGGCCGGACTGGACGCCGTGCGTGATGATGCCATGAGCTGTAGCTGGGAGGATATTACCCGCATCTCGGGCATAACCGAGGCACAGATCCGCAAAATCGCGGATATCTACATGAAATCCAATGCCACGATCATCTGTTACGGCATGGGGCTGACGCAGCATCAGGAAGGATCACGCCTGATCCAGCAGGTCGCGAACCTGCTTCTGCTGCGCGGCAACTTTGGCAAGCCCGGCGCTGGCATCGCGCCGATCCGTGGCCATTCCAACGTGCAGGGCGACCGCACGGTTGGCATTGATGAAAAACCCACCGATGCCTATCTGGATCGCGTGCGGGACGTATTCGGGTTTGAACCGCCGCGCGCACATGGGCACCACGTGCTCGAAGCGGTCGAGGCCATGGAAGCGGGCACCGCCAAGGTGTTCTTTGGCATGGGGGGCAATTTCATCCGTGCCGTGCCGGATACGGACCGTTCCTACGCCGCCATGCGCAACCTCAACCTGACGGTTGGCGTGGCGACAAAACTGAACCGGGGGCACCTGGTGCATGGCCGGGACGCGCTGATCCTGCCAGTTGTGGCCCGCTCGGAAATCATCCGCACGGAAGCGGGCGAGCAGTTCGTGACCATTGAGGATGCGATGGCGAATGTCACCGCATCGCGCGGTGTGTTTGAACCCGTGAGCGAACACGTGCTGCCGGAAACCGAGATCGTCTGCCGCATGGCCATGGCGACACTGCCCGACTCCCGCACGCCGTGGGCGGATTGTATGGTCGATTACACCCTGATCCGGGACAGGATCGCCGAGGTCTATCCTGAAATTTATGCGGATTTTTCCGAAAGGATCAAGAACCCGCATGGTTTTCACCTCGATATTCCACCCCGTCGCCGCGTGTGGAACACACCCAACGGCAAGGCGAATTTCCTCATGCTGCCGGGGCTCGAAGTTGACGTGCCGGTCAAGGATACGGCCATGCTGCGTCTGGCGACCATCCGTTCGCACGATCAGTATAACACGACCATCTACAGCAACAGTGACCGTTACCGCGGCGTGTACAACACCCGTCTTGTCGTGTTCATGAACAGGGACGACATGGCTGAACGCGGTCTGGCGAATGGTGATGTGATTGGCCTGGAAACCTGCAGCGATGACGGGATCAGGCGCTATGTCGATGGCCTGAACGTGCTCGACTACCCCATGCCGCGCGGCGCCATTGCCGGATACTACCCGGAACTGAATCCGCTGCTGCCGCTGGACTATTTTGACGAGATCAGTGGAACACCCGCGGCGAAATCCATTCCGGTCAAGGTGGTGGAAAGTGTTGCATCCGCACCGCCAATCCGGATTGCAGGCTGAGAGGGCAGGCGGCCATGGATGACGATAACAACAGCCGGCCGGTCAGCCCTGCGCCGCCTGTCGACAGGCTTGGCCGCCCGCTGCGTGACCTGCGCATTTCGGTCATGGACCGGTGCAACTTCCGGTGCCCCTACTGCATGCCGGAAGCCACCTACCATGAAGCCTTCCGGTTTCTTGGCCCGACAGAACGGCTGAATTTTGACGAAATCGAACGGATCGCGCGCCTGGCGGCCGGACTGGGTGTAACCAAAATACGGCTGACGGGTGGGGAGCCGCTCCTGCGGCCGGGCCTGCCTGACCTTGTGCACCGCCTGAGCGCCCTGCCGGGCATTGAGGATGTCGCCCTGACAACCAATGGCGTCCTGCTGCCCCGTTTTGCGCCAGCACTCCAGCAGGCGGGACTGCGGCGCGTGACAGTCAGCCTCGACAGCCTTGATCCCGCCGTATTCGCCCATATGAGCGGCGGCAGGGGGGAGCTGTCTGCCGTGCTGCAGGGCATTGACGCCGCATGCGCCGCCGGGTTTGCAGGTGGCGTCAAGATCAATACCGTGGTCCAGCGGGGCGTGAATGACGCGGGCGTGCCGGATATTCTGGCGCGCTTTCGGCATACCGGCGTGACAGTCCGTCTGATCGAATATATGGACGTGGGCAATCTCAACGGGTGGGACCGTGCTGATGTCGTGCCCTCCAGCGAACTGCGTGCCCGCATTGCAGCGCTGTGGCCTCTTGAACCGCTGCTGCCCCGCTATCGTGGTGAGGTGGCCCGTCGTTATCGCTATGTCGATGGGGCCGGGGAAATCGGGTTCGTCTCATCAGTCAGTGAACCCTTCTGTGGCATGTGCTCGCGTGCACGCCTGTCTTCGGACGGAAAGCTCTATACCTGTCTGTTCGCAGCGACAGGCACAGATCTGCGTGCACTCCTGCGTGGGAATTCTTCTGATGCCGACGTGGATGAACGGCTGCACGCAACCCTGTCACGGATCTGGCGCCATCGGATCGATCGCTACAGTGAGGAACGCGCCCGCCTGCCCGCATTGCTGGCCAGCGGGGAACAGGCATCCCGACAGGAAAAAATCGAAATGCATTATATCGGGGGATGACATGGATTTTCTATGCACACCCCAATATTCACCGGGCAGCAGACCATGACGGCGTTACTGTACGGGCTGGTCCTTGCAGGTGGCGAAAGCCGCCGCATGGGGCAGGACAAAGCCGCACTGCCTTACGGTGGCCGCCCGCAGCTTGCCCGCGCCTTTGACCAGTTGGAGCGGCATGTTGAGCGCTGTTTCGTCTCGATACGTCCCGATCAGCAGCCTGATCCGCTCCGGGCGTCCTATCCCTGCATTATGGACAGGCGGGAGATAAAAGACATGCTCGGCGGTGGCCCGATGGTCGGCGTGCTTTCTGCTCATGTGGCCTATCCCGGTGTTGCGTGGCTCGTTGTCGCGTGCGACCTGCCGCTGCTAGACGATACGACGCTTGCCGCCCTTGTGCATGGACGCAACGCGGCTCTGGCTGCTACGGCCTATGTGAGCGAAAGCGACGGCCTGCCCGAGCCGCTGTGCACGATATGGGAACCCGCTACGCTGGCCGCCCTGAACAGGCAGGCGGCGAACCGGAAAATCAGGCCGCGCCAGATGCTCGCCGGTTCGGCGGTTCATCTCCTTGAAGTAAAAAAAACAGGTGCGCTGGAAAACGTAAATGCACCTGATGAACGCAAGCAGGCGCTCAAACGCCTGGGGTGTTCTGAACAGGAAGTAAGATGCTCAATATAGAGTTGCAGTATTTCGCACAGCTTCAGGATGAAGCTGGAAAAATACACGAAATACGAAAGACCCCGGCCCCCACGGCAGCCGCGCTTTATGACGAACTCCGTAATGCCTATGATTTTGCGCTTGAACCTGCCTGCATGCGGGTTGCGATCAATTCGGCATTTGCCCCATGGGATCAGCCGCTGTGCGAAGGCGACCACGTTGCCTTCATTCCGCCGGTGACAGGCGGATGAACGACTTCATCATGGCCGAGACGCCTGTGGACATCAGCGCCCTGCGCAGGGTGCTCCTTGTTCCCGAAGCAGGCGGGTTCTGCTCCTTTGAGGGCCGGGTCAGGCAGACGAACGAAGGTCGCGCCGTTTCTGGCATTGATTATAGTGCTTTCGGGCCACTGGCGCTGACGGAAGGGCAGGCCATCCTGACGGAGGCGAAACAGCGTTTTGCCCTCTGCCGTGCAACTGCCATGCACCGGACCGGCTACCTGTCCATTGGCGAGATGGCGGTATGGATTGGTGTCTGCGCAGCACATCGCGATGCGGCTTTCAGCGCCTGTCGTTACATTATCGACGAGATCAAGCAGCGCGTCCCGATCTGGAAAAACGAGCATTATACAAGTGGCGAGACCGGATGGGTGCCGTGCCACACCTTCTGACCATCAAACTGCCCGTCCCGATGCCTGAGGCTGCCGTAATGTCTGCTCTCTTTTACCCGTTAGATGTGAGTTCCCTGTCGCGTCCGGATGAAAAATTCAGCCTGAACGTGGCGGAGGAAGTGCCGGTCAGTCTCCTGTTCAACGGGATTTTTCCATATGGCACGATGATGATGACACCAGCAGATCTGAAAGATTTCGCTTATGGATACTGTATAACCGAACAGATCGTCGGCGCGGTTGCAGATATCCGTTCGGTGAACATTGTAGAGGCTGATGACGGCCTGACCCTTGATATTTTTATAAAGGGTCAGGCGCTGACACAGCTCATGCGCCGTAATGTCCGCATGCAGGCGGGGCATTCAAGTTGCGGCATATGCGGCAGCGAGAATGTACCGGAATATGACGCTGTAGCCGCGACCCCGTTGGGGGAGGGGCCGTGCCTGTCAGTAACAGCAATACGCAATGCCCTGCATGAACTGCGCAAATGGCAGACGCTGAACGCGGCGACACGAATGGTACATGCAGCCGCATGGGCAGATAAAGACGGCAATATTCACATGATCCGGGAGGACGTGGGGCGGCACAATGCACTGGATAAACTGATCGGTGCGCGTGCCTGCCAGCCGGAAGTTTTTCATGAAGGTTTTTGTCTGCTGACAAGCCGTTATTCGTTTGAAATGGCGCTCAAGACGGTGCGCGCCGGTATTGCCGTTGTGGTCGCGATTTCAGCCCCGACATATCGTGCATTCCGGACGGCTGAAACAATGAACCAGACCCTGATCGCCATTGCGCGGCAGGATGAGCAGACACTGTTCTGTGGCGAAAAGCGCCTTACCGGATAGTATTTCATGCCTGTTCCGGTCATGCTGGAATAGTGGGCGATATGACATCCATAGGAAGATGCCCCGGTCCGCAGGTTGCCGGTCAGTAAGTATTCGCGGAGTATGACATGTTTCCCAAGCAGCTGTACTATCTTCGGGAAATAGATAAATTCAGAAGATTTTCGAAGGCGGCAGTTGCCATGAAACGTCTCGCAGCCATCCCTCTCGCGCGCCATACGTGTGATGGAGGAAGAACTTGGCATTGTTATTGTTGACCGGAAAAGAAAAGTTTTTGGCCTGACGCAGGAAGGTATGCAGATACTCAAATGAGGACATGAAATCCTGCACGGTGTCGCGGAAATCCAGAATGTCGTCTCCCTGTCCCACCAGAAACTGGCAGGGGCAATCAAAATCGGCGTCATTCCAACAACAGCCGTTCACATCATTCCCCTTCTTATGGATGCGGTAAAGGAGCGTATCGGGGATTTTGTATGTGACGTTCTGGTTCTTTCCAACGCAGAGATCGTTGAAAAGCTGAACATAAAGCAACTGGATATCGGGATCATGTATTGTGAGGAGTGCCCCAGGGCGCCAGCCTCCACCATGCACGAACTTTATAAGGAAAAGCAGGTCCTTGCCCAGCGTACAATTTTCCACCAGGCGATGAAGTCATTTGGGAGACGGCCGGACGGGGGTCGGAAAACATGCCTTCTGTCATGGTCTCACAGAAAACAGCGGAATCGTTCAGGCTGCGTGGTCCAGCAGGCGATGCAGGTAGGCGGCCAGCACGACCGCCTCGTTATGCTGCGTGTCACGCGCGCCATACAGCACGGTGAGGGGACCGGCACGCGCCATGTCCAGCAATTGCTGCACGGGTTGGGGATTGGCCTGCAGTTGTGCAATATAGCGTTCCTGAAACCCATCCCACCGGGCCGGATCATGCCCGAACCACTGGCGCAGTTCAGTGCTCGGCGCGATGTCCTTCAGCCACAATGACAGGTCAGCGCGCTGTTTGCTGACCCCACGGGGCCACAGGCGGTCCACCAGCACGCGGTAGCCATCATCGGGGGCGGGCGGGTCATAAACCCGCCTGACATGGATGGGGTGCGTCATGGCTAACCAACCAGTGCCGCATCCGCTGCCGAACCGAAGAATTCAAAACGGATCTGGCTTTCGGGCACGCCACCGGCCTTCAGCGTGGCGATGGTATCACGCATGAAGCCATCGGGACCGCAGATATAATAGGTCACGGCGCGGTCGATTTCCTGTGCCAGCCATGCCGGTGTCATGCGGCCTGCATGGGTGGTGACGCCCGTGGCATCCTGTGCTGCCTCCGGCGTTGCGCGGCTGTAGAACAGGTCGGCGCACAGCATGCCCTTTGCAGCAAGGGCGCGGATATAGGGACCAAAGGCTTCGGTTCCTGGCGTGCGGGTGGTGTGGATATAACGCACGCCCGTGGCCGCGCCCGCATCCAGCGCGCCCAGCATGGAAATGAAAGGCGTCAGGCCAGATCCTGCGCTGAGGAATACGATGGGCGCGGGGGCCGGAGCGCCCAGCGTAAAGTCGCCCGCCGGTGCGGAAACCTGCAGCACCGTGCCTTCGGGCACGCTGTCATGCAGCCAGTCGGATACCACGCCATTGTCAATGCGGCGAACGCTGATGCGGTAGGACTGTGAACCGGGTGCGGAGGAAATGCTGTAATTGCGCCGTTCCGACCCATACCCCGGCACATCAAGGCGGAAGCTGAGATACTGCCCCGGCACATGGCGCATGACGGGTTTGCCATCGACGGGCGTCAGTTCGAAGGAGGTAACGGTCTCGCTTTCGACCGTGCGGCGACTGACGCGGAAGGGACGCCAGCCAACCCAGCCGCCAGGGGCTGCGGCATGGGCCACGTATATCTGTTCTTCCCGCCCGATCAGGATTTCAGCCAGGAACCAGTAGGCCTTGCCCCAGGCATCCATGATTTCGGGTGTTGCGGCATCCCCCAGCACGTGGGCGATGGCGCCCAGCAGGGCATCGGCCACGTAAGGGTAGTGTTCAGGCAGGATGTTCAGCCCGACATGCTTTTCCGCAATGCGTTCGACCGCACCGGCCATGGCGCCAAGGTTGTCGATGTTGCGCGCATAGGCCAGCACGGCAAGCGCCAGCGCCCTTGGCTGCTCCCCATCCTTCTGGTGCGAAATGTTGAACAGGTCGCGAATGTCCGGATTGGCCAGCAGGCGACGGTACATTTCCGTCGTGATCGCCAGGCCGTGCGCTTCCAGTGCGGGGACGCAGGCCTTGATGATGCCGCGGGTCTTGTCATCCAGAGGTGAGGTCATTTTTTCTGATCTTTCTTAAAGATATATATTTAGGATATCTTTATGGATCTCCTTAAATATGTCAATCTCTTATACCTTTACGGCCACGCATGCCCTTTATGCAGGGTCCGCCCGTTGACCACCCAGCAGCATGAAGCCCGCTGACTGGTTGATGACCTGACCCCTCCGCATCACCTGTGCAGAGGGGTAATTTCAAAGAACTGGCTGTGGCGGACGGAAGCAGGGGTATTCACGGGCCGCGACGGTACGCAGGAATGGCTCTCTGGACATAAATCCAAGCCAACGAAAGCGCATGGCGTTCCATGGGCTGTATTTTTCAGAGACGCTGGCCGATCAGGCCATCAGACAGCCTGCTACGCCCAGCGCATTACGATGCTGATGCCCGTGACCCGGCAATGAGAATATCGACCAGACGCTTCGCACTGGTCTCCCAGCCGGGACCAGCCGCATAGTTCGAGACCCCCGCCAGGGCACGGAGCAGGTCAACCGGCTCGATATCCGCGCTGATGTCGCCACTGGCTACGGCAGCCGCTACAAGCCCATCGATCGCCCCCTGCAGGACCGTGCCGGACTGGGCGTAAAGCGTGCCCGTGCCGCCTGCCAGTCCGTTAAGGGCGGGGGCGATGACCAGCTTGGCAGCAATGTAATCCACAAACAGCCGCATCCATGCACGCAGCGCCTCCACCGGCGGGTACTGCGCGGCAAGGACCGGTGCGGCATCGGCAAGGCGGTCGAGTTCAGCGCGGTACACCGCCTCGATCAGCGCATCGCGATTGGGAAAATGCCGGTAAAGCGTTCCAATCCCTACACCTGCACGGCGCGCGACCTCATCCAGAGGAATATCGATTTCACCTGCAGTAAACGCGGCCTTGGCCACGTTCAGCAGGTTCTCCCTGTTGCGCTGTCCATCGCTGCGCGGTCGGCGGCGCGGCTTTTTTTCTTCGGTCACGCGTTTCCCTCTTGTTAAGCGGAGCAATCCTCCGCATATATCAAGCGGAGCCATGCTCCATATAACAGCCCGCATGCCACTTCGGCAAAAAAACGGATGCATCCTCATCAAGGAGTTCCACCCATGACACAGATTTTTGGTGCAAGCTCAACAACGGAAGATGTCCTTTCCGGCGTGTCCCTGAAGGGCAAACGCGCCCTTGTGACCGGCGTTTCTGCCGGCCTGGGCGTTGAAACCGCACGCGCCCTTGCCGCACATGGCGCTCAGGTGGTGGGTGCCGCACGCAACCTGACAAAAGCAGAGCATGCCACCACGCAGGTCCGTGCCGACGCCGAGCGTGGGGGAGGGAGTTTCGAATTGGTCGCCCTGGACCTTGCGGACCTGAGCAGTGTCCGTACCTGCGCCGATCAATTGAACGCAGCCGGTCTGCCCTTTGATCTGGTCATCGCCAATGCGGGCGTGATGGCCACGCCGTTTGGCCATACGAAAGACGGGTTCGAGACGCAGTTCGGCACCAATCATCTGGGGCACTTCGTCCTCGTTAACCGGATTGCGGGACTGATGCGCACCGGCGCGCGGCTAGTGAACGTATCCTCGGCCGGACATCGCTTCGCAGATGTTGACCTCAAAGACCCGAATTTCGAGCATACCCCGTACGACCCCTTCATCGCCTACGGGCGCTCTAACAGCCTGTCGGGTTGGGCATTTTGCGGCTGATAACGCCGAGGCTGACCCGGCTTATGCTGCCTGAAGCCGTGCCATTCTTTTGCAGTTGTATGCGAGAG
>NZ_NIRT01000034.1 GCF_003207795.1 Komagataeibacter nataicola | reverse complement strand
CTCGCATACAACTGCAAAAGAATGGCACGGCTTCAGGCAGCATAAGCCGGGTCAGCCTCGGCGTTATCAGCCGCAAAATGCCCAACCCGACAGGCTGCTAGAGCGGATTCAGTCGACCGAGTGGCGCGGTCTAGATCGAATTCACCTGTTCGTGGGTTATAGAACCTGTTCGAAATATCCTGAGCGCGGATGAATGCTTTACTTTCTGCCATAGCGGCCTCAGGAGACTTCCCTTGGGCCTGAAAGGTTCGGTTTACCTTATTTAGCAGGACGGCAATCGGGTCCTGCTCTTCCATATTGCCGCCGCTTAGCTCAAAGGCGTCCTGCGCGATCTGAGCCGACTCTGGCGCGGTCAAAAAAGGATTGTTCCTCAGTGCTTTATCTGCGCTCGCCATGATCGCCGACATGTTTGCGCGCGCCACAGGATCACCCTGCATACTCAAGAACGTCTGGTCATATTGACCGGTCTGACGAAATCCCGCGCCCAGCGTCTCTCCCACCCCATGGATGCCAGCGTATGCGGCCATCCCCGCCGCCAGAGGCCCAACGCGCGGCATGCCGATGCCAGACAGCGCCCCTCGAGCCGCCATCAGTCCCTCGCCCACCTCTCCCGGATTGACGGCGTGCGGGCCCAGATAGGGATACGGACCGTGCGGTCCGTTCATTGAATATTCTGGAGTTGTCCAGTTGGGATCATAACCGTTAGGCCGCACAGCGGCGCGGAAATTGGCACCATTCCCCATGCTGTCGCCCTGATTGGGCAGCACCATCAGCGCGGTACCCGGCGTGCGCACTTCCGGCGGCGGCAGGAGCAGTTGTGGCGCGCCGGGCACATGGGTGGCGGCGGCGGAATATGGAGAAACGTAGCTGCCGCGCCCGAGGTTTTCTGGCGGTATGGGCGGCATTGCGGGCGCCGGTGGCGCGGGCGCGGGGCGACTGGCCGCGTTCCCGCCATCGCCACCGGATGCGCTGCGCGAGGACGGCGCGCCACGGAAACGACCGGAACTGGACGCAATATCACGCGCCGCACGGGCCGCCCGCTCCATATCGTCCGCCATGCCGCCAGCCAGACGGCGCGCTCCACCCAGTGACGACACCATGCCATTAAAGCCCATCTGGGCCTCGCGCTGGGCAGAAATCAGGCGCTCGAGTGCCTCGATCATCTCCCCAATCGGCCCGGTAACGCGGGTGGCATTGGCGACGAGGTTTACGCCGATTTCATAGGCTTCAACGGCCATGATTTTTCTCTATTCGCTATCGGTCGCCCGAGCATTAGGCAGTAGCCGCCCTTCAATCGCGCGCACCACCATGCGACCGATGCCGCGCGCGACTTTCTCTTCGTTCCTGAAGGCAGCAACGGCCAGTTCAGGCCGGGGCGGCTGGTAGTTGTTCTGTTCCATGCGCCCGACCTCGAACACCACGGCCTTGATGTCGTCTGACCCGATTGAAGCCTCTACGCGCAGCGCCTCGCCACTCACCCGCGTACCGTAGCTGTCGCGCATGTCGCCTGTCCGCAGGCCCGGCTCATCGGGAGAAAAGCCCTTACGGATACGGTCATCAATGGTGCGGTCAGCCAATGGCGCTGTGGGCAGCCCACTTTCCGGGCCGTCCAGATACTGCCCGATCTGCACCTTGGTTTCGGTTTTAATCAGGTCCGCCCCATCCTGCACGCCGCGATGCACGGCGCGGGCAATATTCGGCTCCACACGCTCGCGCAGGTGCCTAACGAAGCCTTCCAGCGTGTTGAATTTCCGGGTCATGGTTCAGCATCCACGTAGCGACCGGCAGACCAGTCAAAGCGGGTCGGGATCAGGCCATACGTCTCCCGGCTCCGGCGCTCGGTGATAGCCACGCAGGCGGCAAACCGCCGCGTGCGCGACCATTTGAGAGCAACGTCCCATGGCACCCCGCTGTCGGCCAGCAGGAGCATCTCCTGCATAGCGGGGTGCCTGCTCAGTTTTTTGCCGTTTCCATATCCACGCCAGAAGTGCCCGGCTGCTCGGGAGCATCCGGCTTCTTCGGCGGATAGAACACGGCCTGTAGCGCCACAATGCCGTCATTGCCGATGCGACGGGCCACCTGCTTTACCTGCTCCTTGGTCGCAGGCATTTCCACCGGCACGCCGTCAATGGCGTCAACCGAACAGATCATCTGGGCATAGCCCATCCACGCGCCAGCCGATGCCGACTGCATGGCGCTGCCCGCCACTTCGATCAGGTCCAGCATATCGCCGGGGTCAAGCTCGCGCAGTTCCAGCTTCTTGCCTGAGGCCGTGGTGATTTCCTTGGGGATCGTGCTCATGAAATTTTGTTCCTGATACGCGCCATGAAACTGACGCTCTGGTTGACGATATTTTCCGACTGGAAATGACCAGCGTTGTTAAGGGCAATCGTCGCGCCCATGAACTCATAGGTGGTCGTGGTGCCATCGCACTCGTCCAGATACTGGTAGATGCTGCCCAGGATCATGGTGCCCGCGTCCCAGAACCCGCTTTCGATGGCCGCAAACAGGTCATCGGCACCGGAATTGTCACGCTGGAAGCTGAATGTGCCAGACCAGCCGTTCGGCGTGTCATAGAACGCGGGCATATCGTTCAGCGGCGAGGACGTGAGGCGGTGCGTCTGCTGCTGCGCCTGAAACCCGGTTACGGTCGGCAGCTTGATGCGCGATCCGTTGTAGATCAGCACGACACGACAGTCGCGGCCTACGTTAAATGGCTTCGTGGCCATTCAATCCTCCAAAAGAAAAGCCGCCCGAAGGCGGCGGAAACGAGAACGGATCAGGTCGCCGAGGCTGTGGTGATAACCACGCTGGAGCCGCCCTGAAGATTAACCACGAAGAAGCGGTTGATGCCCTGATACTTAACCTGCACATCTGCCCGGACATAGCCGAGCGCAGTGCGGGACTGCGGGTTGTTGCTGGCGTCGCACACCACGGCGTAGGACGTGGTGGCCTCCAGAATGCCCGTGCTGACCATATTGGACAGCGTGCCGAGCAGCACCGCGCGGATATCGCCGAACAGCGTGGCGTTGATCACGTCGCCAACAAACGTGCCCATGCCCGCATTGATGGTTTCCGCGATGTAGTTCGTCATGCGGGTGTAGGTGTCGTCGTTGGTGGTGTCCTCGGACGAGGTATTGATGCCACCGCGCACGGCCCAATAGCTGCCGCCCGGCGCCGGGTTGCAGATCACGTCAATCCCGGCCTCGAACAGCGCGCCAAGTTCGGCATCGGAGTAGGTCTGGGTCGTGCCGCTGCTGGCGAGACCGGCCTTCTGACTGCCGATGATGCCGGTCAACTGCTTGTTGAGGCTCGACTGCTCGGGCGAGAGGCCGCCAAACAGGCCCGCCACGAACGCCTGAGGGGGCACCAGCATGTCGCCGTTGGTGTCGTCATCCCACCACAGCCAGTCACCAAACATCAGCTTGACGCCGTAGCTGTCCAGACCGGCTGCGGTCTTCATGGCCACGGCATTGCTGATCGTGTCGCCCGCCGGGCCACAGGCGATCATGTAAAGCCCTTCCTGCAGACCGAACGCGCCCTGCGTGGTCCATGAGGTGTTGTCGGTCAGGCCAGACAGAACGCCAAGGGCGCAGCCCTGCCCGCGCAGCGAATACATGCCGGTGCGGGTGGCCTCGTCAGCACCGATGAACTGCGCCGTGGTGGGTGTGCCGCCATCAGTACCGCCGGACAGGGTTGCCGTGCCCGCTGCGAGATCGGGAACCGTGCCCGGAACCGTGGCCACGACAAGGGCCGACGTATCGGCAGCAACAGCCGCGGCAATCGCGGTCCACGACGCGCCGGTGTAGGACCGGCTACCCAGCGTGGCGTGCGTGGTGGTCAGCGTGTATTTGCTGGCAATGATGCCGTTCTGGGTCAGGGTCGCGGTGATCGCGTTGCCCGCGCTGCCAGTATAGCGGGCCGTGAGCGAGACGCCCGCCAGCGTACCCGTGGCGGCCGCATCAGTCCCGTCCGTCACGCGCACGCAGCGGAAATCAGATGCGCCCTGCAGGATGGCGATGTTCACCGCCGTGCCGATATCAGTGGCCAGCGCCTGCTTGCCGCCAAACGCTGCGAGGCAATCCCCCATCGCGCCTACGATTACGGGCGTGTTGACCGGCCCCCATGCAGCGGTGCCGACCAGGCCGATACGCCCGCTGGAGACGCCGTTGAGCGCCAGTGTGGCCGGTTTCTGGATCTGCACATACAGATCGGGAACCACAAGGCTGTTCGTGTTCAGGTCGCCTGCCTGATAGAGAACGGGCATGGATTATTTCTCCTGCGTGAGGGCGACGCGCACGGTGAATCGCCCGAGCGTTCCGTCTGATTGCAGTTTTGCAATCGTGGCAGCGTTGGTGATCTGGGTGCCAAGCGGGTAGCCGTGACCCGGCAGCATCACCACGTAGGCATATGCAGGCCCGGCCTTGGCCGCCGGGCTGGTAGTCTGGGGAGTGTCCGTCATCTGGTTCTCTCGGAGTGGGTCAGGCCGCGCCGTTCAGGGCGCCATCGCCTGCGGTGTGGGTCGCGCCGCCGGGCAGCGCCATTACGCCCGCGCTGAACAGCATCTGGACCATGTTTTCGCGCATGTCGGTGTCGTAGGTGACGATGAACCGGAACGGGCGCATGAAAATTCCGCTGTTTTGCGCGGCATCATTGTTCCAGCTTCCCCGGCTCTCGATCTGGAAGGTCGAGCCGTTGGCGTCGGTCAGCCAGTCGATAAAAGCCATGCCGTTGTCGAGTGCGGTGCCCAGAGCATCACGGGCCTCGGTCGAGGCGGACCAGACCGTGACCTGAAACAACTGCTGCTGCCTGCGCGCCGTGCGGACCGCCGGGGCATATGCACCAACCGCGCCTTCCAGTGTCGTGGCGCCGGGCACACTGACAATCGCGCCGCTCGAGGTTGCGCCATCAATCTGGTCCGCCAGGGCGGCTGCAATTCTCGCCACGGTATCGGTCGGCTGCACTACGTAGGCCGCAACAGACCTGTCGGGAATGGCCGCGCCATTGGAACGAATGCGCAGGCCAACGATGCCTGTGGGTGTTGCTCCGTCCTGCAGCGCGATCGTGGCCGTGCTGCCGTTGGTCGTGATCGACACGGTGGCCGGAATCGTGGCCTCCTGCCGCCACGGTCGCCCCAGAGGCTCGTCAATGCGCCGCCAGCCGCCCTGCAGGTCCATGACGGTGATGAAGTCCACGCCCCGGTTCAGTTCGCATTCATCGCCCTCATAATCGGCCTGAGTGAGCCAGCCTCTTCGGATTTTCGTGGGGCGGCCAGTAACGGAGCCGCCGCCCTTCCCATCAATATAGACGATGGCTGCCATCTGCCTGCCGATGGCGCGGGAGATAGAGACGATATCGGCCATTACACTTGCCTCACGCTCATCAGGCAGCGGTTGCCATACTGGCTCGGCTCGACCGCAGTCACGGTGTAAATCGTGCCAAGGTCGGTTGTGACGGCCATCTGCACGGTCGGGATAAAATCCGGCATGACCGGCAGCAGCATCTCGTAATCCGCAGCCTTGATCGATCCGGGGATGCCGTCTCCGGTCGGACTGCCCTTCCCCTTGATCTGGATGAAGGCAGGCCAACCCGAGATGAGTGTGGTCTGGGCGCTGGTGTCGCCCGCCGTGCCGTAGTCGTCGGAATAGCCAACGTCCGTGCAGACCGCGCCATCGCCATTGGTGCTCCCCTGCCCCGGCTGACCCGCGATGGACACGACCCGGTTGCACAGCATGCACAGCGGCGGACGAAACGGCTCGAGGCGTGCCACAAAATAGTTCTCGCCCGCGCAGGTCAGCAGGTCGCCCGACTGCACATCCGTGGTGTCGAACAGGCCGAATACGGCGGGTTTCCCCCACAGGGCCGGGCGGGCGAACCCGAAAGATTTGTCGTCGTTGAACGCGGCCAGAAACGTCGCGTGGACGGTACCCATCGGCGCGGTCAGCGATGCTGGACGGTATTGCGTGGTCATGGCCCCAAGCCGCAGGGCGGCTTTGGCATAGCCACGCGCCACCTTCTGCTGCAGGAGGCCCTGATCCATTAGTGACGCCGCCCCTTGGTCGATGTGCGGTTCATCAGCGAGACCATCTGCCGGTCAATGGCCTTGGCCTGAGGGGTCTTTTTGAACGCCGCCGTGGTCATGCCGACCAGAGCCGCGTTCTGGCCGTCCTCCTTTCGGTCGGTGTTCGACTTGAGATACTGCGCCATGGTCATGCGCTTCGCGGGTCGTGCCATTTATTTTCTCCGCCTGATAATGCTGTTCGCCTTGGCGTTGATTTTCGCCTGCGAAGATTTGGACAGGTTGCCTGCTTTCACCTGCTGGGCCGCGCGCGCCTTTGCGTTGATTGCATGGGCGCGATCAGGCATCGGAAACCGACGCGAGCCGGGCAGGCCGAACGCGGATTTTGGCAGGGCGTTACGCCTGCGGGTGCTCAGGGTCGCCATATGGTGCCCTTCATATGATGATTGCTGACTGTGGCCTTAGCCCCGGACCGGGCGGCACACCGAGGAACTGGCACAACTGCGCGCGCCATCGATTGAACAGCCCCATCCGGTCCTGAACCTCATAACGGTTGTGATGCCAGACAGCGGCCTGATCGGTATCCAGATTATCAGATGCGCCCAGAATGGCTGTTTCCAGAGTAGATATCTGGGTCAGGTAAGTTCGGGTCTGGACTAGTTCCTCATCTGTCATGTTGGTCAGGCGATATTCCAGCATCCCATAGGACTGGAAGAACCGATAACCGGCAAACGACCTGTTGTTCGGACCCATGATACTGAACCCGCAATAGCGACGCGCCAGAACCCGCTCTGCTTCGGTCAGTGGTCCGGTTGGGGTGACGCTTCCTGACATGGTACAGGCCTCAGTACAGCGCCACGCTGGCGCAGGTGCTCGATTTCCTCGGGATTGGTCAGCACCGTGCCTGCGGGCCAGTGATAATGACCACGGTTGAAACGCACCTCGATATAGCCATGCGCATGAACAACCTCATGGGGCACAACGGGATCAGGGACAGCCTCGGCAGGCTGTCCCTTTTCCATATCCGCCGCCCTTCGGGGAGCGCGGGCCATCAGTCGTCCAGCCCCATGCTCTCGATCACGACCGCGCGCTTGAGGTAGCTGCTGGTAGCAGTCGGGATGATTTCATTGTTCGCCGTCATATCGGTCGGCAGGGCAAACCCGCCAATCCAGTACCACGACTGGGCAATGATCTGACGCAGGCGGTCCAGCGGAGGACGGGTCACCATGGCGATGCCATCAACAACGGCCGTCTCGCTCTTGTCGATATCGGGCACCGGCAGACCTTCGATGTGGGCGAAATCACCTTCAATAAGCGCTCCCTGCCCGCAGATAATTGCACGATGGATCTGCCCTACACCTTCCAACGTCTGCTGGGGCGCTTCGGTCGTCGGCATAAAGCGAATGCCAGCCAGTTCGATGATCTGCGCATCACGGGCCGGGTCAGAATCATACGCACCACGATACAGGCGCTGGAACATCTGGTCGTTGAACAGGCCCAGGCGCTGATTTTCGTCCAGATAGCAGTGGTAGAAACCACCGGCTGCGGGCGGCACATTGTTGTTGCGCAGCTTTGCCACAGCCGAGAGGCAGGTGGACATGTTCAGGTAGTCGCCCGTGCCGTTGGAGGCTGTCAGTGCCGCCGTGGTCTTCTTGCCATTCGGACGCAGCACCTTGGGTGCCGTCAGCGCCACGACCGCACTGCCAGCCGCGCCATCAGCTTCCGACACGTTGGACGTGAAGGTCAGGGTGCCGGAAATGCCACCTTCAGGGGCCGTGCTGGCATTGGTCGCATCCGGGGTCACGCCCGTCAGAGTGTAAACGGTGCTGCCCACCAGAACCGGCATGGTAAGCGAGGACGAAACGGCAGCAATCTGCCCGTAGGGATTGAATGCAGCCGTGAAGCCGCGGATATCATCAACCTGAATGGTCGTGCCCGCAGCGGCAAGCGCGGTGATGACGCGGGTGTTGCCGCTGATGTACCCGCCCAGATCGCTGCCATTGCCGAAAAACAGGGCATTACGGGCGATACGTTCAAGCGACTGGATGGCCTGAATACCGTTGGTGTAGGAGTTCGCCAGAAACATGTTGGCGATGGCGGACTGGCTGGTGACGATGTTCAGGTCGGTCGTGTCGCCATACATATCGATGCCAAGCGTATACTGCTCGACCGAGAAGGTAGACGGCGTAAGGCCATTATCGAGGTTGGTGTTCTGCGTGGGGTCCATCGCGGTCGTCACGGGCTTCTTGAGGCCCTTACGCGTCTTGGTGATGGTTTCACCCACGCTGTTGGGGAACGGCTCACGGTCAGCAATGGCGCGGAAAGCCAACATGGACTTCAGGCCGTTCTGGAACTCACGCTGGAGCATGCCCTTCTGCACAATCGGCTGCAGAACGGCGGGAAAATCGGAAATTGGCATGTTGGCTCTCTGTATTGCGCCACGCCCGCATCAACTTGGTGTCGATAACGGAGTGGCAATTACTACTATCGCGGCGGCGAGGGTGTTTAGGAAATGGTGGCCTTCAAGGCCGCGTATTCCGCATCCGTCATTTCCATCGCGGATTTATCCTTCGGCTCGCCAGCCTTGGGCGCGGGCGTGGTCTTGGTCGTTCCCGTCTCGGTGCCGGGCTTGGTCGGCTCGGAGAACAGATAGCCACGGCTTTCCTTGGCGGCTTCCATCACCGCATCGAGGCCGTCGATCTTCCCGTCCTCGCCCATCTTGACGGTGCCGAGGTCGATCAGCTTGACCACATCCTCGGGATTGACCGCACCCAGACGGACGGCGGCGGCCTTGGCCTCGGCGCGGATGACGGCGGCGTTGGCCTTTTCCGTCGCGCCTTTGGTTGCGGCTTCGGCATCAGCCTTGGCCTGCTCAACAGCAGCGTTAGCATCGGCCAGAGCCTTCACGTTATCGGCCTTCTGCTTGTCGAACTGCGCCTTGAGGCCGTCGCGCGATTTGATCGCGTCGTCGCGATCACGGATCACTGCATCGCGGTCCTTGCGCAGCGCTTCCAGTTCGGAGCGCGCGGTTGCGAGTTCGCGCTGGAGCCCCAGCAGATTTTGGTCCCTGCCGGGGTCGTTGGGTTCTGTGGTCATCTGACCCTCTGTTTTGTGAATGGTCCGACATCAGCCGGGTAACGTCAGGCCGTAGCCTGTCGTGTCTCTGTGCGGCCGGAACCGGCGGCCTGCCGGTCGGCCTTGGCAGCATTCGCGGCGCCCTGCCGCTTGGCGATCAGAACAGGGTCGGACAACTCATCCAGAACCCGGTTCCATTCCTCCTGCGGGCTGGCCGTGCCAACCTTGGCGGCGTAGATGCTGCAGGCGGTCTCGCTGGACATGAAGCCCGACGCTACGGCCGTCGCCAGACCCTGCGCCAACTGGAGCAGTTCGGGGTCTGTGCTCGGGAAGTAAGGCGGCCACTGAAGCGCCAGGCCGTCCGGCTCCAGCCCCACATGATCCTCGCCGCCGATCTTGATGCCGCCAGCCACTACGCTGGAAAACCGGCAGATCATGCGATACAGCGACAGCAGCCCGTATTCGCCGTAGGACAGGCGCAGGCGATCAGCCAGCCACACCAACGACTGGCACATCATCTCCATGGCCCTGCCAGACTGCGCGGCGCTGATCTTGTCCGCGCTGGCCCGGTTGCCGTGGATCTGCTCCATCACGATGGCGCGCAGTTCCTTGTAGTGCGCCAGCATGGCCCCTGACGCATCGCCATTGATTTCCAGCATCTTGGCATCGCCATCGAGCGGAAGCGTCAGGGCAGATGCCGCGCCGCCGGTAAGGCCGCCATCATCCGCCGCGCCAGCCGGATCAGCCGCACCGGCCTTGATGACGAGCTTCGGGTCGGCACTGTATTTCAGGCCCCGACCTGACTGCGACAGCAGGTAATCGCACTCGATGACCGTATCGATGGCACGCTCGAAGGTGCACGGGCCATCCACAACGCCCGGCTGCGCCAGATTGGCCATCCAGATCCACGGAACGAAGCTCAGCCCGTGCTGGGTGGTTCGGGCCGCATCAACACGGTCTGGTATTCCGTCCGAAACGAGACGCGGCACGTAGACCCGGCACTCCTGCCGATCCCACTCACGGCGCCATCAGAAAATAGCCGGGGCATCGTCGGCAGAAATCGGCCAGCCCTGCGCTGACAGGTCTGCGCCCTTGACCTTGTATTGCTCAGTCACGGTGGCGAGATCGCCAGCCGCGTCCCATTTTGGCGTCAGATATCGGGTGTCGTGCATCGAAACACACGGCGCACGCTCCACGACCTCAACCAGCAGGGCGGACGAGCCAACAGAACCGGCAATGACCGCCTCAAGCATCACCGCAGGCAGGGCGCATTCCCGATCAAGGGCCGCCATGACCTGAGCTACATCGTCACTTTCCGCAGTCAGGGACGGCCAGTGGCACTCTCCGAACACCAGCGACGCGCTCTCATCCACCACCGTCGCGCACATATTGGTGCGCACGGACGGCCTGCGCTGGGCAAGCGGGATGTATTCCCCTGCCCCGTTGTATTCGCTGCTGAACGGGTTCGGGATCGCGTCGTATTGCGTGCAGTCCCGCACCCGCATCAGTGCGGATAGACGATTTGCGCGCGCGGGCAGATCGTTGTCCTGCGGATAGGTTTTCTTTAGCTGTTGCCAGTCCATGCGGCCCCGTGGCCGCTATCGGCCCAGATTGAAACGTGTTGGTGTCAGGCGTGCCGGTGCAGCAGGTGGCGGCCCGAGCATGAGGTCAGTTAGTCCCCACACCAGCGCATCGGCCCGGTCGGGTGAACGTGCCCCTTCAAAGCCGCCAGCCGAGAACTGACAGAGTTGATCCTCCAGATCGGGGAATCTGCCGTGATGCACGACCTTCCCCTGCTCATAGAGCGCCGCCACCGGCTCAGCCCGAGCGAACTTGCCACGCGAAGCCGTAACCAGCGTGACCGGCGCCGTGGCGCGGGACGCCCTGATCGTGCTTTCCACCATCGCGCCGCCGAAGTTCTTCTCAGCCACGATGCGGTCAGCCCGCCACAGGTCCAGTGCATCAAGCGCAATCTTGGCCCAGCCCGCAGGCCCGGCGCGGCAGGACAGGTCAGCCAGAACATGACCAACCCCATCCGCATCGATACCCGCGACGCTGATGCCAATCTCATCCGATCGGTAATCCTCTGGGCCCGAACAACCCGAAGGATCGACCGCCACGACAATGCGCCGCATGCGCGCCAGCACGGCGGCACGGTTTGCATCCGTTATCGCGGCCTCGCGCCGGATGCGGTCCAGCGTCCACAGAGCGCCCTCGATTGCAGTCTGGTAATTGCCGAACAGGAAGCGTTGCCGTTCTTTCTCAGGCAGGCTCTCCAGTTGCTTCAGGTATTCTGGCGAGAGATTGTCCCGGTTGCTGTCCGGGTTGATCTGCATGGTCGCATAGTCGGCCGGATCGGGTAGAGGCTCACCGGATTTCGGCTCAACCTTCCGCTCAAACAGGCTGTAGAGCCAGTGCGAGGTCGTGGGCGGGTTGGCGTCGATATATTCCTTGACGTTCAACGACGATTTCTGCGCCAGACGTGTCAGCAGCATGTTGCGCGCGCCGTATCCGATCTGGCTGGCTTCGTTCAGGTAGACCGTGGCGAACTCGAGGCCGAGGATCTTCTCGGTGCGGTCGGAACTATCGAGGCCGTGAAACAGGATTTCAGACCCGTTCGGCAGGGTCACGAACCAGTCCGTGCGGTTCAGGCTGTAGGGCACGTCGGGGAAACAGAGGCGCATCACCTTGGGGAACGTATCCCCGATGATGGAGTGTTTCAGCGCATTAAAGCGGTGGCGGAAAATGCCATGTCGCGTGCCCGGAGCCTTACCTGCGCGAATGACCAGAGCGCGGATCAGGAGAAAGGTTTTCCCCGACCGCGAGCCGCCGCGCAGCAGGATATGCGTGGCCGGACTGCCCAGAAGTCGGTTCGCCTCCTGCTGGGCCGGGTTCAGCTTGGCGACCATTACAGCGCGTCATCATCCGGTGTGATGTTCATGGTGATGTGGCCGCTCTGCTGCACGTCGTAGCGTTCACGGAATTTCTCTGGTCGGTGCGCCTTGAGCAGAAGCGTCGTCAACGCATCGCTGTATTTCTTCTGTTTGAGCGGCTCCCCAGTTTCTGGGTCGCGCACTATCTGCCCCATGGAAATCACGTATTCTTCGTGGCCATCGACGGCGCGACGGCGTGCTTCTGCTTCAAGGGCATCTGTCGCCTCATCGATCGCATCGTCCCATGCAGCGGCGAACGCAGGGTCTTGATCCCGCCATTCATGAACGGTCGTTCGCCCAACCACAGCGACACGAGCAGATTCTGATACATTTGATGTTTTGCGCAGATGCTCAAGAAAAACCTCACGTGCATCGCGCGTAGGACGTGTTCGGCTCGTTCGCTTCTCAGCTTTAGCCAGACCCTTTCGCCCAGCCATACGATCCTCCAGGCAATGATGTTTGATGCACTCCCCGCCTTATCCCCCGTCTCTTGCGGGCCAACGGGATTTACCCATGCCGATTGGGAATGAAATGAACGGGCACCAATCGGTTAGGGAGGTCGGGGCTATCAACTCCGTGCCAGAGCCGTAAGGTTGTCAGCCGCCCGAACTGCGTGGGTTGCGCCCGAAATAAAAAACCGCCCTCAACGGGGCGGCTCGTGATCGTCTTTCGTGGCGCAAATATCCACACTGACGCTGATATTACGCAAAACTCGACAAAGTACAAGAACTATTTTTTCCACAGTTCGTGCAGGCGCTCAAGACCTGAACAAAGCGTCTTTCCACGCAGTCCCACAACCTGATCCTCCCCACAAACAGCCACGACCGCGCGTCGCTGGTGTGAGGACAGAACTTCAAGCGCCGCCGTGACAACCTCGCGGGCATCAAGCGACACCTCGGATGCCACCAGATCGCCACGCTCGATTTCCTGTGTGTCGTAGGTCTGCGTTACGCGCGCCCGGCGGGCCGAGCACAACCATGCCCGGCGAAACTTGAGTCCGGCCCCGTATTGCTGAGCCGTCAGGCTGCTATTCGCGCGATGATAGAACCGATCCAGCGCGCATTCATCAGCCACGCGACGCACGGGCCGCGTCTTGCCGCCAGAGCCTGCGATAGCGATAGCATCCTGCACGATTTTGCGGGCCGCAGCAGCAGGACCATCTGCACCGGGGTCATCTGCGGTTCCGGCTTCAATCTCGCGGCGCAGGCGATTGTATCGCCGGTCGGATTTCAGGATCTGGGCTACCCGGTCAAGTTCTATGGTCTGCGCCATTTGCCCCTCCCAATTACTTCGTTTCGAGTTCGGCAATGCGCCGTGCTGTTGGCTCAATGTTTTTGGCCAAAAGACGGGCCGTATTTACAAGATTTTCCGCGCTTTTGTCGGAACCGATTAGCATTTCATTGAAATACAATTCCCCATTGCGCCTGATGAAATACATCACTTTTTCTTCGCCTTCATATGGAACCTTCACGTGTTTTTTTGAATTCACGGCTTCACTCACTGCTCAAGTCTCCTCATATCCGCCCGCATTTTCCGCGCCGCCCGCCAGTCACTTGGCGTGGCGCTTGAGAAATACAGGGCTCCATTACTGTGTTGCCACCTGATGTGGCCGCTGCCGGTGATTGCGATGGCTGACCATCCTCTGTCGGCCATTTCGCGTTGCAGTTTGCGGTGGAGGCGGATTTTCATTGCTGGCAACCGCCTGAGAACATGCCATCACGCCTGGCCTGTTCCATCATATCGAACGCCTCATCGACGGTACATTCCTCTTCGTGTGCAATGTATTCGGCCACAGCATCCCACGAAACGGACTCATCAGGCGCGAGCCGAGTGGAAATTGCGCCTATATGTCTGGCCACAGTCAGGTTCATCGCTATCGCCTGATCTATGCGGTCAGACATTACGAACAAACCTGCCACCCTCATCGCGTGCCCGTTCGTATTTGGCGAGACGTCTATTCAGCGCACGAATGTCCCCTTCAAGGCACGAAGCGCGACATTCATCCTGCTGCCACTTCGCAAACACGCACGCAAAATTACTCATCATCTGACCTTGAGCGCGCTTCATCCCCTCAATCTCCGACCAAGGCCACACGTGGCGTTTCAGGAAGCGGATCATAACTTCACCCTCTTCATCTTCCCGCATTTCGTGCAACGTTTTACGCCCTTTGTCGCGACGGGTAGGGGCCCGTTCACCACCGACCATTCTGTGGCGATGACCTGCCACTCATGCCGACACTGCCGCGACCAACCGAACGGGATCAGGGCTGCGGCGGAGAGGATCACCGGCTTAGCCTCACCATCATCCACGCGAACGCCCAAAACGACCCCACCGCAGCGATGGCCCCGGACACATTCTCGCCTATTGACGCGATGGCCTGCCATTCACTCATCCGAACCAACCCTCCATATTCGCCCACACAGCGCCTTTCCCATCACCCACGGTCAATCTCCCTCTGAGAAGTTTACACCGCCCTCCTGACGCAACCTCGACGCTCTCATGGCCATATCCCGCTCGAACCGCGCCCTGCATCTCGCCGCCGCTGCGTTCCAGTCGATTGGCGGCGCGAGATTGGCCACGTAGTCAGCGCCGCATCGGTGCGGCCAGATTTCGGACGGGCTTTCCATGCCGGATAGTACCACCGCCGAGTCGGCATTGGTACCTTTTTCTTCGCGGTTTTCAGGCATTTTTTGCCTCTGCTAGCAGGTTGTCTGCAGCCTGAAATGCCCGGCGCAGATCGGCAATCCGCTCGATCGTCACGGCGCGCAGATCGCCAGTCATGCGCGGCAATTCAGCTTCAAGTGCCCGCACTAACGGCCAGCCGCGCAGGGTTGCATCTCCACCGGGCATGTAGCCACCAAAGCGGCTGATGCGGGCTTCTGCCGCTTCACGCTCGGCCCGTTCACGCTGCAGCTCGGCCACCTTCGCAGCAACGGCGGCACGTTCGGCCAACGTCGGCTTGCTGCGCGGCACATCGGGCGCGCGGTCAGCAACGGCCAAAATTGCCTTGCAGCCCTCGACCTCATGGGCAATCCGGTCAGCAATTGTCCGGAGTAGCGCGTAAAGTTCCGCCGGCCGGGGCCAGAACGTGCCCGGCAGTCGGCCATTGATCGCGGCCTGACGGCACCATGCCTGGCGCGATGAGACTGACCAGACCCCAGCGGGAAGATCGCCGCAAACTTCCACGATGGCCTCGACCGATGCGCGAATGGCGCCTTCGTCGGCTGGGGGATTGGAAACCATCCCGGCCAGCTTCTTCAACCACGCCATGACCATCTGCGGGGTAGAGGGCTGCATGGCCAGACGCGCAGCCGCAAGCTGTGCTCGTGCCTGACTGGCAACGTCAGGCGTCACATCCCGCGGCAGGATCGCCATGCCGCCACGTCGGGCATCGATCAACGCTGCAATGGCCGGTTCAGCCGGACGGTAGGCCACGACAACACCGGGCCGGATTTTCGAAACGTGGTTCATGGTCAAACTCCCGGATGGTCGAGCACGGCGTCCCAGATGGAGGGGGCGCCTTGGGTGTTGCGGGTAACGCGGTGAGGATTGGCATGCTTGCGAGCCGCGGCAGATGCTTCGGGATCACCGGCCCATCCCATCGCGTTCAGCCACGAAGCCGGATACGGGATCAGATCGAAGCCGTGGTCGGATTTTCGGTCCGGCCATGCTGCGACATGCCGCGACAGCCCGAGCATGATTTCCGATTGCGGGGTTTTCGTCCGGGCCTTGGTGTGCGCCTTCATGGCTGAGCCCTTATCCACCTTGCGGGGATAGGCTGCCCAGAACTCATCGAACTCCGCAGCGCGAGAACCGACAGCCTCAGCGCTCGGCGATGAGGAAGAGCCCGAACGTAGTGAGGGTGATATATAACTGTCCCTGTCCCTGTCACCCCGCGCGTTTTCTGCGACACATGCGTTTCTGATATGCCCCTGAAACTCAGATGAAACGCGTTTCACTTCCATTTCATCGTTTGACTGTTCTTCAGATTGATGTGCGTCTCCGTTCTGTTTCCGGCGCATTTCACGCCATGCTTGCAAACGTTCCTTATCTTTCAAGCGCTTTTTGCTTTTGCGCAGACGCTCTTCGTAAGCATCAAGCGCCTCCTGACACAGCATCGGGTGATAGAGGCGCCCATCACTGCACAGGATGAAACCGTGCAGGGCGCGTTCCTTCACGGCCTGCCATGCCTTAACATCGCGCCCAAAGTCCGCCAGCGTGGCAAGGGCACGGTCACTGTTCGGGAGGCTACCGGCCGGAAGCTGGTTCCATGCAGCCCACCACAGGCGCATGCCTGCACGAAACTCTGCATCAGATGCCTCGGTATAGAACTCGCTCGAGAACAGCCGATGCCCGAACAGAGGCATGAAATCGTATCCGCGCAGATCGCAGTATTCGGGCGTGAGGGGTTCTGGTAGATCGGTCATTCTGTTACCTCGCGCCATACAGAGGAGTGAGCGAAAGCGCGGCGTGCTGCCCTAATTTCGTCAGATGGAAATACACATTCGTGTCTTTCCAGCAGGGGGCTTTCCCCGGATGCATCAAACCCTTGTCGACAAGCCCCAGCATCGTCTTGTTTTTCGATGACGTGAAGAAATGACCGCGATAACCAGCTTTCCACGGCTCGTATTCATTCAGGCCAAACGCGTGTAGAAGACACTCCATTTCCTCTTTGGAAAGGGTGTCGGCGATAGGATCACGACCCGGCAATACCTGGTCCTTCTCGCGCCACCGACGCGCATGGATTTCAACGATCCTGCCGCGCGCGCAATCCATGTGACGCCAGCACATCATGCGGGCCTGACCGGCGGTATGGGCGAAGTAAAGCTCTTCACCATCATAGTCATCAACCGTAACGCGCCATGCCTTACGCAGGCGGGTGGAGATTTTTGTTGTTGTCATGCTACCACCTCTTCCGACATATCGGCCAACCAGCCGGGCATGCGTGCGTCATCAACAACCTGACCGGCAAGAGCCACGGCCACTGAAGTAGTAATGATGATGTTCGGATCGAGAATGTTCCGGTGAACAACTACCGAACCGGCACCAGATCCAAACGTCCGCGAATACCAGACGCCAACGGCGGTGGGGTCACTCTCTCTGGCATGTGCCGTTATTACGCGAGAAACCGTTCGTATGGCAGGATCGGACAAAATGGTCGTTGTATCTTCTTCCGGCGCTTTCTGGATTATTGCCGCAACACGGGCCGGGTCGATCGACAGGGGGCCGATGAACAGAGACCAGTCATCATCTCCCTCGCCCCACTCCGCCCTGCACGACCAAATGCCCGTGTTCTTGTCGTCCTCAGGAAGGTTGCCATTCCCATTGATAAACGCGCCGCAATAAATGGCGCTCACCATGTCAGGCACCATGAAGTCCGGAACGCTCGCCTCGCATTCATACGGCTGGCAATTTTCATCCATTCGCTCCAAAAGCCTTGGGCGACGACACTTTTTCAGGAAGCCCTTCGGGAATGTCAGCCGGGACGGCCTGCTGATTTTTCCATCAGGATCGTGGATTATTACTGAGCCATAACGGCATTGCGCCATCATTACGATGCCACCAGCCTTGTGGAGTGCCACATTGAATCCACGATATGACAGGGTATTGATGGTCATGATAGACGACCCGCGACACTCTCGGTCGAGGGCCTTGGACATTTCGGACAAGATCGCGAGATTTCTGGCTTTTGTGTAAAACACAAAGTTCTCGTCGTATTCGTATTTCTTGGTCATGCCACCACCTCAGTAATCGTAACAACAGTCCGCTGTTCACACAGGCGGCATTTCACGGATCGGACCTCGAGGGTCATGTGCTTGGGGGCATCATCCACAACGAAGCCCAGACCGCGCTTGTTCTTCACGCGCTGTCGGGCGCCCGGCGTGCGGACGTTTAGGAGGCGCGGCGTCGTCAGGGCATCCACCAGGAACTTCGCGCCGCCGTACAGGCCGTCTGTATCCGGCGTGCCGGCCGAGTAGCGCTCGATCAGCACATGTGCCTTCTGGAACGGATCAGAGGGCCGCAGATGAAGCGCCGCGTCCGCGACTGCCCGCGCCATCTTTCGGCGCATTCCAGTAAGCGCAAAACGGCTCTGGCCGATGCTGTGGTTAAGCAATGGAAAGGGCTTGGGAATGGTGAAGGTTATCATGCGGCCATCTCCCGCGCCGGGAACGGGCATGCCCGGTCACCCGGACCCAGAGCTTCATAACGCAGCCCTGTCAGCCGAACCCTGATCCACTTCCAATTTTCCAGCCACAGCCAGTCCTGCGCCTCACGCTCGGACCGGACGTTGTAGATCCCCACGAAATACGTGCCGTTCTGGTCGACGCCGGATACACGGATCCATGTGCGGTCAGACATGATTTTGCCCCCTCATCGGCAGACAAACAGTCTGGGTCACATAGCCCAGGGCGTTGACAATATTTTCAGATACGTCGCGCCGGCCGCTAAGCGTGAGTGACACGACAGACTGAGGAATCCCGGTTTTTCGGCTCCACGCATGCTGCCCACCCGCCAGCTCTACTGCATCTGCAAGAACTGATTGCATTTCTGTAATCGGGCGACCGGTTATGAGGTGTGTCACTCTCCGGCCTCCCGTTTCAGTTCATCGGCCCGGCGTTCCAGTCGGTCGGCTCGTTCGCTCAGGTATTCGGCCCAGCGCCGCAGGGAGATTGCGCGCCGGAGTGCTCGGCTTGCCCGCCATCGGGTGATGGCAGCGCGCCGCAGGAGGATGTATCTCCCCATGTGTCGTTCCATTCTTGACTGAGGGCACGGTAGATGGCGGCCTGATGCTCGGCCTGCCGCTCTGCGCGCGCCAGATGTTTGCGATAGGCATCAACCAGGCGCAGATAGATATGCGCCGGGATGCGCTCCCATTCTCCGTAGTAAAGGCCCTTCGCCTGCCGGTCGGTGACCCGCAGCAGTCGAGCAATACGGTGAATGATTTCCTTGACGCCGAGCCCGCGCCCGAACGTCTCTGAAAGGGTTCGAGCCATTGTCTGGGCATTCTGCGTCACTGTCTCAGCAGTAAGCATTTCGCGTTTTTCCAAACTGGCGGAATTGATTTCCAATTTTTTGGACAAGGTTTGCTCCACATTCCGAACAGCAACGAACGGAACCGGAGAAAACCTTGCTGGAGAAACCACCAATCGAATTGGCGGATGGGATGAAAGAAGGAGACCGCACCCTGTCAATTCCGCAGATACTGGTCCTGATGGCGCGGGTATGGGCGGCAACCCATCCCGACGCGCCAGTCGAGGTCCGGCAGCATCTGGCGGCCATGGTGGCCACGGAACTGGCGGGGCGGTGATGCATCAGAAACTCACCAAATGACGCCGAGAGGCTGCTCCCATGAGATTTCGTTCATCTTTGTGAAGAGCGGCATGACAGGGAACACAAAGCCATTTTACGTCTAATGGCTTTGTGTAATCATCATGGTGGGCCTGAGTATTTGCACCCCCGCACGCCTCACAAGGTTTTCGAATTAGTCGCCCATCCCGTATTGCATTGCTTACTGCGTTATGGGCTCGACGTTGGATGGGATGTTTTTTTGCCATGCATCTCTCCCCTTTTTTAATTTTTCCTTTCCCGCCTCTGATTGCGCATAAGCGCGTCGCGCGGCTATTCGGTCAGGTTGACCGGCGCGTAAACGATCATAATGCAAATAATACTCTTTATTTGCAGATCTATTTTTTCTTGTGTCTGATTTTGCGCATGATTTGCACTTATTCAGATGGCCATCCAGCATCTGCCTGTGGACGTAAAACTCACTTAATGGTTTTTCCTGCTGGCATTTAAAGCAGGTTTTGGAGACATTATTCATGCTCTTATCTCCCGCTAAAATGGAATGGTTTCATCATCAGGCGCATCCCACCAACCCGAACGCTGCTGGCCGCCCTGCTGGCGAGGCTGGGACTGCTGAGGGGGTGAACCACCATCGTTGGTACGCTCACCACACAGAACCAGATTCCCGCCAAACTTCTGGATCACGACTTCTGTCGTATAGCGATCCTGCCCGCTCTGGTCGGTCCACTTCCGGGTCTGGTTCTGGCCGATGACCTGCACCTTGGACCCCTTGCGGACAAACCGTTCGATCACGCTGGTCAGCCCTTCATTCCAGCAGACCACGCGATGCCATTCGGTCTTTTCGCGCTTTTCGCCTGACTGCCTGTCTTTCCATGTTTCAGACGTGGCGAGCGTGAAGCTGGCGACCTTCTGGCCGCCTTGTGTGGTCCGTATTTCAGGATCCTTGCCCACATTGCCAAGGATGATCGTCTGGGAGAAATGACCGGCCATCACTGCACCCCCATCGTCTGCCGACTGACCACACGTTCGCCAACGCCACGCAGGGAGAGGGTCACGCCATAGCCAACAAATTCGCCGCCTTTGGCGCAGTCGCCATCAACGCGGACCAGACCGTAATGAACGAGTGCCCGCGCTTCCTGCGGGCAGCCTGCGAGACCGAGGCGGCAGAGGGCTGTTGAGAGGGGGAAGGTTTTGCTCATGAGCGGGCCTCCTGAAGGGGGCGACCAGCCATCACCGGCATTTCGCCGAACATGAAGCCGATCTGAGTATTGACGGAAGGAAAACGCCGATTGAACAGGTCATCAAACTGGCGAAGGGAAATGGCGCACGACAGAATGGTCGCCACTTTTTCGATATGCTGACGCAGCACAGGCATATGCTTTGCCTTGAGAACCTGATGATGTTTGTGGGCACGAACGTGCTCTTCATCTGCTGGATTGGCGTCGCGGATCGCTGTCAGCCCAAGTTCCCCAAACAGGAACTTATAGATGTAGCGATTGATGAAGTGCGAGCAGTTGGAGTGGTTGCCAATCGCGGGGCGCGTCAGACCAAGAACCCGATGTAGGTCAATAAAGAACCCATCCGGGTATTCACGCTGCCACTGTCGAACCTGATCGTTGATCAGAGACAGGCGGAAGAACTCAGGGAGCGGCATTTCACGCTGGGTCTTGCGGCGCATATCAACGAATGCGCGAGAAACACCAATCATGATCATGGTTGCCGCGGGCTTATCAGACCTGCTGACCATAAATACGGCCTGCTGTTCGGTCAGATGATAGACCCGAGCCGCCCTGCCGCCGCCTTCCGGAGCGATGAGTTTTGAAAACACATCGCCAAGTTGAGAGATGTTATCTTCATGTTTTTTGATCAGGCGTCGGAATACGCGGATATCCTCATAGCCGAGCTTGTTGGCAAGTTCTTCATCTGAAATCCGCAACTCGCCATCCTGCTGCCGCTCAATTTTGAAAGGGATGATTTGGGCAGTCACCGCGCGCCCTCCCCTTCGGGGCGCACGACCGTCACGCCTCGGAACAGGTCCGGGCGCAGTTCTTCGCGGGGGATGCTGAATAGCGCCTCAATCGTCGGGCAGTGATGAGGCGGTATTTCTCTCCAAAGAATAGGCGTCGAGTGGCGAAGGCGTAATGCTCTTGCCAGCACAGACGGGCCGCCCACGCGGCGCAGAAGTTCTTTCGGTGTCATATTGTGTGTTTGCCACACAAACACTCGGTCAGGCAAGCATATTGTTTGCCTGACAGGCACGCCATTTCCAGAAAGGAGGCATAATCCCGCGTATGATGGACAGGAAACTATTCGCTGCGAGACTGGGTGAGGTGCGCCAGAAGCGTGCCCTTGAGCTTGGCCGGAAGCTAACGCAGGCTGAGGTTTCGGATGCTGCTGGTGTATCCCGTAGTCATTTGGCTGGGGCAGAGTCCCAGCACACAGGCATCAGCTTAGACGCGGCTGTTGCTTTATCTCAATATTACAATGTTTCCTTGGACTACCTTACGGGCCTTTCTGGCGCGTCTAGTCAAGGCTCCGAGAACGCCGCGCATGACGAACGTGAGGTTCTCCTCCTGAAGATCTGGCGCGCTATGAGCGACGAAGAGCGCCTCGGCCTGATGGCGCTTCTCAAGGCCAGAATCGACACCAATGCAGCCTAGCCCATCCCCCATCGCCCGTAGGTCTTTTGCCGCGTTCCCGCTCATTGTTTCCCTTTCGTTCTCACGGAACGATAGCAGAACAAAAGGCTAAGAAGGCATACGGAATTTAGATATGGGTTATGCGATAATAATGGAAAATACCTGTGTCTAATCTCGTTCATAATGAACAAACGAAGCTGTTGGCAAACTGGCTGAACGGCATTGCTGTTTCTATCGCGGTCACGGGCTATGTTGTCCCAGCGATAAGTCACTATTACGACCATAGTAAAAAGCTGCCGTTTTTGACGCTCGTATCCGGGGCTGGCTTATGGACCCTGCTTTCGTATAGGATCAATCAGGCTGCACGGTCTGTTCTGGAGGCACTGAGAGATGACTGATTTTGAGATCGCCTATCTTGCCATCCCAATCATCGGACTGATTGTTTTGGCACCCTTTACCAAAACGAGGATCAAGCGCTGGGCGAATAAGCGCACCTGATCCCAACCCCGCTCCGGCGGGGTTTTCTTTATCTAGCGTTCACCGCAGTCCGCTCGCCTACTTCTCCCAGTGTCTGTGCGTAGTTCTGGCCGTCGTCGCCTACCCAAGCGCAAAACACGTGCGCACCTATCGCGTCGGTGAGCCCAGCCTTCACCTGATAAAATCGCATCATGCCCTCTTGCCTCGACCTGCACACGCGGATTTAGTCTGGCCATACGCATTCGCCCCAAGGCATCTGCTGGCGGCTATAGGTCTGGATCAGGACAGTTTCGGCGGCCATGGCGAATCCTTTCAATTGTGTTCATATTATGTTCCGACGGATTCGCGAAGGAGGTTTTTGCATGGGTGATATTTTGTCTGTGTGGCGAACTTTCCTGTTGCGTCCATCTCGTTTGTCTGACAAACATATACCCATCACCAACACGGAGATGGGAAGTGACCAAGCTCACAATTCTCTCTACAGAAATTCGACAGGATGCAGACGGGCGCTATTGCCTGAATGATTGTCATAAGGCAGCCGTCGCCGCTGGCCATGACTATAAATCTACGCAGGTAGAGCACTTTACTCGGAATGCCTCCACAGAGGGCCTTATTCAGGAACTCCTCAAAAATGGGGAATTAGAATGTGAGCCAGTCTCCTCTAAGGCTGGTCGTTATGGTGGCACCTATGCCGTGAAAGAACTGGTCTACGCCTACGCGATGTGGATCAGTCCCGCGTTCCACCTGAAAGTCATCCGCGCGTTTGATGCGATGGTGACGAAGGGTGTGCATATTGAGCACCCCCTTTCCATTGACCTGAACGATCCCGCCTTCCTGCGTAGCACGCTCCTGACCTACACGGAAAAGGTGATTGCTCTCGAAGCCGAGAAGGCAGAGGCAGCGCCGAAGCTGGAAGTATTCGAACGCCTCGCCAACAGCAAGGGCCGCACAAACCTGCGCGAAGTCGGTAAGGAACTCCAGATCGGCTCCAAGCGCGGCATCGAGTTTCTGCGCGAAATCAAGTGGACATTCCGCGATCAGGCCGGGCGCTGGAAGGCATATTCCGGCGCAGTCGATGCCGGTTACGTCGAGATGAAATACACCACCTATACCAACAGCGCAGGCGAAGAAGTCAGCACACAGCAGGTATTCGTCACGCCAAAAGGCATGACGCGCCTGGCTCATCGTCTGGGGATGCAGTAATAATGGAAACGAACATGAACACACAGCCTGAGCAGCAGACTGCTCCCGAAAACAACCCCGCACAGATTACCCTCCTCAAAATCCGCGAATGGGGCGCTTGCTCCGATGGGCGCGACTGGTTCCGCGAGAAGTTCCCTCAGGGCGGCACGTATGGCGACGTGATGACCGGTCTGTATGCTGATAAGCGCTATGGCGATGCGCGGTGGCTGGCTAATAAGGCGTTTGATGTAAAGAACATCGATTCCGCCTTTATTGAGAGCGATGTGCGCTCGATCATTGCTGCGACGGAAGGCGTCGATGTTGACTCGGGCAACTACGCACGGGCCGGGTTCTCGGGCGACTACGCACGGGCCGGGTTCTCGGGCGACTACGCACAGGCCGGGTTCTCGGGCAACTACGCACAGGCCGGGTTCTCGGGCGACTACGCACAGGCCGGGTTCTCGGGCGACGACGCACGGGCCGGGTTCTCGGGCTACGGCGCACAGGCCGGGTTCTCGGGCGACGACGCACGGGCCGGGTTCTCGGGCAACGACGCACGGGCAGAATGCACCGGAGAGAATGCTACTATCGCATTCGCGGGGATGAACGGTTCTGTCAGTCTGGGCAAGGGAGGTGCAGCATCTCTAGCCTATTACGATGGCACCCGTACTCGTTTTATCAATATCTATGAGGGCGAAGACGGCATCGAGGCAGGAGTCCTCTATACCGTCAAAAACGGCGAAGTAGTGAGGCGGTAATGCCTCCTCTACCCGACAACCACCTAACCCGCTTTCTAGGCATGGCTCTACTCGGCGCCATGCTTCTGGGAACGGTGTTCTACGCATTCGCTACCGTTGCAATGCCCTGACACGCCCAGGCCACCGGGATTGCGGTCCCGGCAGTCTGGCCGAGTTGGCCGAGTATTTTTCAAGTAATGAGAGGAATTGATTATGTGCAGTAATCTTCCTGACGGTTGTTCGCAGGGTGATATCGACAACGCTCTTGGCGGCTGCTGGCCCGCATGGGCTGAGGACGAATATCAGCGGCTGTGTGAGTATCAGTCATCTTTGATCGCTCTGCGCGAACAGGCGAAGGGTGTTGATGCCCGCTTTCACGATGTGAGCGACATGACGGGCGGTATGCATGGTGGCGCGCTGGATGATGAAATCGTCATGGTGAACAAGTCCATCAAGGACTTCCCGGAAACGGTTGAACGCATCGAGGCAGACGAGCGGGAAAGTCGTGCTTTTGACCGTGCCGATATGCGCCGGTCCGAGCGTATGGAGTGCGCGGCATGACCAGCCGGTATGAACAGCCCCTCGATAATATCTACGAGGGCCTGTCGCGCGCTGAAATCGTTCTGCGACGCGATGTAGAGAGAGAAGAGCGACCGGATATCAGAGCCGATCTTGAGGATGTTCTGGAGTGTGTCTGCAAGGCCCGCAAGAGCCACTCCTTTCTGGCTGGAGACCTGCCATGACCTTCCCCCTGACAGAACACCAGCGCGTGCGGATCAACCGACGTGTGATGCAGAACCATGTGGGGAGGAAGGGGCTGTGAGTAATCATATCAGTTTTGATGTGTCAGATAGTGATGCAGGAATAATAAGGGCCATATCTGAACGAGCAGCAGAAGTCGCATACAAATATCGCCCTGATGCCGAATTCGATCTCGTGTCATGTCGTATGGATATTACGGCAACTCATGCGAATGGAAACCCACTGCGGCTGCGCGAACTTTTGGAGGCAGATGACTTCAATTTTGGGCATGACGTGTTTGGAATAGAGTGTCATCTTGACCGAACTACAGGCAAGCTTATGAACGGGTTTTCTCCACGTTTTTCAAAACGAGGTGAAGCATGACCCCCTTCACCCCGCGCCAGTTCGACGCCGCGCGCCGGGCCATGCTGAGCAGCCTGCATGCACAGTATGGGGGCGAATGGGAGAGCAAGATCAGGCGCCCATCAGATGATCTGACCATCCCGGCGTGGCCGTTCCCTGATTATAGCGCGCTGTGGCTGCCTGGTGGTCAGAGAGTGGCTTTTGTTGAGGTGTGTGTGTGATGGCTCTAACGGTTTATGATGATCTTGAGCAAGGAACAGATGAGTGGCTACAGGCGCGCTGTGGTGTGCTGACGGCCAGCGTAATCGGTAAATTGGTCACGCCTACCGGAAAGATCGCCAATAACGAGACCGTGCGCCGTCTGGTCGCCGATCTTCTGTCTCAGCGCATCACTGGCGTGGTCGAGGAAATCCCCCAGACCTACGCCATGCAGCGCGGGCATGAGGACGAGATCGAGGCCAAGATCGCCTATGTCGACCAGATCGCGCCGGTCAAAGAGATCGGCTTCATGGTCGAGGATCGCTGGGGCTTCAAGATCGGCTACTCGCCGGATGGCCTGATTGGCGACACGGGCCTGATCGAATGTAAGTCGCGGGCACATGGCCTGCAGCTTGAAACGATCTGCAGCCGCGATGTGCCGGCCGAATACATGGGCCAGATCCAGACCGGCCTGATGGTCTCTGGCCGCGAATGGCTCGACTTCATCAGCTTTCCGGCCTTTGGTGGCGGCAAGATGATGGTCAAGCGTGTGTTTCCAGACCCGGAATACCAGGCGCTGCTCATTGATGCCGCCACACAGTTCGAAACCCGGCTAGCTGAGAAGCAGGCCGAATACCAGACAGCACTGAACGACCCCGCGCTCCGTTTCATCGACGTTGAGCGCAGGGCGATGGAAGAGGACATCGTGATATGATGGATATGGGAAAAACGATCATTGCCAAGTCTGACCAGCTCAATGCGGATGACCTTCTTGATGGTCCGCGCACGGTTGAAGTTGAGCGCGTCACCGAGGGCAATGCAGATCAGCCCGTAGCCGTGTTTTATAAGGGCTGCAATGGCAAGCCCTACTATCCGTGCAAGTCCATGCGCCGGGTTATGTACAATGTCTGGGGCCGTGACGGTCACAGCTACGCTGGAAAATCCATGACCCTGTTCCGTGATCCGAGCGTCAAGTATGGCGGCATCATGGTCGGCGGCATTCGCATCAGCCACATGAGCGGACTTGAAAAAGATATGCCACTGGCCCTGCAGGTTACGCGCGGCAGCAAGAAACTCTACACGGTCAAGCCGCTGCGGGCTGCCCAGAAGGAAAAGCCCCAGCCCAAGGCTGAAAGCAATGAAGGCTCTGGCCAGAGTGATGATGAAGCGATGTCTGCCCGCATCAAAGCGGCCCAAGAGGCGGCTGAGAAAGTCATAAAAATGATGGAGAGCGCCTCTGATATGGCTGACCTGGCAAACATCAATAAAGCCGACAGTTACAAGCGCCTGATTGGTTTTGTCGAGCAGCACGATAAGGCGACGCATTCGGCACTGACCAAATCCGTCGCTGACAACGCCAAGCGCATCAGTGAGGGCGAGTTTGCATGACCCAGGCATCCGACGCAGCCGAACCCGAACACCTGACCCAGCCGCTAACGTGGCTGGAGCAGGTCAAACTCCACATGCGGGCGCACAATTCTGCGCCCCTCACCAGCCAGCAGCACGAGAGGCTCCAGATCGCCCGCGCCAACGGGGTCGAGCCGTGGGCCGCGTTCGACCAGATCGTGGGGGCTGACAATGTGCAGTTCTGAAAACGAACTGATCCCTGATGCGCGGCAGGTTGATTTGGAAGAGATGATTATGAAGAACGAAGAACAGTTCGTGATGGTACGGTTGCCGTTGAGTGGAGAGCAGATCAGCGCAGCTGATGTTATTGCCAAGGAAATTGCGGAGAACAACGCGGAAAATGAATGGCGGTTTGCTCGTCACCACTATGCTGCATGTGATGACCTTGTGCGCGCCATCGGCACGCCTGTAACGGGCGGAAACTTAGATTCATCTCGGGAATCCTTTGAGAAATTCTACGCACAGATGTGCTCCAAGGCGACCGGGCATGATACCACACCTGAGTATGTATCAGGTTTGCGGACGAGGGATACCTATGGGAACAGGACATTTCTTAATAATGTTTGGAAAGCATGGCCTGAATACGTGCAATATTCCAATGCATATACTGCCGAGCGGGATGTTGAGATTGCTCGGCTTAAAGAAATCCTGTCACTTTTTGCTCAATATGAAAAATTAATGGACGCCGGAGCCGACACTCCTGCCATGGCAGCATACGCTATTTTCTCTCAGACCGTCGCAGAAATCCTCAATGAAGGATCGGGCGTATGACCCAGAAAACCAAACCATGGAACGGCCTGCCAGATCAGCCGGAACACTCTGGATATCACTGGCTTGCTCTGAAAAAAGAACCCGTTGTGTGGGAACTGCACTTCTGGGATCAAAAATTCGAAGTGTGGGGAAAGCATAGTTGTTCACTGCCTCAGTCAAAGGCAAAAAAATACATCTATGGCGAACCGGCACGCGATCCATCTGAACTTGCGCAGATGCGGCAGGATGAGAGGGAAAGGGCGGCAAAGGTCGCTCAAGCAATCAGCTGCCATTATTACGCACTGAGCGACGCGGCGGAAGATGATGCGGACGTCATAGCATTTGAGGAACGTATGTTTGCCGCAGATGAATGTGCCGTCGCCATCCGCGCCCTAACCGACGATGAAGGGAAGAAGTCGTGAGAAGTCGGGAAGAACAGATAGCTGATCTCACTAACCTGTTTGGCGAGGAAGGCACATTTTCATTCGTGGATGACCGGGACGCCGCGACCAAGCACATCCTGGAGGCCGAACGCCGTGCAGAGCAGCGCGCGCGGGCGGAGTGCGATAAAGAAATATCATCTTTGCGTAAGGGCCTATCAAAATGTGCCGATCTTACAGGTGGTTTTGCATCCCCTGATTGCAGTATCCCTTTTCTAACTATAAGCGTCCCAGAAGAATTGAGGCTATACATAAACCGTCTTAAAGAGAAGGTGACGCAGGATAGTGAGCGGTTGGATTGGATCGAACGCCACCGCGCAACGCAGGCCGTGTATCTGGATGGTTCTGGCTGGCACATAGTACCAGACGGCGAGAGCTGTGGGGTCGGTGGAGAGACGTTCCGCGCTGCTGTGGACGCGGCCATGAAGGCGGAGCGGGAGGCGCAGGGATGAATATAGCCCTCCCCACAATCGAAAAAGGCATCCCCATGCCGCCAGTTGAAACCCGGCGTAGCGAACGGGGCGACTTCGTAGCGAGCCGGTGCATCGGTGATAGCTTCGCCTGTGGACCCACTGATCTCAAGTCATGGGTGAACCTGTTCAAGCGCGTGAAGGAGAGGCACTCCGAACGCAAGTTCTCATACCGTAAAACCGAGACCGGGTTTCGGATTTGGAGGGTCTCATGACTATTGAAGCTACTTCAATCCTCGCCAGCGTTGACGCGGCGGGGAAACGTATCGATACGCTGCTTCTGCGGTATCCGCGCTTTATCCATGCCGAGGAACTGACGCACCGCATAATCGAGACCCAGCCAGAATGCCTGTTTTATGAGGCCATTTCCGATGGGCTTATGTATTGCGAGGATCTTTCGCGCAACGCCTCCAGCAGTCGGGCTATACCTGTGCTGCGAATGATCTCAGATATTGAGCGCGATCCCGTTGAGCCCTCATTCTGGGGCGCCAACCAGGCGGGAATGCAGGCCAAGCAGGAATTGACTGGGGCGGCGCTTCAGGCCGCAAAAGATCGCTGGAGCATGGCCTTCCGTGATATGACTGAACATGCCAAAGCTCTGGCCCACATCGGAGCCCATAAGCAGATCGTCAACCGCATCCTCGAACCGTTCGCCCACATCAACGTGGTGGTGACGGCAACGGAATGGGACAACTTCTTCGCTCTGCGCGATCATGAGGACGCCCAGCCGGAAATCCGTGCGCTGGCGAAGGCGATGAAGATAGCAATGCTGGCCGCGCCAGTGCAGTACCTTGATCTGGGACAGTGGCATTTGCCGTTCGTATCGACCGATGAAATGCGCGAACACCAGGGCCTCATGGACCCTACCGGCAATCTGAGGGTTGTATCGGCTGCCCGGTGCGCCCGCACATCCTACCTGACCCACGATGGCCGCAAGTCATCACTGAGTGAGGATATCGCTCTTGGTGAGCGACTGACCAAGTCACGGCCGTTCCACGCCAGTCCATTTGAGCACCAGGCCACGCCCTACGTGCTCGGCTTTCACAACGAAACTGACCAACGCAATTTCCGGGGATGGGTTCAGAACCGCGCCCTGATGGAGAAATACCTGTGACCGAACAGCCAAGCCACACCCCCTACCAGCGCGGCCGCCGGGCGGCTGAGCGTGGGGCGCCGAGAGAAGTGCCTGACGATATCCATACAGCAGCCACAGGCGAAGATGATTGGTATCAGGGGTATGATAGCATCCATAATCCACCAATGCGCCAAGCAACCCAGCATGGCGATCTGGGGCAGACCAGCACCATTAACCACCCCCGGCACTACAATGCCCATCCGTCCGGCATCGAATGCATACAGGTGGCTGAGCATATGTCCTTCAACCTCGGCAATGCCCTGAAATACATCTGGCGCGCCGATGAGAAGGGCAATGCCCTGGAGGATCTGAAGAAGGCCGAATGGTATATCAAGCGCGAGATCGCGCGGCGGGAGGCAGTATGACCCACAAAATCCGCATAGCAGGCGACCTGACCGAAACCGTGGAACTGATTGAACAGAACCGATACCGCGTTTTTCTGCGGCGCAACGGAGAAATCGTGGCGATGCAGGCAGCAGTCTGGCAGAGGCTCGTGGATAGCGGGCGCGTTTTGGAGGTGGGGAATGGGTAATATCCCCCCTGATCTCATGACTTTGCAGGATGTGCTGGAGCGGCTGAAAGGAAAAATCGGTCGTTGCCGCTTGCTTGGCCATATCCGCGAATGCCCTGAACATAACGGCGGTCCAACCCACAGACGCTGGGGCAGGAAATACATTTTCTCACAGTCTGACTATCATAGGCTCATCGAAAGTATAGAATGCCCCTCAAGATCGTATCCATCCCGAAATCGAAAAATCTCTACCTGCGGGGCACTGTCTCCGGACAAAGCATATTCGAAAGCACTGGAACGACTGACAAACGGGTTGCAGAAGAAATCAGGCGCAAGCGTGAAGCTGAACTCTGGAATGAAACAATCTATGGCAAACGGTCGGTCATAACATTTGCCGAAGCAGTTACGGCCTATCTTGATTACCATCCTCGTTCACAGGCAACCCAGCGATACCTACTACGCCTTCTGGATCACTTCAGAACAACACGGCTGACAGATATAAACCAAGCATCTCTACTTGGCGCATATCGCGCCGTTCTTCGAGATGGGGATAAAGCTGCCTTATCGACCAAAAAACGGGCTATCAGAACACCGTTGCAGGCTGTCCTTGAATTTGGGGCGATAAACGGCTGGTGTGATCGGCCATCGTTTGCTCCCATTCCGGTAAAGAAAAACCCGAAAAAGTTCATGCGGCCGGAGCAGGTTTCGCGACTTGTTATCTGCGCCGCGCCTCATTTGCGTCCTCTGATCGTATTCTTGGCATCTACCGGATGCCGAATGTCAGAAGCCCTAGATCTTGAGTGGAAGGACGTAGACCTGCGCGGGCGCCGGGCCACAGTCTGGCAAAAGCAGGGGCGCGAACGGCATGTCGATTTACCTCCTGTCGCCCTAGCAGCCTGTCGGGTTGGGGTACCCTGTGAAGGGGTAAGGCTGTAGAGTGTCGCGATGAGCCGCTTCATCCCGTTTGACCGATCCCAGCCGTATCTTCTGC
>NZ_NIRT01000033.1 GCF_003207795.1 Komagataeibacter nataicola | reverse complement strand
GTCTCGACCTGCGTGCCCGATGATGCACCCCACACCCGCCTCACGCTGACCTATCCCGCCATCCATTCCAGCCGCCATGTGGTGTTCATGCTCGCGGGTGCCGGCAAGCGCGAAGCCTTTGCAAAAGTGCGTGCCGGTGACCCGGCGGAGCCTGCCAGCCACATCACCACCGAGGGCGAACTCATCTGGCTTATGGACAAGGCGGCAGCAGGGCAATAAGTGCGTGGCGTATCGTATCGGCATGATACGGTGCAGGGCCAAATAAAAACGACGGGGCACCCAAGGCCGGGATGCCCCGCAGGAAGAGGAAGCAGCGCATGTCCACCCATAACGCGGACCCACGGGCAGAACTGAAGCGGCAGGCCGCACTTGAAGCGGCTGACATGGTCAAGGAAGGCATGGTGGTCGGCCTTGGCTCGGGCAGCACGTCGGCCTTCATGATCGAGGAGCTGGGCCGCCGCTGGGCGGATGGCCTGCGCTTTTGCGCCATTCCCACATCCGAGCATTCGGCCGAGCAGGCGCGCTCGCACGGCATCAGGCTCGTCACCTTCGCCACCCATCCGCAGATCGATATCGACATCGACGGCGCCGATGAGGTCGAGCGCGGCACGCTCAACCTGATCAAGGGGCTGGGCGGCGCGCTGTTCCGCGAGAAGATCGTGGCGGCCGCCGCGCGCAAATTCGTGGTGGTGGTTGATGACAGCAAGATCGTCGATCGTCTGGGCACGCGTGTGCCGGTGCCGGTGGAAGTAGCCAATTTTGGCTGGACCAACACCGCCCGCCAGCTTGAAGCGCTTGGTGCCAGGGTCAGCCAGCGGCTGGACCGGGGCGGGAATGTGTTCGTGACCGATGGCGGCAACATGATTCTTGACTGCAATTTTGGCCCGATTGCCGATTCCGTTGGCCTGCAGCGCCAGCTTGAGCAGATCGTGGGCGTGATCGAGACCGGGCTGTTTATTGGCCGCACGTCGGAGGTGATCGTGGCCACCGCCGATGGGCTGCAGCGGCTGGGTGTGGCATGACCGGGCGGGCCTTGCAGGACCAGGGCATAAGGCCGCTGGTTCTTGTCATCATGGGTGTTTCGGGCTGCGGTAAAACGACCCTGGCCGAGGGGCTGCACAACGTGCTGGGCTGGCCCTACCAGGAAGGCGACCTGCTGCATCCGCGCGCCAATGTGGAAAAAATGGCCGCCGGCATTCCCCTGACCGATGCCGACCGTCTGCCCTGGCTTGAGCAATGCCACAAATGGCTGCTGGAGCGTGTGGCATCGGGGCAGGGGGGCATCCTGACCTGCTCGGCGCTCAAGCGTTCCTACCGCGATCTGCTGCGTGCGGATGGGGCGTCGGATATCGTGTTCATCTATCTCGAAATCCCCGAGGACACGCTCTACGACCGCCTCAAGCGCAGGCGCGGGCATTACATGCCGCCCAGCCTGTTGCCCAGCCAGCTTTCCACCCTCGAGGCGCCTACGGCGGATGAACACCCCATCGTGGTGCACCTTGAGGAAACGCCAGCCGCTCTCATTGCCGAGACGCTGGGAATTCTGGCGCAGAAATTTCCTGAACATAAAGAGGGCTAGATGACCACCTGCCCTGCCGTCCTGTTTGTGTGCATGGGCAATATCTGCCGCTCGCCGCTGGCCGAGGCCGCATTGAAGCAGGCAGCGCAGGCGGCCGGGCTGGAGGTCGTGGTTGATTCGGCGGGCACGGGCAACTGGCATGCCGGCTCCCCGCCCGACCGCCGGGCCTGCGCTGTCGCCCTGCGGCATGGCATCGATATGGGCCGCTACCGCGCCCGCGTGGTCCGGCCTGCTGATTTTACCCGCTTTACCCATATCATCGCGCTCGACCATGCCAACCTGGCGCATCTGCGGGCCATGCGGCCCGAGGGCGCACGGGCCGAACTGTCGCTGCTGCTCGACCACGTGCCGGGCAGGCACGGCGAGGCAGTGGCCGATCCGTATTATGGTGATGCCAGCGGGTTCGAGACCACATGGCGCGATGTCAGCATGGGCGCGCAGGCGCTGGTCAGGATGTTGCAGGCCCGGCCATGAGCCGTCTCGCCCGCCATGCCGCCACCCTGCTGGGGTCGGGACTGTGGAACTGGCGCCCGCTACAGGGCGGTGACATTGCCCAGACCCTGCTGGTCTACCTGAATGACGGGCGCAGTGTCGTGGCCAAGAACGGCCCCGACCCGCTGGCTGAGGCCGCCATGCTGCGTGCCCTTGGCGAGACCGGCGCACCCGTGCCCGCCGTGCTGGCGGTGGATGCGGATGCGCTGGTGGTGGAATACCGGCCAACCGAGGGCATGCTGGCCACCTGCTGGGGTGATCTGGGCCGCGTGCTGGCGCAGGTGCATGCGGGGCGGCCCGCAGGGGGCATGACCCGTTATGGCTGGGCCGGGGATTACGCCCTTGGCGCGGTCAGCGTGCCCAATGCATGGACCGGGAACTGGCCCGAATTCTGGGCACGGCACCGCCTTGGCGTGCATCTGGCGCATGTGCCCATAGATGTGGCCCACAGCCTTGAAAAACTCATGCGCCGCCTGCCGGACCTGCTGCCCGCAAAGCCCGCGCCGGCCCTGCTGCATGGCGATCTGTGGAGTGGGAACGTGCTGGTGGCGAACAGGCGCGTAACCGGCCTGATCGACCCGTGCTGCTATTACGGCCATGCGGAGGTGGACCTGGCAACAGCGGGCGTGTTTTCGCAGCCGCCAGCGGCGTTTTACATGGCCGGTGGCCCGCTGGAGGCGGGGCATGCGGTGCGCTTCGCCATCTATCGGCTATGGATCGCGCTGGTGCATCTGCGTCTGTTCGGCGTGACATACCGGCCCATGGTGGCGCAGTACCTTGATGAAAGCGGGTTCCGATAATAGCCTGAAATCATAAAAGCTTCGGAAGACGCCGCCTTTTTGAAAAAAGACAACACCCAGAAACTTTTTCTACTTATCCCTTACGGTATAGGGACAGTATTCATTTTAAGGAGGGCACCATAAGGTGGCGCGAGTGACGGGGCTCGAACCCGCGACCTCCGGCGTGACAGGCCGGCGCTCTAACCAACTGAGCTACACCCGCATCCGCTGCAACCCCGTGGGGCAGCAACCATTCGGTGAAAGGGCAAATAACAGGCTGGCCCCGTCATGGCAACAGGGCAGGCAAAAAAAAACGCCATGATCTTCCGATTCATGGCGTTTTTCAGGGCAGGGCCTGTTATCAGGCGGAAATTTCCACGCCTTCGAGCACAACAGCCAGCCCGCTTACGGTTGCGGCAATGCGCACGGCGGTCTGGATCTGCTCGGTGCTGATGCCCGCCGCGCGGAGCTGCTGCTCATGGCTTTCCATGCACATGCCACAGCCATTGATGGCCGAGACCGCCATGGACCACAGCTCGAAATCCGCCTTCTCCACGCCCGGCCGCGCGATGATGTTCATGCGCAGGCGCGCGGGCATTTTGGCATAATCGCCACCCACAAGATGCACGAAGCGGTAATAGACATTGTTCATGCCCATGATGGCTGCCGCGGCGCGTGCGGCCTCGAGCGCCTCGGGGGTGAGTCTCGAGCCATATTCGGCCACAAGCGCGTGGGTCAGCGCCGTGTTGCGCGTGGCAATGGCGGAGGCGACAAACGTGCCGCCAAGCTGCTGGGGCGTGAGCGTGATGTCATTGGCCAGCGTGCTGAGGTTGAGCTTGAGGTCCTTGGCGTAATCGGGCAGCGCGGCCTTGATGGAGTCGATCGACATGGGCTTTCTCCACGGGTGTCAGGGGGGTGTCAGGGGCATGGCCCCGCTTGTCCCCACACCTGCGCGTGGCAGGGATCGGGGCAGGCGGCGCGGGCTGCCGCGCGGGGCATGACCCGCGCGGAAACCCGGACTGGATAAGGGATCAGGCCTTGATGAAGGCGTCGCCCTTGTTCCAGTTGCACGGGCACAGCTCATCGCTCTGCAGCCCGTCGAGGATGCGCAGCACCTCCTGCGGGTTGCGGCCAACCGACAGGTCATTGACGCTGACATGGCGGATGATGCCCTCGGGGTCGACAATGAAGGTGGCGCGCAGGGCGGCGCCAGCCTGCTGGGCCATCACGCCGCAGCTTTCGATCAGCTCGCGCTTGATGTCGGCGAGCATCGGAATTTCGAGGGTCTTGAGGTCCTCGTGGTTCAGGCGCCAGTTCAGGTGCACGAAGGCGCTGTCGATCGACACGCCATACACCACGGCGTCACGGTCCTTGAACTCGCCATTGAGCTTGCCGAAGGCCACGATCTCGGTCGGGCAGACGAAGGTGAAGTCGAGCGGCCAGAAGAACACGACCTTCCACTTGCCTTCGTTGCATGCATCCGTGATCTGCACGAACTCGCCCTTGAGCCCTTCGGGCCCACCGGGAACGGCGGTCAGGTTGAAGGCGGGAAACTTGTCACCGACTGTCAGCATCAGGAAATCTCCTGTTCGGGTTAAAATATGGAACGGGCTGGTATTGCAACCCGGCAACTGTATCTATGGCGGGGATGCTGATATCATGCCAGTGAATTATTTATATCCACATTGATAGGCATTATCGATGATTCCGATGCCTTCCGCCCAGCAGCTCCGTTATCTGGTCTCGCTGGCCGAGCTGCGCCATTTCGGCCGCGCGGCCCGGGCCTGCGCTGTAACCCAGTCCACGCTTTCCGCCGGTATACTGGCCCTTGAGCGCCAGATGGATGTGAAACTGCTCGACCGCGAGGTGGGCAAGAAAGTCGTGTTCACCCCACTGGGTGACAGGGTGGTCTGCCAGGCCCGCCACGCGCTCGAGGCCCTGCAGGGCGTGCTCGACATGGCCGTGGCCTCGCGTGAGCCGATGAGCGGGCTGCTGCGGCTGGGCGTCATTCCCACCATCGGGCCGTTTGTCATGCCCGCCCTCGTGGGCCGCCTGCCGCGGCAGTACCCGCGGCTGCACCTCTCGCTGAGCGAGGATCTGACCCATAACGTGATGGAAAAACTCGCGCTGGGCCGGCTCGACGTCGTGCTGCTGGCCATGCCGTGCGACTGCGCCGATAGCGAGACCCTGCCGCTGTGGCGCGACCCCTTCATGCTGGTCATGCCGCGCGCGCACCCGTTTGCCCGCCTTGACGTGGTGCCGGTGCCCGACCTTGCGCATGAGCGCATGATCCTGCTCGAGGACGGGCACTGCCTGCGTGAGCAGACGCTGGCCATGTGCCGCCAGGCGGGCGGCTGGTCGCACCCGGAGGACGAGGCGCAATGCGCCGTCACCTCGCTGTTCACACTGGTGGAAATGGTGGCGGCAGGCATGGGGCTGGCGCTGCTGCCGCAGCTGGCGGTCGAGTCGCCGCTGATGGACTGGACTCGCCTGACCGTGCGCCCCGTAAGCGGCGCGCAGGCCTGGCGCACCATTGGGCTGGCCTGGCGGCCGCGCTCGCCCCGTGCGGCGGATTTCCATGCCATTGCCCCGCTTTTTGTGCCAGATTCGATCCCGCAGGCGAATTCCCTGCTGTAAATGGCGCCAGAATCCGCCGCCGGAGTTGACTCTTGGCGCAGGCAAGGGTATTCGGGCGCCTCTTTTGCGGCACATCGCCGCTAGTCGAGGGTCGGATCATGAAAATCAGAAACAGCCTGAAATCGGCCAAGGTTCGGGACAAGGACTGCCGTGTGGTCCGTCGCCGTGGCAAGGTCTACGTCATCAACAAGAAGAACCCGCGCATGAAGGCCCGTCAGGGCTGATTGCCAGGCGGCCTTGACCGTCCGGTTCATCTTTGAACAGCCGCAAAGCCGCGCAGGCAGGTTTTCAGTAACCTGTATGCGTGGCTTTTCGTGCGTACTCATGCTTGTCGCCAGCCTCTTGCCTCCGCCTGCCCGCGCGGCGGATGCTCCGGCCCACGGGCTTGACAGGCATGCAGCTCCGCCCGCCAGGGCGCATGGCAGCCCTGCAGCCGAGCCGTCGCTGGACAGTCTGGAGACAGAACTGGCCCATGCGGCCACCGCGCGCGGCGCGCGTGACCTGCTCGGGCGCATCGAGCAGTTGCGCCTGAAGGATCTGGCCCCCACCACCACGCTGCTGGTGCGCCGCGCGCAGGATGACCTTGACGCCCAGCGCCCGCTCGATGCCGAGCAGGACATGGATGATGCCCTGCTGCTCCAGCCTGATGTAGAGGTGTTGTGGCGTAACCGCGCGCAGGCCCGCCTTGCCGCCGCCAACCCCGATGGCGCGGTGGCTGACCTGGGCGTGGCCCTGCACCATGACGGGCGCGATGTCATGGCATGGAAGATTCTTGAAGATACGGAAGCGCAGCGCGGTGACTGGCAGGCGGCGTGGAAAGCGTGGCAGCATGTGGTGCAGCTTGAGCCCACCATTCCCGATGCGGCCCGCCAGACCGAGCAACTGCGCCTGAAGGCCTTTGGCCAGCCCACCTGATGGGCGTAACCAGAAAATAAAAGTGTCTGGGTGCCGCCTTTTTTCAAAAAGGCGGCATTCTTTACTGAAGCTTTTTGAAAAAGCTTCACCAAAAACTTTTAATCACGTTCTTCCCATCTCAGCGGTCAGTCAGGCGGAACTCGATGCGGCGGTTGCGCGCATAGGCCTCGGCCGTGGTGCCGTTATCAAGCGGCTGGTAGTCCGAAAAGCCGGTCGCGGCCAGATGGTGCGGGTTGATGCCCTCGGCAATCAGCAGTTTAACCACCGTAATGGCGCGCTCGGATGACAGCTCCCAGTTGCTGGGGAAGGCGGTGTGAATGGGCAGCCGGTCGGCATGGCCATCCACGCGCAGGATCCAGGGCACATCGGGCGGAATCTGGGCGGCAACCTGCTTCAGGGTTTTGGCGAGTACCTTGATCTCCTCCACGCCTTCAGGCGAGAGGTCGGCACTGCCTACGGGGAACAGTACCTCGCTTTGGAACACGAAGCGGTCGCCCACGATCTGCACGCCCTTGTGGTCCTGCATCACGCTGCGCAGGCGGCCAAAGAATTCGGAGCGGTACTGCTGTAGCTGCTCCACCTTGCGCGCCAGCGCCACGTTGAGCTGCATGCCAAGATTGTCGATCTTGTGGTCGCGCTCCTGCACGGCCTGTTCGCTGACCTCCAGCGCGGCGCTGACGGCGCTGAGCTGGGCGTTGAGCTGGGCAAGCTGCGTATCAAGCGCGCTGGCATGGCTCTGGGCGGTATCGCGCTCGCTGGTCTGCTGGTTGAGCTGGGCGGTAAGCGAGGTGGCGGTGGCCATGTCTGCCTCATGCTCCTTGTGCAGGGTGGCGATTTCGGTCTGGAGCGCTGTGGTGTGGCTGTGCTCGAGCGAGAGCATCTGGGCCAGGCGGGCCACCTCGTGCTCGAGCTGGTCAAGGGCCTGCTGGCGCTTGTTCAGTGTAACGGACAGGAAAGCCTGCCCCAGAACGAACACCAGCAGCACGAAGATGATGACCATGAGCAGTGTTGACAGCGCATCAACATAGCCCGGCCAGGCATTCAGTTCGGAACGGATCGAACGACGGGAACGGCGCGCCATGAAATAAACCTTGCCTTAGTCTGCGGTCAGGAAGCGGAGTGGCCCGTTCCGGGCGTGCTTGCGGCAATGGTGCGCGCGAGCAGGCGCAGGTCGTTGCGGATGTCGGCTGCCATCTGCTCGCGCCCTGCCGCCGATTCCTGCACAAGGCGGGCCAGCAGGGATTCGATGCCCTGCAGGTGGTCCTCGCCCCGGTTGTCGGCCAGTTGGGCCAGGCGGTCGTTCAGCGCGGTCAGCAGGCGCTGCTCCTGGGCGCGCGTCTCCTCGCCGCGGGCCATGAGGGCCTGCAGCTTTTCCATGTTCTCGGCGGTGTGCTCGAGCAGGGCCTGCACATAGGCGGGCACGCTGGCATCATTGCCGCCAACCTGCAGTCCGCCTGCCGAAAGGCGGGTGATGGTGGCCAGCCATTCCTCAAGCTCGTTGAAGAAGCGGGTCTGGGCCTGGCCTGCCGTCAGATCAAGGAAGCCCAGCACAAGCGCGCCCGCAAGCCCGAACATCGAACCCGAGAACGCCGTGCCCATGCCATGCAGCGGGCCTGCCAGCCCGGTCTTGAGCTGGTCGAACATGGCGTTGGTGTCGCCGTTGCCAGCCGACATGTTGCCAATCACATCGGCAATGGAGCCCACGGTCAGCAGCAGGCCATAAAACGTGCCGAGCAGGCCGAGGAAGATGAGCAGCCCGGTGAGGTAGCGCGAGAGTTCGCGCCCTTCGTCAAGGCGCGCGGAGAGGCTGTCGAGCAGCGACTGCATGACCGGGGCGGAAAGTGTGAGCCTGCGGCCCTTGTCGTGCGTGGCCAGCATCGAGGCCATGGGAGCGAGCAGGCGCGGTGGCGGCGGCGTGGTCAGCCCCTCACGCGGGTGGCGCAGGATGTTGACCCAGCGCACCTCGGGGATGAGGCGCAGGATCATGATGATGTTCCACGCCACCCCGAGCACGAGAATGCCGATGATCAGGCCATCAAGATAGGGATTGTTGCAGAACGCCTGATAGAGGGTGGGGGAAAGCAGGGCTGCGACAACCCCGACAGCCAGAAGAAACACAAGAACCCGCAAAAGGTAGGTCGTCGGTCGTGTCACGCAATGGTTTCCTTAATGCGCCGGTGGGTCGGTAGGGGTGTTTGAGGCCACCACACCGGAACGGGTTACGTCAACACAATCCGCACCCGCGCCCTGGGCGTTCTCATCGGGCAGGCCGATGGCGCGCACATAGATGCGGGTGGGGGCCACGCCCGCGTGGATCAGTACCGAGCGCGCGGCAAGCCCGCGGCTCAAGGCAACCCGCCGTGGCGTGGAGGGATCATCGGGGCGGCCTTCGCCATAGGCCACGATGTTGATGTGCTGGTCCGGCAGCTTTTGCATGATTGTGGCAAATGTTTGCAGGGCCGTAACCATGCGCGGATTCATGTCCGCTGACTGCGTGGTGAAGTGCAGGCGCGTGCCACCCGTAACCTTTTCCGCCCGGCCGCGTGCCTGCGGGTCGGCCTTGACCTCGGGCGGGGGCGTGAAGGGGTGCAGCGGCACATGCGTCTCGGGCGGGTGCAGCACCGGGTTGTCGGGTGGTCTGGCGGCTACCGGCGGCAGGGCGGCAATGGCGGCGGCGGGGGCGACTGCATTGGTGGCCCCGCTCGTGGTGGGGGGCGCTGTTGTCGCGTGCGTGCCGGCCGGGGCTGCTGCGGCGGGCGCTGGCGCGGGGCTTGCGGCCTGCGGTGCTGGCGCCGGGGCCGGAGCGGTTGCGTGACGGGTGGCGGGTGGCGGGGTGCTGGCACCCTTCCGTGGGCGGGCCGTGGGCGTGGGGGGCAGCTCGGCTGCGGGCGGCGCGCTGGTGGCGCTGTCCGGCGTGTCGGGCATGGTGGCGCCCGACAGGCTCATGCTGCCGCCATCGGGCAGCATGGTGGCGCGTTTCTTGGGGGCGCCAAGCGCGTCGAGCGCGCTCCTGCTGGTGGTGACCTGCGCCTGCGCACTGCCCAGCAGGGCGCAGGTGGCAACACCCAGCACGGCCAGCACGCGCGCGGACCGGCGGGGAAGGGAGGGGAATGTGTGCTGCATTATGCCCGGCAGGCTACCGGGCCGCAGGCGGGGGCGCAATCGGCAAACGGGCCACAGGGGCCCGTGCCGCGCATCAGTCGATGCTGCTGGCCACGAGTTCGCGCAGAGGGCCATGCATGTGGGGGTTGCCCACCACCGCATCGATGGAGGCCGCAAGATCGTTGAGATCCTCGCCCGCCGGGTCGGTTGCGTAGCCACCGGCCTCGCGCACGAGCAGGATGCCGGCCGCGCAGTCCCACGGCTTGATGCCCAGTTCCCAGTAGCCGTCATACCGGCCAGCCGCGACCCAGGCGAGGTCGAGGGCGGCGGCGCCGAATCGGCGGATGCCCGCCACCTGCGGCATGAGCGCGCCCAGCGTGCGCGCAAACGACAGGCGGTTGCGCGCCGAGACCTTGGCGAACGGAATGCCGGTGGCGAACAGCGCCTCGTTCATCGACCGGCGGGCCGATACGCGCAGGCGGCGGTCGTTGAGGAATGCGCCAACGCCCTTTTCGGCCCAGAACATCTCGTTGGCTACGGGGTTGTACACCAGCCCTGCCACGATCTCGATCGTGCCATCGGGCAGGCGGCGCTGCAGGCCGATGGAAATGGCCCAGTGCGGCACGCCGTGCAGGAAGTTGGTGGTGCCATCGAGCGGGTCGATCACCCAGCGCCATGTCCAGCCTTCGCTGCCCGAGGCACCGCTTTCCTCCATCAGGAAGGCGTAGCCGGGCCGGGCGCGTGCCAGTTCCTCGTGGATGGTGGTTTCGGCCCGCAGGTCGGCCTGCGAGACGAAATCGCCAGGCCCCTTGATGCTGACCTGAAGCTGCTCGACTTCGCTGAAGTCACGCAGAAGGCGGCGTGCGGCCTTCTGGGCAGCGTTCTGCATCACCGTCATATGGGGAGAGAGTCGCATTGCCACGGTGATCGGTCCTGTCTGGTTCGGCGGTGGAACGGGTGTGAAGGGTGAAGGAAAAAACGGGAGGCGGCCTGCATGCGGGCAGGCTGCCGCCCCGTGGGGTCAGGACTTGGCGCGCTCGACGTAGCTGCTGTCCTCGGTGCGGACCACGATGCGCTCGCCGGCTTCAATGAAGGGGGGCACCATGGTTTTCACGCCGTTGGACAGGCGGGCGGGCTTGTAGGACGAGCTTGCCGTCTGGCCCTTCACCACAGGGTCGGCCTCGACCACCTCAAGGGTCACCTGGGCTGGCAGCGTCACGCCAACCGGGTCGCCTTCCACGAGGTTGAGTACCAGGGTCATGTTGTCCTGCAGGAAGGGGGCCTGATCGCCCAGCAGGTCAAGCGGCAGGAGCAGCTGCTCGAAGGTCTCGGGGTCCATGAGCACGATGTTGTCGCCGTCCATGTAGGAGTAGGTGTATTCCTTCTCCTCGGTCATCAGGCGTTCAACGGTGTCGGCGGTGCGCCAGCGCTCGTTGGTCTTGTTGCCGGTCTTGAGGTCGCGCATTTCCACCTGGATGAATGCGCCACCCTTGCCCGGCGTGATGATCTGCTGCTTCAGGACCGTCCAGCGACGGCCGTCGTGCTCGATGACCTGCCCGGCACGGATCAGGTTTGCCTGCTGCTTCATGGTGGTCCCTGTGATGGTTGTGGGAAGTATGGCGGTTCGGCTTCTAGCGCCCCGCGCGCGGAAGGGCAAGGTTTCGCGCCCTTCTTTTCAGCCCCGTTCGCGCGCAAGGCGGTGCAGCGTGCCATCAGGCGCCAGTGCATGGAGCATGCCATCGGGCCCGGTGCGCAGGTAATCCGGCCCGATCGGCACCTTGCCATGCCCGCCGGGAATGTCGAGCACATAGGTCGGCCAGGCAATGCCCGTCACCCGCCCGCGCAGGCTGGCCAGCAGGCGCTGCCCCTCGCGTATGGGCACGTGAAAGCGCGCGGTGCCGGGTGCAGGGTCAAGCTGGTGCAGGTAATAGGGGCGGATGCGGGCGGCCACCTGCGCGCGCAAAAGCGCCTCGAGCGCCTCGGGCGTATCATTTACGCCGCGCAGCAGCACGGATTGCCCCAGCACCGGTATGGCGCGCGCCTGCACGCGGCGGATGGCGGCGCGGGCTGCGGGCGTGAGTTCGCGGGCGTGGTTGACATGAAGCACCAGCCACATCGAGCGCGTGGTCTCGAGGGCTGCGGCCATCGCCTCATCCAGCCGGTCGGGATCGGCCACCGGCACGCGGGAGTGGATGCGGATGGTGTGGATGTGCGTCATGCCCTCAAGGGCCTGCATGATCATGCGCATGCGCCGCGCCGAGAGCATGAGCGGGTCGCCGCCGGTCATCACGACTTCATGAATGTCCGTATGCGTGCGCAGCCAGTCGAGCGCGCGCACAAGGGCGGCCTCATCAAGCACGCCGCCGCCGGGGCCGACATGCTCGCGGCGGAAGCAGAAGCGGCAGTAAAGCGGGCAGACCAGCAGCGGCTTGAGCAGCGCGCGGTCGGCATAGCGATGCACGATGCCCGGCACGGGGGAGAGTGCGTCATCGCCAATCGGGTCCGGGTCTTCCGTGGGGTCGGTATGGCATTCCGCCGCATCGGGAATGACCTGGCGGCCGATCGGGTCATCCGGGGTCTCGATCAGGTCGGCAAAGGCGGGCGGAATGGCGGTGGCGTAGTGTTGCGCCACATTTTCCAGCGCCGGGGCCTGCGCGGGCGTGATCAGTCCTGCCGCAAGCAGGTCGGCCACGCTGCGCAGCGTGCGCGGGGGCTGGGGGGGATTGACCGGGAGTGCCATGCGGGGGCTGTACTGCGCGTATCCGTCCGCTGCAACCAAAGAGCGTGCCCCATGCCCGAGTCCCTGCCTCCACGCCCCGACTGCGCCCGCATTGCCGACCGGCTGCCGCGGCTATTGCGCCGCAACCTCGTGCTGCGCGGGGTGCGGGCGTTTTTTGATGCGCGTGGCTATACGGAAGTCGAGACCCCCTACGCCGTGCCGACTCCGGGCGAGGAAGTGCACCTCAAGGTGTTTGCCACCGAGCGCGCGGGGGTCGATGGCAGCCGCGAGCGGTTGTGGCTGCACACCAGCCCGGAATTCGCCATGAAGCGCATCGTCGCCGCCACCGGCCTGCCCGTGTACCAACTGGCGCGGGTGTGGCGCAATGAAGAGGGCAGCAGGCTGCACGCCCATGAGTTCACCATGCTGGAATGGTACCGCCCGGGTGCGACGCTGGCAGGGCTGATGGATGAAACCGAATCCCTGCTGCGCGCGGTCCTGCCGCCGGTGGTGCGGGCAGGGGAAAATGAAATCAGTACGACTGCCCCCTTCGAGCGCCTGACGGTTGCCGAAGCCTTCGCGCGCTATGCGGGGGTGGACATTCTTGCCCATGAGGGCGACGCCCCGGCGCTGGCTGAGGCGGCAGGCTGTGACCTGCGCCGGGGCGAGACGTGGGAGGATCTGTTCTTCCGCCTGATGATGGCGCGCATCGAGCCGCATATCGGCCGCACGCGCCCCACTTTTCTCACCCACTGGCCCGCAAGCCAGGCGGCGCTGGCCCGGCGCGATCCCGCCGACCCGCGCGTGGCGCTGCGTTTTGAGCTTTATGCAGGGGGCATCGAACTGGCCAATGCGTTTGAGGAACTGACCGACCCCGCCGAGCAGCGCGCCCGCTTTGAGGCCGACCGGGCGCGGCGCGCAGCCCTGTACCCCGGCGAATCCGGGCTGGACTGGCCGATGGATGAAGCCTTTCTGTCAGCCCTTGGCACCCTGCCGCCCTGCGCGGGCATTGCGCTGGGCTTTGACCGGCTGGTGATGCTGGCGGCGGGCACGAACCGCATTGCGGATGTGCAGTGGCTGGGAGCCGGATCGTAAAATACTAGAAAGTAATAAAAGTTTTTGGGTGCCGCCTTTTTTCAAAAAGGCGGCGTCTTTTCGAAGCTTTTTGAAAAAAGCTTCACCAAAAACTTTTATTCTTTTTAGTCTATCAGGATTTGCAACCCGCGGCCTCGCTGGTAAAAAGATCACCGGCCTCCTGTCGGCAGGTATTGATCCCGTTTTGGGTGCCTGAACCTGGTCATGGAGCTTTTCTTGCCATGTTGACGGATTACGACCTGCCCTCTGCGCTCGAGGCGGACCTCGTTGCGCTTGGCCAATGCCTGCTGGCAGGGATTGCGCCGCCCCCCGGCCTTGTCGCGGCGTGTGTTGCAAGGCTGGATGGCCTGCCAGCGGCGCAGGTTGTTACGGCCAGTGTACGGGCCGGACAGGCGTTGTGCTGTTTTTGTTACCCCGTAACAGACCCCCGAAAGGATCGCCGCCGCATATGCGGCGTGCTGGCCACCATGCCCATGCTGGCGCAGGTTCTCATAGTGCACCGCGATGGCCATGTGCGTGAGGCTGCCCTCAACGCGCTGGCCACCGTGCCGCGCTCGCCTTTCATGCTGGCAGCCCTTGCCATGCGCCTCAATGACTGGGCTGGCCCCGTGCGCGAGGCCGCTGCACGGTGTGCAGGCAGGCTGTTCCCGCAGGTTGCGCCCGATATTGCGGTCGCCATGGGCCTGGCCCTGCGGGCAAGCTGGCAGGACTGGACCCGCTGGGCACCCGCGCAGGCTGCCTGCATGGACCAGTTATTCGCCCGCCCCACCGTGCGGGTGCTGCTGGTCGCGCGGTTTGCCACCGCATGCGATGGCCCGCTGGCGGTGACCCTGCGCTATTTCCTGCGCACGCCGCTGCTTGATGTTGCGCTGCCCATGCTGGCCAGTATGGCCCGGCAGGCCAGCGTGCGGGCAACGGCGCTACAGGTGCTGTTATGGGGGCAGGCGCGATGGAAAACGGGCATCCGGCAGGAATGGGTGAACAAATCGCTGGGCCTCAACCGCCCCGCGCCAGAACTGACCCGGCGGAATGTCACGCTGCCCGTTGACCGTAATGCCCTGATCGCCACGGCCCTGCTTGACCGCTCCGCCATGGTCAGGCGCACGGCGCTGCGGGCATTGGCGTATTGCTGGCGGGATTTTCCCGATCTGGCTACGATTGTGCCTGTGCTTGAGGCAGACCGTAGTCCAACCGTGCGGCGATGGGCGGGCTATCTGCGCCAGCAGCAGGCACGGGCCATTAATTAACAGTTTCTGGGTGCCGCCTTTTTTTAAAAAGGCGGCGTCTTTCGAAGTTCTTTGAAAGACGCTTCTCCGGAAACTTTTATTCTTCCGCTGCGGCAATCGCCATGTTCATGGCCTTTACGCCGGCCCCCGGCCCCTCAGGGTGCGACCACACCGCGCTGATGACCGACAGGAAATCCGCCCCCGCGCGCACCAGCGTGCCGCAGTTTGCAGGTGTGATGCCGCCAATGGCCACCACCGGCAGTTCGATCATGCTGCTCCACCATGTGAGCAGCGCCGGATCGGCCCGCACTTCGGTTTCTTTCGATGGCGAGGGGAAGAACGCGCCAAACGCCACGTAATCCGCACCGGCCTCGCCCGCGCGCAGGGCCATGTCGCGGCTGTCATAGCAGGACACGCCAAGCTGGCGTTCCTCGCCCAGCATGCGCCGGGCAGTGGCCACATCGGTATCGTCCATGCCCACATGCGCCCCGTCGCAGCCACAGCTTACCGCAAGGTCGGGGCGGTCATTCATGATGAAGGCCACGTCACGCGCATGGGTCACGGGCTGGAGCACGTCCACCGCGCGGCGAATCGTGTCGTCATCCACGTTCTTGAGGCGTAGCTGCACCGCCGCAACCGGGCCTGCGTCGAGCGCCTCGGCCAGGAGGGGGGCGAAGGTGGCCGGATCAAGCGATTCGGGGGTGATGAGATAGAGCTGGCAATCGGTCATGTCGGGCCGATCCTATGCCACCGTGGCGGTGGCGAACAGCCCCCGCATGGCCAGCTTTGCCATGCGGGGGAGTGCGTGGAAGGATCAGACCTTCTGCGCGAAGATGTCGGTGATGTCACCGAGCAGCTTCAGCGCTTCGGCACGTGGGCGCTGGAAGGTGTTGCGCCCGATGATCGAGCCGAACCCGCCGCCCTGGTGGATGCCACGGATGGTGTCGAGCAGGTGCTCGGTGGTGGTGTGCTCGCCGCCCGAGAAGATCACGATGCGGCGGCCCGCAAAGGCCGACTGCACCACATGGCGGATTCGCGCGGGCAGGGTGGAAATATCGACCTTTTCATCGATATAGACCTTTTTGGCCGCAGGCAGGCACAGGTCCTCGGTAGGGGGCTTGACCTTGATGATGTGCGCGCCAAGTTCGGCGGCGATGTGGGCGGCATAGGCGCAGATGTCGATGGCCGTCTCGCCTGCCTTGTCGAGCATCGGGCCGCGCGGGTAGCTCCACACCACCACGGCAAGGCCCGCATTCTTGGCCTCGCGCGCCATCTCGCGCAGCTGCTCCATCTGGTGGAACTGGTAGTCGCTGGCCGGGTAGATGGTAAACCCGATGGCCGAGCAGCCCAGCCGCAGCGCATCGGCGACCGTGCCGGTCACGGCCTGGTTCTTCTGCGTGGTCAGGCTGTCGGAGCTGTTGCATTTGAGGATGGTGGGGATCTGGCCCGCGAACGTGCTGGCCCCTGCCTCAAGCATGCCGAGCGGCGCTGCGAATGCGTTCAGCCCGGCCTCGATGGCGAGCGAGTAGTGATAATGCGGGTCATAGGCGGGCGGGTTGGGGGCGAATGAGCGGCCCGGCCCGTGCTCGAAGCCCTGATCGACCGGCAGGATCACCAGCTTGCCGGTGCCCGCGAGCTTGCCGGTGTTCATGAGTCGGTACAGGTTGGCCTTGGTGCCCGGCGTGTCACTTTCGTAGTGGTCAAGGATCGCCTTGACCTGCGGTGTCAGTGTCATTTGTTGTTCCCCTTGCAATATGGGTGTCCTTGCATCCTGCGCCTGCCCGGACGGTTCTGTCATGGTATGTGGGAGGCACGCAGGTATCTTTCCAGCGCATCCCTCGCACCCTTTGCCGGCAGTTCCAGCGCGTGCGGGCGCTGGCGCAGCACGTGGCCGCCCGTCATGCGAGCCAGTGATACGAGTGCATGGTGCTGCGGCGCGGTGGCGCTGACAATGACACCGCTCAATCCTGCGCGCAGGGCTGCTGCCGCATGGCCCGCCGCCTGCCCGCAGTCCAGCCAGGCGGGCAGCGGGCAGCCCGCCACCAGCGCCGCCCACCACGGCACGCCCATGAAACACCCGGCACCGGGCGGGGAAACCACGGCGCAGTTTATGCGTAACGATGCCGCCGTGGCGGTGACCAGCGCCAGTTCCCCCGCGCCCGAAACCGTGACAGGCGGCATATAATGGTCATGTTTGTCGATCATGCTTGACGTTGAAACCGCACCGCGCGATCAGTTCAAGGGGAGGAACGAGGGAAAGGATGAACGTGTCTGATATTATCATGCCACCGGAACAGGACGCCACGCGCTCCCCCTCGGAGGCTGGAGAGAATCCGGCTGATCGCCTTGAACTCGCCCTTAACCGCATTGCCTTCGCCCTTGACCGCCGCGCCGGGCAGGCCGCCATCCAGCCGCCTGCGGCGCCCGATGTTGATCTGCAGGCGCTTGCCGCCAATATCGACGTGCTCATCGCCCGCGTGCGCGACGTGCTTGATGAGGGTGGGGAAACCACCAGCGGGGAGGAATAGGCCATGAGCCAGGTTACCGTGCGCATCAATGGGTTTTCCTACGCCGTGGGGTGCAAGGAAGGGCAGGAGAAACACCTCCAGGCCATGGCGCAGGAAGTCGAGCGCCGGATCGAGCGCATCCGCGAACTCGGCGGCCATAGCGGCGAGGGGCGGCTGCTTGCGCTTGCCGCCCTCCTCATGGCCGACGAGATCCATGACCTGACGGCGGAAAAGATGTCATCGGACACCGCCCACCAGCTTGCGCAGGGCCGACAGGCGCGCATCGAGAACGAACGCCGCGCAGAGCAGCTTGCTCACCTTGTCGAACGTGCGGAAAACATTGCGGACGCACTGGAAGAGGACTAAATAGAAAGGGCGGGGCTGCCGGGTGCGTCAGGCATGATTCAACCCCTGGGCCGATAAGCACTTCCTAGGGAGCTGGCACTGTCGTGATCGTGGTCACGTTATCTGGCGCCCACCTGCGTCAGCAGGTCCGGGAGGGCTGATCCGACCAACGGCCATGGCGGCTCCGTATCATTTTCCATGACTTCCATCGCAAACGAATCGTGGTCCACCGCGCATGCCAAACAGGCCCTGCGCGGCGTCATGGCCAGCAGGCGGGCCGCCTTCGCCACAGCGCCCGGGCGCGAGATGGCCGAGAAATCCCTCCAGCACCGCATGGTCCGCGCCCTGCGCGCCATGGCCGGGGCGGGGGAGGCCATCGCCCTTGTCTGGCCACTGCCCGGCGAGAGCGAACTCCAGCCCGTTATGCACGCGCTCCATGCCGATGGCCTGTGCATTGCCCTGCCCGAAACCACGCCCAAGGGCCATAAGCTGGCCTTCCGCCTGTGGCAGCCGGGCTGCGCCATGCAGGCGGGCCGCTATGGCACATCCCACCCCGAAGGGCCCATCGTGCAGCCTGATGTGGTGTGCGTGCCGCTGCTGGCATTTGACAGGCGGGGCATGCGGCTGGGATATGGCGGGGGCTATTATGATCGCACGCTGGCCAGCCTGCCTGCGGCGCGGGCCGTGGGGTTTGGCTTTTCCTTTCAGGAAGTGGCGTGCATCCCGACCGGCCGGTATGACGTGGCGCTGCCCGCGATCGTGACCGAGCGTGAATGGATCCGGTGTCGTGGTGACGGGCGGACGCGGTAGATAAAGGCTGTTTTCTTGAGAATACTGTTTCTGGGCGATATTGTCGGGCGCGTAGGCCGCGAGGCCGTCATTTCCCGCCTGCCCGCCCTGCGGCGCGATCTTGCCCTCGACCTCGTGGTGGTTAATGGCGAGAACGCCAGCCACGGCTTCGGTCTCTCGCCCGCCATTGGCCGCGACCTGCTTGAGGCGGGGGCCGATGTCATCACGCTGGGCAACCATAGCTGGGACCGGCGCGATCTCATCGGCCATATCGGCAGCGAGCCCCGCATCATCCGCCCCGCCAACTACCCGCCCGGCACGCCGGGGCAGGGCAGCGTGGTGGTGGAACTTGTCGATGGCCGCAAGGCGCTGGTGGTCAGCATCATGGGCCGGCAGTTCATGGATGCGATGGATGACCCCTTCCGCAGCGTGACCGACATCCTCTCGCGTCACCGGCTGGGTGTTACCATGCATGCCGCTGTGGTGGACGTGCATGCCGAAGCCACGAGCGAGAAATGGGCCATGGGCCATTTTCTTGATGGCCGGGTGTCGCTGGTCATTGGCACGCACACGCACACGCCCACGGCGGACCACCGCATCTTCCCCCATGGCACGGCTTTTCAGACCGATGCGGGCATGTGTGGCGACTATGACAGCGTGATCGGCATGGGCAAGGATGCGGCCATTGCCCGATTCGTGCGCAAGATGCCCGGCGAGCGGCTGCAACCGGCCGAGGGCGAAGCCAGCATCGCGGGCATGATGGTGGAAACCGATGATGCCACCGGCCTGGCCCGCCGCATGGCGCCGGTGCGGCAGGGCGGCCACCTTGCGCCCACGCTGCCGGATTTCTGATTAACGGATAAAAGCTTCAAAAGAACGCGGCCTTTTTGAAAAAGGCGGCATCCAAAAACTTTTATGACTTTAATGATTTAGCGGAAGGCAGGCTCGTCAAACCCGCGCAGCTTGCGCGAATGCAGCCGGTCTACCCCCTGCGCGCGCAACTGCTGCATGGTCTCGATTCCCACCACAAGATGCTGGCGCACGCGCTCGCGGTAGAAGGCATTGGCCATGCCGCGCAGCTTGAGTTCGCCATGCAGCGGCTTGTCCGAAACACAGAGCAGCGTGCCGTAAGGCACCCTGAAGCGGAAGCCGTTGGCGGCAATCGTGGCCGATTCCATGTCCACCGCAATGGCGCGGGATGTGTTGATGCGCGTGAACAGCGCACCCAGCCGCAGCTCCCAGTTGCGGTTGTCGGTGGTCATGACCGTGCCGGTGCGCAGGCGGGTTTTCACCTCGGCATCATGCAGGCCGGTCACGCGGGCGGTCACGTCCTGTAGCGCCATCTGCACCTCGGCAATGGGGGGCACGGGCACCCAGGGCGGCAGGTCGTCATCGAGCACATGGTCATCGCGCAGGTAGCCATGCGCCAGCACGTAGTCACCCAGCTTCTGGCTGCGCCGCAGCCCCGCGCAATGCCCCACCATCAGCCAGCAATGCGGGCGCAGCACGGCCAGATGGTCGGTAATGGTCTTGGCGTTGGCGGGGCCGACGCCAATGTTGATGAGTGTGATGCCATCGCCATCGGGGCGGCACAGGTGGTAGGCGGGCATCTGTGGCAGGCTCTGGCCCGCATGGGTGGCCGCGTGGGGGGACTCGCGGGTGTGGATGATCTCGCCCGGCTCGACAAAGGATGTATATTCCGACCCGGCATCCACCTGCGCATGCCCGTATTCACGAAATGCATCGACATAGCGCTGGTAGTTGGTCAGCAGGATGAAACGCTGGAAATGCCTTGGCGCCGTGCCGGTGTAGTGGTGCAGCCGCGCCAGCGAGTAATCGGTGCGCTGGGCGGTGAACAGGGCGAGCGGGCGCGGCACGTCGGGGCGGGGGATGTATTCGCAGTTGGCGATCGAATCGTCGGTCACGTGCAGGTCAGGCAGCGCGAAATGCGTCTGGATCCAGGCAAGGTCGGATTCGGTCAGCGAGGTCACCGCCTCCTCCATCACGTAGGAGAGCGGGATGGGCTGACGCGATAGTCCCACCATGACCGGCGTGCGGTAATGGTGCAGCAGGCTTGCGATCTGCTCGTACCAGTAGGCGCCGAACAGGGCGGGACGGGTGAGCGTGGTGCCATAGAATCCGGGCTCGAGCACCACGTCAAAGGGCGGGCGCGGCCCATCGGCGGGCAGGGGGGCTGCGGGCGTGAAGGCGAGATAGGGATAGACCGCATCCGCCAGGCCCGATGTATCGCGCGTGGCGAAGGCGTGGCGGATCAGCCCGGCGGCATGGTCATAAAGCTCGGTAATGCGGGCCACGGCGGCATCGGCATTGTCGAAGGCGTGGAAGTCATGCCCGGCCTGGTGCAGGAGCTGTTCTGTGTCCATGGCGATGAATCTCCTTGTGCCCGTGCGCTTAGCGGCGGATCAGGATGTAGTTGATGGTCAGGTCAATGGGGAAGGTATCGCCCTGCATGTCGGGCGGCACGGGGGGTAGCTGGGCGTTGCGGAATATGCCTGTCGCCGCCGCGTCAAGGTAGTACGAGCCGGATTGCCCGGTCAGGCGCACCTTGGTCACGCGGCCGTCGCGATCGACTTCCACATGAACCGAAGCCGGGCCTTCCTCGCCAGCCTGGACGGCTTCCATGGGGTAGTACAGGTGGCTGTGGATCCAGCGTTGAAGTTCCTCGCCGTAATCGTCGCTCACGCCCTTGATCTGGGTATTGGTGGAGTAGGGGGCATTGATCTTGCCATTCTGCACTACCGGCCCCAGCGAGAGGTCGATCGGCCCGCCTGTGCCGCCCGCGCGCCCCTGCCTGCTGCGCCGGGGAAGGGGGGAGGCGGAGAGCGACCAGTTCATCGGGTGCTGCAGCGCCGCATAGGCATTGGGCGAGGACTGGCTGTGCGACTGCTGGGCCGGGCGGCTGCCGTGGCCGGAGTTCTGCATGGCGGGGTTGAACCTGTCCTGCTGCTGCGACTGCGGCACCGACAGGTCGGAGGGTGCTTCGCTCAGCGGCGGGGCGGAGGGGGTGTCATCGGTCGGGGCATTGGCGGAGGGGGACGAATCCTCGCTGTTCTGCTGCGGGGTGTTGGTCTTTTCCTGCGCGCTGGCTTCGGGTTCCTTGTCCTGCTGCTGCCTGTGGGCGTTCTGCCCGCCCGCCATGTCAGGCGAGGACTGGCCCTGCAGCCCGCTGGAGGTGGGGGGCGAGAACACCATCTCCACCTGCGGCTCCGTGCGCGTGGCGTCGGGCGTGCCATGCTGGCTATGATGGGCGGATTCAATCAGGATCGCGGCCAGCAGGGCGGCATGCAGCAGCCCCGATATGGCAATGGCGCGCCCGGGGCCGGGCGTTTCCACCGTGTCGGGGCGGATCAGGCCCGACATCATGGGGCGCAGCTTGCGGTAGCCGGGCGGCGGCGGCACGGGGTTGCCGGGCAGCAGCCTTTCGCGCTCGGGCGGGTTGTACTGTTCCGTGCGGCCATTGCGTGGCAGGCCGCCCCCAGGTGGCGGGTCGCGGGGGATCAGTACGGGCTCCACGGCCTCTGGCCGCCGGGAGGAGGGACTGAGTGTCACCGTCATGAAAGGCTGCGGGTCTCCGCCGTGTGGGTCTGGTGCCGGGGCCTGCCTGCCTGCCCTGGCATGTTGCCAGCATAACTGACGCGGGGGGGGGGCCTGTCAAGGACCGGATGCGTAACGGAGGGCTACTTCAGTAGCTTTCGACAAAGTTTTCCAGCAGTTCGGCGAATCTCTCCGGGTTTTCGACATGCAGCCAGTGCCCTGCCCGTTCGATCAGTTCAAGCCGGTAGCACGGAAAAAGCCTGCGCATGATGGCATAATGTTCGGGACGGATATAGGGCGAATTCCCGCCCGCCAGGAACAGCGTGGGGCCGGGATAGGTATAGCCTTCGGGGATGTAGGGCCAGCTCTCGACGTTGGACATCGATTCCACCATCTCGCGCAGGCCGATGCTCCAGCCGGGGTTTTCCCCCACACGGATGTTCTGCAGCATCAGTGCCCGCACATCGGTGTTGGGGATGTAATGCTGGAGCAGCCGCTCCGCCCCCGCCCGGTTGAGAAAGGGCGGAAACGGCACCCGCAGCATCTGCTCGCCCAGTGCAAACTGCCCGTGGCCGGTGCGCGCGGGCGGAATGTCGGCCACGAGCAGGCTGTGGACCATGCCCGGCCGGGTCAGGGTCATGGCCACCTTGCCGCCCATGGAGTGGCCGACCAGCGTTGCGGGCAGTGCGTTGTGGTGGGCCAGCGTTTCCAGCAGGTCGCCCGCCATGGTGTTGTAGTCCATCAGTCCGTGCGGGCTTTCGCCATGGTTGCGCAGGTCGATGGCGAGCGTGCGCCGGGTGCGTGCGAGCCTGCGCTGAAAGAAGCCAAGGTTGCGCGCCCGCCCGAACAGCCCGTGCAGCAGGACGATGGGGGGCCTGCCGGCCGTGTCGGGCCCGGTTTCATCGGGTCCGCGCTCAATGACGTTCAGTAGCACCAGCTTGTGTTCCTATCGTCCGGTCGTCTGTCGGGGCGGCTGTTGCAGGTCCAGCATGATCTTGCCCATATGGGTTCCGTTTTCCATGAGTTTATGGGCGTCGGCAACCCGCGCCAAGGGGAAGGTGGCATGGATGAGCGGGCGGATGGCCCGCCGGGTCAGCAGCGGCCAGACATGGGCCTCGAGTTCGCGGGCGATTTCGGCCTTGTAGGCCGCATCACGCGGGCGCAGCGTGCTGCCGGTCACCACCAGCCTGCGCGTCATGATGCGCGCAAGGCTCACGCCATCGGCCTTGGCCCCCCCCTGGAGCGCGATGATGACCAGCCGCCCGCCAACGGCCAGGGATTTGAGGTTGCCGTCCATATAGGCCCCGCCAATCATGTCGAGGATGACATTCACCCCCTCGCCATCCGTCAGTTCCTTGATGCGCGTGGGGAACGCCTCGGTGCGGTAGTTGATGGCGGCTTTTGCGCCCAGTGTGGTGCACAGGGTGCATTTTTCGTCCGTGCCGGCAGTGGCGTAAACCGTGCCGCCCAGGGCATGCACAAGCTGGATGGCGGTAGTGCCGATGCCGCTGGTGCCGCCATGCACCAGCACGCTTTCACCGGGCTTCAGCCCCGCCGTCATGAACAGGTTGGACCATACGGTAAAGAACGTCTCGGGCAGGGCTGCGGCGTGCGGGGCGTCAAACCCTGCGGGCCAGGGCAGGCACTGGCCCGCAGGCACGGTGCAGTACTGCGCGTAACCCCCGCCATTGACCAGCGCGCACACCCGCGCGCCCAGCGCGGGAAAGGCATCGGGCGGCACGCCTTCGCCAATCGCCACGACCTCGCCCGCTACCTCCAGCCCCAGCAGGGGGCTGGCACCCGGCGGCGGCGGATACAGGCCCTGGCGCTGCATGATGTCGGGGCGGTTGATGCCTGCGGCCATCACCCGCACCAGCACCTCGCCTGCGCGGGGCACGGGCACGGGCATGGTGGAGAGGCACAGGGAATCGGGGCCACCCGGTTCGCTCACGGTCACGGCCTGCATGGTGGCGGGGGGCATCTGGGTCATGGTCTGTCCTTGCGCTGATGGAGGCTCCCAAGGTGTAGGCGATATGGCGGCTGCGACCAGTGCGCGGACCACGCAATCGAGCAAACGTGCGCGTGGCCGTGAGGCCGGACATGAAAAAAGCGCCGGAACCCGTAAGGTTCCGGCGCTTTTCATGTCGGCTCTGTTCCCCGTAGGGGGCAGGATCAGACGGAGTAGTACATCTCGAACTCGGCCGGGTGCGGCGTGTGCTCGAACTTGTAGACTTCCTGCCACTTCACTTCACAGTAGCTCTCGATCTGGTCCTTGGTGAACACGCCACCGGCGAGCAGGAACTCGTAATCGGCTTCCAGCGCGGTCAGGGCTTCACGCAGCGAGCCGGCCACGGTCGGGATCTGCTTCAGTTCCTCGGGCGGCAGGTCGTACAGATCCTTGTCCATGGCATCGCCGGGGTGGATCTTGTTCTTGATGCCGTCGAGGCCGGCCATAAGCATGGCGGCAAAGGCGAGGTAGGGGTTCGCGGTCGGATCGGGGAAGCGGACCTCGACGCGCTTCGCCTTCGGGCTGGTCGCATACGGAATGCGGCACGAGGCGGAACGGTTGCGGGCGGAATAGGCCAGCAGCACGGGGGCCTCGAAGCCCGGGATCAGACGCTTGTAGGAGTTGGTGGACGGGTTGGTGAAGGCGTTGAGCGCCTTGGCGTGCTTGATGATGCCGCCGATGTAGTACAGCGCCTCATCGGACAGGTCGGCATAGCCGTTGCCGCCAAAGGTGGGCTTGCCGTTGCGCCAGATGGACTGGTGCACATGCATGCCAGAGCCGTTATCGCCATAGATCGGCTTGGGCATGAAGGTTGCCGTCTTGCCGTAGGAATGGGCGACGTTGTGCACGCAGTACTTGTAGATCTGCATGAAGTCGGCGGAGCGGACCAGCGTGTCGAACTTGGTGCCCAGCTCGTGCTGCGACTGCGCCACTTCGTGGTGGTGCTTCTCGATGGGCAGGCCCATCTCGCCCATGGTGGTCAGCATTTCGGCGCGCAGGTCGCCTTCGCTGTCAACCGGGGCCACGGGGAAGTAACCGCCCTTGACACCCGGACGGTGGCCCATGTTGCCCTCGGGGTAATCCTTGAGCGACGCGCCGGGGCCTTCGATGCTTTCGAGCTCGTAGGTGCCGAAGTTCGGGCCGGTGCCAAAACGCACGCTGTCAAAGATGAAGAATTCGGCTTCGGGGCCGAAGAAGGCGGTATCACCCAGGCCGGTCGACTTGAGGTACTGCTCGGCCAGCTTGGCGGTGGCGCGGGGATCGCGGTTGTAGAACTGCCCGGTGGAGGGCTCCACGATATCGCAGATCAGGATCAGCTGCGGCTTGGCGGAGAACGGGTCCATCACCGCGGTGGTCGGGTCAGGCAACAGGATCATGTCGCTTTCGTTGATGGCTTTCCACCCCGCGATGGAGGAGCCATCGAACATGAAGCCTTCGCGGAAGGTGTCATCCTCGATCGTGGTGACGTACTGGGTGGTGTGGTGCCACTTGCCACGCGGATCGGTGAAACGCAGGTCAACCATCTCGACCGCGTTTTCCTTGATGATCTCAAAAACCTTCGCGATGGCTTCAGCAGAATGCGACGGTGTGGAAACCGAGGCTGAAGCCTGTGCTTTTTTTGCCATTGTTAATTACCTGTCCTGACTTTGGTGTGCGGTTCCATGCGGCGCGGCGGTTATGGTTACGGAAACGCAAGGCCGCTGTCGATAGGCCAGCCGCCATGAGACCCATGTTTGCAGGCCAACCCTCAGATGGCGTCAGGCCCGCGCTCGCCCGTGCGGATGCGGATCACCTCGCTGACTGGAGTGATGAAGATCTTGCCATCGCCGATGCGGCCGGCGGCCATGATGGCCTCGACCGCGCGCTCGGTCATGTCATCGGGGCAGACGATTTCAAGCTTTACCTTGGGCAGGAAGTCGATGATGTATTCCGCGCCGCGATACAGTTCCGTGTGGCCCTTCTGGCGGCCAAAGCCCTTGGCCTCGGTGACGGTAATGCCCATCAGGCCGATCTCATGCAGGGCGTCCTTCACCTCGTCGAGCTTGAAGGGCTTGATGATGGCCTCGATCTTTTTCATGCCTGTTGGTCTGTCTTCCGTCTCATGGCATCTGTAGCGCATGCCGCCCGTGTTGCCGTGGCAGGGTTGCACGGCTTTCGTTTTCAGGCAATCGGGTGATATGGGCAAAAATGCGCATTGCCCGCACCCATGCGCATACGGACAGGATAAGACGATGAAACCCGCCAACGCGATGCTTTCAGGGCTGCCAACCACCATATTTTCCGTCATGTCGGCCCTGGCCGTGGAGCATGACGCCATCAATCTCGGCCAGGGCTTTCCCGATACCGAAGGCCCGGCCGACCTTGTCGAGGCCGCGGCAGGCGCCCTGCGCGACGGGCGCAACCAGTACCCCCCGCTTGCCGGCCTGCCCGAGCTGCAGGGCGCGGTTGCGCGGTCAAACGCGCGTTTTTATGGCATTACCGTCGAGCCCGCGCGGGAAGTGGTGGTGACATGTGGCGCGACCGAGGCCATCACCGCCTCGCTCATGGCGCTGGTCAACCGGGGCGACGAGGTGGTGGTGTTCGAACCGCTATACGACACTTACCTGCCGGTGCTGCGTCTGCTCGGCGCCGTGGTGCGCACCGTGCGCCTCGCTCCGCCGCGGTGGGACCTGCCGCGCGCGGAACTCGCGGCCGCCTTTACCCCGCGCACCAAGGCCATCTTGCTCAACACGCCCATGAACCCCACCGGCAAGGTGTTCACGCGTGACGAGCTGGAATTCATCGCGGGCCTGGTGGCAAAGCATGATGCCTATGCCGTGTGCGACGAGGTGTATGAACACCTCACTTTCGCGCCAGCCCGCCACCTGCCGCTCATGGCGCTGCCGGGCATGCGCGAGCGCTGCATCCGCATTGGCAGCGCGGGCAAGAGTTTTTCCATGACCGGGTGGAAGGTGGGCTATGTCACTGCGCCCGCGCCACTGGCCGCCCTCGTGGCCAAGGCGCACCAGTTGCTCACCTTTACCGTCGCACCCAACCTGCAACGCGCCGTGGCGGTGGGGCTGGACAAGGATACCGCCTATTTCGAGCGGCTGGCCGAGAGCATGCGCTCCGCGCGTGACGGGCTGGCCAAAGGGCTGCTTCGCGCCGGATTCGACGTGCTGCCGTGCGATGGCAGCTACTTCCTGATCGCCGATATCACGCCGCTGGGATTTGCGGGGGGTGACGTGGCGTTTTGCCAGCAGATGACGCGCAGGGTGGGGGTGGCGGCCATTCCCGTCTCAGCCTTTTATGATGATACGGGCGCGGATATTCCCGGCCGCTATGTGCGTTTTGCGTTCTGCAAGAAAGCGGGCGTCATTTCACAGGCGGTGCAGCGGCTGCAGGGCGTGCGCGCACAGCTCTGCGCGGAAAATGTCATGAAAATGCAAAAAGGGTAATTGACGGGTCTGTCCGGCTTCTCTAAATAACCGCTCCAGTTGTGGCGGACGTAGCTCAGTTGGTAGAGCGCCGGTTTGTGGTACCGGTGGTCGCGGGTTCGAGCCCCGTCGTTCGCCCCAACCCGTATTTCCCTGAAAAATCAGAGATCTTTTGCTGAAGCCTCCCCCGGAAGGCTTTGTCTTCTGTCGCGTTTCAGCAAAAGGCCCCTACCCCGAACGTACGGGCAAGCCCCGCCGCCAGCGGCAGGGGCATAAGCCCGAGCTGCGCGTGCATGGGGGCAATATCGAAAATCTTGTCTTCCTGAAGCCGCCGGATCTCGGCGGGCGTAATGGTGGGCAGCCCCGGCAGCCTGAGCCGCGCCAGCGCCATCAGCACGGCACTCGGCACCGGCAGCACCGGCCGCGGCCCCAGTCCGGCGGCCACGGCTACCATGCGCGTGAAGTCCCGGTAGCTGACCTGATCCCCCCCTGCGATAACCAGACTATGCGGCCCATGCCACGCGCGCCCGATGGCGGCGAGCAGCGCACGGGTGACGTCACCCTGCCAGATGGGCTGGAGCCGCGCGCGCCCGCCGCCCGGTAGCGGCAGCACCGGCAGGCGGCGCATCAGGGCCGCCAGGCGCTGCACATTGTTCTCGCCCGTTGCGCCATAGATCATGGTGGGGTGCAGCAGCACGCCGTCGCGGCCTGAGCCTGCCAGCGCCTGAGCACCCTCAAGCACGCCGCGCGCATGGGCATCGGGCCAGCGGGTAAAGATGCGCGTGCTGCCCAGGGCCACGATTCGCGCCTGCGGGGGGGCTGTGGCCAGCACTGCGGGCAGGTGGCGGGCATGGGCGGTCAGCACAATGGTGGTGGCGTCATGCAGGGCGTGGCGCAGGCGGGCGGGGTCATGCGCAAGGTCGGCCAGCCGGGCGGGAATGGGCAGGCGGGCTGCCTGCCAGCGCGCCGTATCGCGCACGATGGGCACGACATTGCGCCCCCCGGCCCGCAGCGCCCGGCACAGCGCCAGCCCCGAGCGGCCATTGGCCCCGATGACATGCACGGGGCCGGAGCGGGGCATCAGGGCGTGGAAATGGTCAGGCCCAGCGGGGCCGCGACCGACGGGTCGCCCGCCATCGACAGGGCCACACCGAGCATCATCAGGTTGACCGGCTTCATCGGGCGCAGCGCGATCTGCAGCGGGTGGTCCTGCGGCGATTGCAGGAACCGGCCCATGGCGCGCAGCGAGGCGTCATCGGAGGAGGCCAGCGAGGCCAGCAGGTTCTGGCGGTAGATTTCGGGGTCGGTATCGCGGCTTTTGGCCAGTCCGGCCAGCACATGGGCGGCCAGGGAGTGGTCCTCCCATGTCATGGCGGCGGAAACGATGCGCGCGGTCTCGGGGATGATGGCCATGTCATCAAAGGGAATCTGGTCCAGCTCGGCCACCACGGTCAGGTTGCCCATGTCGGCCGACTCGATGGTCATCGGTTCAAGATGCACGCGCCCGGCACTGCGGTCGCTGGTGCTGTTGATGTGGATGTTGCCGTTGAAATGGTCATAGCCGAACGCATTGAGAATCGTCTGGTTATCCGTGCCGGTGGACCACAGCATGAAGTTGCTCAGGGTCGTGTCCATCTTGTCCTCCGTCGCGGTGGAGAAGCTGGAGGTGGCGACATGGTCGATCTGGAGCATGGGGTGGGTGCTGTCGATCTCCACCTTCCTGAGGTCCATCGTATGCGGATGGCTTTCATGGATCAGGTGGCCCGACTGGATCAGACTCGCGACCTCGCTGGCAAAATCCGGCCCGTCGATCTTGATGTGATCGACCGAGATGCGGCGCGTGGGCGTGAGGTTGATCTGGGTGGCCAGCCGGTCGAGATCGAGATGCGAGGCGCGGCCCATCCCGTACTGGTCCACGGTCATGTGGGCGACGGTCACATCGGTCTGGCTGGCGGGAATGGCCAGGTGCATGTTGGTGAACGTGCCCTGATCCAGCACGAGGGAATCGAAGCCGAGCGGGCGGCTGGAATCAGCGCTCGCACGGTCGGTATTGGGCAGGACCAGGTTGTGCAGGTCCACCTCGTCGAGCGAGATGGAGCTGGTCTGGGTCATGATCTTGACATCGCGCAGCACGATGCTGCCGATCTTCTCGCCCTGCACGTTGTTGCCGGTCAGCCCGCCGAGCCGCACGTCAGCCGCGATCAGCGTCATGGCGGGGTTGTGGTAGGTGACGGCCGTGAAATGCGCGCCGCGCGCCAGCGTGCGCGGCCGGGCCGTGGCGTAGCTGAACGTGGCATTCGGCCCGATGGAGGCGCGGAAGTCGGCTATGCCGGCTTCAAGCCTGTGCTGGGCAAAGTGATGCACCCCCCAGCTGCCAACCAGCAGCACCAGTACAAGCAGGGGAATGGCGGGATAGAGTTTCTTCACGAGGCTGATATCCGTAATGACCGTGAACTGACTGCTATCGCATTGTGCCCCTCCTCGGCAATCGCCCGTGGGAAGGTCGTGATGCGAAAGATGGCGGTATCATGATACCACACACGATTTTTTAGCGGAAAAATGCCGCCTGAGAGGGATTATGTGCTTGACGTTTGCACATGATGCGGCTGATAACGCGCCACCTGTTACCGCTACATTACTGGACGGAACACTAGATCCATGAAGACCACACTTTCGCTGAAGCCCGCCGAGGTGACGCGTGGCTGGACCCTGATCGACGCCGAAGGCCTCGTTCTTGGCCGTCTGGCCGCCATCGTTGCCCAGCGCCTGCGCGGCAAGCACAAGCCGCAGTTCACCCCGCACGTTGATTGTGGCGACAATATCGTCATCATCAACGCCGAGAAGGTTCGCCTGACCGGCAACAAGGTTGACCAGAAGCTGTTCCATTATCACACCGGCTACCCCGGCGGGATCAAGGAGCGCACCATCACCCAGCGCCTGACCGGCAAGAACCCCGGCCATGTCGTGCGCAAGGCCATCGAGCGCATGATTACGCGCGGCCCGCTGCAGCGCGCGCAGATGAAGCACCTGTATGTCTATGCTGGCGCCGAGCACCCGCATGAGGGGCAGAAGCCGCAGGTTCTCGATGTTGCATCGCTCAACCGCAAGAATGCCGTCAACACCCAGAAGGTCGGGGGCTGAACCATATGTCTGAAACCCAAGAACGTACGGGCACGCTCGCTGACCTCAAGGAAGCCGTTGCTTCCGGCCAGGTGACGTCCGCGCAGGAAGCCGCCCCGGTTTACGAAGCCAAGCGCGATGCGCAGGGCCGTGCCTACGCCACCGGCCGCCGTAAGGATGCCGTGGCCCGCGTGTGGATCAAGCCGGGCAAGGGCGATATCATCGTCAATGGCCGTCCGGTCGGCACCTACTTCGCGCGCCCCGTGCTGCGCATGCTGATCACGCAGCCCTTCCTGGTGGCTGACCGTTACAACCAGTTCGACGTGTACTGCACGGTCGTTGGTGGTGGTCTGTCCGGGCAGGCCGGTGCGGTCCGTCACGGCATCAGCCGTGCGCTGACCCACTACGAGCCCGCGCTGCGCAGCATCCTGAAGGCCGCTGGCTTCCTGACGCGCGATTCGCGTGTTGTTGAACGTAAGAAGTACGGCCGCGCCAAGGCCCGCCGTTCCTTCCAGTTCAGCAAGCGCTGATCCGGCTTTTTCCGCAGCCCTGCGCTGCGGGAAACGGGTTTTTCAACGGGGTCGGTCCAGCAATGGACCGGCCCCGTTGTGCGTTTGGCAAGGGTGGGTGCCCTGTTACATGAAGGGATTGTCCACCTTGGCGGGTTTGCGCGGTGGCAGGGCATCGGGCAGGTCTTTCTGTGCCTCGAGCGTCGTGACAACCTGCTGCATGAACGCCAGCAAGGCCTGCGCGCGTGCCAGTCCGGCCCTGTCGCGGCTAAAATCCGTCTGGCCATAGAAGGCGATGCTGTCGGTGCCGTTTTCCACCGTCATGCCGCCAATGGTGCGGCTGGCGCTGTTATCGGCAAAAGGCACGAGGGCGGTAGATTTGGGGGCGTGGGCGGTCATGGTCATGTCTCCTTCATCCAGAATATTTCCCGGTGGCAGGGTGAAAAGCCTACCCGCAAACCATCAGAAGTTTTTGGTGAAGCTTTTTTCAAAAAACTTCAGGGACCACCGCTTTTTTGAAAAAAGGCGGCAGCCCAGAGCTTTTGCCGTTTTTTATCAAAGCATTCTTACCAGCGATAATACACACGCCGCTTGCTGCGGCGGCGGGCGTGCTTCGTGGCCGTGCGGGCATGCCCAAGCGGCAGCGCCATGCAGGTCTGCTTGGCGCTGGCTGGCAGCGCGGGAAAGGGATCGACGCCGGTGATATGGGTCAGTTCCGCCACGCTGACATGGCTGCAACCGGGGCTGCGCGCCACATTATGGCAGACATACACGCCAGATTGCTGCCTGCGCGGGTCATAGACCGCTTTCCATGTGGAGGTGGGCACAAGCACCCTGTCAGCCCCGATGGCCGACAGCCTGCTTGAGTGAAAAGCCGGGCCGGTGACCACGTAAAGGTTGCCCGTGCGCAGGGCCAGGTTTCGCACCGCGGATTCGATCTCGGCCCAGCGGCCCCGGTTCAGCACCGGGCGCTGGGGCACGATGTTGGAGAGCGCGAAGGTTTCCTGCTGGGTCTGCCGGTCGGGCATGTCGCCCGAGGGCGCCATGTGCCCACGATCGAAGCCGGAGCGCACGTAATCCTGGAGTTCCGCGCGTGCGCCGGGGGTAATACGCGTGTCAGGGTGAAATTCGCCTTCACGCGGGGTTTGCATGGCGGCGCGGATCATGGCGGTGTCGAGATGCTCGGCCACCCAGAGCGGCTCACGCGCCAAAGCGGAATACAGCACGGCAAAGCGGGTGCTGCACAGGAGTTGCGTATCACGCGCCAGTTTTGGGTTATCCACCACGGGCAGTTTCTGGCCTGTGCCAAGTTCCGCGCAGTTCTGGGCATGGGCTGCGCGGTTGGGCATGGTGGCCAGCAGGACCATGGAAAACAGCAGCGCGGACCAGGTCATGCGCGGGCAGAGAAAGGGAAGGGGCACGCTCTGGTGTTATCCATCTGTTCTGGTAAAATGGTGGCTTATCCATGAAACATCTGATGGAACAGGGCAATGGCTGAACGACCCGATCAAGGCAATCCGCGCCAGCCCTTTATCATGAACCGGCGCGAACTGCCCCCCACCCCGCGTGAGCGCCGGTTGCGGCTGGCCCTGCGCGTGGTGACGCTGCTGCTGCTGGCGGCGGCGCTGATCGATCTCGGAGTCCAGTTCATCAGGCACCGGACCTAGCAGCCTGTCGGGTTGGGCATTTTGCGGCTGATAACGCCGAGGCTGACCCGGCTTATGCTGCCTGAAGCCGTGCCATTCTTTTGCAGTTGTATGCGAG
>NZ_NIRT01000032.1 GCF_003207795.1 Komagataeibacter nataicola | reverse complement strand
GCGGCGGGTCGCAACACGCTATGACAGATGCCCGAACGTCTTCTTCTCAGCCATCTGCCTCGCTGCAACCGTCATCTTCTGGCTATGAGTCCTGAGCCTAGAAAGAAATTCCCTTAATTCTCTTCCCTTTATGCAGGGCAGCTTCACGACTGAATAATCTGGCCGACTCTATCAACCGGCCAGAAATAAATGTAGTCAAATGCATCTGAAATTGTTTGAAAACAAATCATTGATACAAAATAAGAAAAGTTTTTTGGTGTCGTCTTTTTTCCAAAAAGGCGGTGTCTTCTGAAGCTTTTTGAAAAAAGCTTCACCAAAAACTTTTATAATTTCAGAATATTATTGAGCCTAACGTTTCAAACAGCCTCTTACTACCCTGAATGCCTGGTCCCGGGAGGTTGCCCGCAAAAACTTTCGTTATTTCCCATCAACAGGTTGTTTTTCAAACAACCTGTTGAAAATACAGGTGGCTATCACTTCCTCAGCCGCCCGTGCCGCCCACAGTCAGGCCGGTCATTTTAAGGGTGGGCTGGCCCACGCCCACCGGCACGCCCTGCCCGGACTTGCCGCAGGTGCCAATACCGGGGTCAAGGGCGGGTTCACCGCCAATCATGGTCACCTTGGTCATGGCATCCGCGCCATTGCCGATCAGGGTAGCGCCACGCACGGGAGATGTGATCTTGCCGTCCTCGATCATGTAGGCCTCGGATGCGGCGAACACGAACTTGCCCGAGGTAATATCCACCTGCCCGCCGCCAAAATTAACGGCATACAGCCCGCGTTTCGTGCTGCGGATCATGTCCTCGGTCGTAGCATCGCCACCGAGCATGATGGTGTTGGTCATGCGCGGCATAGGCGCGTGGGCGTAAGACTGGCGGCGGCCATTGCCGGTGGGGGCAACCCCCATCAGGCGGGCGTTGAGGCGGTCCTGCAGGTAGCCGGTCAGGATGCCATCCTCGATCATGACCGTGCGCCCGGTGGGCGTGCCTTCATCATCAATGGTCAGACTGCCGCGCCGCTCGGGGAGCGTGCCATCATCCACCACGGTCACACCGGGGGCGGCCACGCGCTGGCCCATCAGCCCGGCGAAGGCGGACGTGCCCTTGCGGTTGAAATCCCCTTCCAGCCCGTGGCCCACGGCCTCGTGCAGCAGGATTCCGGGCCAGCCCGCGCCCAGCACCACCTCCATCTCGCCCGCAGGGGCCGGGCGGGCGTCCAGGTTGACCAGCGCCATGCGCAGCGCTTCGTCCACCGCATTCTTCCACACGTCCTGAGCCAGCAGGCGGCTGTAGGAATAACGACCGCCTAACCCGTGGCCGCCGCTCTCGCGCCGCCCGTCCTGCTCCACCACCACCGATACGTTCAGGCGCACCAGCGGGCGGATATCGGCCATGCGCTGCCCGTCGGGCCGCAGGATCTGGATGGCCTGCCACTCCGCCGAGATCGAGGCCATCACCTGCACCACGCGCGGATCACGCGCGCGGGCATAGGCATCAAGCTCCGACAGCATGGCCGCGCGCGACGCGAATTCACCCTCCGCCAGCGGGTTGATGTCGGGATAGAGGCGATGGTTGGTTGAACGGGGGCCTGCGGCCAGCGTGCCCGAACGGCCCGCGCGCACCTGGCTTACGGTCTCGGCCGCGCGGCGGATCGCGCTTTCACTGATCTCATCGGAATGGGCGAAGCCGGTTTCCGCCTCCAGCACCGCGCGCAGGCCGAAGCCTGATGATGTATCGAAGGTGGCAGAGCGGATGACGCCTTCATCAAGCGAAATGCCCTCGCTTTCACGATATTCCAGGAAAAGCTCGCCATCATCCATTCCCTCGAGCGCCTGCTGCACGAGGCGCTCGGCATCGGGGCGGCCAAGGCGGGCACCGGCGCGTTCAAAGAACAGGGCATCAGTTGCGGCCAGCGGGGTGAGACCCTGAAGGGATGAGGGCATGAAAGAACGACTCCGGTTTGGCGGAACAGGAAAAAACACGAACGCTCGGGCCGCGCAGGCCGGGAGGGCACATAGCATAGCCGGATTTGTACCCTATGGAAAAGCAGGGACATGTTCATGACAGCCACCATGCCTGAAAATGAACTTCCCTCCATCTACATGGTTTCCCTTTGTGGTAGGCAGGCAAGGCAGGGCATGTTGCACGGATCATATTTGTCTTTTTATTATCTGGAGAATTGGCGTCTCGTGAAAGTTTTACTCCTGTGCGGTTCAAACCTGTCCCGGTCCGCGCCCCGCCAGGCCGGGCTCGTGCTGGCCAGCATTCTTTATGCGGGCACGCCCGCCCTGGCCCAGACAGCGCCTGATTCCACACAGGCCACGCCTGCCGTCCAGACTCCCGCTGCCATCCCGTCCGCGCCCACCGGCACGGAACGGACAGCAGCGGCACCGTCGGCCCCTGCGCCCGCCGCCAGCCCGGACACGGCGGGGGAGCAGATCTATTCGGTGCCAACGCCCGAACCGCTTTCGGGGAGCGGAAGCATGCCACCTGCACCAGCCACCACCACGCCATCCGCAAGCCCCACGCCGGACAACGCCACAGCGCCCATGCCCGCAGGCGGTGGCGCGCCCACGCCCGCCGCGCCGCCCCAAGGCGGCGCCCCGGCCAGCCCGCCCACGGCCACGCCGGGCGGCAGCAGTGCCGACCATGCAGACGCCACCCCGCCAGGCACCCAGCCCGCCCAGACCATGCACAAGGATGGCCCGGCCTCAAGCGGCAGCAGCCCGGTCCCGCCAGCCGATGCCCTGCTGTCTGACGCGGCAGCGCCTGCTGCCCTGGCCCAGGACCTGCGCCCGCCCTCGATCGCGCTTGACGGCCTGTTCCAGGCCATTGGCGAGGCGCATATCTATACCGACGCCAAGACCGCAGCCGACGCCGTGCCCGATGAAGCGCCCGCCGACCTCATGGCGCAGTACAACCTCGCCCGCCAGCGCCCCGATTTCTCGCTCAAGGATTTCGTGGCCCAGCACTTCACGCTGCCCGAGCGCAAGACCGTCTCCTACCAGCGCACGCCCGATGAGAACGTGCGCGACTACATCGTGGGCATGTGGGAAGTGCTCAGCCGCCCGCCCGACACGCAGGTGGCCTATTCCTCGCAGCTGCCCCTGCCCTTCACCTATGTGGTGCCCGGTGGCCGTTTCAGTGAACTGTATTACTGGGACAGCTACTTCACCATGATCGGCTTGTACGAAAACCAGAAGATCGACCTCATGCGCGACATGGTGCGCGACATGGCTTCGATGATCGACCGGTACGGCCATATCCCCAACGGCAGCCGCACCTATTACCTCAGCCGGTCGCAGGCGCCGTTCTTCTCGCTGATGGTCGATCTGCTGGCCATGCATGACGGGCAGGTGGCCTACACCACCTTCCTGCCCGAGTTGCAGGCGGAATACGACTACTGGATGGACGGACAGGATTCCGTAGCCCCCGGCGGGGCCTACCGACACGTGGTGCGCCTGCCCGATGGCACGATCATGAACCGCCACTGGGATGACCGCGACACCCCGCGCGATGAAAGCTACCCGCAGGACATCGCCACGGCCGCCGAGTCCGGCCGCCCCAAGAACGAGGTGTACCGCGACCTCCGCGCAGGTTCCGAAACCGGATGGGACTTCAGCTCGCGCTGGCTGGCGGACGGGCATACGCTCTCCACCATCCACACCACGGAACTGCTGACCGTGGAGCTCAACTTCCTCATCCCGCACCTGCAGCAGACCCTGGCCCACGCCTATGACCTGAAGGGCAACAAGGAAGAAGCGGCCCGTTACGCCCACCTTGCCGAAGAACGCATCAGTGCCGCACAGCGTATCCTGTGGGATGAGCGCCGCGCGGCCTATATCGATTATGATTGGAAAAAGGGCGAATCGACCTCCATCCTGTCAGGTGCGACGGTCGTGCCGCTGTTCCTGCAGATGGCAACGCCCGAGCAGGCCAAGGCCGTATCCGAAACCGTGCGCAAGAACCTGCTCAAGGTGGGCGGCCTGATCGCCACAGAGCGCACCAATAGCGGCCAGCAGTGGGACGCCCCCAATGGCTGGGCCCCGCTGCAGTGGATGGCGGTAAAGGGCCTGAACCAGTATGGCTATGACCAGCTGGCCAGCGACATCGCGGCCCGCTGGATGGGCCGCGTGATCGGCACCTACGAAAAATCCGGCGTGCTGCTGGAAAAATATGACGTGGTCAATCCCTATATCAGCCCCAAGGGCGGCAAGGGCGGCGGCGAATACCCGATGCAGATCGGCTTTGGCTGGACCAACGGCACGCTGCTCGGCCTGATGAACCGCTACCCACAAAACACCCGCGTGGTGCTTGACCGCAACCCGGCGGCGGATCAGCCCTCGCCCCAGCCCCTGCCGCCCATGAATGCCTATGGCGTGCAGAGCGATGCCGATGCGCTGAACCGCTACACCCAGCCAACCGTAACGCTTACCCCGCGCCCGGTGGCCCCCACCCCCACGCTGCCGCAGGTTTCAAGCGTGGGCGCCAGCGCGCCGATCCCGACTACCGAAATGCCACCCCGCCCATCGGCCACGGAGGCGACAGCCCCAACCACGCCGCCGACTGAAGCACCCGCGGCGAATGCTACCCCGGCACAGGCCGCAGCACCGGCAGCACCGACTTCACAGCCTGCCCCAGCGGCACCCGCCACGCCTGTGGCCAGCCAGCCCGCGCCGTCCACGGCCCCTGAAGCCAGCACGCCGCCCGCGGCAACCCAACCGGCGGCACCGGCCAACGCCCCGGCCAGTGATGCGACAGCACCTGCAAACCAGCAGGCCGCGCCCACGAGCCCGGCCACACCGTCACAACCGGCCCAGCCGTAAAAACACAGGGGGAAGACCAGCCGGTCTTCCCCCTTTTTTCATGAGAACCACAAGGACGGTTCTGGTGAAGGTTTTTTCAGCAAGCGTCACGAACACCGCCTTTTTGAAAAAAGCCGGCACCCAGAAACTTTTATTATTTGGTGAGATATGAAAACAGGCCGGTCACCCAAGGGCAACCGGCCTGCAAATCTGGTCGGAGTGAGAGGATTCGAACCTCCGGCCCCTGCGTCCCGAACACAGTGCTCTACCAGGCTGAGCTACACTCCGTTGCAGGCGGCTATACTAGCCTGCTCCCTTTTGCGCAAGGGGATAGATGAAAAGTTTTACAACGTCGTCACCGTATCACGCGCACCTGTGGGTGCCGGAAGGGCGGCAAGAACGGCCATAAGGGTTGCCACGTCCGGCACCACCGCAAACAGGTCGCGGGCACTTGGTGAGGCGAATCCATCCTCGATACAGGCATCGATCATGGCCAGCAGCGGGTCGGCCCAGCCTGCGATGTTGACGATATAGATCGGCTTGTCATGCTGGCGCAGCTGCCGCCAGGTCATGATCTCGATCGTCTCGTCAAACGTGCCCAGGCCGCCGGGCATGACCACAAAGGCATCCGAGCACGCAAACATGCGCGCCTTGCGGTCATGCATGCTTTCGGTCACGGTCAGGTCGGTCACGCCTTCATGCATGATCTCGCGTGAATGCAGAAAGCGCGGGATCACCCCCGTCACCGCGCCACCTGCCGCCAGCGTGGCATCGGCCACCGTGCCCATGAGGCCGACATGCCCGCCGCCATAGACCAGCCGCACGCCCGCCTGCCCCAGCGCCGTGCCCAATGCGCGCGACTGGGCTGCATATTCCGGCCGCGAGCCGAAACGTGATCCACAAAAAACCGCTACAGATGAAATCCGCATCTATCCAGCTCAGCTCCCGCAAGGTTGGTCACGCGCCGCGCCCTTCAGCGCGGCAGGAATTTCAACGCCATGGTGACACCCACGCCTGCCAGCGTAAACAGGGCCGAGACCAGAAACAGCGCCCCGTAGCCCATTGTCTGGATCACCAGCCCCAGCAGCGGGCCGGACAGCCCCACGGCAATATCAAGAAACACGGAAAAAGCCCCCAGGGCCGCCCCCCGGTTTTCCGCCCCCACGCGGCCCACGGCCAGCACCCCCATGGCGGGAAACACCAGCGAGAACCCGGCCCCCGTCAGCGCCGCGCCAAGGGCAGCCCCCCCCACGCTCGAGCACTGCCACAGCACGACCAGGCCCAGCGTTTCGACCAGCAGGGAGATGAGGGTGACCTGCAACCCGCCCCGGCGGTCGATCTGGCGGGCGAAGAGGAAGCGCATCATCACGAAGGTCAGGCCGAAACCGGCCAGCGCCACGGCAGCGCCATTCCAGTTGTTATGGGCATAGAACAGCGCCAGGCAGGCGGAAATGGTGCCAAACCCCACCGACCCGCAGGCCAGCACCGTGCCATGGGGCAGCACGCGCATGAACACCTGCCTAAATGGCATGGGCGGCGCCTTGGCGGGCACGGGCGGCACCGGCGCATACTGGCGCGCCAGCACGAGACCGAACAGCGTCAGCCCCGCCGAGAGCGCGCCCACCAGCGTCAGCCCCCCATAGGGCATGGGCAGGCCGGACAGGAGCTGCCCGATCGGCGCGCCAAGGGCGATGCCGCCATAGGAGGTCACGCCATTCCATGAGATCACCTGCGCGGTGCGCCCTGCCCCCACGCGGCCGATGTTCCACATGATCGCGCCAGTCGCCGTCCAGCTTTCGCCTATGCCCAGCAGCACGCGGCTCAGGATCAGCAGGCAGATCGACAGGGCGGCAAAATGCAGCAGCACGCCCGAGGCCAGCAGCATCAGCCCCGAGAGCGTGCACATGCCCAGCCCCACCATGACCGAGGGCTTGGCGCCACGCCGGTCGGTCTGCCGCCCGGCCCCGGCGCGCGAGGCGAAAGTGGCGAGATACTGGACCGAGACCGCCATCCCCGCGAGCACGGTGTTGTAGCCCAGCACCTGATGCACAAAAACCGGGATAACCGCCATTGGCAGGCCGATATCGATGTAACACAGCAGATTGAACAGCACGACGGGCAGTATCCGCCGTGTCGGTGACGCCGATGATGCCTGCGGCCCGGTCATGATATGCCTGCACTCCCCATAGAAAACGAACGCACCGCACCGGCGCGCATGACAACCCTGATTTCCCGCCCCGCAAAAGAGCTTGGGCACAACGCCGGATACGGCTTATGGAAAAAACTGAAAAAACCAACCCGCAACCATTCGTTCCCGCACCACAGCCCCGTGCAGGATGCATGCAAACGCATCAACCGGCCCCGAAGGAGACAGCTTTCATGACACAACGCCCCACCCCCGATGCAGGCGGCTACACCACGCTTTCCACCCGCACGGCCTATGAAAACCCCTGGACCCGCGTGCGCGAGGACATCATCCTGCGACCAAACGGCCGTGAAGGGCTGTACGGCGTGGTGGAGCGTGGTGATTTTGTCGTGATCCTGCCCTTGTGGGAGAGGCCGGACGGCCCGCACGTCACCCTGATCCGCCAGTACCGCTATCCCATACAAAAGCGGATGTGGGAACTCCCCATGGGCATGTGGGAACACCGCCCCGACGCGACACCCGACGCGGTGGCGCGTGGTGAACTGCGCGAGGAAACCGGCCTGATCGCCACACAGATGCGCGATGCGGGGCTGTTGTATCAGGGTGCGGGCTACACCACCCAGAAGGGTCGTGCCTTTCTTGCCACCGGGCTGACACAGGGTGCCCACCAGCGCGAGGAAACGGAAGAGGACATTACCTGCCACACCGTTCCCCTGTCCGAGATGGAGGCGATGATCCTCGATGGGCGGATCACCTGCATGGTCACGATTGCAGCCTTTGGCCTGATCCGCGCTCGGGGCTGGATCTGAACGCCCGGGCCGCATGAACCCTGAAAGGGTTTAATGCCGCCTTTTTTAAAAAAGGCGGCATCCGGAAACGTCTACTTTAACCTTGGTCTGAAACGCCCCGGTCACGCCGCAGCGGCGTGAGGTAACGCTCAAGGTTGACGCGCAGCGGCATGAGGTAGGTGTTGCCACCCGCGCGCGCCACGACATCCATCATCCGCCGGGCGAAGGTAATGTTGGCCTCAAAAGTGGGCTCGAACCCATGGGGGAAGATGACGTGGTTCGTCGTCTCCCAGTACGAGCGCGATTTCGGCCCCACCACGGGTGAGATGCCCCAGAACACGTTTTCCCCGTGCAGCCAGTTCATGCACAGGTCAAGCATGGGCAGGTCGAATATGGGCTGGGTAAAGAAGCCGATGGCGCCAGCTTCCTTCTTGCGCGCGATGGCCTCCATTTCCTGATACGGCGCGCGGCGATACGGATCGAACGCGGCATAGACATCGAGATGCGGCGCCTCGCGGCGATAACGCGCAATCACGCTCTCGCTGCTGTTGGGATAGGTGCGGTGGCGCAGGTCCGATGGCGGATCGCCCTTGACCACCAGCACTTCGCGCAGGCCCGGGTCATCCGCGCCCGGCAGGGGCGCGTCGGGGGCGATGTCAATGGCGCGGATATGCGGCACCACGCGCGGGAAGACCGGGCGCACCAGCCGCGCCGCCTCCCAGCTGCGCAGCGGAAAGCGCAGCAGGTCGGGAATATTGATCATCCCGGCATCAGGAAACAGCCGGGCGACTTCATTGGCATCACGCAGCAGGGTTTCCGCGTCACGCGGGATCAGTTCAACGGAAGTCAGGGTCATGAGGCTCGTTTCCAGTATTCAGCGTGCCTGCCCTGTCACGATCAGGCGGGCGGCATCAAGGGTGTTGCGCAGCAGGCAGGCAATGGTCATCGGCCCCACGCCGCCGGGCACGGGCGTGATGAGGCCCGCGCGTTCAACAGCCTCGTCAAACTTCACATCACCCACCAGCCGCGTCTTGCCCGAAGGCAGCGTGACACGCGAAATGCCAACATCGATCACCGTAGCACCGGGCTTAATCCAGTCGCCGCGCACCAGTTCGCGCACGCCGGTCGCCACCACCACGATATCGGCCTGACGGGCCAGGGCCGCCGTATCACGCGTGTCGATATGCGCCACGGTTACGGTGCAGCCCTCCTGCAGCAGCAGTTCGGCCATGGGGCGGCCCACAAGGTTCGAGGCCCCGATCACCAGCGCATCCCTGCCGCGCATGTCGCCCACGTAATGGCGCAGCAGCAGCAGGCAGCCCAGCGGGGTGCACGGCACGATGCCCGGCAGCCCCAGCGCCAGGCGGCCTGCATTGACCACGCCCAGCCCGTCCACATCCTTTTCGGGTGCTATGGCGTTGGTGACGGCCACGGGGTCAAGGCCCGCGGGCAGCGGCAACTGCACGAGGATGCCATGGATCTCGGGATCGACGTTGAGCCGTGCGATCAGGGCGAGCAGTTCTTCCTGCGAGGTGGTGGAAGGCAGCATGTGCATGAACGAGCGCATGCCCGCGCGATGGGTCTGGAGCGCCTTGTTGCGCACATAGACCTCGCTTGCAGGGTCATTGCCCACCAGCACCACGGCGAGGCCGGGGGTGACGTGGTGCTTTTCATAAAAGGCGCTGACATCGGCCGCGATATCCTGTGTGAGGCGGGCAGCGAAACCCTTGCCATCAATCAGGCGCGCGCGAGACGACCCTTGTGCATCGGATAGTGCTGGACCGGTCATCATTCCCTCCGGAAACGAACATGCAATGCGTGCAGATACGGCAATAAGCCCTGCCCCGACAATCAGTGCGGGCCGTTTTTTTTGGGCGGGAGCCTATAAAGCCGCCTTTGTGCCGTGCTGGCGGGAAAGGGGGAGATGAAAAGACACCCCGGCATTATTCCCTGAAGCGGACAGGGTGACTGACAATGGGTCGATGGTGTCCGGCCCGTCTTGTCGTTTCACTGCCACATGATAGCGTGCGGCGTGGCCCGGAATTTCATGGAAAGCAGGATGATGGAAAACAGGCAGGCGCTTTCCGTAAAAGAAAAGATGGCCTACGGTTGTGGTGATGCCGCCTCCAACATGATGTGGGGCATGACGTCATCCTACCTGATGTATTATTATACGGATATCTATGGCCTGCCGCTGATTGCCGTATCATGGATACTGCTGGTGGCCCGCGTTGTGGATGCCTTCTGCGATCCGGCCATTGGCTATGTTATTGACCGCATGGGTGGCCTGATCGTGCCGCGCCTGATCCGCTCCCTTGCCATTCCCTTCGGCCTGACGGGTTTCATGTGCTTTCTGGCCCTGCCGCTTTCACCTGCGGGAAAAGTTGTGTGGGCGGGAGCAACCTATATCGTGTTTGGTGCCATCTATTCCTGCATCAATACGCCCTATGGTGCGCTGGCCGTGATGATCAGCCGCTCCGCAACACAGCGGGTTGGCCTCAATGCATTCCGCATGATGGGCTGTCAGGCCGGGTCGCTGCTTGTAGCGCTGCTGACCATTCCCGCCATTACCTGGCTGGGCGGAGGCGACAGCGCGATGCAGCACCGGTATGGCATGGCGGTCTATGTGCTGGCGCTGTCGGTTCTGGGCAGTGTTTTGTGGCTGTGCGTGGCGCGCGGCTGCACCGTACGGCACCCGCCTGCGCCCGTGCGACAGAACCTGACGGTAACGCTGCGCCACCTCTGTGCAAACCGGCACTGGGTGCTGAGCAACCTGCTCGCATTCTTCTATTTCGTGGGGCAGGCCGCCCTGTTCGGGTTTGCCCTGTATTATGCCCGGATTGTTCTTGGTGGCACGGAGCAGCTTGGCGCCAATATCATTACCTTCATTACTGTGCTGCTGTTTGCGGGCGTGCCCGCGTGCCTGCCGCTTGCCAGACGTATGGGGACCGTGCGCAGCGGGATCATATGCCTGATCGCACAGGGAGCCGCCTATGTGGCGATGGCTTTGGCGGGTGCGTCCATGACAGGCTTTTTCCTGTCCGTAGCGCTTCTGGCACTGGCCCAGGGCGTGATGTCCCCGCTGTATTACACCTTGCTGGCACAAGCCGTGGATGATGGTGACCCGCGGACCTCGACCGGATCGGCCGGTCTGGCGTATTCGATCAATACATGGATCACGAAGCTGGCGATGGGACTGACCGGCTTCGTTCTGGCGCAGTTCCTGTCACAGGGCCATTACATCGAGGGTGGGGTTGCGCAGCCAACGGACCTGTGCGCGTGGATTACGGCGGGCTTTGTGTGGCTGCCACTGGGAGCAGTCTGCATGCAGGCGCTCTGCCTTCTGGCTTGGCGGGACAGGAGATGAACATCCTGCTGGCGCGGTAATCGGGTGAGCCAGGCATCCTGCCAGATTTTTGATGCTTGACCTCACCTGATTCTGGCTGACCCGGCCTGCCCGCTATAATCCCCACACACAAAAGGGCCGGAACAGAACTGTCCCGGCCCTCATATCAGTCCGTCCGGTCTACCCGGTCTTACTGGTCGTCATCATCATCGGTCGGTGCATCGTTATCATCGGCATTGGGGCTGACCGCCACGAACACGCTCTGCCCGTTGCGCACCACACGCAGCAGCACCGAGTGATTGGCCTGGAAAGCCTGCCTGATGGCCGAGACGGTGGCGCGCGGGTTCTCAACCGGCACCTCACCCACTGCCTGAATGACATCACCAGCATGGATACCGGCCTGCTCGGCAGCCGAGCCGGGCTGCACGTCGCTCACCACCACGCCACGCACGCTTTCCTCCAGCCCGAGCTGCTGGCGCAGGTCAGGCGTAAGGGGGGCAAGGGTTACGCCCAGCTTGGGGCCCTTGTCGGCATCATGCGCGTTGTCGCCCACCGTGCCATCGGCCGTGCCGCCCTTGCCCAGGCTTGAAATCAGCACGGTTGCCGTCTGCGGCTTGTTGTTACGCAGGTAGGACAACGATGCCTTGGTGCCCGGCGTAATGGAGGCCACATTGACCGCCAGCGTATGGGGCGTGTCGATATTCTGCCCGTTCAGCTGGGTCACCACGTCACCAGCCTTCAGCCCTGCCTTCTCGGCCGGGCTGCCCGCGCTGACACTGGCCACCAGCGCCCCGGTGGCCGGAGCCCCCGTGGCGGAAGGCTTCAGCCCCAGCGCGCTGGCCATGGACGGCGTGATTTCCTGCGCCGTAACACCCAGATAGCCGCGCGTGACATGGCCGGTCTTTTCAAGCTGCTCGACAATGTTCTTCACGGTATCTGACGGAATGGCGAAGCCAATGCCGATCGACCCGCCCGAGGGCGAGAGGATGGCGGTGTTCACCCCTACCACCTTGCCATCCTGCGTGAACAGCGGACCGCCGGAATTGCCGCGATTGATGGGCGCATCCACCTGGATGAAGGAATCATACGGGCCATCACCGATATCACGCCCGCGCGCGGAGACGATGCCAGCCGTGACCGTGCCGCCAAGGCCGTACGGGTTGCCCACGGCCACCACCCATTCGCCCGGCTCGACCCTGTCGGAGTCACCAAGTTCGATAAAGCGCAGCTTGCCCGAGGGCGAGACCTTGAGCAGGGCGATATCGGTCTTGGAATCACGGCCCACGATCTTGGCGGGCAGCGCCGTGCCGTCATCCAGCGTAACCGTGACCTTGGTTGCGCCCTTGACCACATGGTTGTTGGTCACGACGTAGCCATCGGGCGATATGACAAAGCCCGAGCCACGCGCCTCAACCGTGTGGTGCGCCTGCTGCGGCATCATCTGGAACGGGAACGGGAACGGAAAGCCGCCCTGCATGCCGCCGCCCATTTCCTCGCCCGTGTCAGCATCCTTGATGCGGGCCGTGATCGAGACCACTGCCGGTTTGACCTGCTTGACCAGGTTGACGAAGTTGGGGAGCTGCTGGATCTGGGTATCGGGGTGGATCACCCCGGTTTCATCGGCCCGCGCCACAGGTGCGCAGGCCAGCCCGGCCCCGACAACCGTGCTGGCCACCAGAGAGGCCAGCAACCGCGTGCGAAACCGGCGGGAGGAAAGGGTGTTCGACCTTACTACGTCTGACATGGCATCCCTGAGCATGGAGGTCCTGCTGAAATCTCGAAACAACGGGGCGGGACTGGCCGCCTGAGCATTACAGTCCCATTCCCTGCATTGTGCCGCAAGAGAGCCAACCCGTGTTATACCGTTGCATGACAAATAGGTTAGGCGCGCTTATGGGCAAAAAAATCCCGTAACAGCGCCCCGGCCTCGCGCTCGCGCACGCCGCCCACCGTTTCGGGCCGGTGCAGGCAGCGCGGCTGCGCGAATACCCGCGGGCCATGCTCCACGCCACCACCCTTGGGGTCATACGCGCCGAACACGATCCGGCCGATACGAAAATGTACCGCCGCCGCCGCACACATGGGGCATGGCTCAAGCGTGACATAAAGCGTGCAGTCGGCCAGGCGCTGACCACCGCGCAGGCGCGTCGCAGCCCGCATGACCTGCATTTCGGCATGAGCGGAGGGGTCATGCCATTCCTCCACCCGGTTGCCCGCGCGCGCGAGCACCTGCCCCTGCGGCCCGGCAAGGGCAGCCCCCACCGGCACCTCACCGCGCAGCGACGCGGCCCGTGCCTCCGCCATCGCGATATCCATGAAATAAGCCGGGAGCGGACGTGTCATACCCGCATGATACCCAGCCCCACCGCCACGGGCCAGCGTTGTGCGACGGCACCACTTTTCCGCGACCGGCGTAACCGTGCCCGGCCCTGTCAGTTAACCGCTTACGCGACGGGCGTTACAGCCGCCCTGCCTCATGCAAACAGGCCGCTCACCTGACCGGCCACGCGACAGATCGGAGCGCAGTCACCCCACACACGGAGGAAAGGGTCATGCATACACTTTCGCTCATTCTGGCAACTGCCGCGATCGTGGCAGGTCTGGCTACGTCCAATGACCTGCACCCCATCGCACGCCCTGCCGAGATCTGCCTGCTGACCTGTGCGCCGCAATAAGCATTTCTTGCAGAACGCTGTAAAATATAAAATTTTATGGTGAAGATGCTTTTAAAAAGCTTCAAGTAATGCCGCCATTTTGCAAAATGGCGGCATCCAGAAACTTCTGTTTGATCAATATTGTATTCAGGGCAGCGGCAGGTCGTTCACGGTTACGATGCGCCACCCCTCCGGCAGGCGCTCGATCACACTCAGCGCCAGGTTCTGGATGGAGAAATGCAGCGCCGTTTCGGGGTGAATGCGCAGGGCATGGGCCAGGGCCGCGCGAATGGCGCCGCCATGACTGACCACCACCATGTCCTGCCCCTCATGCTCGGCGGCAAGGCGGTCAAGGCAGGCCCCTACGCGCGAGCACACCTGCACCATGCTCTCGCCCTGCGGCGGCAGTTCGGTTGCCCCCACCGACCAGAACGGATGGGCGGGCAGGCTCAGCCTGTCGGGCAGCGTATCATGTGTAATGCCATGCCACTCGCCCATCGACTGTTCGGTCAGGTCAGGCTCCACGCACCATTCATGCGGGCCATACCCGGCCTTCTGGATGGCGCGCGCGGTATGCTGGGTGCGTGACAGCGGCGAGGTAAACCACAAGGCCGGGCTGGGCAGGCGGCGGGCCAGTGTTTCGTACATTCCGCGCTGCGCCACGAGGCTGTCGGGGCAGAGCGGCACATCCATCGCCCCATACAGCCGCATGCGAGCATTCTGCTCCACCAGGGCATGGCGGATCAGCCAGAAGCGGGTTACCCCCTTCTCCAGTTGCGGGGTATCAAGAAAATTGCCGTGGTTGGTCTGTATCGTCACACCGGAAATCCATCATGGGAAAAACAGGAAAAATTCAGGCAGGCAGAATCGCACGCGCGCGCCAGCCATGCGGCAGGTAGGTCTGCACCGGGGCCATGGCGGCAAGGCGGGGCCAGTGCCGCAGGATCAGGCCAATCTTGTCAAGGATGCGCCCAACATTGCGCGCCTCGCGGTGCAGGCGTTCGGTCGGGTCCATGCCCTCATGCGAGGGCTCGCCCGAAACCAGCCGCGCACCGGCTGAAATACGCAGCGCGCCCGCCAGTGCGTCCGGCAGGTCAGGATGGGCCAGCGGCACCGGCTGACCCACATGGCACAGCACCGCAGCCAGCTCTGCATCAGCGTCATCAGGAGGGATGCAGCCGGAAAGATCGGTATTGAGCCACGCATAGAGCTGCCGCGCCTCGGCCACCGCCAGCGGGCGAAAGCCCCCTTCAGGGCTATCAGGTGCGCGGACAAAAAAGCTCATGATGGTTGGCAGGCAGTCCCATGCCTCATCGGGGCCGGGCCGGGCGGGCGCAACAGACGGCAGCAGTTCCAGCACGGGACGGGCCGCGATCTGCGCCGTTACGGCGGCAAGGAAATTACGCAGCCGGTCGCGCACCACGGTGCGGGGTATGATGCCAAACGCCGCTATTTCAGCCAGTGCCGCCTGCCAGCGCAGGATAAGGCCGATATTGTGCCCCGCCGGCAGGCCATCACGCGCGCAGCCCGCGGGCCAGGCGGCCCGATAGCTGTAATCCGCCAGCCCGGCGGGCAGGCCACGGGGCCCGTCAAGCCTGCGGCGCACGCGGGCAGGCAGCAGCAGCGCCCCGCAGAAGGGTGGCCCGGTAAAGAATTTGGAGCCGGTCACCATCACCATCCAGCCCATGTCCAGATAGGCGCGTACCCGGGCCGGGTCGAGCCGCGCCTGACAGGCATCCACCACCACGTCGGGCCGGGTATCCGCATCCGCGCCAAGCGGAGCAGTCGCCTGTTCCAGCGCCGCAAGCCCCGGCGCCAGCAGGCCGGTCTTGGACAGGTCAAGCCGGTGCAGCAGCACATGGCGGCCTGCCGCGCGCAGTTCATGCGTCAGGTCGCAGGTTTGCGCATCCACCTCCGGCAGCGCGCGGACATGGCCCGCCCCATCGCGCATGGGCACGTTGGCCACAACCGTATCATCAGGGAAGCCCGCAATGCGCGCACCCCGTGTCACGCCGTGGCCGAGGGCGGTGTCATTGGCAAAATGGCGGCCCTGCGCGGCGAGGGGCACGCCGCTGCCCGTCTCCTCGGGGGCAAGAAGGATGTTGCTGACGGGGCGGCCACCGGGGGCCAGCGCTGCAAGGGCCAGCGCATAGAGTTCGCAATCCGTGCCCGACGGCGCCAGCACGACACCTTCATCATCGCTCAGGCCAAAAGCGCTGGCGATGCGGGCCTGTATATCGGCATCCTGGGCCTGCGCCGCCGCCTCCGCCTGGCCCTGCAATGCCCCCGCCACAAGGGCGAGACGGGCCGTTTCGCCCCCGGCAAAGCCACGCTCGGACAGTGACGAGGCCGTGGACGAGGCAAAGGTGATGGCCCATGGCCGGGGCCGGTGCGAACAGCCGTAATGGTTCAGCCCCGTTGCCGGGTCCACCGCCAGCCGGGCATCGCCGCCGGTGGCCATCAGGGTCTCGATCGGGCCAAGCAGCTTCCATAAAAGAGCCAGCGCGCCCTGCAATGCCGTGAAATCGGCCTCCACCGGCAGCGCGGCAAGAGCTGGCTGCAAGGGGGCGAGAGCAGGCCACATCGCGTGCAGGGCGGCGCTGTCGGGCACGTCGGGCCCGGCCATCAGGGGCACCCAGGCGGCAGGTGCATCCGTGTCGGCGCGGCCCGTATCGAGGTACCAGAACAGGGCCGCCGTACGGGCAGCGCAGAAGGCCGCATGAAAAGGCTGCCCGGGTGCGCGTTCCAGCAGGGCGGCAAGTTCCAGCGCATGGCGCAGGAAGAAGGCCGTCTGCTCCAGGTTGCCCTGAAGCGGCAGGCCCAGCACGATCCCCCCATCGGGCAGGATGCGGAAAGGGGCTTCAAGCACCGGGTCCAGCACAATACGCCGCGCGCCCGCGATCACCCGCAGGTCTGGCCGTTCCAGAACACGCAGCAGTTCCTGCGTCAGAGTATGGGCGAACACCGTGCTGTTTCCTTTTCCACGTTGTCAGGCGGCATGACCCAGCCCGCCTCGGCCATGATGCGGCGCATATGGTCCGGTGGGGAGGCCAGCGCCCGCACGGGCGGGTCAAGCGGCAGGATGATGCCGCGGCTCATGAGGTGTAGCGCCCCCGCCATGGGCGCGCCATAGCGCACATCCCCCCGTATGGGGCAGCCGATCAGGGCGCAATGCGCGCGGGCCTGATGGGTGCGCCCGGTTTCCAGCACCAGTTCCAGCCAGCTTATGGGCGCGCCCGCCGCATCCCTGCCCTGCCCCAGCACCCGCCACCGCGTGCGCGCAGGCGGTGCGCCCTTCACATTGGCCTGCATGCGCCACTGCCCGGCTTCTTCCACACGGCCAAGCGGGGCTGCAACCACGCCAGACAGCCCATCAGGCATGCCATGCACGATGGCCCAGTAGGTCTTGTGGGCCTGGCCTGCGGCAAAACAGGCCTGTGCCGCCACCAGCGCCTGCTTGCGCAGCGCCACGACCAGACAGCCCGCCGTATCCTGATCCAGCCGGTGCGCCAGCCATGGTCCGTTGCGATGGCGTGACAGAAGGGGAAACCAGTCCTCGATGCTCGGCCCGCCCCCGCGGCCGGGATGGACCGGCAGCCCCGGCGGCTTGTCGAGCACCACGAAGCGGCTGTCACGGTACAGAACCGTGAACGGCAGGGGGCCAGTGGGCCGCATGGATGCAGCCCGGGGCGAAAGTGGCCTCATTCGTCTTCTGTCGGGCGGCGCATCAGCACTTCACGGCGGCCCACATGGTTGGCCTCGCTGACCAGCCCTTCCTTTTCCATCTGCTCAATGATCTTGGCCGCCCGGTTATAGCCGATCGACAGATGGCGCTGGATGAAAGAGGTCGATGCCTTGCCCTCGCGCGCCACCACCTCAACCGCCTGCGCGAACAGGCCATCTTCCTCCGCGCCGCCAGAGGGAGCAGCGAAGGGCTTGTCAGCGCTGTCTTCTTCCTGCGGCGAGATGACATCATCATCATAGATCGGCTCGCCCTGCGTGCGCAGGAAGGCAACAACAGCCTCCACCTCCGCATCCGCCACGAACGGGCCGTGCACACGCGTGATCCGCCCGCCAGCCTGCATGAACAGCATATCGCCCCGACCGAGCAACTGCTCGGCCCCCTGCTCGCCCAGAATGGTGCGGCTGTCGAACTTGCTGATGACCTGAAAGGAAATGCGCGTGGGGAAATTGGCCTTGATGGTGCCGGTAATCACATCGACCGAGGGGCGCTGGGTGGCAAGGATGAGATGGATGCCCGCCGCGCGCGCCTTCTGCGCAAGGCGTTGCAGCAGGGCCTCGATCTCCTTGCCCGCCACGATCATGAGATCGGCCATCTCGTCCACCACGATGACAAGATAGGGCAGCGAATCAAGGGCAAGCTGCTGCTCCTCGAAGGTCGGCTTGCCGGTTTCGGGATCGTAACCGGTCTGCACGCGCCGGGTCACGATCTCGCCACGCTCACGGGCTTCGGTCACGCGCTCGTTATAGCTGGCGATGTTACGCACCTGCAGGTGCGCCATGGCGCGATAGCGGCGATCCATCTCGCGCACTGCCCATTTCATGGCCGCGACCGCCTTGGCCGGTTCCGTCACCACCGGGGTCATGAGGTGGGGAATGCCCTCGTAGATGGAAAGCTCAAGGATCTTGGGATCAATCAGGATCAGGCGGCACTGCTCGGGCGAGAGGCGGTAGAGCAGCGACAGGATCATGGAGTTCACCCCCACCGACTTGCCCGACCCCGTGGTGCCTGCGATCAGCAGGTGGGGCATGGCGGCAAGGTCGCTATAAACCGATTCACCCGCGATATCCTTGCCAAGCGCAAGGTTGAGCCGCGCGGGGGAATGCGCCCATCTGGGATCCATGAGCAGTTCGGAGAAATAGACGGTCTCGCGCCGTGAATTGGGCACCTCGATGCCAATCACGTTGCGCCCCGGAACGGTGGCGATACGCACGCTGAGCACCGACAGGGACCGCGCCACGTCATCGGCCAGACCAATCACGCGGGCGGCACGAATTCCCGCGGCGGGCTGGAGTTCATACAGCGTCACCACCGGGCCTGCATGATAGGCCACGATCGTGCCCTGCACCCCGTATTCGGACAGCACGGTCACAAGCTGGGCGGCATTGGCCTTGAGCAGTTCCTCGGTCGGCTTGGTCGTGGAGGCAGGCGGCGGCGGTGTCAGCAGTGACAGCGAGGGAAACTGCCACTGCGGCTGCTGTGGCGGCGTATAGGCAGGCGTGGCGGCGGATGCCGCGGGTGCTGGCGAATCATACGCATCCGCGCGGGCGGCCGGTTCCTCCGCGCGCGAGCCACCGGAGAAAAGGCGCGAAAAGATGTTCGGGCGCGCGGGTTCCTCAACGGCGGGCGGCGTGCCCGGATGGTCGGTGACGGGCCTGTTCTCGGGCGGGGCCGGTTCGTCATGCCATGGGGCGCGGTCCGTTGCCGGATCATCGCCGCCGACCAGCAGCGGCTGGGGCACGTCCTCATCCATGCCGGGCGGAAGCATCCAGTTACTCTGCAACGACACCTGCGCCGGTCGCCCTCCTTCCACCTTGCGGTTGCCGGGCAGCGCCGGAGGCGCGGCATCCTTCGGCCGGGCCGTGGTGGCGGGCATGTTCGCTGTATCCGGCGCGCGCAGGCTGCTCGACGGGGCGGTATCGTTCACCGGCATCAGGCCCGTGCCGGTGGCAGCCGCCTGCGCGGGACGCGGGGCTTCAGCATGCGGTGCGGGAGCCGTCAGGCCCGTATTGAAAAGGGGTTCATCCTCTTCCTCGATCAGCGCCGCCATTGAGGAAGAAGGCGCTGCGGCGGGTGCCGCCTGTGCCGCTGGCGGACAGGCCGGAGCCTGCCCCCTGCCCTGGCCAGCTTCGGGCCGGGCCGTCATACGGCGCAGCCAGGCTGTCAGCACCACGGGCTGGCGCAGCCCGAACACAAGGCCCCGCCCCATGCCCTGCCATTCCGACAGGGACAGGGCAAGCGCCAGCAGCACCAGCAGGGCGCCAAGCACCAGCCCCAGCACCCACACGAGCAGCGGCCCACCGCGCCCCATGAACACGGTGGCGGCCTGAATGGACATGTGTGCCACCGACAGGCCAACTGCCCCGCCCAGCCCGGCCTGCGTGGGCCATTGCGGCGCGTGCAGTCCCATCAGCAGTGGCAGGGCCGCAACATCCGCCGCAATGACCGGCAGGCCGCACAGCAGGGCAATGAGACGCAGCAGCGCCGATGCCAGCCCATGGTGGCGGATCAGCCGCCAGCCCCACGCCATAAGGCAGAAAATGGCCAGCGTGCCCACGATCCCGAAATCCTGGAGCATGAAATCCGCCATATAGGCGCCGGGCCGCCCGAGCAGGTTGCCTGGCGGCTGCGCGCTCGAGGTATTGGCGGAGGGATCACGCGGATCATAGCTCCATAACGCGATGGCGAGACACAGCGCGAGAATCCACAAACCCACGCCACCGGCTTCAGCCAACCGCTCGCGCAGGCGCGAACGGGCCGGGCCAGAGGAAAGTGATTCAGGAAAAAAACGGCTGAAGATCGCCAAAAATCCACATCCCGATCATAAGGCCCGCCTGCGGGGACCAAAAGCACGAGGGAGATGACCTTTGCATGCCGCGCCTGTCATTCCCGCCAAACGAAACAACTATAACCCTGTCCACACGACAGAAAGAAGGCCGACAGGATAAAATACGGCGATGAATCACCCGTTATCGTCTACCCCATGCCGCCATGCATACAGGCAGGCCGCCCCATGCCGCCGCTCCAGCAGCAGGCGCGATGCCTCCACGGGAGGCGCTTCCGCCGCTGCCGTCTCGACCACGATGAGGGTGGTCGCATGCAGCCAGCCGCCGCGTTCCAGCACGGCCAGAGCCCTTGTGGGCAGATCATGGTTATAGGGTGGATCAAGAAAAACCAGATCAGCGGACGCCGCCGTGCCACGCGACGGCAGGCGCAGCATGTCGCAGGCCCGAATCGTAGCCCGGTCCTGCACGCCACAGCCGCGCACATTGTCACGCAGGCACCGCAGGGCCGCGCGGTTCTGCTCGACAAACAGCGCCGAGGCCGCCCCGCGTGAAAGGGCTTCGAGGCCCAATGCACCCGTTCCGGCAAACCCGTCAAGCACGTGCGCGCCCCGCAGCCGGTCCGCCCCGGCCCATGACGCATGGGCCAGCGTATCGAACAGGGCCTGGCGCACCCGGTCTGCCGTGGGCCGCGTGACCTGCCCCGGCGGGGCCAGCAGGCTGCGCCCCCGGCACTCGCCCGCGATGATGCGCATCAGGCGCCGCGCGGGGTCTTGCCGCCCGCAAGGCCCGCGACCTGCTCACGGATGACCTTGCCAGTCACTTCCTCAAGTTCGCCGCGCCTGAGCGTGCCAAGCTGGAACGGCCCGTAGGAGGTGCGGATCAGGCGGCTGACATGCAGGTTCAGCCCCTGCATCACCTTGCGGATCTCGCGGTTCTTGCCTTCACGCAAAGACACGGTCAGCCAGGCGTTGTCGCCCTTGACGGAATCAAGCTGCGCCTCGATCGGACCATAGCGCACGCCCTCGAACTCGCTGCCCCGGATCAGGGATGCCAGCGCGCGCTCGTCAACCACGCCAAACACGCGCACGCGGTAGCGCCTGATCCAGCCATTGCTGGGCAGTTCCAGCCTGCGCGCGAGCGCGCCATCATTGGTCAGCAGCAGCAGCCCCTCGCTGTTGAGGTCAAGGCGGCCCACGCTGATGACGCGCGGCATGCCCGGCGGCAGGGAATCGAACACGGTGGGGCGATCCTCGGGGTCGCGGTGGGTCGTGACCAGCCCGTCGGGCTTGTGGTAGCGCCACAGCCGCGTACGGTCGGGCGCGCCAACAACCTTCTGCTCGACCTGAACGATATCGCCTTCATCAACAAAAGTCGCCGGATGGGTGACAGCTACGCCGTTGAGCTGCACCTTGCCTTCGGCAATCAGGCGTTCGGCATCGCGCCTGCTGCACACGCCCGAACGGGCCAGCCATTTGGCAATACGGTCGCCACGCGCGGAAGGGGCTTCGGTGGAATGGTCCTGTGTCATGTTCCTGTCTGCCTCGCAGCGTCGATCAACCCTTCGAACAGAAGACGGTCTCCTGCCGATATGCCAAATTCGGGGTGCCACTGCACCCCTATACAGAACGGGTGGCCGGGATATTCAATGGCCTCGACCACGCCATCGGGTGCTGTGGCGCACACCACCGCGCGCCCGGCATCCGCCACCGCCTGATGGTGCGATGAATTGACGGCCAGCGTATCGTGCCCCACCAGCCGCGCAAGCTGCGTGTTTGGCGTGACATGCACCACATGCCCCGCCTCATCACGCGGGTTGGGCTGTTCATGCGCCAGAGCGGCCGGATAGGTGTCGGGAATATGCTGCACCAGCCGCCCACCGAGCAGCACGGCGAGCAGTTGCATGCCACCGCAAATACCTAGCACCGGACGCCCCTGCGCCAGAGCTGCCCCGAACAGCGCCATTTCTGCTGCCGTGCGGCGCGGCTTGGTCTGCACGGTGGCATGCGGCGGCTCATCGCCATACAGGTCGGGCGGCACGTCAAAGGCACCGCCGGTGACCACCAGTCCATCGAGCCGCGCCACCATCTGCCCCGCCTGTGCCACATCATGCCCCAGAGCCACCGGCAGGCCGCCACAGGCGGTAATCATGTCCATGTAGTTCTGACGCAGCGCATACCACGCAAAGCGGGAATAACCGCCCGTGGTGGAAGGCGGTTCGCTATCGAGCGTAATACCGATCAGGGGTGCCCGTGAGGCGGTCATGACCCGGCCCCTGCGGGACAGGCTGGCGGGAGGAACGAGATCATCATGCTGTTCCCCCTTCTGTGTGGCTGCAGGCGTGTCATGCTGGCTGGATGATACAAAAAATCCCCACCGGCAAAGCCTTGATGGGGACTTATGTAATCTTATTAAACCCTATGGTGGGCGCACAAGGGCTCGAACCTTGGACCCGCTGATTAAGAGTCAGCTGCTCTACCAACTGAGCTATGCGCCCACAGGGTTACCCTCTCGGGTGAGAGGGCTTCTAGCAGTCACCCCATTGGCTGGCAAGGGGTTTTTTGAACTTTTTTTATAATCTCTAGCGCTGGAGCAGCCGCAGCAGCCCATCGAACTGCTCGAGCGAGCGGTAATCGATCTTCACACTCCCGCCTTTGCCATCAAAGCTGATCTGCACTTTCAGGCCCAGCCTTGTGGCCAGATCGCGCTCAAGGGCGGCGATTTCGGGGTTGCGGGCGGCTTTCTCCCCTTTCTCGCGCGCAGTGGCGGCCTTACGCTCATGCTGTTTGGTCAGGGCCTCGGTCTGGCGCACGTTCAGCCCTTGCGCCAGCACCACCTTCAGCGCCGCCACCGGGTCGGCATGCGCCAGAAGCGCCCGGGCATGACCAGCAGAAAGACCGCGATGGCGCACCGCATCACGCACGGGCGACGGCAGTTGCAGCAGCCGGACCATGTTGGCCACATGCGGGCGCGACTTGCCAATGGCGCTGGCCAGTTCATCCTGCGTCAGGGCGTAGTCATCGAGCAGGCGCTGCAGGCCCTCGGCCTCCTCGATAGCGTTGAGGTCGGCACGCTGGAGGTTTTCCACCAGAGCCGCGGCCATGGCATCACCATCATCGAGCGGGCGGATATGCACGGGCACCTCATGCAGTCCCGCAATCTGGGATGCGCGCCACCGGCGCTCGCCCGCGATGATCTGGTAGGTACCCGGCCGCTGCGGGTGGGGTCTGACCAGAATGGGCTGCAAAATGCCGCGCACGCGGATGGAGCTTGCCAGCTCTTCAAGCGCGCCTGGCTCCATCTGCTGGCGCGGCTGGAAGGGACTTGGCTCCAGCACATCGACCGGCAGGCTGGAAATGGCTTCCGGCACCTTGCGCCCTTCAACAGCCGGGGCTGCGGGCAGCGCATTGACCTGCTCGCCCAACAGTGCTGCAAGCCCACGACCCAGGCGGGGGCGCCCCGCTTCCTTCTTGGTTTTCACGCGCGTGCCTTCCCTTTATGGCCAGATGACAGGCGAAGACGCTGGGCCAGTTCGGTCGCCAGCGCCTGATAGGCCTGACTGCCCGACGAGCGCTGGTCGTAGTTCATGACCGGCTGCCCGTGGCTCTGTGCCTCGGAGATGCGGATATTGCGGGGAATGAGGGTTTCCATCACCTTATCGCCAAAGAAGCTGCGGGCATCATCGGCCACCAGCTCCGACAGGTTGTTGCGCCGGTCGTACATGGTCAGCACGATGCCATCGAGCCTGAGCGCGGGGTTGAGCCCCTTGCTCACGCTATTGACGGTGCGCACCAGCTGGCTGATGCCTTCAAGCGCAAAGAACTCGCATTGCAGCGGCACGAGCACCGACTGGGCCGCGACCAGCGCATTGAGCGTAAGCAGGCCAAGGCTGGGCGGGCAGTCGATCAGCACCACGTCATAATCGCCGCCAATCTGGGCAAGGGCCTCACGCAGGCGGTATTCACGCCCTTCCGCCATGACCAGCTCAAGTTCGGCCCCTGCGAGTTCGGTATCCGCCGCAACCAGAGACAGGCCGGGCACGGCGCTGGCCTGCACCACGCCTGCGGCGCGCGCGCCATCTTCAAGCATGGCATAGGTGCCGCTGCTGCGGGCATCATACCCCACGCCCAGCCCGGTCGAGGCATTGCCCTGCGGGTCGAGATCGACCAGCAGCACTTTCAGCCCCGAGGTGGCCAGTGCTGCCGCCACGTTGATGGCGGTGGTTGTCTTGCCCACGCCGCCCTTCTGGTTGGCCAGCGCGATAATGCGGGGGGAAGACGCGGACCGGCTTCCCGTATCATTCATTGTTATGGTCTCTGACACGCCTGATATCGCTCAATTCTAGAATCACACCATCCGTATTGGTACGGCTTGGAATCCGGGTTGTCGTCATGTGCCAACCGGCACGGGCCATCGTCAATTCTTCCTCTGCGTTGCGTCCTTTCAGAAACAGGCAGACACCATCGGGCCGCAGGAACCGCGCGCCCCATTCCAGCAGGCGCGACAGGGGGGCAAGTGCGCGGGCCGTCACCACCTGTGCTGGCGGCACGTCGGCCACTTCCAGCCGCTGCGCGCAGACCCGTACCTTCACCCCCGCCACCCGCGCGGCCTCACGCAGAAAGGCGGCCTTACGCTGGTCGGATTCAACCAGCGTCACCTGCGCGTCAGTCGCGCAGGCGATGACCAGACCGGGGAATCCCCCACCCGACCCCATATCGACCAGATCCACGCCGCCAGGCGGAATCAGGCTGGCAAGCTGCAGGCTGTCCCCTATATGGCGTGACCACAGATGCGGCAGGTCATGCGGAGAGACAAGGTTGATGCGCGCGTTCCAGCGCAGCAGCAGATCGGCATACCGCTCCAGCCGTTCGCGTGTTTCACGTGAAACATCGGCCAGCACCGCCACGGATTCATCCTGCGCCATCAGGCCGCGACCTGGCGCTGGCGGATATGTGCGAGCAGCGCCACAAGGGCTGACGGCGTAATGCCGGGAATGCGCTGGGCCGCGCCAAAGGTTACAGGCCGCACGCGCGCAAGGCGTTCCTGCATCTCGCTGCTCAGGCCACCAACCTGCGCATAATCGAGGTCGGGCGACAGGGTGATGCGGCCTTCGGTGGCAAGCTGGCGGATTTCACGATCCTGCCGGGTAATGTAGCCGCTGTAGCGGGCCTCGGTGGCCAGATGGCGGGCCACGCGGGACGGCAGATCGGCGAACCAGGGGGCAATGGTGGCAATCATGGCGGGTGTGGCGTCAGTGGCCAGCACATCAAGCAGGGAGCGCGCGCGCCCATCTGCCGAAACACTGATCCCGGCCTTGCGCAACAGCTCCGGCGCATAGGTTTCCTGCCCGGCGCGGCGGGTGGCGGCATCAATGGCGGCCTGATCTGCCTCGAAACGCGTGGCGCGGGCGCACCCGACGCACCCCCACTCCATGCCGCGCGGCGTAAGGCGCAGGTCTGCGTTATCAGCCCGCAGGGTAAGCCTGTATTCCGCGCGCGAGGTAAACATGCGGTATGGCTCGGACACGCCCTGCGTGGTCAGGTCATCAATCATGACCCCAATATAGGCATCGCCACGCTCCAGCGTTACCCCTGCCTCACCCGAGGCATGCCGGGCGGCATTAACGCCCGCGATCAGCCCCTGTGCCCCGGCTTCTTCATAGCCTGTCGTGCCGTTCACCTGCCCTGCCAGGAACAGGCCGGACAGGCTTTTGAGTTCCAGCGTGGGGGCAAGTTCACGCGGGTCGACATAATCATATTCCACCGCGTAGCCCGACCGCACGATGCGGCAGTTTTCCAGGCCCGGAATGCTCTGCAGCATTTCAAGCTGCACATGGGCAGGCAGGCTGGTGGAAATGCCATTGGGGTAGACCAGCCCACCATCGGGATTGCCGGGCAGACCTTCGGGCTCGAGGAAAATCTGGTGCGAATCCTTTTGCGCGAACCGCACCACCTTGTCCTCGATGGAGGGGCAGTAGCGTGGCCCCCGCCCCGAGATCGCGCCGCCGTACAGTGCCGAGAGATGCAGGTTCTCGCGAATGATCTCATGCGTGCGCGGCGTGGTGGCCGTGATGCGGCATGAGACCATGGGGTTGGTGATGCCATCCGTCATGCGGCTGAAAGGCTCGGGTTCGGCATCGCCCCGGTCTTCGGGCAGGCTGTCCCAGTCAATGCTGTCACGCGCGATGCGGGCGGGCGTGCCGGTCTTGAGGCGACCCATGCGCAGGCCGAGTGCTGCCAGACGCTCGCCCAGCGCATTGGCGGGACGATCTCCTACCCTGCCCGCCGGTTCGCTCTCATGGCCGACATGGATGGTGCCACGCAGGAAGGTGCCGGTGGCCAGCACGACGGCACCGGCGGAAAACGCCCGGCCATCCTCGCACACCACACCCCCCACGCGGCCCTGCGCATCGAGCAGTATGTCGCCTGCCGCGCCCTCCACGATATCCAGCCCTTCGGTCTGGTCGAGCAGATCCTGTATGGCCTGCCGGTACAGCGTGCGGTCTGCCTGCGCGCGGGGGCCATGCACCGCAGGCCCCTTTGAGCGGTTAAGCAGCTTGAAGTGAATACCCGCCCGGTCGGCGGCAATGCCCATCAACCCGTCCAGCGCATCGATCTCGCGCACCAGATGCCCCTTGCCAATGCCACCGATTGCCGGGTTGCACGACATGATGCCCACCGTATCACGCCGGTGCGTGAGCAGCAGGGCGCGGGCACCCGTGCGCGCGGCAGCAGCGGCGGCTTCGCACCCCGCATGCCCCCCACCGACGACAATCACATCATAGGCCCGATCCATCACCCCTTGCTCCTACTTGCCAATACAGAACTGGCCAAACACGGTATCCAGCAGCGCTTCCACATCCACCGCCCCGGTCAGGCGACCAAGCGCGCGCATGGCCAGCCGCATTTCCTCGCCCCGCATTTCCGGCCACGCGAGCGAAAGCGCACGCCCGATATGGTGCGCCGTCTCCTCAATCGCGGCACGATGGCGTGCGCGGGTCAGCGGGGCGCTGGCCCGGCCTGCTGTCAGGGTCCGGGCCTTTTCGGCCAGCACTGTCCGTAGCACATCCATACCCGCATGGGTGAGAACACTGATGCCTATTGCCCCAGCAGGTGCTGGCTGCTGGTCGATCTTGTTACAGACCAGCAGGCCATCACCTTCCAGTCGAGGCGGAAGGCTGCCGCCGGTAAAGACCTGCACCACGCAATCCGCCTGTTTCACGTGAAACAATGACCGCCGCACGCCCTCGGCTTCAATCTCATCCTCTGTTTCGCGCAATCCGGCGGTATCGACAAGCGTTACCGGCACATCACCCAGCACGATACGGGTTTCGATCGCATCACGCGTGGTGCCGGCACGGGCGGAAACAATCGCCGCATCCCGCTCCGCCAGCGCATTGAGCAGGCTGGACTTGCCCACATTCGGCTCGCCGACAATAGCGAAGACCAGCCCGCGACGCAGCCGTTCCGCCCCCGCACCTTCGCGCAGGTAGGCCGCCATGGTTGCGTGCAGTGCTGTCAGGCCATCGCGCAGGCCCTGTTCCACTTCGGGCGGCAGTTCTTCATCAGGGAAGTCGATCAGCGCTTCCTGATGGGCGAGCAGCGTGCGCAGCCTGTCGGCCCATTGCTGGTACAGGCGACTCTGCGCGCCATCGACCTGGGCCAGCGCCTGCCGCCGCTGGGCCTCGGTCTCGGCATCGATCAGGTCGGCAATGCCTTCCGCCTGCATGAGGTCGAGACGCCCGTTGCCAAAGGCCCGGCGACTGAACTCGCCCGGCTCGGCAGGGCGTGCACCAAGGGCGACCAGCGCATCGGCCACGGCATTGATGACAGCGGGGCCTGCATGCAGGTGCAACTCTGCGCTATCCTCGCCCGTATAGCTGTCCGGGCCGGGAAACCACAGCACCAGCGCGCGGTCGAGCAGCACGGGCGTGGGGCCATGCCGGTTCCACAGGCCACGCAGCGAGGCCCGGCGGGGCGCAGGCAGGCGGCCGCACAGGCTTTCAACAATCCGGCCACTTCCCTTCCCGCTCAGGCGCATGACGGCAATCGCCGCGCGCGACAGGCCGCTGGCCAGGGCGAAAATGACCGTGGGAGACCCATCACTTTCCTGCATTCTTGCCTCCATCAGGTCATCATCATTTTGCCAGTGCCCCGAACGGCGTTATCGTTCACCTCTTTGTCCTGATCAAGGTGACTCATGCCACAACTTTCAATGCATTCGCCATTGGCCCCCCTCACCGTCTCCGCCGAGGACGGGCAGATCGTGGCGCTTGACTGGGGCTGGGGCCGCGATCAGGAAGAAACACCCCTTCTGGAAAAAGCCCGCTCCTGGCTGGAAGCCTATTTTGATGGCGAGGCCGCGCTGTGCAAACTGCCGCTCGCCCCCTATGGCACGCCAGAGCAGCAGGCGGCATGGCGGTTCATGATCAGTATTCCCGTAGGTCAGCAGGTCAACTGGCGCGATGCCGCCCACCAGGCTGGCGTATCGCCCGAGACCATTCTCAGCGCCTGCGCCGAGAACCCTATCCCCATTTTCATTCCCTGCCACCGCATCGATTTTGCCGATTGCCCCGATTACGACCCTGACAGCTATCCCGGTGATGAAGGCGCACGCGACCGGCAGTTCCTGCTGGACCTTGAAACCCTGTCCGCCACCCCGCTTTGACACCGCATAGCTGAACAGGAGCCACGATCATGAATACCGTCATCCGCGTGCATGGCTATGGGGGGCCGGATGTCCTCCGCGTGGAAACGCTGCCCGTCCCGACACCTGGCCCCGGCGAGATCGTGGTGCGGCAGGAGGCGATCGGCGTCAATTTCATCGATACCTACTTCCGCAGCGGACTGTACAAATTCCCTTCCCTGCCCGCCATTCCCGGCATGGAGGGCGCGGGCACCATCACGGCGGTGGGTGATGGCGTATCGGGCCTGCGGACCGGAATGCGGGTGGCCTATCCCGCCACGCCGGGCGGATACGCCACCCTGCGCACCATCGCGGCAGACCGGGTTGTGGTGCTCCCTAACGACATTACGGCGCAAACAGCCGCCGCCATAATGCTGCGCGGCCTGAGCGTGCACATGCTGTTGCGCGATGTGTACCGCGTGCAGCCGGGCGATGACATTCTGGTCTATGCGGCGGCAGGCGGCGTGGGGCTGCTCATGTGCCAGTGGGCGCGGCATCTGGGCGCGCGCGTGATTGGCGTGGTCTCCACCCCGGAAAAAGCCGCACTGGCCAAGACCAATGGCGCGGCGGATGTCATCATCGGCACCGACAACGTGGCCGAACAGGTCCACACCCTGACCGAAGGCCGCATGCTGCCGGTGGTGTATGACAGCATCGGCAAAGACACGTTCGAGACCAGCCTGTCCTGCCTGCGCCCACGCGGGCTGATGGTCAGCTACGGCAATGCCTCAGGCGCCGTGACGGGGGTGGATATCGGCACGCTGGCCAGCCATGGCAGCCTGTACCTCACCCGCCCCCTGCTCATGACCTATATCGCCCAGCGTTCGGCCCTTGAGCATGCGGCGCGTGAACTGTTCGCGCTGGTGGAAAAGGGCGTGCTGACGCCGCGCATCGGCCAGTCCTTTGCGCTCAAGGACGCGGCGCAGGCGCATATCGCACTGGAATCACGCAAGACTACCGGCAGCACGATCCTGCTGCCCTGATAAAAGTTCTTGGGTGTCGCCTTTTTTCAAAAAGGTAACGTATTCTGAAGCTTTTTGAAAAAGCTTCACCAAAAACTTTCAATAAAAAACCCCGGCCTTTCAGCCGGGGTTTTTCTTCATCACGCACCCTGATGCGATCAGGTATTCATCGCATCGAAGAAGTCGTGGTTGGTCTTGCTGTATTTCAGCTTGTCGAGCAGGAAGTCCATCGCATCCATCGTGCCCATCGGCGCAAGGATACGGCGCAGCACCCACATCTTGGCAAGGTCGGCACGGTCAACGAGCAGTTCTTCCTTGCGCGTGCCACTCTTGGTGATGTCGATCGCGGGGAAGGTCCGCTTGTCGGCCAGCTTGCGGTCAAGGATCAGTTCCGAGTTACCGGTGCCCTTGAACTCTTCAAAGATGACCTCATCCATGCGGCTGCCGGTATCGATCAGGGCGGTGGCGATGATGGTCAGCGATCCCCCTTCCTCGATATTACGGGCCGCACCGAAGAAGCGCTTGGGGCGCTGTAGCGCGTTGGCGTCCACACCACCGGTCAGCACCTTGCCCGATGAGGGCACGACCGTGTTGTAGGCACGGGCCAGACGCGTGATGGAATCCAGCAGGATCACCACATCGCGCTTGTGTTCCACAAGGCGCTTGGCCTTCTCGAGCACCATTTCCGTTACCTGCACATGGCGGGTGGCGGGCTCGTCAAAGGTGGAGGAAACCACTTCGCCGCGCACGGAGCGCGCCATGTCGGTCACTTCCTCGGGCCGCTCGTCAATCAGCAGTACGATCAGGAAGACTTCGGGGTGGTTGGCAGAAATGGAGGAGGCGATGCTCTGCAGCATCACGGTTTTGCCGGTGCGCGGGGGGGCTACGATCAGCGCGCGCTGTCCCATGCCGATGGGCGAGACAAGGTCGATCACGCGGGAGGTGAAATCGCGGTTCGGGGTCTTGCCCTTCCCCTTGCCGGTGGGGGCGGGTGCTTCCGCGCCGCCTACGGCTGAGTTCTCGACTTCCATCTTCAGCCGCCGCTCGGGGTAGAGCGGGGTCAGGTTGTCGAAATTGATGCGCTGACGCACCGCCTCGGGCGGCTCGAAATTGATCGCGTTGACCTTGAGCAGCGCGAAATAGCGCTCGCCATCACGCGGGGCGCGGATCTGGCCTTCCACCGTATCACCGGTGCGCAGGCCAAAGCGACGGACCTGGCTGGGAGAGATGTAGATATCATCCGGCCCCGGCAGGTAATTGGCCTCGGGCGAGCGGAGGAAGCCAAATCCATCGGACAGGATTTCAAGCGTGCCGTCCCCATAGATGGCCTGGTCATTATCGGCCAGGGTCTTGAGGATCGTGAACATCAGCTCCTGCTTGCGAAGAGATGATGCGTTTTCAATATTCAGACTTTCAGCATAAGCCAGAAGGTCTGCTGGAGTTTTGGCCTTGAGTTCGGCGAGTTGCATGCAGGATGTGCCTATAAGTGGGCAGTTCACGGAGGGAAAGAAAAGTCAGCAATCAGAGGGAAAAGGCATGCCGGAACCGGCGCCTGACCATTGTTTTTATCAAACTGTTGATGCTGCTTAACTGATAAGGTGGGAATTCTGACCGCGCAGGAAACACCCTGTCAGAATTGGATCGATTATAGGCATTCATGCCCTTTCCGTCAAGCATATGCATCAATGCGCCATGAATCGTAACACAAATCCCACGGGATGCTGTCGGCCCCCGCGCCTACCGGGCACTGTATGAATTGTTAAGCTTTGATCCGTACACTCCCTCTCCTTTCGGCCGCTTCAGGAGAGACGGATGTCATTTCGTGCCGCGATCATCACCATGGTTTATAACGAAAATTATTTTCTACCGTTATGGTGCGCGTATTATGGTCGGCAGGTCGGGATGGATAATCTCTATGTCATCGATCATGGCAGCACCGATGGCTCGACCGATGCCCTGCCGTGCAACAGGCTGCGTATTCCACGGGACTGTTTTGATGACGGACAGCGGGCTGCAATGATCAGCAGGCTGCATGCATCCCTCCTCTCGTTTTTTGATGTCGTCATCTATGTGGACTGCGATGAATTTCTGGTCCCGCGCACTGACCTGTTTGCCTCGCTGCCGGATTACCTGGAAAAGCACCGCAACCATTCCGTGATCCGGGCCGTAGGCGTTGATGTCTTTCCCGAACGGCCGAACATGCCTGCCGTCAACACGTCGCGGCCACTGCTTGAACAGCGTTCATTCGGGTTCATCAATCCGTGGGAATCCAAGCCCGTCATATCCTATGTTCCAATTTCATGGGCACCGGGATTTCATGAATGCGATCAGCCTTCCTATCTCGATCTTGATCTCTGGCTGTTTCATATGAAAAACATGGATCTTGATATCAGCCTCAAACGGCTTGCCCTGACGCGCGCCCTCAACTGGAGCAAGGCATCCGTGCAGAATGGGCAAGGTGCCCATCAACGCTGTAGCGATGAAGAACTGATTAACAAATTCCAGCATCTGATGAACAGAAAAAGAAATATCGGTCTGGATTCGCTGCCGATAAACGAAATCCTTTCCAAAGGCCGGACAAGCGATATCTGCCAGATTCCGGAACAGTTCATTTCATTTTAGGCAGCCTGCGGCCTTTTCAGGGTAATGACCGCAGTAGAAATGGCCCGGAGCGGCAATAATACCAACCGTTGATTGCTATAACCTATGAGCCCAATTGCGCAGTCCGATTGACATGATGCGCCATGGTTGATCGACGAGCTGGTTCCAGGCATGGCAG
>NZ_NIRT01000031.1 GCF_003207795.1 Komagataeibacter nataicola | reverse complement strand
CTCGCATACAACTGCAAAAGAATGGCACGGCTTCAGGCAGCATAAGCCGGGTCAGCCTCGGCGTTATCAGCCGCAAAATGCCCAACCCGACAGGCTGCTAGCACGTCATTGCCCAGCATGAGGGGCGCGGGGTCGATGCTGTCGCGGATCAGACACGCAGGCGCCCGCCGGGCCACGAAGCCACGCATGGCTGTGAGCATGGGCTGGCGCGCGCGCCTCCGGGCGGGGCGGCAGCCAAGTTTACGCAGTCTCATTTTCGCCCTGCCCTGATGAAAAATGATAAAAGGTTCCGGCCGCTGCCTTTTTCAAAAAGACAGTGGCCTTCTGAATTTTTCGAAAAAAAAGACTTGCCGGGAACGCCTTACGGTTTCCTGTCGGCTGCATTGTCTTTTCTGTCGGGGGCAGGTGCAGGCCTGTTCCAGCCGCGCAGTTGCGCCATGGCGGTAACGAGGGTCCACACCACCACCCATTTCGACCCTGCTGCGGGCGGCCGCCAGAAACGCGCAACCACCGCACAGCCGGAAATGAGGAAAGAGAAGATGACCACCGCATCCGCGGCGTATTGTGCAGGCAGGAGAGACAGGATGGTCTGGGTCGTGAGCATGGTGTCCATGACGCATGGTTCCGGCAGGGAGGCCGCCTTGCATGGCGGCCTCCCCCTCTCTGGCGGGTGTCAGGTGGCAGGGCGGGGGTCGGGCTGGTTGCTTGCTGCCCATTCGTCAAAGGCGAAGATCTGCCCGTAATCATGCACCTCGGTCAGGAAGGTGCGGTCATCCTCCAGGGCTATGCGTACCGTGGGGGCAAGCGTGCCACCAATGCGGTAGGTTGCGGGAGCCTGCGGGTCGGTGCCGGGCGCAGGCAGCGTGTCGATGAAAGACTGCACGTAGCCCATCGGATCAACAAAGTGGCTGTAGGTCTCGTATGGCGCGGAAGACGGATTGCCCAGCACCAGCCCCGAACTGTTCAGCGGCGTGTAGGGGCCAAAAATGCCGTGACGCGACACGAACCCGTACACCCCGTCCGGCCCGGCCAGCCCGCCGGTATAGGTGGAGTGGTGGCTGATGGTGAACAGGTAGGTCAGCCCGTTAGCAAACACCACATGCGGCCGTTCGGTCTGGTCGTTCACGCCAAGGGCGGTGACCAGGGCGGGCAGCATTTCCCAGCGCGAGAAATCACCCTGCGCATAGGAGGAGACCAGACGGGCAATGCCGATGGCGGCGGCGCCATAGCCCGCGCCTTCGCCCACGGTGTAGCCCGGTGGCAGGTGGCCCGCCTCGCGGTCGGTCATGACAAAGTCGCCGCGCATGCCGGGCACGTTGCCTTCAAACAGGCAGTAGACCTGCCCATCGGCGGGGTTGATGAAGGGGTGCGGATCGCGAAAGTCGAAATACGGGTCCTGGGATGCATTGGCATAATGCAGCCCGTCGGCCGAGAACATCTCGGTCGTGGCCGTGAAACCCTCGAACCACACACCGCTGTCATCGGCATGGATCGTGCCGGAGGAAACGGACGGCATGCTCTGGTTCATATCCGTGTTGACGGAGGTGTAGAACATGTCGAGCACGTTTTCGCTGCCGTGGCGCATGATCAGGCTGCCCGACCATTCATCGGGGCGCAGATCGGCACTTGTGTTGAGCAGGCGACCGCCAAAGGTCCAGTCAATGCCATTGCGGCTATAGTAATAACCAATAAAGGCGAAGGCATTGCGGTTGTGCCAGCCCGCAGCGTCATCACCCGTCTGGGCGCGTTCGGCCACGAGCGACCACATGACGTACCAGCCCTTGAAGGTAACCGTCTCGCCCGTGATGCGGCGCAGGGCGCCGGTGTCCCACTGCCACAGGGCATCATCAATAACGGGGAAATCCTGCGCGATGACAGGCATGGTGGTGGTGGGGTCATCGGCATGCACTTTCAGCGCATCGGCGATGGTCCAGGCGGATGGAAGGCGTGCATTGGAGGAAACCATGGTCTGATCCTCTCAGCAGGGCATGTGGACATGTCCTGTCTGTTTATATGCGGGTGTTTGCAGTATTGTTTCCGTATAATGCAATTATACTTTCATGTGTCAGGGTAATCGCGCTGTCCTGTCGCTCCTGACATGATGAAATATAGGCCGCGGGCATGCAGGCGGCAAAAGAAAGCGTGCGACCATCTATGAAATTTCATGACATGAAGCAGAAGGCGCCATGCTCGATTACACGGGCAGACCTTTTCTCGGACCTGTCGTCATGTCGCTGCCCGGGCCGTTGCTCCTGACGCAGCGCACGGCCATGCGGCAAAGGAAGCCCCGATTGCAGGCCACCTGCCATTGCACCGCAGTGGGCGGGAATCGTGGCGCAACAGATGGCGTCCGGACCGGATTTCAACGTGCGGGTCCATGTCCTGTGGCAGGGACAGCAGGCTGCGCGGCCTGCCACAGGGCAGGTAATGGATCCGATGGATTTTGTGTAAATGCCTGTTAAAGCCAGCTTTTCCAGCTACCGGCACCGATGCAGGCAGCGACAATGGTGGCATTTTAGGTGAAATTGATTGACAGGAGATCGTGTTATTTTTAAGGCATAATTGTGGTGATGCTCCACAATTGGGGATAGTTTTTCCCCTTTCATTCAGTTTCTAAGGCCCTAAGCGCATGTCGTTTGATGGTATCGCTCTGACACGGACGGTTTCCCAACCTGCTGCCCAGCCAGTGCCTGCCCCCGCCCGCCGCCGGTACTCCGCCGCGAGTGGCATCTTTTTCAGCCTGCTGATGGCCCTGCCCCTGTGGGCGCTGGTGGCTTTCTTCCTGCGCTAGGCCATCGCTGCTTCAGGCCGGGATGGACAGCCATGCCAAAAGCACGATAACGCTTGCCACGACACGGGAAGCTGCCCCGTGAGCGCATCTTGGCAGGACGGACTTGAATTACAGACACAGCTATCATGCAGGCAACTTTGCCGATGTCATGAAACACGCCCTGCTTGTGGCGCTCATCAAGGCGTTGTGCCGCAAGCCCTCGGCTTTTTCCGTGCTCGATACGCATGCCGGCATCGGGCTGTATGACCTGTCCGGCCCGCAGGCCCAGGCCACGGGCGAGTGGCGCGATGGCATCGGGCGCCTGCTCGAGGCCCCGCCAGGCGTTACGGCGCAGGCCAGCCTCGGCCCCTGGCTGGACATCGTGCATGAGGTGATGCGCGCACATGAGGGGCGGCTGTTCTATCCCGGCTCGCCCGAACTCATTGCCCGCCTGCTGCGCCCCGATGATACGCTGACCTGTTGCGAACACCACCCGGAGGACCAGCACGACCTGCGGCGGCTGTTCCGCAACAATTCACAGGTATCGGTGCATGGCCGTGATGGCTACGAGGCCATTACCGCGCTGCTACCGCCCCGGCAGGCAAAGCGCGGGCTGGTGCTGATGGACCCGCCCTTTGAGGGCAGGGATGAATTTGCCCGTCTGGCACAGGCCATCATGACAGCGCGCAGACGCTTCCCGGCCGGAATCGTGGCGGCGTGGTATCCCATCAAGCACCGCGCGCCAGTGCGGGCCTTCATGAACGGGCTGAAGGATGCGGGCCAGCGCAAGCTGCTGGCGGTTGAACTGACCCTCCGCCCTCCGCTCGACCCGACCCGCCTCAATGGCAGCGGGCTGCTCATCGCCAACCCGCCTTTCCGCTTCGAGGACGAGGCGCAGGCCATTCTTGCCGCCCTGTGCCCCTATCTGGGCGATGGACAGGCGGAAGGCAGCGTGGAATGGATCGTGGGGGAATAACCCGCAGGCCCTGGCGGGAGCGGCCAACATGCACGGCCATGCTTTCACCACGCAGATGATCGCGCATGACATCATGAAGGTGCTTGACGTGGTCCATGTACATGTTTTCGAACAGCACCGCCTATCATGGGGCGCTCTATCCGCGCGATGCCCGGCCCATGATGAGAATACCGCACGTGATGCACAACCTGAGCGGCCTGTAACGGCCAGGATGTTCCCTGAACGGACGCTTCCTCCGCCCCACAATAAGATATATGTATAAAATTGTATATATACCTGACATATCATGTATACGTATAAAATATATTGCCATTGCGCAGTCATTTTCCACGCGGCAAAAATATCGAAATCTGGTACATCCCTTCCCCACCCCGCACCATGCCGGCGCGCCGTGGGGCTGCCGTAACGATACGGGCCGCGCCACACGTTTAAGGACCTGTCTCTTGCCCATAGCGTTGCTCGCCCTTGCCATCGGGGCCTTTGGCCTTGGCACGACGGAAACCATCGTCATGGGACTTCTGCCGCAACTCTCGGGGGGGCTGCATGTCTCCATCGCTCAGGCGGGGCTGCTGGTCTCGGGCTATGCCATCGGGGTCACGATCGCCTCGCCCGTCGTGGCCATCCTGACCAACAGCCTCTCGCGGCGCGACACATTGCTGCTGACCATGGGCATCTTCATCGCAGGCAATGCGTGCAGCGCACTCGCGCCGGGCTACTGGAGCCTGATGCTGGCGCGCGTGCTGACCTCGTTCTCGCATGGCACCTTTTATGGCGCGGCCTCCATCATGGCGTGCCAGATCGTGCCGCCGCAAAGGCGCGCCGAAGCGCTTTCGCTCGTCTATATCGGGCTGACGCTGGCCATGATCCTCGGCGTGCCGATGGGCACCGTGGTGGCGCAGCTGACCTCCTGGCGCATGGCGTTCTGGCTGATCTGCGCGGTGGGCGTGGTGGCGTGGAGCGCGATGTGGTTCTGCATCCCGCGTGACCGGGCAGGCGGCTCCACCATTCCTCTTGCCGCGCAGTTCCGGGCCATGCTGCACCCGCTGGTGGTGACCATGATGCTGGTTTCCATGTGCACGTCGGCGAGCATGTTCACGCTGTTTACCTATATCTCGCCCTTTTTGCAGGTGCGCACCGGGCTGGGCACACATGTGATCGACGCCGTGCTGCTCATGATCGGGGGCGGACTGTGCCTGGGCAACCTGCTGGGCGGCCGACTGGCTGACTGGAAGATGCTGCCCTCCTGCGCGGGGCTGATGGCGGCGGTGGCGGTGGTGCAGCTACTGCTTGTGCCGGGCAGCCTCATGAGCTGGAGCTGCCTTGCGCTGCTGTTCCTGTGGGGGGTGTTCATCTATGCCCCCATGGCGCCACTCCAGACCTATGTGGTGGCATGCGCAGGCTCGGCCCCCAATATTGCGGCGGCCATGAACCAGAGTTCCTTCAACTTCGGCAACGCCATTGGCGCGTGGGCGGGCAGCCACATGGTGGTGACACGATGGTCCTATGCCGGGCTGCCGGTGCTCTCGGCCAGTTTTGCGCTGGTCGGGCTGGGGCTGGTGGGCCTTGCCATCCATTTCCAGCATCGCAATGCTCCAAAGCCCCTGCCTGCTGGCGTTGTAACCCATCCAGCCTCCGCCCGGTCCTGATAATACGGGTGCGCAGGCCCTGTACGCGGCCCATTCTGCGCACGATGACTGGGAAATGCTGGCGAAATATGGCGTCTTTTCAGTCGCCACAACCGCCTGCGGCAGGCTGGCAGGACAGGAACAATAACGTGGACATGCTGCTCGGCATGCCCGTTGCAGGCCGCCCTGCACAGATCGCGCTTCCCTTTGACCCGTGCCGTTCCATGCCTGTAACGCCCATCCGCCCGGCTGATCTTGCCCGGATCCAGTTCGTCATCGCCCACAGGCTGGCGTTCTGATCCGCGCGCGTGACACCGTGCGCCAGGGGGCAGGCCTGCCGCCATGCGCAGTTCCTGACCAAGTTCGGTGCGCGGACTCATACGATAATAGGAATACATCACGCCAAACCGGTCATGCGGGCGATGGGGAATGATGCCCAGCAGGGAGGAGCCGATATAGAATTCATCCGATATGACCGACACATCAGGCGTGTTGTGAATATAACCCGCCAGCACGTAGCCACCCGCCATCTGGTTATGGCCGCCCTTGCGGTACAGCATCTGATCGGCTTCGAGGTAGAAGGTGTCACGCGCCTCGCCCGCATGGCGGCGCATGGTGCTGCCTGCGGGAAGCGTGCCGATATTGTCGGCATAGCCGGTCGTGTCATGCGCATAGCCGAGCACATAATGGCCGGGCAGCCTGTGCCGCCCGAAAAACGGCTGCCAGGCGAATTCAACCGGCAGCATGAGGCCGGTGCTTTTCTCGCCTGCCCAGGCCCAGCCGCTTATGTCCTCGTTAAGCGGGCTGACATTATAGGCGCCCACCTGCACGATCGTATCGCGCGTGGGGCGCAGCCGCACGCGACCGCCCCATGTGGCTTTGGGATAGACGCTGAAGCCCGCGTCAAGCTTGAGCGCCACCGGGGCAGAGCACGTCATCATGAAACTGCACAGCAGCGGCGAGGTGGCGAACACATGGGTCAGCGCCATGCGCCCGAAGGCCAGGTCAACCGTATTGTGCAAAAAGGATTTCTGGGCGTACATGTCGGTCAGGTGCGCGACCGAGTGACCGGACAGGCTGTACACCTCCATCAGGCTGATATTGTAGTCGCCCACCCGGTCGTGCGAGACCTCGCGGCCCACGCGTTCCATCAGCAGGGTGTGGATCGTCCAGCCCTGCAACCCCAGCAGGCGGCCAAGGTCGAACTGCGTCTGCAATGTCAGTTCATGCACATAGTCCATGCCACGTGATATGCCGCCCCCCACATCGGCCATGGCCTCGCCCTTGTAGGTAAAGGCGAATGTCACCCCCCTGCGCTCAAGGCGGGAGCGGAAAGCGCCGATCTGGGGCAGCAGGTGCCCCGGCGCTTCGGATGACGCATAATACCCCGCCGAAAGGTCACGCACGCGCAGGGCGTCATTGCGGTTGGTGAGCAGGATGGACAGCCCCTCCGTACGGAAAATGGTATTGAGCCGCGTCGAAACCGAAACCTGTGGCCTGCGCACGGCAGGCGGCCGCGTGGCGGCCACAGGCGCTGCCCGCACCGTACCACGACCGGGCAGAGGCTGTTGTGCCAGCGATGAATGATGAACAAAACAGGACAGTATAAATATAGAAATCCACAACGTCTTGTAAATTTCATATAATACATCGTAAAAGGCACACCTTTTTATTTTATAAAGGCGAAACATGGAATGGCTTGTAAGATTGATTCCCCCCTGATATCAACACACGAAATTGGTATTGACGCCTTCGTGACCTAAAGAAAATCAAAAAGAGACTCATACGGATTATGTGAATGTCGTTTTATGAATACTTTAAATTTTGTAAGTATTATTCCGTTTTTACCAGAATCTGGACGTGTCGCGATCGGCTACCTGCATGGGTTTGCATGGCAGTTTCCGGGGCAGTTTCTTTTCAGGATACTGCAAAATAAAATGCCGCCTTTTTTAGAAAAGGCGGCACTCAAAACTTCTATCATCTGGTCTGTGTCAAGCATCTGATGCCAGAAGCGCGCGCATCGGCAGGTGTTATACGCCAGAAACTTTCTTATGATGCATCGGGCATTGTGTCTTCAAACCGGCTGACCTCAACCCCCGTGCCCACCGGCAGCAGAATGCTGGACATGCCAGGCAGGGCGCGGATGGCGCATCCATAGCGCTTTACGTCCTCCGTGCCCGGCCGGATCATGTTATCAGCTACGATGATCGCGCCGGGGTTGAGGCGCGGGTAAAAAGCCTCGAGGCAGGGCACATACAGGTCTTTCCATAAATCAACGAACACGAAATCGACCTTGTGAGCCAGTTCGCCAATCATCGCCACGGCGTCGCCTACGCAAAAGTCGATACAGGCCGCAAGGCCGGCCCGTTCGGCCATCTCGCGGGCATGGGCGGATTTATAACCATGCCGTTCCATCGTAATCAGCCGGCCACCCCGCGCCCGCGCGGCCTCGGCCAGCCACAGGGCGGAATACCCGAACGACGTGCCCAGTTCGAGAATGGTCGGGCGCTCGAGGCTGCGGGCCAGGATATTCAGAAGCTGTCCCGTCTCCGGCCCGATGGCCCGCATGCGCTGGTCATGGCCGCCGTCGCGCCCGCCGGGTGCTTCCACCCGTGGCGCGCTGCGCTCGGCACGCATGCGCTCGTGATAGAGGTCAAGAACCGGCTGAATCCTGTCATCCATGATTATCCTCCAGCGTGGCGGGAAAGGGCGCGCCTCAGGCCTGGCCGAGCGCGCGGGCGGTTTCATCAAGCAGGGCCGCAATCTTTTCCTCAGCCTGCGGGTCAAGGCCACCATTGCGCAGCCGCAGGCGCAGGGCGGTCTTGAGGTTTTCCATGGCCCGCATGACGGGCACCGGCACATTGCGGCCACCACCGCGCCCCTGTGGCCCGGCTGTTGCCGCACGGGCAAGGATTGCCTCCAGCCCCGCGCGGTTTGCGGCCACGAACGCCTCACCCTCGGGGGTGATGTGGTAGTTCTTGCGGCTTTCTTCCGCGCCGGGGCGGATATAGCCCGCTTCATCGAGCCAGGTGAGCGTGGGGTAGATCACGCCGGGGCTGGGCGTGTAGCTGCCACCGAATTTTTCCTCGATGGTCTTGATCAGTTCATAACCATAGGTCGGCTTTTCAGCGATCAGGCTGAGCACCAGCAGGCGCATCTCGCCATAATCGAACAGCCGGTTGCGCGGGCCGCCACGATGGCCGCCGCGACCATGATGGCCCCGGCCTTCGCGGCCTTCCCGACCTTCCCGGTTCTCACGACCCTCGCCGCGTCCGCCATGGCGGCCTGCGCCCTGCGCCAGCCCTTCGGGGGAGAAAACATGGCGGTGACGACCGCCTGCGTGTCTGTTTGCGTGTTTCATAAGTCCGATATAATTCCCGATATATCGTATGTCAAGATATATCGGGATATGTTTTATGCCTGCGCGCCAACATCGCTGATCGCCGCATCCGCCTGCCCTTTCACCCAGTACCCCGCAGCCCTGATCCATGCGGCAGGCACCTTCTTTTCCGCGATCAGGCACTGCCGCACGGCCCGCGCCACGCCTGCTTCGGCCCCGACCCACACGAAACTCCGCCTGACAAGGGAGATCTGCCGCACAACCGCCAGCAGGCCGTGCGCCTGATCCGCCTCGGCTAGCGGGCGGTGCACCCAATGGGCGGCGTGGGCGGCGCATGATGTAAAGACCTGCTCATCTTCCGGGCCGGGCACGGCAATGATGGTGGTCACCAGCGCCTCGGCGGGCAGGGCCTCCACGCGGCGGCCAATGGCGGGGAGCGCCGTTTCGTCACCAATCAGCAGCCAGTGGTCGATCTTGCCCCTGATGAGGCGCGAACCACGCGGGCCGCCAATCTCCAGCACGTCGCCGGGCTTTGCCGCCCGCGCCCATGCGGCGGCGGGGCCGCCTGCATGGTTGACGAAATCCAGCACCAGTGTGCCTGCCGCCGCATCATGATATCGGGGTGTGTAGTCGCGCCGCGTCAGTTCCCCCCCGTGGTCGGGCAGGAAGATCCTGACATGGTCATCAGGCGCGGGGCTGGTGAACCCGGCAAGTTCCGGGCCTGCCAGCGTAACCCGGATCATATGCGGGCTCAGGTGCTCGGTGCCAGCAACCCACAGGCGGCGGCGGCGCAGTTCGTGCCGCACGCGCTCGATCACCGGCGCGCCATCAGGGTGGGTCAAGGGGGAAAGGGTCGTCATGCGTGTCTCTCCTCATCATGCCAACAGACTGGTGAGGGTGGATACACACACGCACAGCCCGCCAGCATGTCTGCTGTCAGTTTCTGTGCGTTGTTTCACGTTAACGCCTACGGGCCGCGGCGCATGCGCCGGACCTCAACTGCAACAAGCCAGACGCTTTTTCCCGGCACCTGTCAAGAGTATCGCCTGCCGCACACCGCCACAGGCAACCAGAAACAACTGCAACAGACCCGACCGGGCAGACAGCGGGCCACAAACAGGATAAATGTACCATATGGTGCAAAAACAGATGCCGCACAGGACACAATGAAGCTCAATCACCCTATCGGTGCCGCGTTGCTCCTGGCCGTGACCGGCTGGGCCAGCCTTGCGCGCACTGCCATCGCAGGCGACCTGCAAACTTATATACAGGTCACCGTGACCTCGCCTTATGGTCCCGCTTTCAACCGTAAAATCGCCAATGCGATTAACAAGGTCACATATTACCCTTTGGAATCCTCCAGGCATGGAGAACAGGGCATCGCTTCCGTCCATGTCGTTGTGCGCAACAGCGATGGCGTGGTGACGAGCCACAGGCTGACCAGAGCGACCGGCTTTTATTACCTGGATGTCCAGTCATGCCTCGCGGCTTCCAGGTACATACATCTGCCAACCAACCCACGCCTCACAACCGATTATTATACAGCGGATGTGGACTTTCATTACCTAATGGCCCGCACGCCATAAACACTGCTCGGGTTACAGGCCTCAGGCCGCGACATCCGCGAGCAGCACCACAGCCGCTTCATCAGCCATGACCGTAATGTCGGTCAGCCCGCTGATGGCCGCCGCATCGCCCGCGCGCAACCCCTGCGTGCCAATCCGCGCCGCACCCGACACCACGAGCAGGTATAGCACACGCTCCGGCGCCGTGCCGTAAGCCGCCCCCTCACCTGTCGGCAAGGTCGCATGCAGCAGGCGCGCACGTGAGGCGAGCGTGACGGGCGCGCCATCATCCACGCTTTCCCCTTCCTCGGGGTCATCTTCGGGGAAGCCCGAGGCAAGGATGCGAAAGCCGCCATCCTCCAGTTCCGGCAGGGCCGGGCGCGTCTCCTGCACAGGCGTCATGCCCTGCGTATCAGCCAGAAACCAGAACTGGATGAAGGCGGCCCCCTGCTTGTTACCCGCGCGCCACGCCAGCTGCGCGCAACCGCTGCCGGTGCTGGCCAGATGCAGCCCGCCCGTGCCGAGGGCATCAGGTTCAAAGCCCTCCATGGCCGTGGCCAGCGTGCCCTCTGCCACCCATGTCACGATATCCACTGCCGCTTCCGGGCCGATGCGGTAGGTCTCGCCCGCAGGCAGCGTGCAGGCATTGACTGCCCGCAGGCGGCCCTCATGGCCATGCGCCGGATCGGTATAGTCGGCGAAGGCGAAATGGCAGCGCAGCACCTGCCCGCCATCATGGGCCGTGCCAAGGCTGCCTGCGGGCCGGATCGTGATCATGTGCGCCCCTTAAAAGACCGTTTGAAAAGGCAGGGCCAATAATACCCTGAATGATAAAAGTTTTTGGTGAAGCTTTTTTCAAAAAGCTTTGGATGACGTCGCCTTTTTGAAAAAAGGCGATACCCAAAAACTTTTCTTGTTTTTGATCAATTAGGCATGTTTGCGGGCCTTCTTCTGTTTTTCAGGGTAGAGGCTCTCCCACCCGCCGCCAACCGCGCGGTAGAGATTGGTGACTGACAGCGCCACATGGGCCGTGGCGTCCGCCTCAGCACTCTGTGAGGACAGGAGTGCGTTCTGCAACGTCAGCACGTTGAGGAAGTCGGATGACCCCTGCACGTACTGCGCCTTGGCGGTGTCCACCGCGATCTCGTTTTCATGCACGGCTTCGGTCAGTTCATCGCGGCGACGCTGGGCTGCGGTGAAATCGGCCATGGCGTCATCAATTTCCTGCCACGCCTTGAGCACCGTGCGCTGGAACATGGTGGCCGCCTCCTTCTGCTGGGCGCGGCGCAGGTGCAGTTGCCCGGTCAGGCGGCCACCCTCAAAGATGGGCAGCGTGGCCGTGGGGCCAAAACCATACTGGCGCGAGGCCCATGACCCCAGCCCGCTGAACTGCAGGGCCTGCACGTCCAGACTGCCCGAAAGGGTAATGCGGGGGAAAAAGTCGGCAATGGCCACGCCAATGCTGGCCGTTGCCGCATGCAGCCGGTCGGCGGCCATGCGGATATCGGGCCTGCGCTCGGCAAGCTGGGAGGGCAGCCCCACGGGAATGGCAGGCGGCACGACGGGGATGATGCCCGGCGGCCCGAGTTCGGCATCGAGCGCGCCGGGTTCACGCGCCACGAGAAAGCTGAGCGCATTGAGCCGATGCGTGACCTGTGCCCTGAGCGGCGCAAGGCGGGATGTGAAGGTATGAAGCTGGCCGGTGGCCTCCGCCACGTCGAGCCGGGTCGCCGCCCCCTGCTGAAAGCGCAGGGTAGTCAGCCGCACGCTGTTGTCAGCCACCGCGATGTTGTGTTCAAGGATGCCAAGCTGCACCTGTGTCGCGCGCAGGTCGATATAGTCCTGCGCGGTCTCGGCCATAAGCGAGACGAGGGTATCACGCCGCATTTCCTCGGTGGCGTGCATGGCGGCGGTAGCGGCTTCCACCTGTCGGCGCACATGCCCCCACAGGTCCACCTCCCATGAGGCGTTCATGCCATATTGCGGCAGGTTGAAAGACGGGTTGCCAATACTGCCGGGCAGCGCCGTAGGGCCAAAACCCTGCGTGCCCGAGGCGATGGACCCCGCCCCCTCGCGCTCCATGGTGCCCAGCAGCCCGAGCACGCCATTGGTGGAAGCCCGCTCGCGCCCGTAGGAGGCATTGGCCTCGGCATGCGGCAGCTGCGCGGCACTGGCGATGCGCCGCTCGGCCACACTCTGCAACAGCCGCAGGCCTGCCGCCCTGAGGTCGAGGTTGGCGCTGGCCACCTCGTTTTCCAGCCGGGTCAGGATGGGGTCGTTGAACAGCGTCCACCACTGCGGGTCGGTCGTGGCCATGGTGACCTGACTTTCAGCCGGTGGCTGGGTGGCGCGCCACTGTGCGGGCGCCTTGACCTGCGGCTTGTGGTAGTTGGGGCCAACCGTGCAGCCCGCTACCGCCAGCGCCGAAAGCCCCACGAGCAGAAAGCGCTTCACGGCCTTACTGCCAGACATAACGGGCATCATTGGCATGCGGGCCTTCGGGGGTGGAGGATGTATCGATATTCGCTTCGACCGACATGCCAACGCGCACCTTGTCGGCCAATGGCTGGTCAGGATCGAATGTCAGCTTGACCGGAATGCGCTGCACCACCTTGGTGAAGTTGCCGGTCGCGTTATCGGGCTGGATGGGCGCAAATGCCACGCCGGTGGCAGGGGCGAGCGAGTCAACATGCGCCTTGAGCGGGTGGCCGGGAAAGGTATCAACCCAGATGGTCGCACGCTGGCCGGTCTGCACCTTTGTCAGCTGCGTTTCTTGAAAATTGGCCAGCACGTAGGCCGCATGCACCGGCACCACGGCCAGAATGCCCGTGCCCGGATGCACGTAGTTCCCCACGCGCACGCCACGCTCGCCCACCACGCCATCCATGGGTGCGGGAATGGTGCAGTAGGAGAGGTTGAGTTCGGCCTGCTTCTCGTCACCCCGCGTGCGCACCAGCACGCCCTGTGCACGTTCAAGCTGACCCTGCAGCACGGCCACCTGCCTTGTGGCGGCATCCACCCCGGCCTGGTCGCGGGCGATGGCGGCCCCGGCCTCCTTTTCCTGCGCCTCGGAATGCTGCTTCTGCTCGATCGTGCCAGCCCCGCCGGAAGAAAGGTTGCGATAGCGCGTGGCGTTCTGGCGGGCGAACATCAGGTCCGCCTGATCGGCCAGCACTGCGGCGCGCGCCTGTGCGATGACGGAATCCTGACGCGCGATTTCAGCTTCAAGATTGGCGACATCACCCTGCGCCGCCTGCCTGTTGCCGCGTGCCACCTCAAGGGCGGCGCGGTAGTCATCATCCTCGATATGGGCCAGTTCCTCGCCCGCATGCACCTGCTCGTTATCCTGTGCGATCACCCGGTCGATGCGGCCCGAAACCTTGGGCGCCACCGTGGGAAAGTCCGCCGTAACGTAGGCATCGTTGGTGTACTGGTTGATGCCATCGCCATTGACCAGGCGCGTCCCTCCCCATGCCACAAGGGCCAGCACGGCAGCGGCGCAACCTGCGTAAAGCAGCGGTTTCTTGTAAATCATGATCAGTAATTCCGGATTAACGGGCAGGAGTATCGGGTGAAGGGGCCTGCGGCGGATAGACACGGTGCGGCAGGACAAGATTCATGACCGCGTAGCCAAGGCAGACCCAGATGAGGATGTAGTAGATATCGTTCAGCGCCAGCACGAGCGCCTGTTCATGCACATAGGTGTGGAAGACCTGCAGCGTGTTGCGCGCCACATGCATGCTGTCGGGCGAGGTGGCGGCAAGCTGGCCGTTGATGGGATCGCCCATGCCCTGCAGGGCCAGCTGGTGTGTGCCGTGGTGGTCGAGCAGCATGGTGGAATGGTACTGCTCGCGCCGCCGGGTCAGCGCGCCGAACAGGGCGAAGGCCACGGCATTGGCCAGCCCCTTGAGCATGTTCACCATGCCCGAAATGAACGGGCCATCGGCAGGCCCCATGGCCATGGTGGCCAGCATGAGCGTGGGGATGACGGTCATGGGCTGGCCAAAGACCTGCAGGATCTGGATGAGGTAGAAATTGTCGCGCACCCAGTCCACCGTCAGCCACGTGCCCAGCCACGCGGCAGCGGCCAGGCACAGCATGCCGCCCGCCAGCACGAAGCGGCAGTCCACCCTGCGCCTGTTGCAGATGGCCGCGATCAGCGGCAGCATGATCAGTTGCGGCAGTGCGACCACCAGCGAGACCGGGGCCGCCTGAATGGGCCGGTAGCCGCGCACGACCTCGAGATAGGTGGCCGGGATATTACCCATGATGGAACAGATGGCCAGAATGCCCACCAGCGACAGCAGCGACGCCTGGATGTTGCGCGAACGCCAGTACTGAATCCTGAAATACGGGCTGGGGTGATAGGCCTCGTTGATGACGAACACGATGAACGCAGCCCCGCCCCAGAAGCTCAGATCGGTAATGACAGGCGAGCGGAACCAGTCCAGCCGGTCGCCCTGATACAGCACGATGACCAGCGAGCAGATGGCCGGCAGCCCCACAAGGATGCCAAGCCAGTTGAATTTCTCAAAACGCTCGAAATGCATCGGATCACGCGGCAGGCCATAGGCCATCATGGCAATGGCCAGGGCGGCGGTGGGAATGATCTCCCAGTACAGCCAGTGCCAGCCGACATGCTCGAACCAGAAGGCCTCGAGCGGCAGGCCCAGATTGGGGCCAAAGGTCGCGCTCATGGCATACCCCCCGATGCCGAACACACGGATCTGGGGTGGCAGGTATTTGAGCATGACGGTCATGAGCACGGGCGGCAGGCAGCCCCCCGCCAGCCCCTGAAAGGCACGCAGGATGCACAGCGATGTGACATCGGGCATGAACGGCGCGGGGATGGAGAACAGGGCGAGTGCCGCCGTCATAAAAATGGAAAAGCGGTAGATCGAGAACGTCATGTAAAACCATGGCGTAAAGGCCATGGCGGCGATGTTGAACGCCTCGTAGATGGCGATGACCCACGTGCCCTCATCGTGACCGATATGCATCGCGCCCCGGATATCGGACAGGCCGATCTCGGTCACATGCTCGTTGAACCCCGCCACATGCACGGCCAGCAGCATGCCAAGGCAGCCAATGACCGTGCGCAGGCCAAAAGGCGGAATATAGGAAGGCCGTGGCGGCGCGGCATGGATGACCGGCCCACCCGCCGCCTGTGCAGGAGCGACAGTGTTCATGTCGCCACATGATCCCCAGACGCAGGTGGCGGGCAACCCCCATTTCCCGCAGGTAATGACTTCGATTTGCGGAAGGGACAGGCCCAGCGGTTTTCAGGTCCGACCCCCTTGTCGTTCAGCCCGGTGGCAGGCACTTTGATAAAAAAGATAAAAGTTTTCGGGTGCAGCCTTTTGAGCAAGAGCAGGGGACAGGATGAAGACCGGATTATGGATAGCGGGCAGCCTGTTCTGGGCCGCATTGCCTGCCCCTGCACATGGCGCGCCATCACCCTCCGCCCCGCCTGCCACGGAAACTGTCACGCCCGCCAGCCAGACGGGTGAAGCCGTGGAAGCGGCCCGGTCTTTCCTCGACAGCTTCGATCCGCAGGCCCGCAGGTCCGTGCAGTTTCCTTTTGTGGTGCAGAAATCAGGCACTCTGGCCCGCTTCCGCCGCAGTGCGCCCGACCAGCCCGCCCTGCCCGTAACCGATGCCGAAGCACAGGCCCCCACCAAACACGGGCCGGGCATGGGGCCGCCGGGCGGCTTCGTGGGTGAGCGTTATGGTCAGTCGGTATGGTCAAACTTTCCCGTAAGCGACGTGCCGCGGCCCGGCGTGCAGATGGGCCATCTGACACCGCAACAGCGCACCGCCGCCCTGCACCTGCTCCAGACCCTGCTGAGTGCGAAGGGATACCAGAAGGTGCGCGACATCATGGGTGCCGACCAGGCCCTTGCCGATGGCGGCACGCAATTTGCCTCGGGCGAGGCGGTCTATACCATTGCGATTTTTGGCGAACCCTCACAGACCAGAGCGTGGATGGTGCAGTTCGGTGGCCATCATATGGGCCTGAACCTTGTCATTGACGGCCCGCACGGCGTCATGACCCCTACCCTGACCGGCGCGCAACCGGCGCTGTACCAGCACGACGGGCAGATGGTGCGCGTGCTGGCGGGCGAAAGCGACAAGGCCTTTGCGCTGCTTGATTCGCTTGATGAAACACAGCGCAAGCAGGCCATCCTGCCCTACAGGGTCGAGGATCTTGTGCAGGGGCCGGGCCATGACGGGGAAACCCTCGTGCCGGAAGGCATCAGGGGTGACGCGCTGAATGCCACGCAAAAGCAGGCATTGATGGATATCATCACCGAATGGGCCGGGATCATCAACGAAGCCTATGCCGCCCCGCGCCTGGCGGAGATCAGGGCCGGTCTGGATCAGACATGGTTTGCGTGGAGTGGCCCGACCACCCATGAACCCGACCGCAACGGGTCTTCCTATTACCGCATTCAGGGGCCACGTCTGCTAATCGAGTTCTCACCGCAAGGCGTGGGCGGTGACCCGACGCTGCATGTCCATACAGTCTACCGCGACCCGACTGATCGTTATGGCAGCCGGTTTACCCATCCATGAGCCGGGCCGCACAGGCTCTTTTCACGGCCATTGCCCTGCTGGCCCTGCCCGCCGCAGCGCAGGCGCACCGGCTGGATGAATATCTGCAGGCCACCACATTCAGCCTCACGCGCGATCATATCGCGCTGCATCTGCGGCTGACGCCCGGCGTGGATGTCGCGCCCGGCGTCATCCACGAGATCGACCGCAACGACGATGGCAGCCTGTCGCTCAGCGAGCAGCACGCCTATGTGTCCCGCATCATGCAGGCCCTGTCGCTTTCCCTCAACGGGCGGTCCGGTCCCCTGCTTGTGCGGGCCATGACGTTTCCGTCGCCTGCCGCACTGCAAACGGGGACTGGGGTCATTGACCTTGAACTGACGATGCAGGGCCGCTTTCGGCAGGGCGACAACCATCTGGCCTACCATAATCGGGGTAATGGGCCCGGAACGGTCTGGCTGGTGAACTGCCTGCTGCCCCAGGATCCTGCCATCACTGTCATCCGGCAGAACCGCACGATAGATCAGTCATCATATGAGCTGGATGTTTCTGTCAGCGTGCCCTGACAGACGCGGGTTGCTCCCGGCGCTTTTGCACTATCACCCGTTCCAATATCTGACTGAAAATCTGTTTGAAACGTCAGGCTCCATATCCTGAAATTATAAAGGTTTTTGGTGAAGCTTTTTCCAAAAAGCTTCAGAAGATGCCGCCTTTTTGAAAATAAGGCGGCACCCAAAACCTTTTCTTATTTTTTATCAATGATCTGTTTTCAAACAATCTCTGATATGGGCACATTCTCCCGGCATCGAAAATAAAGACGTACCGGTTATGGTGATGACGGCCTGCCAGACGCCATGCCGGGGAAATTTCATGCCTCCCTTTATAATGCATGAAGGCGCAACCGGCAGCCTGCTGATGCCTTAAACCCTGTACTACCCCCGACAGAACCCGATACCCGCCGGAGCGATTTCCCATGACCCATGTGTCTGTCGCCGTCCCGTGCCGTCTCCAGATCAATGGACAGGGCTACTCTGCCGATCTGCCGCCATCCGTCACGCTACTCGACCTGCTGCGGGAGCGGCTTGACCTGACCGGCACGAAAAAGGGGTGCGATCATGGCCAATGTGGCGCCTGCACCGTGCTGGTTGATGGCAAGCGGGTCAAAAGCTGCCTCATCCTTGCCGTCTCGATCCCCGATGCCGCGGTCACGACCATCGAGGGGATCGCTCACGATGGCCGGTTACACCCGATGCAGCAGGCTTTTATCGATGCGGATGCCTTCCAGTGCGGTTACTGCACGCCGGGGCAGATCATGTCGGCCATTGCCCTGCTGGATGAAGGCCATATCCATTCCCGCGCGGAAATACGCGAGTTCATGAGCGGCAATCTGTGCCGCTGCGGCGCCTATAACGGCATCATCGACGCCATCGAACGGGTCGTGGCCCTGCAGCACCGCAACCAGGCGGGAGAAGCTGCATGAGGCATTTTGCATATTCCCGCCCCGCCACCTTCGATGAAGCCTGCCACAATGCCGGACATACGCGCTTCCTTGCAGGCGGGACAAACCTGATCGACCTCATGAAGTCGGATGTCGAACGCCCGGCCCATGTCATCGATATCGGGTCCCTGCCGATGCACCATATCGAAGACCAGCCCGATGGCGGACTGCGTCTTGGCGCGCTTGTGACCAATGCCGATACGGCGGCCCATCCCCTTGTGGTCGAACGGTATCCCCTGCTCGCCTCGGCCATTCTTGCCGGTGCCAGCCCGCAGATCCGCAATATGGCCACCAATGGCGGCAACCTGAACCAGAGAACGCGCTGCCATTATTTTTATGACCCGGCCATGGCCTGCAACAAGCGTTCGCCCGGCACGGGATGCGCCGCACGTGGCGGGCGCAACCGGATCATGGCCGTGCTGGGCACCAGTGACGCCTGCATCGCCACCTTCCCCTCCGACATGTGCATCGCCCTTGCCGCCCTCAACGCCACGGTCAACCTGCATGGCCCGGACGGTGAACGCACGGTTGGCGTGCGTGACTATCACTGCCTGCCCGGTGAGACGCCATGGCGCGACAACATCCTGCAACCGGGTGAAATCGTGACCGCCATCGACCTGCCGCCCGCACCGTTCGGTCCGCACCATACCTATCTCAAGGTCCGGGACCGGCTTTCATTCGCGTTTGCAATCGTCTCGGTGGCCGTGGGCCTGTGCATGAAGGATGGCCGGATCGGGCGCGGCAGCATCGCGCTGGGGGGCATGGGCACAAAACCGTGGTGCGTGCCGGAGGCCGAGGCGCTGCTTGATGACAGGCCGCCTTCGCATTCGCTTTTCCGCGATGTTGCCGGGCGGTTGCTGCACGGGGCCACGGCGGACCGTGACAACGCCGCCAAGATCCGGCTGGCGCCGCGCGTGATCGAACGCGCGTTGTGGCAGGCGGTATCCGGCACGCCGCAATCGCAGACAGACAAGACCATTCGCTGAAGGACAGTCGCCATGAACGTCATATCCACGCCGGTCGGGCAATCCGTCTCGCGGATCGATGGTATTGCGAAAGTGACCGGACAGGCGAAATACGCCGCCGAACCCCATCCGCCGGGCATGCTGTATGGTGTCGTCGTCAACAGTCCCATCGCACGCGGGCGGATAGACACCGTTCATGACGCTGCGGCCCGGCAAGTTCCCGGTGTGGTCGAGATCATGACCCACCTCAACCGGCCCCATACCGCATTGTTCGAGAAAGCCTACATGGATGGCCTTGGCGTGCCCGGTGCTCCGTACAGGCCACTGCATGACGGTGAAATCCACTTCAACGGGCAGCCTGTTGCCGTTGTTCTGGCCGAAACATTCGAGGCCGCGCGTGAGGCCGCCATGCTGGTCAGGGTCGATTACGAGCGATGGCCGCACAATGCGGATTTTAAAGTTTCCCTGCACCAGAAATACATGCCATCGAAAACACGCAGCAATTACGTGCCGCCCAGACCCCGGGGCGACGCGGCCCGGGCCTATGCCCTGAGCACCGTGCAGGTCGAGGGCCGCTATCATCTGGCGCCCGAACACCACAACCCGATGGAGATGCACGCCACGACTGTCATCATTGAAGATGATGGCGCGTTTACGGTCTGGGACAAGACACAGGGCCCGCAGGCGGTGCAGGCCTATCTGGCAGGTGCCCTTGCCCTTTCAAAGGCGCGGCTGCGCGTGCGTAACCCTTACGTGGGCGGTGCATTCGGCTCGGGCCTGCGGGCGGTGTATAATGTCTTCCTCGCCACGCTGGCGGCAAAGATGCTGAAGCGCCCGGTGCGCGTGACCCTGACGCGACCGCAGATGTTCACCCATGTCTTCCGCCCCGAAGCGATCATGGACATCGCCCTTGGCGCCAGCCGGGACGGGACGCTGCAGTCCATGATTGTTGAAGGGGTGACCGATACATCGCGCTTCGAGCACAATATGGAAAACATCGTCATCTGGGGGCTGATCAATTACAGGTGCCCGAACGCCACGGCGGATTACAAGGTCGCGCCGCGCGACACCTATACGTCCAGCGACATGCGGGCCCCCGGGGCCGCAACCGGCGTCAACCTGCTGGAAATGGCCATTGATGAAATGGCCTATGCCTGCACCATGGACCCGCTGGCATTCCGTCTGCACAACTATTCCGATACTGACGCCATGCATGACATGCCCCTGACCAGCAAGGCGCTGCGGGAGGCGATGGCCCAGGGCGCGCGGCATTTTGGCTGGCAGCGCCGTTCCATGCCGCCCGGCAGCATGCGTGACGGCCGGGAACTGATCGGCTGGGGCATGGCAACGGGCATATGGGATGCCATGTTCTCCCCCACTTCCGCCCGCGCCCGGCTGGGACAGGACGGGCGGCTACATATTGCCACGGCGGCCTCCGATATCGGCACCGGAACCTATACCATCCTTGCACAGACCGCAGCGGAGGCATTTGGCATGCCGCTTGACCGGATTGATGTCGAACTGGGGGATTCCACCCTGCCGCAATGCCCGACGGAAGGCGGATCATGGACGGCGGCCTCCGCCGGGGCGGCTGTGTGGCTGGCCTGCCTGAGCCTGCGCAGGAAACTGATCGACATGCTTGCCAGAAGTAAAAATGCCCCGCCATGGGTAAAGCAGGACACCGTGACGCTGGAAGGCGGCATTTTGCATGACGTGACTGAAAACGGGCCGGTCAGTCTCTCGCTTCCCGATGCCCTGTCTCTTGCGGGCTACGACGCGCTTGAAGCTGAAGAAACCGCGAAACCGGGGCTGCGGGGAAAAATCAGCCAGATGCGCAAGGCGCGTTTCACGCACAGCGCGGTTTTTTGCGAGGTGCGCGTGGATGCGGAACTCGGCACCGTGCGCGTGACCCGTCTGGTCAATGCCGTAGCCGCCGGGCGGATCCTGAACCCGAAAACAGCCGCAAGCCAGATACGCGGCGCCATGGTGATGGCGACCGGCATGGCGCTGCATGAAGAGTCGCTGATGGATGAGCGCGTCGGCCGCTTCATGAATCACAACTTTGCCGAATATCACATCCCGACCCATGCCGACATTCCGGACATGGACGTGCTGTTCGTGAACGAGCACGATGATGAAGTCAGCCCGCTCGGCGTCAAAGGCGTGGGCGAAATCGGCATGTGCGGGACGGCGGCAGCCATTGCCAACGCCATTTTCCATGCGACTGGCAGGCGACACCGCAATCTGCCCATCACGCCAGGCGCCTGAACGTGCAAGGCGGAGGATGGCGATGTCGAGATGCGCCTGGAACTGTTTCCACCCGGGCGCGCGGCGGACATTATGAACATGGGCACCAGCGGCTCACCACGAACCAGCCCGGCTTTTTGGCCTCTTCTGGCGCGTGCCGTCTCACACCCTGACAACCCGTATGAGCAGACGGCGCAAGGGTAATTGCAAAAAGGATTCAAGGGTTTTCGCGATTGTGATATTCTCCTGACCTGCTAGGTTCCAGTGCCTTAAAAGTCAGGGATTTCTTCTACGTGCCGCAATCGACCTTTTCTGATACAATAGTTAATCAGGATGAAATTGTTCACTATGAACCGGTTGCTGGAAGAAAAGTACCTGTTATTGCCATAGTCGGCTCTGATGGTAGTGGCAAAACAACTGTTGGCGGCCTGCTGTATCAGTGGATAGCAAAGCGTGCCCCGGTCAAATTCTGCCATTTAGGTAAACAGACGGGAAGCTGGGGGCGCGCCATAGCGCGCATACCGGGTGTCGGGCGTTCCATCGACACGCGGATTGCCAAAAAGGCATCCCAAACGCGCGATGCGAAAGGCGCAAGCGTATTTACGGCGCTTGTTATTTTTATTTTATCAATGCGCAGGTTGATCCGGTTCAGGCATATGCGAAAACTGCATAAGTCTGGCTACGTTATTCTCGCGGACCGTTATCCTCAGGCTGTGGTTCCTGGGCCAATGGATGGACCGAATCTGGTCTCCCGCACACCCAATAATGCTTTTGTAAAATTTCTGACGAAATGTGAGCAAAAAGTTTACACACAGATGGCGCAGTTCCGGCCTGATCTTGTTCTACGTCTGAACGTTGACCTGGAGACCGCCCTCGCGCGAAAACCAGATCATCGGCCAGAATCACTCAAACAGAAAGTACAGGATGTGCCGCGTTTAAGTTTTAATGGCGCCAGGATTGTTGACCTTGATGCAACCCTGCCAATAGAAACGGTCGTATCAACCGCATGCAAGCATGTTTCCGCCGTGTTGAAAGCTTACGGTTACCCACATATTTAATGCCTGTTCTATTTTCTTACCTTACGGAGAGCGCATCAAAAACAATTAATGGACAATCTTGTCTCATGAAGCGTTTTTCTTTTTTGCAGGTTACCCGATAATGGCTGTACGTAAACATTTTCCGCCGCAGGCTCTGGAAACCCTCTTTGAGGCAATTCTTGTCGACGATGTTGTAGACCCGCATGTCGCCTTGCCGGAAGCACGGCCAACAGGCTTCTCGGCAGTTCAGATCACCGAATGCTTTCATCTTTGCCGTCAGTTATGGGTGGAGGGCATTTCTTATTCACAGGCACAATCATTAATAAAAAATATTATAAAACACAGAGATCTCTTACCCAGTGAAAGACTGGATTATAAATATATTCGCGCAAAATATAAGCACATGGGCTTTGCCTTTATACTTTATACTTATCGCCATAAGCGGCCATTCCTATACGAAGTCACTTCAACATTAATGGGCGAAGTGCAGGACGCTTTTCGTAATGGCCTGCCCAAAAAAACCTTGTACCTGGGTATCCTGCTTAAAGTATTTTTCAGTGCACCATTTGAAAAACTGAGGCGCAAAAGTGTACTCGATGCAGCACCATATATTGACAATTTCTATGATAACTTGAAAAAAGATATCCAGAAAATACCAAAGTATTTAAATACAGATTCAGTAACGCCTGCGCAGTTTCATAGTGTCCGCAAGATTATCAGTCGTCATGTCTCATTTTTTGATACGCTTCGAACTCTATATCCGTGTGAAGATTACTATAAGATGTCCCGGTTTCTGAGTGCCATAAATGGGCTAATGGGCGAGGAGCATGATGTTCTCGTTGAACAGGCATTCTCAGGTAAATTAAATTATCACAAGGATAAAATCATTATTCCAGCCAGAGTCAAAGAACTGCTGGAAGAACTTATTAAATTTTATGGTGATTAATAGGACCGTACCTGCCTGCTCCTTACGGCCCCAAGCCCCCTTGCGGAGCACATCCACTGCGCATGGCGCAGCGGGCGGCTCAGTCCGCGCAAGTAACCAAACAGTTCGGCATTGGAATTCCTACGGTAATCTGGTGGTTTCAATGTGAGGGCAAAAGAGACGTAACGGATGGCGCGCCTGAAACGCGAGCACAATCCGTCTGGATAGACCGCAGCACATCCAGCCGGTGGCTACGACATTCTGTCCTATTACAGGTTTCATCCAAAAAACGCGCGCAAACCATTGCATAACAAGCTAATATTCTAACCTGAGTTCTGACTTATTTCCTGTAACTTACAGCCAGACTCTAATAAAATAAGTAATTTTAACTTACTTTTTCGTTTGTATATTTTTCTATTACAGAAAATGCCTGCTTTTTAACGTTATCATAGCTCTGGCATGCATCAATTTTTACCATTGGGGCACCACCAAAACGCAGCAAGCGTGTTTTTTCAATTTTTGTCGCAAGAAGATTCATATTGTGATCTGGCTTTCGGCTGATCGCAGTCTGTAAATCTACGTCCAGAAAGATCACAACAGTCGGATGCACGTCGGCCATTTTCTGGTAGAGGCGCTTTTCGACATCAACCAGCCATGCAATAACCGGGTTGTTCGTATACCCGGCAGATAAACCTGGACCATCACAGCATCCGGCCAATTCTGCCTGCGGATAACGATCCGTAACAATCTGAATATTGTCGTGATGTGCCTTGAGAAGGCGCTTGAATGCCCAGTACCTCTTGCAAGAGAACAGAAACACAACAAGGGCAGTCAGCAATCCGGGGATATTGGTTCCCGGCGTACGGGTTTTCTTGGCCTTACGTGATGAAACACGCGCAATATATGGCCCGATGAATGGTATTTTTTCAATGCGCCGGCCCAGGTCGCCAGACCCCAGCCCAAGATATACATGAACCGTTTTACGCTTCGTGTTCAGGAGCTGGGCTGTTTCCACGGAAAGCCTGGACTTTCCTGCCCCGTCACATCCTATAAACGCAATAATCGGAGCGTTTGGCCTATTATTGTTATTATCAATCATAGTGCTATTTAACATCTGTAGCAGCATCACAATCAATAACAACCCCAAACTTGCAGATCAGCATCTTGTACTCACGGCTATCTATTTCCGACTGGGCCATATCAATGTGCCACCACGGACATAAACCATCGCGAAGCGTTACCCTGCCTTACATGGGATCGATAGATGCTGTCATCCATATTCAACAGGTCTGGCTGGCGGGAAATATAATGCCCGTTCAGTTCAATATTCCGTGATGAGCGCCCCTGTGTCTGCCAGTCCCCCATTCTGAGTGACGTACATGGCCCGGCCGCTACATTGGCAGAACACTCTGTCGGTACAATATGCGAATGGTTGCTCGACTGCCGGTCCCAGGCCCTCAGGGCCGCACCGGTGATTGTGCTGGCCACGAAGCCAGTCGGCGCATTACGGCAGCCCAGACCATGACAGATGCTCCGCAAGGCACCCGCCTCAAAACCGTCCTGCAGGTTTGAGGATATCAGATTGCCCGATTGGCCACGATACGACCTGCTATCATCAACGTTAACAGTACGCAGGACGTCATCAGGACCGATCTGGCACCCGCTTTCCGGCACCAGGTCTTTAGAACAGGCAAGTGTTATAACAATGTCGGTACCAGAGCGGATAACAACAGGATCAGGCATGAAATTATCCCATCACTGATGAGAAAATCTGCTTTGTCTCGCTGTAGCAGAATGACCTGGGCGCCGGGGTAACCGTGACACTGGCAGATGTGAGATAAAAACGCGGACGCAATGCCTCACGCAATTTCTGCTCCACGTTCAACTCAGTCCTCACGCTCATTCACCCTTATGTGTATCCGGCTAAACGGTACCGTCGCGTTCTACCGATCTTCTCGACTTTTCGTCAACGTTTTCTAACGAATGAAACCCTTTTTTTTACACAGTGTTGCAAACGATAAATGCCTGAGGAGCCAGTCTGGACCTGTTACCTTCACCATCATCTCCACGCCAGTCCGTTCATATGCTGACAGATTATCCAAAATGACCGGTCCGTTCCGGGGCAGGCACCAGACTACAAACCGCGCTCCGTTCAGCCTCCTCAACGTTGCGCTCCTCACCCCGACACCACGCCAGTCCCGTGCCGATGGGGCCGACTCTCGCCATGCCCGTCTACCCGTTCCCCATTGAGGACGGGAACAGCAATACAGTCAGTCCCTGTGCGGCGGATCATGGAGCAGATTGCCCTGCCGGACGCGCCATATATCCGGCAACAGCAAAATTGAGCGGCTGTTTTTACCCTGGCGGCACAGCATGGCATTTCAGGGCTGAGCTCAAGGCGGAAGGCGCCCGGAAGGAAGACTGACGTCATTGCAGATGGATGGGGAAAAATTACTGCGTCTTGATTCCGCCATGACGGGATGGTTCTGTCGTCTGGTCAGGATGTCGCGCCACGATGGGCACGGATAAGGAACGCTGCATGCGCCAGCGGTTACGCTTTGGGCCGCCACGCGGTGCATGGCCTATTTGATGAACATCCGCCTGTGCGCTATAGGGCAGCGACACCAGATCAACGCAAGGGGAGGAAAGATGTCCGACGGTTATCCTGGCGCCCGGTTTCCACGTCTTTATCGTTGCAGAGCTTTCTCCTCGTGAAAAATGGCACTAACAAAAGCGCATTTTCCCGGATTATAAGCAATACAAGTATTATCGCATTTGGCCGGGTGGTCAATGCTGTATGCAGTTTCATCTATATTCCATGGACTGTAAAGACAATCGGGCTGGATGCCTTTGGCCAGCTTCTGCTCATTACGAGCTACGTCATGTTGATCTCGGACATTACGCATCTTCATTCCTGGCAGCCTTTGCTACATTTTGGCACGGCCCCGTTCCATGAACGGAAACATCGGTACTTTCATCAGATTCTGGCTTTCTGCATGCGATCGGATATGATCAGCGGTCTGTTCGGAATGATTGTGGGGATTGTGGGAATCATGCTGTTCAGCCATGCCATGGGATGGCCTGACAGTATCTGTAGTACTGCTGAACTGTGCACTGTATTCATTTTATTCATGAACAGAGGCTGGCCTGTCGGGGTCATGCGGCTTCTGAACAAATTCAAAATGGCCACCATAGTTGAAATGGTCGGTTCCCTTACGCGTACGGCGGGGACATTCATTGGTTATGAATTGAGGGAAAATCTGGTCTTTTTTCTTCTGGTCTGGTGTGCGACACAATTTGTTCTATTTTTGCTCTATAATGGCGTTGCGTTCTGGCTCGTGCGGAAAAATGTGGAAAGACGCTTTTCCTGGCAGGAATTCTTTGTTCCGACAGTAAAAATTCCAGGAATATGGAAATTAACGATCGGCACAAGCACAAGCAAGATACTCGATTCATTTTCAAAACAGATTTCCACCCTGCTGATCGGTGCATGGATTGGTGCGTCAGATGCCGCCATCTTCAGGGTCGCATCACAGATTACCAATGCATTATCCAAGCCGGCAGGCATGCTGATTCCTTCCCTGTATCCTGAATTTATCCGCTTCCGGGATGAACAGGACTGGAAAGGTCTACGCCATACAATGATGCGCATCTTCGGAACGATTGCGCTCCTCGGCGTTGCGGTCCTTATCATATCCCTGAGCGCCGGCAATGCGATTCTCGATTATATGCTTCACTATCACTCCTATTATGGCGGGGTATTGGTCAGTATTCTGGCTGTCAGCGTGCTGATTGACATTACAATTGTTCCTCTTGAGCCTTTCCTGACCGTCATGGGGAAGGTTCCGACCATTCTGCGTGCTAAAATTTTCACGCTTCTGATTTATATGCCGGTTCTTTTTGTCTTTACCAAACGGTGGGGGATCTGGGGTGCTGCTTCCGCTTCGGTAGTGGCTTCCGTGATCATGTTTGTCTGGTGTTCCGCACGTGCCCTTCAGGTGTTCTCTCACGTGTACCGTCGCCCCCGTTCAACCACATGATATCAATGGCAGCACCATATGGACTAAAGGAAACCACTGATGAGTATTCATTGTCAGGAAACAGGATCGAAGAATCCGGGCAATAAATATCCGGTTTCCTCAAGGGTATATGGCGTTCTGGCGACGGCGTAATATCAAAGTCCCGGCCCGCATGTTCTGGGTCAGTTTAATAAATATTTTCTACACTCCTGCATTGAGTAGACACGATGACCGTCAAGATTGCATTTGTTTATATTGCCGAGCCATATCAATGTTATCATGCGGCTTCCGTGGCCAGTGCCTTGAGTGCCTTGCCTGATTGTTCAGTAACAGAGTATTATAGCTTTTCTGACAGTGCTGAACATCTTCGGCACATCAGGACGCTTTTTGGGGGCAATGATTCCTTATCGATCAGGCCATTCCAGAAATCAGTATTTACAAAAATTCTGCATATTGGTCGGCGTCTGGATCGGGAAAAGAGCCATGTCTTCAGAGAAAACATTGAAGAGCTCAATAATTATGATGCCATCATTTCAACTGAAAATACTGCCGCCTTTTTAAAGCAACAGGGGCTGAAAAAACCGAAACTCATTTTGATCAAACATGGCGCAGGAGACCGGAAAGTCAGAAATGAGTATATGGTCAAGTATTTTGATTTTGTGCTTTTTCCTGGCCCCAAAATAAGAAACTATTTTTTAAAAGAGGGTTTTACAACTGAAGAAAAATCAACATCCATAGGATATCCCAAATTTGATATATTCAATGCCATTAAGGCAGAAGAATTTTCTATTTTCCCCAAGAACAAACCTATTGTCCTTTATAATCCTCATTACAAAAAATCTCAGACATCATACTATAAATGGAAAAATTTCATAATAGAATCGTTTGAAAACCAAAATTATTATGATCTTGTCATTTCTCCTCATGTAAAGATGTTTCATGAAGGCTATTTTGTTAATGAGTTTTTATTGAAAAGGAGAAATTCAGAGAATGTATACATTGACACAGGATCAATAAATTCCGTTAACATGACATATACATCAAATTCTTCCATTTATGTTGGTGATGTAAGCAGTCAGGTTTACGAATTTATTATTGAACCACGTCCCTGCGTTTTTCTGAACCCCCATAAGATCAAGTGGCAAGGCAACCCTTATTTCAAACATTGGGAATTTGGAGAAGTGGTAGAGAATAGAAATGACATCATGCCGGCAATCAGGAGGGCAAAGGAACAGCATTATTTATATCTGGATGCACAGAAAGAAATGATCAGAAAAACATTTGGCACCATGCCTTTGTTGGGAGCATCACAAAGAGCAGCAACAGCCATTATTGATTACCTCAATCAAATAAACATGGCATGAAAGCGATGCAGTCTGACTTATCCGATCCTGCCGGAAAACCTTTCGCGAATGCTCTCTGCAATAGTTCTGATGCTTTCAGAACATTGCCTGATGGCTTTCGATAATCAAAGCTGGGGTCAGGCTCCCGTTATAGCCTCTCTTGATAGCGCGGTGATCCTTGTCCACTCCATTTTTTATCCGATGATTATCTCCCGGCTCTGAAAAATCCTGTCATTGTCATGAGGTCATGCCAGCCAGATAGTCTGACTGGCTGATAAATCTGTCAGATTTTGAGAATTTCTTTCTTTATTTTTGTGACAATGCGCAGACTTGCTGCATCGAATTTCTTTAAACTAAATTTTTCAGCAACAAATTTCTGGGCATTCTGTCCATACTGTTTCACCAGATATGGTTTCTGAAAAATGCTTTCAAGAGACTCTACAATACCCTCCTCAATATTGCCGGATAATAAAAAGCCTGTTTGGCCATTAATGACACTATAGGCAAGTTCACCCACAGGAGATGCAATAACTGGCAGGCCCGCGGCCATGGCCTCATGTGCCGCCAGGCACATGCCTTCAAACGTAGAGGGCTGTATATAAACATCTAATGAAGATAAATATGCTTCAGTATCTTCAACATATCCCATAAGCGTAAAATTATCCTGCAATGAGAGCCGGTTGATTTTCTCCTGCAGCATTGGCTGCAGAGGCCCCGTTCCGGAAATGGACACTTTAAGCCTACGCTTAAAATCAGGATTTTTTTGTAAAAACTTATATATGGCATCAATAAGAACAGAATAATTTTTCTGTTCTTTCAAGCGTCCCATGCTGCCTAAATGCAGGGGACGTGTACCATCCCAATAAGAGCGGACAGGAAGGATATCACTACAAAAATAAAGGGGCCATGACAGGATATTGGATCTGGGTATTTTCATGCGTTTGTTTAGAAATTCTTCAACTACCGCTGAGTCTGCAATCCAGAGCTTGGATAATTTACGGAATATCTGCGTATAAATTCTGACTGCAGCACTATGCTTCCAGCTAACAACCGGAATATTGGCCATAACACCCGCAAACTGGCCTACAATCGTGGCGCCACTTAACGAAGTCCAGATGATATCGGGCCGGGATTTTTTGATTATTTTTAAATAGGCTTTAGTATAGTCAATAAAATTATGCCTTCGGTCAAACATGACCGTATAGGGAATATGCGCGGCATCCAGTTTAGGTGCCGCTTTCATATCTCGTGGCTCGCAGGCAATAACTTCCACTGTACAGCCATGCCTTTCAAGACTTTGCACTATGGAAGGAATGGCAAATTCCGCTCCACCGTTTTCCAGACTTGTAACAAGGTAATGAATCTTCACAGGGGCTTCCCGTCAAATGATATATAAAGAATATGCGTATTGAAATTGTACTATGTTTTTTAGCCGGTCGAGGGGAAAAATGCCCTATGCCCGCCTGTCCACCGTAAAAATCCCTGCACGGCACCCGAGTTGAAACAGTGCTTTCCCTTTAGAACTGACCAGAATCATGGCCACTAAACTGGCCGGGCTGATGATGTTCTCCAGCAGGCCCATGCGGCCAGACGGCATGGTGTGGGCAAGCCAGAGATAAACACTGCCCCTGATTAAGAAATAGGCAGCCCAGACCCACGTAAAGACCCGAAAGAACATGCGCAGGTCATGACGGTCAGCCGCAAAGGGGGCACCCTGCCGCTGCTCGGCAATATCCTGCACGATCGGCTTACGGCCCAGCGCTCCGATCATGAAGACAATGCCGACAAGATAACTTGTCAGAACAGGCTCGATCCGCACGTTCATCCTGCCCGCGCAGACAACAGGTCCGAGAAGCGCCAGGATCAGGGCCAGTCCGTTAAACAGGAGCCAGACGCGTGGAAAGTCCAGACCTCGCCACCAGCGCATGATACCATCGCCGATGACAAACAGGATAACGGCAGCACTCGCGTAAAGTCCCAGTCCAAGCGCCCCAAGCCCCCAGAACAACAGCAGACCTCCCACTTCAGGCATGATGCGTCGGAAAGCAGATTGGCGGCTCATAAGGCCCTCTCCAGATCAAGGAAGACATCGGACACAAAACTGCCGTGAAAACCATCCGGAACCCTCTGGGGCAGGGTTACGGAGGCCACCGGGCCATCCGCCACATGACCCGCATCAAAAATGACCAGCCGCGATTGCGCGAAATCAGGCCGCCAGACCAGACTCAGCAGCCAGCCGTCATCCGGTCCGGCATGGTGCTGCCGCGGCACGAAGACAGGTTCAGAGACGAAGGCCTGGCTGCCAAAATCGAACTGGTCGATCGCACCGTGCATCAGGTCCAGGCGGGCAACGGCCTGAAAACCGGGCGCTCCCGGATGACGGCGGCTGGTGCAGTAGATCTGACTGTAGCGGGAACCGGCGATGCGATCATCAATACGGCCAAATTCTCCCACCATGTCGTGCAGGGGTTCCACACGCACCGGGCCATGGCCATCATGGGCAACACTCCAGCGGCATGGACGGGCATTCTGGCAGAAGGGTATCCTCTCCTGCGGCCCGGGAAACAGCGGGGGCGCGTCATACACGAACAGATCGAGATACAGGCGATCACGATCTTCCCACGCATTGACGATATGAAAAGCATAAACGGTTGGGGCTTCATACCACCGCACGGCGTCTCCGCACGCCCCACGTGCCAGCACGGCAAGATGACCACCGAGTTCGGGATGCCACGCAAAAGCGAATGACGCGTCATTTCCCGACGTAGCCTGCCGTGCAAGTGGCAGGATAGGCAGGGCAATATGCCGGGATGTTACGGCCACATCATGTACCATGCTGCAAAATGGTGCGCTGAAGCGTGTTTCCCATACCCTGTGCCCGGACCTGTTCAAGGCCCCGCAACGGATCATGCGCGACCCTGCACCGTCGGCGGCGTAACCAAAGAACACGAGTTCGCCTGTAAGCGGATCATGCTTCGGGTGCGCCGTGAAAGGCCCCGGCGCGTACGTTGCTCCGGTGCGGGCCAGTGTCTCTGGCACCAGGGCAACCGGTGCATGCGCTTCTTCCAGAGCCATGATCGATCCGGCATGAAAAATGGCATGCGTATTGGCTTTGCCCAGCCCCCTTTCATCGCGCGGCAGAACCCAACGGTTGCGATAGGCACACTGCTCCTCCCCTAACGAAATGGCGTGGATCATGCCCGGCCCCAGAAACCAGTGATGATCTGCTACCCCTGCCCGGGGATTGGGACCATTGCGATACAGGGTTCCGCGCAGGCCAGAGGGCAGTTTCCCTTCCAGTGGAAGTCCGCGCGCGTCGATTTCCCGCTCAATCGGGGGTCTGTTGGTCCGCATTGTTTCCTCAAAACTTTACATTGTAAAGAATGAGGGATGCAAAAAGCGCTCGTCAAGTTATTTTTACAGTGTAAAGTTATAGAGGAAGGAGATCGGAATGACCGCGGAAGCCAAAAGCAGCTATCATCATGGGGACCTGCACAAGGCATTGCTACATTCTGCCCGCACCCTGCTGGAACGTGACGGCATCGGGTCACTGAAACTCCGGGCCATTACGCGCCATGCCGGTGTTTCCGCCACGGCTGCCGTCCCGCATTTCGGCAATCTGACCGGGCTGCTCAGCGCACTGGCTGCACAGGGATTCGATGAACTGGCTGCGGCCATGTCCCCCGAACATACCAGGACACCCCAGGATATGGGCCTGGCCTATGTGCGCTTCGCGATTGACAATCCAAGCCTGTTTACGCTGATGTTTCGCAGTGATGCCGTCAACCCTGACAATGCTGCCCTGGCTGCGGCATCAACCCGGGCTTTTGACAGGCTTATTACCCTTACGGTGAACAAGACGCATTCCGATGTGCCGCATGAGGCCGCCATGGCAGCGCTATGGGCAAAGGTTCACGGGTTGGCCGTACTTGCGATAGACGGTTTGCTTCTGCCGCTGACCCGATACAATGGAAAAGAGGGTTCACTTGATGACCTGATCAGCAAGGCTTTGTCCTGAAGCGCAGACCATTTCAAGCAGAGAGATGTGTGTTATCTGAACCAAGCAGCTAATGCTGGTAATTTCTATTGTGCATTGAAGATCGCCGCAGCGTCTGCTGGCGAAATATTGCCCGAGCCCGTTCGTGGGGTTCTCACGCTCCAGTTGTCCTGATCCTCGCCTGATAGACCGTTCGCTTATCGCAGGCGCATTCGCCCCTTCATGTAGATGGGCTCATTTTGGAGGAAAGATCAGGATAAGTAGCTCTTTTCCAGGCATTGTGTTTCCTGCGCCGCGTTTCAGGCACAAAAAAAGCCACCCGATTGGGTGGCTTTTCTTTTGTCTTTTCAGACGCTTATTCATGGTTGCGGGGATAGGATTTGAACCTATGACCTTCAGGTTATGAGCCTGACGAGCTACCGGGCTGCTCCACCCCGCGTTTGTGAGGGAGGACTGGAAGACCTGGCGGCGACCGACTTTCCCGTGCCTTA
>NZ_NIRT01000030.1 GCF_003207795.1 Komagataeibacter nataicola | reverse complement strand
CGCGCGGTTGCGGAAATGCACGGCAGACAGGTTCACGGCCACGGTGGGCACATGCACGCCGTCGCGGTCCCATTTCACGATCTGGCGGCAGGCCTCGAGTAGCGACCAGCGGCCAATGGCCTCGATCTGGCCGGTTTCTTCCGCCACGGCAATGAAGCGCGAGGGGAAGATGTTGCCCAGGTGCGGGTGATGCCAGCGTGACAGGGCCTCGACGCCGCTGAGCTCAAGCGTATGGGTGCGCACCTGCGGGTGATAGTGCAGTTGCAGCATGCCCTGCGCCAGCGAATCACGCAGCGCCGAGCCAAGCACCAGCCGGTCCTGCGCCACCTGGTTCTTTTCGAGGTTGGCGAAGCGGAAGATGCCGCGCCCGTCCTCCTTCGCCTGGCGCATGGCGGTATCGGCATGGCTGAGCAGGGATTCGCTGTCCGGCCCGTTGGCGGGGAAGGTGCTGATGCCGATCGAGCACGAGATCGAAAGCGTGTTCTGGCCGATCTGGAGCGGGCGGCCGATGGTTTCAAGCAGCTGGTGGGCAATATCCTCGATCTGCTTGCCTTCGCAATCGGGCACCACGACCACGAACTCGTCGCCGCCGGAGCGGCTGAGCACGTAATCCTCCTTGGCGATGGAGCGGATGCGGCCTGCAATCTCGACAAGGAACTGGTCGGCATAGACGTGGCCAAGCGCATCGTTGATATCGCGGAAGCGGTCGATATCGAGCATGAAAATGGCCAGCGTGCGGTTGCCGGGCTGGGCGATAATGTCTTCCATGACGCGATGCAGCGCGCCACGGTTGAGCAGGCCGGTCAGTGCGTCATAGCGGGCAAGCTGGGTCAGATGGGTCTTGGTGGCATGCTGCTCCAGCGCCAGCGCACAGAAGGGCAGGCACGCGCCTACCAGGCGCTGCGGCCAGGCGCCAAGCTGGTTGGGCTCGCGCAGGTACAGCGCAAAGATGCCCGTCACCCGCCCGTCACCGGCCATGACCGGCGCAGCATAGCATGACTGCAGCCCCAGCGAGCGGCACATGGACTGGTAATGATCCCACACGAGGCGACCGGTATAGGAGCCGTTCGCCTTGAGTTTTTCTACATCCGAAGGTGACGGCACGGTGGTTTCAAGCGCATTGCGGATGCGCGGCGGCAGGGCTGAGGTGCAGATCACGCGCCAGGGCTGGTTATCATCAAGCACCAGCAGGGCCGCGACGGAGTTGGGCACGAAGGCTTCAACCTTGCGGCAGATCAGCTCGCCAATATCCTGGATCAGCATGTCGCTGGCCAGCGCCTGCAGCACGTCGTTCTGCAGGATCAGTATCTTGCGCCGCTGGCTCTCCTCCGTGACGTTCTTCATCACACCCATGTAATAGGTGAGCCGCTTGTCCCCCTTGCCGATCTGCACCTTGGACAGCGAGAGTTCGCCACAGATATATTCCCCATCCGCACGGGTGAATTCCACCTCGCGCGATGTGCCGACAATGCGGTTATGCCCGGTCTCGCGATTACGGTCGATGTAGCGATCGTGCTCGTGGCGCAGGCGGGTGGGCACCAGGCAGTCGACATTGCGGCCAATCACGTCGGCCCGCGGCATGCCCCACAGGGATTCCGCCGCCTGATTATAGAAAATGATCTCGTTTTCCTGCCCGATGATAACGGTTGCATCAATGGCCTGTTCAAGGGCTGGAAGAAGGATTTCTGTGGTGAGGGCTGTGATGTTGGACATCGTCATGCGGTCTTTCTTCGCTGTCATTCAGAATGGGCCACGATCGCCCTCAAGCGGTCAGGGTCGAGAATATGGATGGCGCGGCGCTCGCGGGAGATAAGCCGCTCCCGATGGAAGGCACTGAGCAGACGGCTGACGGTCTCGGTTGTCAGGCCAAGGAAATCGGCCATGTCCGCGCGTGAGATGGCCGGGTCAACGGGCCAGAGTTCACTCGACCCCATGCGTGTGCCCTGACCGAGCAGAAAGGTTGCCAGGCGCTCGCGTGCGGTCTGGCGGCCAAGCATGAGCAGCCGGCTATGCAGGCTGACCAGAAGCTGGCGTGCGGAGTTCAGCGAAGCCGCGCACGCACCGGGCGATGTTTCATGCAGGTGGCTCATATAAGGTGCGGGCACACACACCACCTGCAGGGTGCGCATGGCTTCGGCGCTGTAGTGGTAGCGGGTGCAGGGATAGGCGGGGAGCACGTCCCCTTTATGGGCAAAACCGATAATCTGCCGGCGCCCGTCAGGCAGTGATTTGAACAGGCGCGCGCCTCCAGCCACCACATGGAAATGCATGCTGGCGGGCATATCTTCCGTCATGAATTCCTGACGTTCGGAAAATGTCCGTTTCGTTCCATCAGAAGACAGGGAAGGCTGCACAAAAGACATCTTAATTTCTTTCTGTTCTCAACACGGTTATGGATGACCTCATTAATGACATATTTCTGCCATAAGTTAATTTGTAAAACACATGCAGAATATCCGATACGGTTTTTATATCCCGGCCTGATAGTTTATACTTTCAGTTAATAGTTAACGGGATGCAAGGCCGTATAGTGTAAGTGTCCGCGGGAGATCGGGACTTCGTCTGCCCCAATATGGTCGTTGCTGGCGCATGACCCACAGCCCCTGCCCTGACCGGAATCAGACACGTATTTCAGCGCCTGTGGCACGCGATCCGTGATCGCACCCGATATGCCATGGGCATGGTTGTGTTATCATTGATTCCGATCATTACGACCGGACTGCTGGCATCCGTCTGGCGGATGAGGCCCATATCCTCCCATGGTGCCCTCAGGAACCGGGATTGCCCTGCCTTCTCCTGTCAGATGCGGGCGGGAAATAACCCGTTATCCGGCACCTGGTGGGTTGCCTCGCCTGTATGCCACGGAGCATGGACTTCCGTGGCGTTCTGCCGCTCCCTGCATGGCCTGTCGGGCCGGGAGCCTGGCCGTGCACACCCGCGTGGTCAGCGTGCAACGGCCCGGACACGCCTGTCAGCGCGCCGTCATGTCTTGCGGAGAATAAGGAAAACGACCAATGCCATGATGTCGGGCCACATGGCCCATGACAGGCAGGTTGTTCATTCCCCTTCCCCATGGTGCAACCATGAGCCTTCACTCTCATGGAGATGATTTAAGATTTTATGAAAGTTTTCTGAAATTTCCAAAATATAAAATATATCGCATATAATATGCATCTTATTGAAAAATCAGGAAATTATTCTGAAAGTCGCGAAAAACCGCCATAATTTTCAAATCGTATCGCAGCGGTCTTTTTTTGAACAACAGGACGTGAACAGTCCTCTATCCGCCCTGCCGTTCACTTCCGGCCAGATGCACCGGTGGGCAGGCCCGTGAGAATCATGGCCGTGGTGGGGCGGGTGGCCGCGACATAAAGCAGTTGCTGTGCTTCAAGCACATTGGTGGCGGCACGGCGACTGATATCGCCCACATCCACGAACACGCGGCCAAACGTACTGCCCTGCGCAGTATGCACGGTCATGGCGTAAACCGCCTGAAGCCGCCCGATGCTACGGCGGAAGACAAAGCGGTGCTGCCAGCGCGCGCGCTCAAGGGCGGCCTCGCGCTTCAGGCGCTGCTCGATCGTGCCCATGTTCGCGCCGGGGCGCAGGATGGCCACCGGCGTTTCATCGCCCGCCAGTGTGCGCAGCACCACGTCATATACCGGCAGGTCAGTGGTCCATCCGGGCACCTTTGAGGTGGCGGGAAAGGCATGGCGCAGCACGCCAGGGCGGATATCGGCAATTTCCGCCTCCTCATTGGTGGCCACCATCACGCGGCGACCTTCCACATCCATGACCGGAACACGGGCAATCACGCGCTCGCCCACCACAAAGGGCATGGGCGTCTCGCCCCCATGCACCCACCGGCGCACGGTGCGGTTGACAGCAGCCACCCGCGCATTGGTCCAGCACAGGTAACGGAACGCATCGCTATCGGCCTTAAAGGCATCGGAGGTGAAAGCACGCTGCATCCATGCATCAGGCGCGCGGGGCACGAACAGGCCGGCGCCCTCATGGTGGCTGGCGCGACACCATGACCAGTCCAGCGGGCCGCCCTGACTTTCGCGGATGGCGGTGGCGGCGGCCACCAGCGGGTTGTCCGCCGCCTGCCGCACCACGGTTTCGAGGTGTGAGGCCGAACGGATGGCGAAGGACGGGCTGATCGCCTCGCCCACCGGTGGCAACTGCGCCGGGTCGCCCACAAACAGTACGAAGCGGTCGGGCACGAGGTCACGCACCCAGCGCATGAGTTCAGAACCGACCATGGAACATTCATCAATGATGATGACATCCGCCGTAATCGGCTCGGGCCGATCGGCGCGCTGCAACACCTCGCGCCCATCCTGCGCGCCGGGCTGGAGCGAGAGCACGTTATGAATGGTGCGGCAGGGCGCAAGTTTGCCCACCCGTGCCTTGAGCACGGCGGTGGCCTTGTGGGTGGCGGCGGTAAACACTACATCCGCCCCCTGCCTGTGCAGCGCACGGGCCACCTGCTGCATGAGCGTGGTCTTGCCCGTGCCTGCGTAACCGGTCAGAAGATGCGTGGCCGAGACCCCGCGCGCGGCCAGGATTTCAGCCAGCGCACGCTCCTGGCACGCGGTCAGGACCGTGCGGGACATGGAATGCCAGATCCTTTGGTGTAGCGGGACGGGCGCATCGGGAGATAAAGCATTCCTTCAGGGCGGATCATGGATGAGGCAGTATTAGGCCGCCCCCTTCAAACGGGCCAGCACAAATGCACGGCTGATGGATGAAATGCCCCGATACCCCATGAAGAACGGACATAGCCAGACTCAGCACGATCCCCCCGTTACGCTGAACCGCGCCTGATGAAAGGCGTTAGCCGCATGATATCCCCATCACACTGCGTTGAAACCGGCGCTGGTCATGCGTTGCACGGGGCACGTTCACCGCGCTTTCATGCCCATCCCCCACCGGCTTCCCGCACCATGCCTGACACCATGACCGGCCATCAGGCGCAACGGCGACCGTTCACCCACACTTCCTGCACGCTCAGGTCAGCCCCCATTACCACAAGATCGGCCCGGCGGCCGGGCATGAGCACGCCACGGTCATGCAGGCCCAGCCAGTTGGCCGCATGAGTGCTGACCAGTGCCGCCGCCTGTGGCAGCGAAGCCCCCGCCTGCATGGCGTTACGCAGCGCCTGGTCCAGTGTCAGCACGCTGCCCGCCAGCGTGCCATCGGGCAGCCGCGCCACGCCATCCGCCACCGTCACGTTCTGGCCACCGAGTTCACTCGGACCATCCCCCGCTCCGGTGCCGCGCATGGCATCGGTTACAAACACCAGCCGGTTCCCCATGACCCGATGCGCCAGCCGGAACAGCGCGGGATGGACATGGTGGGTGTCAAACACCATCTCGGCATAGGCCATGTCACTGCACAGCAGGGCCGTCGCTGCTCCCGGCTCACGCGCCATGACCGGAGGCATGGCGTTGAACAGATGCGTGCCCCCTGCCGTGCCGCCCATGCCGCAGATACGGCATATGGCCCGCTCCGCCTGCTCGTAACCCGCCAGCGTATGGCCGATATTGATCCGTATGCCCGCATTGACGAATTTCTGGATGGCGGCATCGGCGTGCTCAAGCTCCGGGGCCAGCGTCACGACCTTGATGGCGCCGGTCTCGATCACCGCGCTTACCCGCGCGGGCGTGGGCAACACGGTAAAGGGCGGCTGCGCGCCACGCCTGTGCGGGTTGATGAACGGCCCTTCAAGATGCGCGCCGGGAACGCTGGGGCCGCTATAAATGCCAAGATGCATGACATCGGCCACCGCATGCAGCGCCGCCATCACGTCAATCCACGGGGCGGTGATGGTGGTGGGAAACAGGGTGGTCACGCCATGCGACAGATGGAACATGGCCAGATGGCGGATGGCATCCACCCCATCCATCATGTCAGCCCCGCCGCCGCCATGCACATGCCCATCGATAAAGCCGGGCAGGATGTAGCGGTCCGGCACAAGAGAGAGCGGACGCACATCGGTAATGGCCGTATCAAATACGACACGCCCCGGCATGACCCGGTCTGGCAGTACGATGTGGCCATCAATATTCACGATGCGGCGTTCCCTATCCTGCAATGGTGTGAAGGCGTTATGCCCTGTTAACCCACTACATCCTGAAAGGCCATATGTTGTGTGGCACTGCCAAAAATAAAATCAGAATAAGATACGTATCAGATACAATAAACATCCCGCGTGTAAAGCATACAGCGTTACATGAAATGACCGGATGCCATCATGATGCCTGCTTTTATATACGCAAAAGCACATGTCATGCGCCCGGAGCGTCCGGGCGGGTCTCATATCCGCCAGAAATCAGAACCTCTTCCGTACCACATTCATGGTTCTGATGCCGTATGATCCAGCTTGGTCTCATACCCCGCAAGCGCCCTGACTTGTCTGGCAGCAGGAAACAGCACGGAAAACCCACCCTGTCGCCCGCCATGACCATCAGGCGCTCAGTTCACCACGCCGCCTGACTGATAGGCGGAAAGCCAGGCGGCCAGTTCCTCCGCCGGCAGTGGCTTGGAGAACATGTAGCCCTGCAGCACATCACAATCCATATCGGCCAGCAGGCGGCGCTGTTCTTCATGTTCCACGCCTTCGGCCACCACGGTCATGCCCAGGCTCTGGCCAATGCGTACCACGGCCATCACCACCGCGCGCACCTTCTCGATGCTTTCCAGCCCGGTCATGAAGCTGCGGTCGATCTTGACCTCGTTGACCGGCAGGCCAGCAAGGTTGGACAGGCTGGAGAAGCCGGTGCCAAAATCATCCATCGACATGCCAACCCCCATTTCACGCAGCTTCTGGGCCACGCGGATGGTGCGTTCGTAATTGTCGATCATGGTGCTTTCGGTAATTTCTATCGTCAGGCTCTCGGGCGGGATTCCGGTCTCGGCCAGCAATTCGGTCACGAACTGCGGCAATGTTTCATCACGGAAATGGAGCGGCGAAAGGTTGACCGAAACCACCGGCACCTCCACCCCGTCGCGAATCCACTGCGCCATCTGGCGGCAGGCCGCGCGCAGCGACCATTTGCCGATAGCCTCGATCTGCCCGGTTTCCTCCGCCACGGTAATGAAGCGCGCGGGCGAGACAAAACCCAGCGAGGGGTCGATCCAGCGCGACAGCGCCTCCACGCCATAAAGCTTGCCGCTCCTCGCATGCACCTGCGGCTGGTAGAACAGACGCAGCCGGTCATGGGCAATGGCATCACGCAGGGCAGCGGCCAGAATAAGGCGGTCACTGGCCTGCTGGTTCATGCGTGGGCTAAAGAAGCAGCAATGTCCGCCCCCGTTCGCCTTGGCCTGGAACATGGCGGTCTCGGCATTCTTGAGCAGGGTGTCGCCGTCCTCGCCATTTTCAGGGTGAACGGCCACGCCAAGGCTGGCCGAGAGGCTGACCGGCACATCGCCAATATGCGATGGCACGGCCAGCACGCGCAGGATATTGGCGCTGAGCGTGGAGGCATGCTGCTGCTCGCCATTGGTCACGATGGTGAACTGGTCGCCGCCGCTACGCACCAGCGTGTCATCTATGCTCAGCACCTCACGCAGCAGGCCGGCAATGCGGGCGATCAGGTCATCACCCGCCGTATGGCCAAACACGTCGTTGATATGCTTGAAATTGTCTATGCCCACGGTCACGAGCATGAGGTTGCCCCGCACGGCGCGGCGCAGCATGCGCGGCATGTTCTGGCGCAGCCAGCGGCGGTTGGGCAGGCTGGTGAGCAGGTCAAAGTCGGACAGGCGGTTGATATGCTCCTTCGCCTCGTGCCGCTCTATGGCCAGGGTGCACAGGTGCAGGCTGGTGGCCACGGCCTTCTGGCAGGCGGCATCAGGCAGCGAACTGGTGCGCGAGTAGCAGGTGAACACGCCCGCCACCCGGTTGTTGCGCAGGATGATGGGCGTGGCGCGCGCGGCCTTGATGCCGTTATGCAGCGTCTGCTCGCGCATGTGCTGCCAGCGCGGGTCATGCGCGATGTCCGGGCTTTCGGCCACGCTTCCAGTACTCGCGGCAACGCCCGAGCAGGCGGCATCGAGGCCTATGGGCAGCGTGTCATACAGCTTGACCAGCGAGAGCGGCAGGCTGGCGCGACCCTTGCATTTCAGCCGGTCGTCCTTTTCCACCAGATAGATAGCGGGCATGACATCGGGGATGTAATGCTCGATGCGGCGGCAGATGAAATCCATGACCTCATGCAGGCCAAGATCGCTTGAAATCGCTTCCAGCGTGTCGCGTTGCAGGCTGTCAAGGAAGTGCTGCTCGGTAATATCGGTCAGCACCACCACGATGTTCTCGATCTCGCCGCTGTCATTGAACACGGGATTCATGGCCGCCGAAACCCAGATATCGCGGCCACTGGCATGGCGGGCGCGGATATCGAGCGTGAAGCCCTTGGCGTTGCGCGCACCCTCATGCAACTGGTTGAGAATGCCGATATCGGTCGTATCGCCCGCGAGGATGACCGACAGGCCATGCCCCGTCACCCGCTCCGCGCCAAAGCCGAACATGTCGCTGAAGGCGCGATTGACATAGATGATGCGGAATTCGGGGTCGAGAATGGCCACGCCACGGTCAGTCTCGCGCACCACGAGCGAGAGCAGGCGGATCTTCTCACGGTCATCGACTTCCTGCGAAATATCGCGGATCAGCGCCATGTACCCGATCTTGCCATCCACCGCGATGCGCGACAGCGAGAGATTGGCCCAGAAGGTCGTGCCATCGAAGCGCTCGACACACACCTCACGGCTGGTGCCGACAATCTTGTTGATTCCGGTCTCGCGGTTGTGGCGGATCAGGTCATCATGGGTGGAGCGGATATTGCGCGGCACCAGCACGTTAACATTGCGCCCGATCACATCCTGCCGCGAACAGTGCCACAGGCCTTCCGCCGCCTTGTTGAAAAAGGTGACGGTGTTATGTTCATCAATCAGGACAACGCCAAGAATGGTCTGTTCCAGCGCGGGCAGGACGGTTACCTGCATGTCGTCTATCATGTCGCGGGGCATCTGGCTGTAGGTCTCCGGCTGGCTGAAAGCGAACGGGGGTAAGGCTGAAATCGTGACACCTGATTTTATGTTCCGGGCCACTGTAATAAGTGACAGCCAGCATGATGTTTCATACACACGCCTGTGTTAATAAAGAGTATATGCCATGTCGTATAAAATATTGTACAAATCATGCATGTAATTAACAGAGTATATACAGGCCCGACGGGCGGCACGTGGGGCGTAAGCATCCAGGCGCCCCCTGCGGCGGATGACGGGTCGGGCTCCGCGCCTGATGGGGCGCCCTGCGTTCCGCGCTTTTTTTCGCTGCGCTGTCACTTAATGGTGGGGTCGCGTGCATCGCTGGAAAAACCGCTGCCGCAGGTATAGCATTATACTCCGCGTCGCATGCAGGAGCCTGTATGGCACAATCAAGGTCCCGTTACCCCTCCGGCCAGACGAGCCTGTCCGGTCTTTCCCGCCTCCGATCGAACCGCCGGGGTAAAAGGGAAATGACACAGCATGACTGAACAGCTATCCCATCAGGCAGGAGATCCAGGCATCCAGCCCCATGGCTGGCTGCTGGCGTGTGATGCGCGGCTGGGGCACATCGTACGCTGGTCGGCCAATGCCCCGGCGCATCTGGGGCGTGACGGGCTGGAGGTGGGTCTGCCGCTGCGCGACGTGATCGGCCGCGATGCCACGCATAACATCCGCAACGCGCTGGCCATGCATGGCGAGGCCCATCGCCGCCCGGCGCTGGTGTTCGGGCAGGCGCTGCCCGCCGGCGGGCGGTATGACGTGGCCATCCATACCGCAGGCCCCGACATCATGCTGGAATGGGAGCCCGCCCTGGGCGAACGCGACGGGGCGCACCTGTCGCTGCTGCGCACCATGATCGACCGTATCCGCGAGATTACCGATTTCGAGCGGCTGTTCCGCACGGTCGTGCGCCTGCTCTCGGGCGTGCTGCGCTATGACCGCGTCATGCTCTACCGCTTCGCCGAGGACGGGTCAGGCAAGGTCGAGGCCGAGCATCACGGCCCCAATCTTGAAAGCTTCCTGGGCCAGCACTTCCCTGCCTCCGACATGCCCGCCCCCTCGCGCAGGCTGTACAGCACCAACCTCATCCGCGTGATCGGCGATGTGGCGGCCGTGCCCGTGCCCGTGCTCTCGCCAGGCCACCCCCTGCCGCCAGACCTGTCACACACCCATCTGCGCGCGGGCACGCCAAACCATTACAGCTACATGCGCGGCATGGGCGTTGCGGCCTGTGCATCGGTCTCGCTGATGGTGGATGGCCGCCTGTGGGGCATGATCGTGTGCCATCACTACAGCGCCCATGTGCTCAACATGAACGAGCGCATCGTGGCGCGCATGTTTGGCGAGTTCGTCTCGCTCCAGATCACCAACCTGCTGCGCACCAAGCGGCTGGACATGACACGCCAGACCCATGGGCTGATCGAGACCTTCCTCAAGGGTGCAGCTCCCGTGGCGGACATGCCCGCCTACCTCATGGCGCACCTGACCGAAATGCTCACTTTCGTGCAGTGCGATGGCGCGGCATTATGGGTGGGCGGCCAGTGGACCTATACCGGCCAGCACCCGCCACCCGCGGCCATGCCAGCCGTGCTGGAACTTGCCCGCACCCGCGCAGGCAGCCAGATCTGGCATACAAGCAGCCTGGCCGCCTATATCCCCGATGCCGAAGAATACGTGCGCGAGGCGGCGGGGGTGATGGTCGTGCCGATTTCGTCGCAGCCGGGCGATTACCTGCTGGTGTTCCGTGGCGAGGAAATACGCAGCATGAAATGGGCCGCCGACCCCGCCGCCCCGCCCCGGAGCGAAGATGAAGATGGCTATTTCGGCCCGCGCAGCAGTTTTGCGGTCTGGACCCAGCAGGTTACCGGCACCTGCCTGCCGTGGTCAGGAGATGACATGGAGGCGGCAACGCTGGTCCGCTCCGCGTTGATCGAGGTCATGGGCGCCTACCACCAGTTACAACTGCGTGAACGCGCCACAGCCGACCTGCGCCAGCGCATGCTCAACGAGGAACTGAACCACCGGGTCAAGAACATTCTGGCCGTGGTGCAGTCGCTGGTCAGCCAGCCGATGGAACCCGACATGACCCCCGCCCGGCATGTGGAGCGCCTGCGCGGGCGCATCCGCGCGCTGGGGCTGGCGCATGACCAGGCCGTGCGCAGCGATGGCGGCGGCCTGCTGCGTGCCCTGCTTGATGCGGAACTCGCACCCTACCGCGAGCGTTGCTTCATCACCTGCTCCGGTCCACGCATCTGGCTGACAGGCCAGGCACTGTCGGTTCTGGCGCTGGTGGTGCATGAACTGGCCACCAACGCCGTCAAATACGGGGCGCTGGGCCAGGCGCGCGGGCGGCTTGATGTGGCGTGGTCACATGATGTGGCACATGATGAATGGCGCATCACATGGCGCGAGAGCGGCGGCCCGACCATTACCCGGCCCCAGCGCCGGGGTTTTGGCTCGGTGCTGATGGAGCGCGGCTTTCCGCATGAACTCGGCGGGGCCACGCATGCGCACTTTCACCCTGACGGGCTGGAGGTAATCATGCACCTGCCCTGCCGCCATGTCAGGCCCGCTCCGGATATGGAAACCCCGGACACCACCCCTGCCTCGTTACACGCTGTGGCCCCAAAGGAGAATCCCGTGCTCGATGCTGACATCCTTCTGGTGGAAGACCAGTTCCTCATCGCCATGGAAGCCGAAAGCGCGATTGAAGAAATCAATATCGGGCAGGTCCGCACCGTCGCCTCCGTCTATGAAGCATTAAATGCGATCAGCGCGCGCGTGCCTGATGTGGCGATACTCGATGTGAACCTTGGCGGTGAAAACTCGCTTGAGGTTGCGCGCACCCTCCAGGCGCGGGGCGTGCCCTTCATTTTCGCTACCGGCTATGCCGACCGCACCATGATCCCGCCCGAACTGCGCGACGTGCCGGTTGAGCGCAAGCCCTATTCAGCGCGCGCGCTAGCGGAAAAAATACGCCAGATCGTATCCTGACCCGGCCTTGCCCGCCCTTCGCCCCAAGGAGATTTTCCATTTATGAAACGCCTTCCCGGTCTCTTTCGTGCTTCTTTCTCCGGTATGGCCTGTATGACGGCCCTCAGCCTGTGCACCCCCGCCGTGGCTACCCCCCAAACTGATGCGCTGCAGGTGCCATCGGGGTTTCATGTCAGCATGGTATCAGATCACGTGCCGGGCGCGCGTGAACTCGCCCGTGGTGCGCGGGGCACCATCTTCGCGGGCAGCAGGGGGCCGGGCCGGGTCTATGCCATTACGGGCGTGGACGGGGGCGGCCCGGTAGTGGTGCGCACCATTGCCCGGGGGCTGACCCTGCCGGTGGGCGTGGCCTATCATGATGGGGACCTGTATGTGTCCGACACGCAGCGCATTGTCGTGCTGCGTGATATCGAAAATCACCTCGACAAGCCGCCAAAACCCGAAACCGTGGCCGATAACCTGCCCTACCGCATGGGCGACCATTCATGGAAATTCATTGCCTTCGGGCCGGATAACCGGCTTTACGTGCCCATCGGCGCGCCGTGCAACATCTGCGACGTGGGGCACGATTTTGGCCGGATCATCAGCATGGCGCCTGATGGCACCGACCGGCGCGATGTGGCGTTTGGCATTCGCAACACGGTCGGGTTCACATGGCAGCCCGGCAGCGGCACCATGTGGTTTACCGATAACGGGCGCGACAATATGGGCGATGACGTGCCATCGGATGAACTCAACCGGCTCGACACGCCCGGCCAGTCCTTTGGTTACCCGTACTGCCACCAGGGCAACGTGCCGGACCCGGAATTCGGCAGGCAGCATGCCTGCTCGGAATTCACGCCGCCCGCCCTGCTGCTCGGCGCACATGTGGCGGCACTTGGCCTGCGGTTTTACGAAGGCACCGAGTTTCCCGCCGCCTATCACGGCAACCTGATTATTGCCGAGCACGGATCATGGAACCGCAGCCAGCTTGCGGGGTATCAGGTCGTGAACGTGGCGTTTGGCGCGGATGGCAAGCCAAAGGCGCCGCAGGTGCTCGTGGGCGGGTTCCGGCAGGGACAGCATGCGTGGGGACGGCCTGCGGATGTGCTGCCCCTGCCCGATGGCAGCGTGCTGATCAGCGACGACCTGTCCGGCGCGCTCTATCGCCTGAGCTATGGCGGAACCTCACCCACGCCGTAAGCGGTGCAGCCAGCCTGCCCCTGTCCTTTCCTGCGCCAGACCAGCCCCGCGGCCGCCATGCGGAACCGTGCGGCCGGGCGGAGGGGGCGCAGGCCATCCCTTCCAGCCAAGGAGGCATGTCATGTCCATTCGCAAAACGCTCATGCTCGCCGCCCTGTTCGCCCTGCCCGGCCTGGCCGCGCAGGCTACCGTGCCACCGGCAACATCTGGCCCCGCCGTGCTGCCCGATACCACGCAGCCCGCCCCGCCACAGCGGCTGTACCGACATTTATGGGCCGATGACAAAGGCGTCAGCCACATCACCACCTGCCCGGTGCATGATTTTTTTCTTAAAAGCATGTCGCCCCCTGCCGGACCACAATGGCAGGACCCCATGGCCCCGCAGATGGCCACCATCATGATGACGGTCCAGCCCGCGCACTGGAATGGCACCTGGCATCCCGACCCCAGGCCGCAGTGGATCATTCCGCTCCAGGGGCGGTGGTATGTGCGGGCAATGGATGGCACGCGGGTGGAAATGGGCCCCGGTGACATCCTGTTTGGCGAGGATCAGGCCGTGCGCCCCATGGCCAATGGCCCTTTTCGCGGCAAAAAAGGCCATGATGCAGGCAATATAGGCGATGGCCCGGTCACGCTTATGGTGATCCAGTCCGATGCTGCACCGGTTACGAACAGGCCCTGCCGCTATAATTAAAGAGACCTGGCCTTATCCACAGATTCCGGGGATAGTCAGAAAGATAACCCTGTGGAAAAAACATGAATATTTTCATTCATGCTGTAAAATAAACAATCTTTCAGAAGGTCGTATGGTTTCGTGGCCCACCCCGGGCAGGCGCGCCCGGCCATGGAGGCCCGCATGGAGGGATGCCCGCAGCCTCTACGCGGGGCCATGCCCTCAGTCGAGTTGCTGGATGCGGCGCGCCTGCCGGGCATGATCGCGCAGGATATCTGCCAGTCCCGGCAGGCAGGGCTCGCAGTTCTCCACCAGCACCCGGCCATTGACGATCGTGGTGCCCGCCATGGCGGGGCCACAGCGCAGCCAGGCCTCGACCGGATCGGTCAGGGCGCCCGCCAGCGCCACATCGGACATATGCCAGATAACAAGATCCGCGCAGGCGCCGGGGCGCAGATGGCCGATCTCGTCCTCCCACCCCAGGCAGGCGGCCCCGCCCCGCGTGGCCATGTCCAGCGCCTCACGCGCACCCATGGATTCCGGCCCGCCCCGCATGCGGCCAAGCAGCATGGCGTTGCGGGTTTCCATCCACATCGAGGCATGGTCGGTCGTGGCCGAGCCGTTGCAGCCCAGCCCCACGCGCATGCCACGCTCCTGCAGGTTCTGCACGTCAGCGCTGCCGCCGCCAATCATCATGTTCGAGCCGGGGCACTGCACCACACTCACCCCGGCCTGCGCCAGGCGATCGATCTCGGACGAGGAAGGATAGATGCAATGGGCTACCCATGAGCGCGGCCCAGCCCAGCCCATATGCTCGAAATGCTCGGTTGGCGTGCAGCCATAAACGCTGAGGCTGTAATCATCTTCTTCCATGTCCTCGGCCAGATGGGTGTGCAGGCGCAGGTCATGGCGCTCGGCCAGTGTCACGGACTCCCGCATGATCCGCTCGGAGGCCGAGAACAGCGACGCCGGGCCAAGGGCAACCCGCCCCATGGCACCGGGCGAGCGGTCGTGGAAAAGGCCGACCAGCCGCTCGCAGTCGGCCATGATGGTCTCTTCATCCTGCACGAGGGCGGCGGGGGGCAGGCCGCCATCTTCCACGGAGCGGGTCATGCTGCCGCGCGTCGCATAAAAACGGAAGCCGATGTCACGCGCGGCGCGGAACTGCGCATCGATCAGGCGGGGACGGGGATGAACGTACATATGGTCCATCGAGGTGGTACACCCACCCATGAGCAGTTCTGCCATGGCCACGTAGGTGGCGAGGTAGGTCGCCTCCTCATCAAGTGCGGTCCACAGGGGGTATAGTCCCTGCAGCCACATGAAGAGCTTGCTGCGCGTGAGCGGTGCGTACGAGCGCGTCAGGTTCTGGATCATGTGGTGATGGGCATTGACCAGGCCGGGCGTGACCAGCCGCCCGCGCGCGCTTATGACGCGACGGGCCTCGGGGCGGGGCTGGCCTGCGGTACCAACAGCGTGGATGCGGTTTTCCCTGATCGCAATCCAGCCATCAGGAATTTCCCATTCACGGTCAATGTAGAGGTGGGCATCACAAATCAGGATATCAATCATTACTTACCCATACTGCCCCAGGACCGGCATGGGCAGGCTCAGGACAGGCCTGCTGCATCCCGATTTGCTGGAGACGTAAACGCTTTATCATCACTTAAAGAAATTCATTAGGTATTTTTTTGGAACATGCCATTATCGTGCGCGCCTGTCTATATGTATAGATCGGAATATTGAGGTGGCAAAACGAGAATAACAACCCGAGATTGCAAAAAACAGACCTAAAAGACCGGTCCATTACCCTTTTCGGTTGTAGGGAGGGGATAGAATTAATGTTCAAATCGGGTTTTCTTGCAAGAATTTGGAAAAAAATATTAAGTTAATATATATTAATCTTATGGTTTATGATTTTATTTACATAAGTCTATAAAAAAATCACTTGGTGGAAGCCTGCTCGCTTCAAAAATATAGAGTTTCTGACTGAAATAAGGATTTAGGTATATTTTCCTATAATCTCGATTTTTCTGGTATATCCGCAGGTCATGTTTCGGAATGGCAGCATTATAATCTTGAAAATGCGCCATATTATTAATATATATTCATATATATGCTCTCAGTATTTATGAAAGCGTCAGCTGTCTGGCTTACCATATTCATATAATGAAACGGTTAGGTTAAAAACGACTTTACGAATATGGCAAAAATCAGGCAGGCAGATCCTGCGGCAGGCCCGGGCGGCTGAATGGACGCGGTGCCTCAATAAGAAATACCTCGATAAGAAATATTCATGAGTCCATTAAAAAAATACCACCTGAGGTTGCATGCTCCCCTTTTAAACCTCGCGCTGATGTGATTCCGCCCGGCCATGTGGGAATCTGCGGCGGTATTGCAGGTTGCATTTACCTTATCCCCTAGCCGATACCACCGTTATGGCGCGGACTGTCCTGCGTCACACGGAAGACGGATATGCTGGTTCACGAAGGCCCATCGCGCAGTATCGGTAGCGACCTCAGGCTGGGCTGCACGCTCGCTGCGGTGGCAGGCGGCATGAATGTGACCGGTTTCCTGGCCATCGGCTCCTATGCCGCGAACATGACAGGCAACCTTTCGGCCATGGCGACAGGGCTGGTGCAGGGTGGACGCATGGCCGTGCTGTGCGGTCTGGGTCTGGTCGTGGCCTTCGTGGCCGGGGCCGTGCTGGCGACGCTGCGCCTCAGGGCCGGATGCAGGCGGGGCGTGGCCTGCATGCATGCCCGCATCATCGTGCTGGAGGGCACGGCGCTCGTGGCGCTGGGCATGGTGGCGGCCTGCCTGCCCACGGGGGCGTGCGCGGGGGTACTGGGTTATGGGCTGGGTTTTCTCATGGGGATGCAGAACGCCACGGTCACCCATATTTCAGGTGCGCGGGTGCGCACCACGCACATGACCGGCATGCTGACCGACCTCGGGCTGGAACTGGCCCAATGGATGGAAAACCGGGCCACCCCCTCGCCTGACGTGACAGCCCGGCTGCGCCTGCATGGCGCAATCATCACCTCCTTCGTGCTGGGAGGCAGCGCGGGCGCGCTGGGCTACGGGTTGTGGGGCGCGCGGTCGCTCATGGGGCTGGGAGCGGCGCTGATCCTGCTCGCGCTGCCTGCCGTGCTGCGGGGCCGGTAGCGGTCAAGCAGCGCAGGGCGCCACGGTTGCATGCCACCGGGTGCCATTTTATCCTTGCATTGCAACCGGCGGCTACGGGCCGCACCAAAGGGGTGAAACACAGACAGCATGACCCAACAGACAAAGGCTACCGAATTTCTTGCCGCCAGTGGCGTGCCCTTTTCGGTGCATGATTATGAATACGCGCCCGGTGGCGGGCTGATCGGCATGCAGGCGGCCTCCTCCATCGGGGCGGACCCTGCCTGTGTGCTCAAGACGCTGGTGGTGGAAGTGGACCGCACAACACCCGTCTGCCTTGTGGTGCCAGCCAACCACCGGGTCAACTTCAAGGCGGTGGCGGCCCTGTTCGGGGGGCGCAATGCCCGCATGATGTCACCCGAGAAATCCGCAGCACTGACCGGGTTCCGCTCCGGTGGCACCAGCCCGTTCGGTCAGGCCAACCCCATGCCTGTCGTGCTGTCGGCTGCGGCCATGGCGCAGCCCACGGTCTATATCAATGCTGGCGATCAGGGGCTTGTCGTCTCCCTTGCCCCGGCCGATGCCCAGAAAGCCGTCGCCGCCCGGGTGGCCGATATTTCGACCCCTCCCCCCGCCAGCAAGGACTGACCGCCCCACCACCGCAGGGCGTAAATCCATTCCCCCTGCGTTTAAAACCCTGCTATGCGAAAGATATGAACAACAAGACCCTGACAGCCCGCATGCTGCCATTCGCCGTGGCAGTGGCCATCCTGTCATGGGCCAGCGCTTATCCGGTGGTGCGCATTGCGCTGCGCGACATGCCGCCGGTGCCGCTGGCCGCCATCCGTTACGCGGTGGCGGCGGTCCTCGCGGCCCTGTGGCTGGCCTGCGGGCGCGTGCCGCCGCCGGCATGGCGCGACGTGCCACGCGTACTGGCCTGCGCGGGCATTGGCATTTCACTTTATAATGTACTCTTCAACATCGGCGAGGTCACGGTCTCGGCCGGGGCGGCGAGCCTGCTCATCGGCTCCTCACCGCTGCTGACCGCGCTGCTGGCCATGCCCCTCCTGGGCGAGCGGCTGACCCGGTGGGGCTGGGCAGGCTCCGTGCTCAGTTTCTCGGGCGTGATCCTGATCGCGGGAGGGCAGGCAGGCGGCATCGCCTTCGGCTCGGGGGCGACAATGCTGCTGGCCGCCGCCCTGTGCACCGCAATCTATACCATCATGCTGCGCCAGCTCATGCCGCGCTACGGGGCCCTGCCCACCATCGCCTACATCCTCATCGCGGGGGCGCTGCTGCTTGTGCCGTGGCTGCCCCGCGCCTGCGTGGTTGTTGCCCACGCGCCATGGTCGTGCACGGCGGCCGTGGTTGAGCTGGGCATCTTTCCCGCAGCGCTGGGCTACGGCGCATGGACCTTCGTCATCAGCCACATGGGCGCGGCACGAGGCTCAGCGCTGCTCTATGCCCTGCCCCCCGCCACCATACTGCTGGCCTTTGCCCTGACGGGAGAAGTGCCAACAGGCCGCACGCTGCTTGGCGGTGGGGTGGTCATGCTGGGGGTCGTGGTCATGAACACATGGGGCCACCCGGCATGGCGGCCGCCAGCACGCGGCTGAAACGGCATGATCCGCAGGCTTTCTTAAAAACGGGCGCTTCATACCGTCTCTTAACCTTTTGCGGGCATAACGCCGTGAATAGGAACGAGACAGGGATTGACGATGGCTGTTTCCCCCGATCATGCGGAAATGGCTGCCCGCTGGGCCACCTTTGATACCGCATGGTACCATGGCCGCCATGCGGCGGTGCTGGAGCTTATGGACATCACCCCCGCGCAGGCGTGTGATTTCTACCACGAGCATGGCGTGGCACTGTGCCACTCCCCCAATCCGTTTTTTGATGAGGAATGGTACCGCGCCACCTATCCTGACGTCGCCGCCCTTGTGGCGCAGGGCGTATGGCGCAGCGGGTTTGACCATTACTTGAACGCGGGCCTGCAGGACCACAACCCCCACTGGCTGTTTGACGAGCAGGCCTACCGCGCCGCCTACCCCGACATGACGCAGGCCAGCCTCGAGCAGGCGGGCTACCGCAATGGCTACGACCATTACCTGCGCACGGGCGATGCGGAAATGCGCACCGGGTCATGCTTTTTCGACCCGGCGACCTATCTGACCCTCGCCCCCGAGGGAGAAGGCAGCGCCCTCGCCCACCCTTTTGCCGATTACCTGCTGCGCGGAGCAGCGTTCCTGCCATGGCGCAATCTCTCGCCCTATTTCGATGCCGAATGGTACGCGCGCACCTATCCCGATGTGCAGGCGCAAATTACGCAGGGGCTGTGGCAGTCTGCCCTGCACCATTATCTGTGCAATGACACGCCGCTGGCCTTTGACCCCGGCCCCCTGTTTTCCGAATCCTTCTACTGCGCAGTGAACCCCGATGTGCTCGAGGCGGTGGAACGGGGCGAACTGCGCAACGGCTATGCGCACTTCCTGCGCCACGGCGTGCATGAACTGCGCAAGCCGTGCTCGATGCTGGATCTTGCGCAATACATGCGCGACCCCGCCGTTCAGGCCGATGTGAGCGCAGGCCGCGTGCGGGATGGTTTTGGCCACTATCTCATCGCCCGCCCCGATCTGCGCCCTGCTGCCCCGCCCGCCGTAACCGAGGCGCAGGCCCGCGCCCTGTTCCGCCACATGTGCGCCGTGCGCCTGCCGCTGCTGCTGGCGGCGGGTATCGATTTCAGCACCGATGAACCGCCTGCGCTGAGTGTCATCATCATCGCGCATGACCAGTTTGAAATGACCATGTCCACCCTCGCCTCGCTACGGGCCAATTACGCGGGCGCGCTGCAGGTGATCGTGGTGGATTCCGGCTCGCGTGATGGCGTGGCCCATATCGAGCAGCATGTAACAGGCATCGAGGTGCTGCACTTTGCGGGCAATATCGGCTTCGTGCGCGGGTGCAATGCCGGGCTTGCCAGGGTGGCGGCCCCTGCGGTGCTGTTCCTCAACAATGATGTGGACCTGCAATACGGTGCAATTGCCAACGCGCTGGCCCGCCTCATGGCCGATGCGGCGACAGGGGCCGTGGGCGGCCGCATCATCCGCACCCATGGCGTGTTGCAGGAGGCTGGCAGCATCGTGTGGCGCGACGGGTCGGTGCAGGGCTACATGCGCGATGCCCACCCCGCCGTGCCCGAAGCCGGATTCGTGCGCGCGGTTGATTTCTGCTCGGGCGTGTTCCTCATGGTCCGCACCGATGTGGCGCAGGCCCTTGGCGGATTTGATGAAGCCTATGCCCCCGCCTATTTCGAGGAGACGGATCTGTGCCTGCGTATCCGCGCGCAGGGCTACCGCATTCTGTACGATCCCACCGTGTGCCTGGTGCATTATGAATGTGGCACATCAGACGCCACCAGCGCCTCGCGCCTGATCGCGCGCAACAGCGCCCTGTTCACGCGCCGCCATGGCCCGGAACTGCGGCGCAGGCCCCTGCGGCACGACCCGCTGCAGGCCCGCGCCCGTCATGCCGATGCCGGGCGCGGACATGTGCTGTTCATCGAGGACAGGCTGCCGCTCCGTTACCTGGGCTCGGGCTTCACGCGCTCGAACGACATCATCACGGCGCTGGCAGCCCTGGGCTACCGCGTTACGGTTTACCCCATCTTTCGCCCGATTGAGGATCTGGCCACGATCCGGGCGGCCTTCCCCGATCATGTCGAGGTCATTCATGATCGCGAACTGCCCGACCTGAGTGCTTTTTTGCAGGAGCGCCGCAGCTGCTTCGATGCAATCTGGATCGCCCGCACCCAAAACGCGGGCCGCCTCGCCCCCATTTTCAACGAGGCCGCCTCCAGCATCCCCACCGATCGCATCGTGGTGGACACCGAGGCCCTGGCAACATGCCGCGACGTGGCCTATGAGCGCCTGCACGGCATTGCCAGTCCCCAGCCCTTTGCCGCGCGGCTGGCGGCAGAACTGGCTCCGCTGTTCATTGCCCGCCAGGTCGTGGCGGTAAACGGGGCCGAGGCGGACCTGCTGCGTGAGGCAGGCTTTGATAATGTTTCCATTCTGGGCCATGCGCAGGTGCCGCGCGCCACGGGGCCGGGCTGGGATGCGCGGCGGGACATCCTGTTCCTTGGCGCGGTGCATGACCAGCAGGCCCCCAATCTTGACTCCCTTGCCTGGTTCAGCGCCGAAGTGCTGCCCCTGCTCGTGGCCGAACTCGGGCCGGACATCCGCTTTGGCGTGTGTGGCCATGTCAATCCGCGCGTTGATCTCGGCCCGCTCCGCCAGCACCCCAATGTGTGCATGCTGGGCCAGGTGGTCGATACAGCCCCCATCTATGACCGGTATCGCGTCTTTGTCGCCCCCACCCGTTTTGCCGCGGGCATTGCCTATAAACTGCACGAGGCGGCAGCCAATGGCCTGCCCGTGGTGGGTTCGCCGCTTCTGTGCCAGCAGGCGGGCTGGCAGGAGGGGCACGACATGCTCTGCGCCGATATAACCGACCCTGCCGCCTTTGCCCGTCAGATCATCCGGCTGTATCATGACCAGATGCTATGGGACACGGTGCGCGCCAATGCGCTGCGCCGTATTGCTACCGAACAGACCCCCGAAGCCTATCAGGAACGGATCGGTGAAATCATGCACGGCCTGTTCGTGCCAGACTGAAAGCGTTTTTAAAAAAAACTTTGGGGCCGCCTTTTTTCAAACAGGCGACCTCTTTTTTTGAGCTTGCAATAAGCTGCGTTAAAAACTTTTGCATGATGGCCCCGCTATCTGCTGCAATAGCCGCCGCACATAATGGGGCTGTCTGGTCATGACACCATTAAAACAGAATACTGACATCCGTTTCATCACCGGGGCTTCAAGTCTTGGCATGGTCCTGGTGGCACTTGGCCCGGAGGGGGTGGCGGCCATCATGCTTGATGCAGATGAGCGCGCGGTGCAACAGGCCGTGCAGGCGTGTTTTCCCACCGCGCGGGCGGGAGGGGCTGATGATGCCGCGCTGGCCCACTGGCTGGCGGTGGTGACCACCTGCGTCGAGACCCCGTGGGCCATGCCCGATTTGCCGCTTGAGGTGCGGGGCACGCCCTTTCAGCAGCAGGTCTGGCAGGCCCTGCGTGGCATACCCTGCGGGCAGACCGTGACCTATGGCGAGCTTGCGGCCCGCATTGGCCGACCGGGCGCGGTGCGGGCGGTGGCCGGGGCCTGTGCCGCCAACCGGCTGGCCGTGGTGGTGCCCTGCCATCGCGTAATCCGCCATGATGGCAGCCTGTCGGGCTATCGCTGGGGCGTGGAGCGCAAGCAGGCGCTTCTGGCGCGTGAACGGGTCTGGCGTGCCGGGGGAAAATGATAAAGGTTTCTGGAATGCTGTCTTTTTTCAGGAAGGCGGTATTTTCTGAAGCTTGCTGAAAAAAGCCTCACCAAAAAAAATTTTGGGGCTGGCATAGGTTAAGCATTATTTGCGACGGTTCACGCGGGCAGGAAGAGGTGGAAGTCCTTGCGTGGTATTCCATTGTATCACCGCACATGCCGCTTCGCCTGGCTCCAGCAATTCTCGATGTCGTTGATATGGTTTCTGCCCAGGGCAAGATGCCTGCTCTGGTCAATACGTTTATGATGAAATTCCGGGACATCCAGCTTGTCGTAAGCGTGCCAGGAATCGCTGTAAACGATTGAATCCGTCTGCACTTTCTTTTGAATGATCGACATCAGCGTCTGATGTCCGGCATTAGGAATCATGACGGCATGGACACGGCCATGCCGTTTCAGCAGGTCGAAGATGGCCACTTTTCCGGCAGCGCCCCGGCCCCGTTTTCCTTTGCGATGCCTACCGAAATAGCTCTCATCGACTTCGATTTCACCCGAGACCGGCGCCTCATGAGCAATCTGTTCTGCGATGATCTGTCGCAATTTCCGATAATACAGGGTCGCTGTATTACAATTGACGCCTACAGGCTCGGCGGCGCTGCGGGCGGGCATGCCCGCAACAAAATGCTCCAGAAGGCGTTTTTGGGTGCTGACAGGCAGCAGGCTTCGACGGCGTGCTTTCATGCGACATATCAAGCTTTTATTGGCTTACCTATGCCAGCCCCATATAAAAAAACCGCAGGTTGCAGTCCGGGACTGTCACCTGCGGTTCAGGTTTATGGCTGGCGGCCCGGTTTATACGTGGGGCAATCCGCCATAATAGGTATCGACCTGCTGGCCATAGGTGTCGTTGCTCCAGTCAGGCGACATATCCTGCGCATAGGCCGGTGCGCCTTCAAGCTGCTCGCGCGTGAGGGCCACGATGTAGCCGCCACGGTTGGGGTCATAGTGAAGGGCCTTCCACGGCAGGGGGTGGTAGCTGTTCCCCATGCCCATGAAGCCGCCAAAGCTCATGACAACATAGGCGACATCGCCTGAAATCTTGTCGACCATGAAATACTTGACCGTGCCCAGTTTTTCGCCCGCCGGTGAATACACGGCCGTGCCTTCAACCTGATCGGAGGAAATGAGGTCATGCTTGTTGGTCATCGTGCTGGTTGCCGTAGCAGACATGAAACTTCTCCTTGCGGATTCTCTCTTCAGGCTGCGCCGTGCGCCTCTGTGGGGGCATTGTGGCGCGGGTCCTGTCAATGCAGCCCGTGGCAAAAGGAGGAGGGAGCCACGGCATGGCCGTAGCCCCCTTGCGCCCTGAGCCGGTGCGTTCAGGTTTTGGTGTGGCTGTGCTGGCCGCCCTTGCGCCCGGCCTGTGCCGCCCGCTCGGGGTCATCGGCAAAATTGCCGGAATGGTGGGCTGTGCCCTTATGGCTGGCCTGCGTGGTTTTTTCCGCTTCATGGCCCGTGCCGCCGTGGCTGTGCTGGCCACCCTTGCGGCCCGCCTCGGCGGCGCGTTCGGGGTCACGGGCAAAGTTGCCAGAACTGTTCTGACCCCCCTTGTGCCCAGCCTCGGCCGCCTTGGCGCGGTCATTGGCGAAATTACCGGGATTGTGTGCGGCACCGCCACCCCCGCGACTATCGGCAGGGGCCAGGGTGATACGGTTATGCAGGGAGATATGAGAATTCATGATCTTCACCTTTCGCTGGCAGCGGCTACAGGGGATCCTTGTTTTTCCTCGTTCCATCATGGGGGTTTACTGAGGAAGCGATCCCGGGAACGCCCGCTGTGAGGAGATCAACGACGCATCCCCTGCCCGGTTGCGGCCGGGGTGCATAAAATAAAACAGCAGCCGTTACAATAAGCGGGCAGGCCGGAATGAATCCGTCCATAATAAAATTAAGACCAGATACCTTATAATTCACGCCAGCCACAGGTGGGGAGAGAGTAAGGGGAGAAAAGATATTACGAAAGGAGAAGGTTCAGGGTGTCAATACACCCGGGCATCCTGTGTTGTCGCGGCACAGCGGCCCGTGCCCGGTCTTGTCGCGGTCCGGTTCATGCGGGTTGGAAATGAAGCAGGGATAAAAAATAACGCCAAGGCTCTGCCCCGGATTGCGGCAATGAACCGGAAGACAGGCAGCGAAAGCGGATTCAGCCGCGCTTTTGCGGCCTAATGGCCTATTCGGCCGCCATCTGCGCCAGCATGTCGCCATATTGCGCCAGCACGGCCACCACCTCCATCAGCACGGATTGCAGGCGCGCGAAGCCTTCATGGGGTTGCAGGCTGTCCTGATCCATATACAGCGCCCGGCTCATTTCCAGTTGCAGGGCCTGCACCCCGCGCCGTGGCCGCCCGTAATGCCGGGTTACGTACCCGCCAGCAAAAGGCACGTTGCGCGCGACGCTGTAGCCGTGGGCCGTCAGCACATGTTCCACCAGCGCTGTCATCTGCTGGGTGCAGGACGTGCCCCAGGCGTTGCCCAGAACAAAATCCGGCTGCTCTCCGCGCCCCTGCACCACAGGCATGGAATGTGCATCAAGCAAAAGGCAGAAGCCATGCCGCGCCACGCTGTCATGCACCAGATGGGCCAGGGCATCATGATAGGGCTGCCAGCAGGTGCTTATCCGCTTTTCCGCTTCATCGAAGGGGAGCGGGCGCGCATAGATCGGCCCATCACGCGAGACAATGCGGGCAATGGTGCCAAACCCGGCCTTGACCTTGCGGCTGGTGGTATTGCACCACGCGGGCAGGGGTTCGCGGAACATGGTGGGGTCGAGTTCCCATGCCTCACGGTTCACATCGCAATAGGCGCGTGGAAAGGTGGCGTGCAGCAGAGTGGCGCCCTGCCCTGGTGCTGCTTCAAAAAGCTGCTCTACGTAACAGTCCTCGCTGCGCCGCAGCGCAAGGGCGCCCAGCCGGGACAGACGCAGGAATTCGGGCATGTAGTTGCGCCCCGAATGAGGGGACGCCACGATAACCGGCCGATGGGTGCCCTGTGGCTCAATGATGTGAAATGGTGGCACGGCGCGTTCCGTCATGCGGTTTTTCCCGTAGGGAACAGCCACATGCGAACAGGGAGCGCGAATGGAAAGGCCGGGCGGTGCATGGCCGCCATAGGGGCAGCAGGCAGCCTGGGGGTCAATGCGTTTTTTTTTGAAAAGGGGGGTTGCATCCGCCTGAAATGGCCAGTAAAAGCCACTTCATCGGATGACGATGGGCGCATAGCTCAGCGGTAGAGCACTATCTTGACATGGTAGGGGTCACAGGTTCAATCCCTGTTGCGCCCACCATCGTCTCCGGGTATTCCGCCAAAAACCAGCGTTGTGTGTGATAATTCCCGAAACGGAAAAGTCTACCAGCGTCTATATTTGTCTACGGTGATCTACCTCGATCTGTGGAAAATCCGTGGAGTGTTTTTGGCTTGTACCCACGCCCCATTCCCCCTATAATCCACACGCTGCGGCACCCATCCGGTTGGTGCTGGTCACGATGCCGCAGCGCTCGACGGCAGGGAGAGACCGCCGCCCCGGCGCCAACCAACGGGGCAACAGAACGGCAGGGCCTTAACGGGTTCCTGCCGTTTTGGTTTGCTTCACTACTCACAAGGGACCAAAGAAATAATCTGCTGTATCGCTGAACGCGGTATGTGCATAACCCCATTGGCTTGGGGACGTTCACTTGTGACGTCCCCAATGCTGAGGGCGACTACAATACCCGTTGATGTATCATGGATCAGATGCCCTACCGTCTGACAGACAATCGGATTAGGTTCCGGTATTTCATCTGTCCATTGCCACGCTGGCTCCGGCTGCCCGCTGTCAAGCCATTTCACAACGACAATTGGATAGTCACTCATTTCTGGCACCCTTTCCGCAAACAGAACAGCCGGTGAATCCAACGCCAGATCATCGTCGGCCACCGACAAATGGCGTAACCGACTCATGATCAACGCATTTGCTCGCGGACCAGGTATCAATCATCGCCTGCACCCTGCCCCGCAGCTCCTCGCGATCAGCAATCAGCCGAGAAGCCTCGGCATGCCGGGCATCGTCATTCTGCGCAAAGACTGCTGCCTCGTAGCCAAGCTGCCGCCCCATCTCCACGTCAGGCATGGACGACAACGGCGCATAGGCCACCGACAGGCTGACCGTCTGCCCGCGCGTTCGGGTGGCATCGCCCTGCACGCCGAATGTGGGCGCTGTCGTGATCGCTCCCACGCTGAACTGCCCGCCCTGAGTGAACTGCCCGGATAGCTGCAAGGTCACATCGCCCGCAATCGTGCCTACCACCGGGTCGGCTCGGTCCTGACTGCACTGCGCCGCCCGGACGGCGCGGACGAATAGCGCGTCCTGATCCGGGGTCCAGTCGCCCGCGTGAGATACCGATACCACCCCGGCCTGCGCGAGGCTGGACTGGATGGATGCCATGGCCGCCGGAATCGTGGTCTGCACGGGCACCTGATGGGTGCAGGCAGACAGGCCAAGAGCGCAGGACAGCCCTATAACTGCCCTCACGCCACACCCCGCAGATACGCCGCGTTAGCCTCGACCAGCGCCGTCCAGTCATCACCAGCCGGATACAGGCCGCCGGGCGCGTGCAACTGTCCCCACGCCAGCCCGTGCGCCTCCATGATGCGGGACCGGACCCATCGCCATGTGGCTTTCTGCTTGCTACCCCATGTCAGGAGTGTGACCAGATCGGTGTCAGCCGTGCCCGCGTAATCCCACAGCAGCAGGCAATGGCCTCCCGCGCTGCCCGGTGTCGGGTCACCATGCCCTGCCGGACTGTCCGTGTCCCACACGGGCGGCAGGTTGCCCTGTTCATCCTCCCACATATCCGCCGTGGCAAGCTGCACACCCAGATACGCGGCGGACAGGCCCGCAGCGATGTTGCGGACCCCGTTCAGGTCGCCCGGATCGGCGCTACCCCAGCACGGATACAAGGTCTGATCGGTCAGCGCGCATCCGTCGCGAGAAGCTGATGTCAGCACATCGACTTCAACCCCACCGTTGTCCGTGTTCGGGTTGCCTGGCACGTAGCCGGTGGACTGACTGTAGAACCGGATTGCCGCGTCTGTGGTGATGCCTGCCACGTCAAATCCGGCCAGCGCAGCCGTGGCGTGCATGTGGTTAAAGATGCCCGCCGCCGTGCAGTCCCCCAGCGCGTCATTGCCCAACATGCCGGGGTGCGGGTCGATATGGTCGCGGATCAGCCGCACCGGGGCCTGCCGGGAGCAGAAGCCGCGCATGACGGACAGATGCGGCTGGCCCGGTCGGTGTTCAGCCGGGCGGCAGCCAAGTTTACGATTGATCATGGCTGGATGTTCTCAAACACAGTTACAAAAATGCACTGCCCCTTGGGGATATTTTCGGAACGGCAATCTCTGTAGGTCGAGCAGCCCGAAAGGCAGATGGCTGTCATAATCAGGCAGCCGAGGAAGAGTTTTGTCATGGTGTATCCCAATAAAAAAGGCGGCTCCGAAGAACCGCCTTGTGATTAAGCAATCTGTTTTTGTCGTTCCGGGTAGAGTGTCACCACACGCTGCCTTTGCAACCAGTCCTGTCAGCCCTACACTTGGGCTGGCTCCTTGGCCTTGGCGAAAAAAGGGACGCAACCGGCCTTCATCACTCCAAATATTTCCGCCAGACGGGCAATGCCCTTCCGCGTGATGCGGAAATCATCGGAAATCTTTTCTTGACCGGTCTGCTTGTCCTCATACAGGCGCGGGACAAGGCGCACATACCCGTGTTCAAGCCCGTATGATGCCGGACGGATATCACGCCCCTGACGGCACGCCCACTTGCGCTCAAACAGCATATCGCGCACCCGGTTCTGTCCGACCTTCAGTTCGCGCCCCACATCGCGGATGCCAAGCTCTCCGTCCTTCTCGGCAAGGATTTCCAGACCGGCGGCCTTCGGGGCCAGTTCCGCGATTTCCTGATCCTTTGCCTCAAGCGTCTTCTGCTGCTCAAGCGCCAGTGTCAGGGCCTCGACCATGTTGGCCGGGGCTTTGATGGCTGGGGCCGCGTCGCGTTCGTAGGCATCAAACCGCTCGACGATTTCAATTGTGATATCGGTGGCAATCGCCGTTTCCGACTTGGCCGTGATGAAGATGGCCTGCTTTCGGTTGAGGTAATATGCCTCTGTAGGCCGCCCTCCCTTGCTACCCGAGGTTTGCGACGCGGTGGCGCAAACCCCCATGCGCTCCAATTCCGGCAGATAACGCACGATGATCTTGCGAATATCGCGCGGACGATTGAACCCGAGACGCACTCCGAGGTCTTCATCCTTGATGCGCAGTTCGCCATCCATGGGCTGCGGGTTAATCGCAATTGTGCTATTGGCATTATCAGCCATGTCCGAAGCTCCGTTTCGGTGTGGTTAGGGCGGTTTCGGAAGGTGAGATTTCCGTTGCCGCCCGAATTATATGCGCGTATAAAGTGGATATGTCAACACTTAATGCGCGCAAAAAGATGGGGCGGCCACGCGTGGACAGCGAAGAAGTGCGCTCGCGCATTCAACGCCCTCTATTGGACCACCTTGATGCATGGGCCGAAGCCAACGGCGTTACTCGCGCCGAAGCCATCCGGCGCCTGATCGCGAGGGGGCTGGAGGTGGAGAGCGCGGGTTAAGCCGCGCGCGAAACGGGAGGCATCCCTTGCGCATGCCGGATCCGTCGGCACGCCGCCTCAAAATACTGCGGCTCGCACTCAATTCCGATAAACGGATGCCCGGCCCGCACAGCAGCAATTCCTGTTGATCCTCCACCCATATACGGGTCTAGGATCAGGCCACCCTCTGGCACGCGGGCCTGCTGGATGCACCATGTCATGAGGTCTACGGGTTTTTGGGTGGGGTGGATGCGACGTTGAGCACTTGAATTGTGGGATATTTCCTGCTGTGTCTCATAGCCTGAAGCCATGCAAATCCCACTCCAAAGGTAACGAAAAATCCTCATGGGTTTTCCGGGAGCATTGATCCAGGCTGCCTCTCCATCGCCTTGATCCCGGCGGGTTCCTGTTGGGCTCTTGTCCCAACACAGAAATTGTCCGGGCGGAAGTCTGTCTGAAAACTTATGAGCGCCCCAAAAAAGGGTGATATCTGCCATATGAAGAAATGGGGTGGGGTCAAAAGGACCATCGTCTCCAATGATCTTTGTCGGATAAAAATTTGTTTTCGGCTGGATAAATCCGCTTCTTCCCGGCCTCTTCCTTGCCTTGGTCACGATATTTGTTTTCAGCTTTTGCCCATATGGCGGATCAGAAATAATCGCAGCAGGGCGCGGAAGATCAGGCACATCCTGCCATTTGCCGAGATACAGGGTGGCAAGCCCTATGCGTTCAACGTGCATGCTATTTCATTCATTTAGATCAGATGGGTCAGGCGCAGGCGGCCCAAGCGTGTCGTCAATCTGCCGTTCACGCCGGGCCTCGCGCCACGCGGCGACGCCGAACGCCAGAACCTGCGAGAACGCCGCGCCGGTCAGGAACAGGCCCAGACCGGCGAGCGCGTGGGTGGTCATCCCTGCGAGGCCGAGAAAACGGCAATCTGCGCAACGGCCGCATCCCCGCTCAGGGGCGATACACCACGCAGGCGAGGACCGGTCATGTCGATCATGGCCTTGAGCAGCGAGATCAGCGTTTCAGCCGCACCGGCCGCTGTCTTGGCCTCAGATACCACACTGCTGGACAGGCTCGCTGCCGTGCCGGTGATTGTGGAAATGATGAGAGTGTCCACCTGCTCCACATCCGCAAGAATGCTGTCGAACGCGGTTTTCACGCTGGCGCTGTCATAGCTGACGGACGTGCTGGACCCGGCGGCAGTCGAGAACGCGGACAGAGCCGATTTCAGCGATGCAATCACCGTGTTGGCGAGTGCCAGGTTCGCGGTTCCCATCGCGCTCGCCACGAACGAGACGTTGATGGCCGTGTTGGCGAAGGACAGGATCGCGCTGCCGTAATCCACCACTTCGGCCACGTTAAGGGTCAGCGTGGTGGTCGTGCCGGATTTGGTGACCGTGCAGGCGCCCAGCAGACCAGCCGCCAGCGTTCCGGCCCCGGCACGCAGCAGGGATCGGCGAGAAATGCTCGTGTTCATGGGTTTTCCTTGTTGATCGGTCAGGAAACAGCGGCGGCGGTTGGGGTCGCAGTCGTCGCGGGCTTCGTCTCGATCTCCGTCTTGAGATCGGAAATGCCGGTGAGGATTTTGGTCAGGGCAGCGTCAATGCCGGAAAGATCAAGGTTCGGAGCGGCCTTCTCGACGATGATCGGCAGAAGCGTCTGCAACAGGTTCCCAGCCAGAGCGATATCGGCCTGCGTCGTGGCCGTGTCCTTCTTGCCCAGCGCGGTTTCAACGAGACCTTCAAGCGCTGGAATGGTGGTGATGTTCGTATCAGGCATGTCTGCCGTCTCCATATGAAAAAACCGCCTCAAAGGCGGTTGGGGAATCAGGATGATCGAGCCGGGCCCAGCCAGTCACGTAGGGGTTTCGGGCTTGCCCTTTTTGTTCAGGACCGGGATGCCGGACGAGGCTACGGCCTGCTTGGCGGCAGGTTTGTCAGCCAGCGGAACCCGAACGCCGGAAACGCTTGGCTTGGCGTGGTTCTCGGCCCATCCGATATTCAGGCCGATCATGGTGATGATCTGATACGCCACTACCCACCGGCTATGCGCGGCCGGGGGCGGAATGGCTGCCGAAACTGCGCTGCATGCAAAGATCAGCATGGCCACGTAGAAGGCGTATTGTTCAGGAACGAAAGCCAGAAGGCCGGTAAACACGGCTCCCAGCCCGGTCAGTCTTGCCGCGGTATTCATGTCATGCCTCAATGGCCTGCTCGAACAGGGCAACGTGCTGCGGATCAACGTCCCCCGCCCCGAGCGTGGTGTTGTAGTTGGTTTTCCAGAACCGGCATTGCCCGGCGGCATCATTGGCTGCGGGTATCGGCTCGGGCGCGCGGTAGCATTTCAGCCGCGCCATGGCGCAGGCATAGGGCAGGTTGCCGATCAGCTGAGTGGCGCGATCAGAACCCATGGGCCACGCGGCCTGCAGGGCAAACAGCCGGGCGCGGATGGCGGACAGGCGCTGCGCGGGCAGAAAGGTTGCCCAGATGTCGTCATGCGTGAACGGCTCCATCTGCCACAGGCCCAGGGCCGGACCGCCGCCGGACTGCACCAGTGCGCGGCAGCCCGTCTCGACCAGCGCAATGCCTGCGATCAGGTTGACCGCAGCAGACCCACCCAGACCAATGAAAGCAAGGGTTGGGGCAATGACGCGGGCCTTGAGGTCCGTCAGCGGAGCCGGGGGCAGTTCCATCATGGTCCGTACCCCAGCGCACGCTTGCAGAACGCGAAGACTGCATCACCAATCTGCCCCCAGCCCAGCAGGCCGGTGGCCAGCATGATGGAGGTCATGGTCACCCATGAGGTCAGTTTCAGACCACCTTCAATGCGCGCTAGCCTGCCCGAAATCTCGGAATTTCGTTCCGTGGCGGTATCGGTCATGTCGTCCACGCGCTGCATGATCTCGCTGCGGGTCTGGGCCGCCGTGTCAGTGACCGATCGCGTGAGATCGCGCCTGAGTTCCGAAAACTGGACTGACAGGGTGCTTAGCCCGTCGCGCAGGTTGTCGTGGCCACCTTCGACCTTCGCGAGCCGCTCGCGCACTCGGGCCAGATCCTCGACCGTGGCGCAGCGCACGGGAGCACCCTGCTGTGGCTGGGCCTCAGCAGGATAAATTGTGTTGGTAGGCATTGAATTATCCTGTGAGGGCGTCAAAGAACCTTGCGCCACGAAATGACGGTGCGCTTACCGGCCCCGGACCCGAAAATGTCCACGATGTAGAGATTCCCGCCAACGCCGATGTGGTATGTTCCCCAAGCGTTCGACGAGAGGTAGAATGTGCTGTCGATCACAGTCGGCTTTGTGGTGATGGTTCCGCTGTCGAGGGTATAGCCCTTGAACGAGGTCGCGCCCCATGCCGCCGTTTCGTAGATATCGACCGGCGTGATGCTGCCGGACGCGGAAACAATCGACAGTGATCCGGTGCCGCTGGCCGAATAGGCCATTGTGAGCTGGAGGCCGCTCGACCCCAACGTCAGGGACAGGCTACTGCCCGAGGCGGACAGGTCGCCCGTGACAGAGCCTTGGAGCGCGTCAACTGTGCTTTTTGCCAATGCCGCGGCGTTCGCGATTGTCTCATACGTCGCGGCGGCGTTGTTCACCTGCGTATTGAGCGCCGAGATCGTCGCGTAGGTCGAGGCCGCTGTTGTCTGACTCACGAACCGCGCCGCAGCGGATTCGGTGTTGAGGGCTGCGGTCGTGCCGTCTGTCGTCGTGGTATCGGGGACGTAGGCGGCTGTGGTAACGCTCAGGGTATCGGTTTTCGTTCCGCCAGATACCGCAATGCCCTTGTCCCCAAACTTAGCGTCCCGTGAGACGTTGTTGTCAGGATCGGCAAAATAGACGGATGCGAAACGCTGCTCCCCAAGGAAGCTGTTGCCGCCATTCAATTGCGAGTAAGTGGCCGCCGCAGCGGTGGCGGTCAGATACGACGACAGGTCAGGCGTGCTGGAGAAGTCGCATATCTGGGGCACGCCCGAACTGTCCACGGAACAGACGGGAACCGTGGGAATGACCGCCTGATACTGCCCGTTTGGCAGTTTATACGCCATCCGCGCATCTGCCGTGCCCGCTGCGCCGGTTGACGTGCAGACAAGTGGCGTGCCCGCGCTACTCACGCCGCAGGTAGGCGATACCGCCTCAACCGCCTTATACTGGCCGCCCACTGATTTATAGGCCATGCGCGCATCCGTAGCATGCGCTGTCAGGGAGGCGGACAGGATGCCGAGAATGGCAGCCAGAAATATGGATTTTCTCATGTTTTTCTCATAAAAAAACCGCCCCATCGGGCGGTCGGGTAGGCGCGGGTTGTGTGGCCGGGTCAGGTCGTGGTGGTCGCGCCACTCAGGTCCGCCGGGGCCGTGGGCAGCGCCGTACTGGTGGTGTCCGTGCCGTTGGCGATGGCCCGAAGGGCGGTGAGATAGGTCACGACATCCGCCGGTGTGGTCTGCCCATACATGCCATAGGCCTGCCATGTGGCAGATGCGGCGGCGGTCAGGGCGTTCTGCGCCTGCGTGGCGAGAGGGACCGTGGCGGCAGGATTGACCGGCACCGAACGCGCAGGCGTCACACCGTAGGTATCGCCGGGCTGGTAGATGCTGTCCGCGTCCTCAATCAACACGGTGCTGGCGGGTAGCGTGAAGGCTGCCTTACCGTCCCATTCTATCGTATTGACCACATAATTTGCCGGTTTGTCGCCCGATGCGGCGCTCAGGCAGATCAGATAGCGCGCCATTATGCGTATTCCTCAATAATCACCACGCCGGGCATTCCCTGTCCGCCCGCCTGTCCTACGGACTGATTGTATCCCACGCTTGCGCCGCTGCCCCCAGAACCGTAACCAGTGCCGTTGGCACCGGCGCCCGCCAAACCATTCCCGGGACCACCAGTTCCAAGAGGGGTATCTCCTCCATCTCCGGATTTTCCGTTAGATTTACTGAACGTAATCATTGGGGATCGTCCAGCCGTTGTCGGACGGGAAAAAACTACAATCCCCTCGGTCGAGGAAGGAGGAGTATCTGTCGATATTTGTGGGAGGATTTCCCCGATAGACCCCCATGAAGCGCCAAAACCGCCCCCACCGCCAAGTAGCGTAACCAGTGAGCCTATTGTGGTAGTCCCGCCGCTGCCCCCCGCTGCGCTCGAGGGGGCCGTACCACCCGCGCCGATTACGATGTCCACCGAAGCACCAAAGTCAGCGGCGGTGATCCAAAGCTCTATATACTGCCCAGAGAATCCGCCACCACCGGATGCCTGGTTATTGCCATCCGTATAAGGAGCACCCCCACCCCCGCCGCCACCGCCGCATGCGCGGATGTGCAGCCATTTTGTCGCGGCGTTCCGGGTGAATGTGAGGCTGGATATGATTGACGTAACGCCAATCAGTGCATTGGCAATGAAGCCCATTGCCTGCAACTGGCCCAGGGCCACAGGGTTCTGCGCCGCCGTGGCATTGAGCACGC